>NZ_FUID01000026.1 GCF_900163635.1 Leucobacter sp. 7(1) | reverse complement strand
CTTGTAGAACTTGTCACCCGGCTTCATATCCGTAAACGGCACCTTCACCGGCGGCGCAACTTCTTCCGGGGTCTCCGTAAACCGAAGCCGGATGGGGTGCGGGATCTTCGAGTCGTCGGTGGCGACACTGCTCCGCGTGAAGAACAGGTTGATCGCGGGGTGCAGCAGAGACACAAACTCTGTGGGGAACGAATCCGCATAGTCGTGGGCCCAGGTTCCGGGCGCTCCGGCTTGACCGGCCCAGTTCAACTCGATCGTGGTATCCACGTTCCCGCCACTGTCCGGAGCGATCTGGGCCCCCGAGAAGGTCGCGATTGTGACGCGCACCGGGTCGATCGGGAATGCGTCTGTTCCGAGTTCGTAGCTGCCGCTGAACACTGCCGTCAGGTAGCCGTCGCCGGTGGGGGCAATATGCAGCTGCGGATCCGCGAAGTCCCAGTGGTTCGCACTACCTGAGGTGAGGCGGACTTCACCCGTGTACGAGATGATGCGGTTCCCCGCTGCGTCGCGCGTCCCCGCGCCCTCGGAGAACGTGAACGGCCGGAAATAGTACGCCTGTTTCTGCGCGACCGTGTCGCCGGGGGTCGCCTCTGGCAGGGTGACTGCCCCGGAGCGCACTTCGCGTTCAAAGCCGACCTCGAAATTGCTGAACCAGATGTTCGCCACGGTCCACTCAAGGCTCGTGCTCCCGATTGTCGCGACTGGGCCTCCGGTCAGGGCGATGTCCGGGACCAGGCGGGAGGTGTCGACGATCCGGTAGTCGCGCGCCGCGCTCTCCGCCGCTGCAAAGACCGCCGGATCCCTGGGTGTGAATCGCGCCGTGATCCGGCGCAGCCCGGCCGCTGGCCAGGCCGCGGTTTCGAGCGTCGCCGTCGCGGTGCCGCCGCTGCCGGTCACCGGGATCGATCCCAGAGCAGTCGCACCATCCCAGAACTCCATTTCGCCAGCCAGCACCTCGGTGTTGGTGCTCGGCGCCCAGGTTACCGTGCCTGAGATCGGAGCGGACTGTCCGAGGAGATAGAGAGTGCGCGTTCCCACAACCGGCGGGGCCACCCGCACAGCCGTGGCGAGTGGGGTGCTCGCGTCGTCGTTGATCCTTGTCGTCACCGGCCCCGCCGTGGAAGGCTCGGGAACCTGTGCGAGCGCGATTCCGGGGGTCGCGACCATCGCGCACACAAGTGCGCAGGTTCCGATCACGCGTGTAAGGTTCACGCGCGGTACTCCAGGAAGCGCTCTTCCAGATCAGCCCCCGCGGCGTTATTCAGATCGTAGGCGAGCTGTACCTCCGCGGCGATCAGCGCCCGGTCCGCGTCGGTGACGGGCTGCGCATCAAGCAGCTCGCGGTATGTGTTCTTAAAGGCGCGCGGATCGGGGATGCCGGGGAACGCGTAGAACCGCACCCCATCTTCTCCGGTGATGCCGTAGCTGTCGCGGAACATCTTGACGATCATGAGGCCGCCAGACAGATCCGCCAGGTAGCGCGTGTAGTGGTGCGCGATGAAGTGGGGCAGGGAGATCGGCGCGACTTCACGTAGGCGAGCCGCATACGCTTCGATCCCCGGTGTCGCGTAGCGGCCACGGACTTCGCGCTCCCAGTCTGGCCCGATCCAGTGGGCGAGGTCTGCGCGTAGTGCAGGGAGGCGGCGGAGCTCCGGCATCGCGAAGGCGAAGTCTGTCCCCTGCTGCTCGATCTGCGCGCTTGTCGCAGCCTCAAGCGCCTCGTACATGAGGAAGTGGTGGGCGGCCTGCGCCGCGATCCCGGCTCGGTTCAGCCCGCCGCGGAGGTAGGCCGTGGCGTAGCGAGGCTCCGGCACGTCGTGTTCGCTGTCACTGCGGCGATGACCGCCGAGCGACACCTGTCGGAGCAGGGTCGAGAGCGATTCGGTCTGGGTCTGCTGCGCGTTCATGGTGACGCGTCTCCTTCGTATCAAGACGGAAAAGTGGGGGTGGTGGGGCGCTATTCGCACCCCGCCACCCCCACTCACCGGGCTGGGTTAGTGCTGTGAGCGGTAGATGAACGCGGCCATCGCCTCACGCGACGTCGCATTCTTCGGCAAGAACTTCGGCTTCCCCGACGGCTGCTTCGTGCCCGTCGACAACCCCGAATCCTGCATCCACGCAATCTCCCGATAGAACTTGTCCCCGGGCTTCATATCCACAAACGGCGACACCTTCGGAGCAGAGAACTTCGGCCCCTCCATCCGGAACATAAACGCCGCCATCGCCTCACGCGTGATCTGACTCTTCGGCATGAACTTCGGCTTGCCCGACTTCTGCTTCGTGCCCGTCGAGATCTTCTCCGCATACATCCACGTGATCTCGTTATAGAACTTGTCACCCGGCTTCAGATCAGCAAACGGCGACACCTTCGGACCCTGATACGTCGCACCCTCCAAACGGTACAAGAACGCCGCCATGGCCTCACGCGACACATTCTGCTTCGGCAAGTACTTCACCGAACCATCTGCCTGCTTCGACCCCGTCGACAACTTCGCCTCAAACATCCAAGCGATCTCCTTGTAGAACTTGTCACCCGGCTTCATATCCGTAAACGGCACCTTCACCGGCGGCTTGATCGGCGGCTTGCCATCTTCCGGAACGAACTTCAGGTCGACCGACAGTTCGTTGATCGCCTGCCGCACACCGCCCGCACCGATCGCGTAGACGGCCAGGCGGTAGTCGCCCGCGGGCTTCTTCGCCATGACATCCGTGTAGGTGATGCCCGGCAGCGTGAAGCTGAAGCTTGCGCGGTCGTTCGCGCCGCGCGTCCACTGGACGTAGTCACCCTCGGTGGCCTGGGTCTCCTGCACCCAGCGCGTCGCAACCGCAACGCGGGTGTCCGACGCGGCGCTCTCGGAAGGCTTCCACCCACCGTTCGCGATCCAGCCCAGCGACACGTAGACGCCAGCGGGCTGGGGGGTGCCCCACGCGGTCATCGCCGAGGCGTCAATTCCGGTGCCCGAGATCGTTACGTCGGTACTCGTGCGCGGCAGCTCCCCGCTCGGGGATACGGTCAGCGCCGGCGCCGCAACCTCGGTCGAGGCAAAGGAGAGGCTCACCGGAAGCGCAGGCTTGGTCAGGTTCGACCCGGTCGTGCCGGTCTGCAGCAGGAACGAGCGCACGCCGCTATTGACGTACTGCAGGAACTCGTTTGTGAACGTGGCTCCGGAGAACTCGCCCGCCCAGGTGCCCGCGGCGACCTGACCCTCGAAGAGCGGCGTCGCTGCGAGACGAGTGGTCTCACCCTCTGCAGTGAACGCACCACCACGGAACGTCGAGATGACGATCCGGCCTGGCGTAAAGGTTTCATCCTCACCACCAACTTCGCTCCCGAAGTAGGTGATCGCGGCGTCAGCCGTGATGTACCCGTCACCCGCGGCGTTCGTGTGTACGCTCGGGTTGCTGAAATCCCAGCGCGGCATCAGCCCCGAGGTCAGACGGACGGTGCCGTCGAAGGAAACGACACGGTTGCCCGCGGCATCCTCGGAACCGGTTCCGCCAGAGAAGACGAACTCCTGGTTGGCACGATCCGTCGCGGTTGCGCCCTCGGGGAGCGGAGCGAGCGTGACTTCCTCGCCGCTGAGCACCTGCTTTGCGGGACCGCTGCCGAAGCTCATCCAGTTCGCGACGGACCACCGGAACTCCGCGTTTGCGATGCTCCGGGTCGTCGCGCCCTGCGCGATCGCGGGAACCGCTGGTGCCAGATCCACGATCCGGTAGGTGCGCTCTGCTGACTCGGAGAGTTCGAACACCGTGGCGTCAGCCGGAGTGAAAACGGCCTTGACCTGCTGTGCGCCACCCGTCAAAGCCTTCGTGGTGAGCGTGGCGGTACCCGCAGCTGCGTCGGCGGTGCCGAGGCTCGCCCCGTTCGCAAAGAACTCGACAGTGCCCACGGCCTCGGCGGGCGCAACTGTCGCAGATACTGCGACGTCCTGACCCGCGAAGTCTGTGGGGTAGCTCCCGACTGTCTGCGCCGCGACGGTTGTCGTGGTCGCGGTTGCCGGGGCATTCACCGTGAGGGTCGCGGCGTTCGACGTCGCGCTTCCTGCGTCATTCGTCGCAACCAAGCGCACCTGCGTCCCGGTAGCGGAGGCAGCGACGGCGGCAAGGGTCAGTGTCGTCGCCGTCGCGCCCTCGATGTTCGCGAACTCCTCGGACTCCGAAGCGCGCGACTGCCACTGGACGCTCGGGGCCGGGGCACCCGATGCCTCGGCGGTGAACACCGCGTCACCGCCCGCGGTGACGGTTGCGTCAACGGGCTGCGTCACGATCGTCGCGGACTGGGCGAAGGTCACCGGGGTAAACACTTCAACGCCGGCTTGCGCCTGGCCGTGCGCTCCGATTGTAATTACGCCGCACTCCTGGACAAAGCAATCGACCGCATTGCCTGCCTGTGAAGTGAACTGCGGGCCGGGGATCGTGAATTCCGCAGCCCAGTCGCCGTTCTCGTCCATATACGGCGATCCGGGCTCGGTAACGTTGCCGGGGTAGTTCACCATGATCTGGTTGGTACCGGCACCGCCGGCGTAGTCGTAGTGCTTGCCGCTCACTCCGCGTTTCGAGGGTGCCCAGCTTCCTGAGTCTTCGGCGTTCTGGGGGTTGACCACACCGAACAGGATGTAGGCACCGCCAAAGGTCGCGCCCCATGCGTTTGTCGTGGCGTAACCGGAACCGGTCAAGCTGAGGGTATTCGCATTCGCCGGATCAAGTTCAAAGCCCGGGGCGACCCGCAGTGTGGGGCTCCAGTCCACCGAGTTCGTTCCCGTCCCGGTGGCCTCCCCGTTCGGTGCGGCGAGCGCCGGGCTCGTGATCAACCCAGAGAACACAAGCGCGGACGCGGTGCCCAGCGCTGTTGCGACGGCGAGGCGTCGCCTCCGGCTCGTCGGGACGCCGCTTCCCAGCGGCGGTCGTGATACTTTCATGATTCCCTTTCTTGCATTGGGGAGTCGGCGCTTCAGGCGCCGGTTCAGTGGGCCGGGGGCGTGGCTGCGCCCCCGGCCCACACTTCAGTTACAACTCTGTGGTGGCCGTGACCGTCGGTCGGCGCAGGCGCAGCATCGCGAAGGCAAACGCTGCGGCGCTGAGCATCAGCACGCCCCCGAACATCAGGCCGCGTAGTGCCTCGTCACCGGTCTTCGCGAGCGGCCCAGTCGCCCCAGCGTTCGGGGTATTCGGGGTGTTCGCAGCGGGCTGCTGGCCGCCGCCGGTCGGGGTGTTTGCGTTTGGGTTCGCGATCGGCTTCGCATCGCCACCGTCCGGCTTCTCCGTGCCGGTCTCCTTCTCGTCAGCGGTGAAGTAGATCGGGGTGAACACCTCGCCGCCCTTGAGTGGCAGTCCGTGCGCGCCAATGGTGATGATCCCGCAGGTCATCTTGATGCAGTCGACCTCTTTGGCCTGGGCGCTCGTGAACTGCGACTTCTCGATCGGCAGCTCCATTGTCCAGTTCCCTTTGTCGTCCATCGTCGGCATCCCCGGCCCCGTGGTGTTCCCGGGGAAGTTGACCATCTGCTGGAAGGTTCCGGACGGCTTGCCGTCGTTCGCGTAGGTAAACGTCTTGCCGCTTGCCCCACCCATCGTCGGGGCCCAGTTCGGCTCGCTCGGGTCTACCCAGCCAAAGAGCACGTAGAGTCCGCCGAAGGTCGCTCCGTCGCGGGAGGTCGGGTACCCGGTCCCCTTCAGTGTCACCTTCTGGTTGGTGTCGCCGAGGCACTTGGCCGGCGTGACCTCCAGCACGGCACCCTCGGCGTTGCGACCAGTCGAGCTCCCGTTCGGGGTACATTCTTTCGCTCCGGGCGGGGTCACTACTGGGGGCTTGACCACAGGCGGCACCACCACAGGAGGAGTGGTGTTCCCGTCGTCATCGCCGTCCCGATCAGGCCACCCTGTGGGGTCCTGGCCGTCGAAGAACACTGGCGTAAAGGCCTCATTGACGGCCTTCACGTTGCCGTGTGCGCCGAAAGCGAAGATCCCGCACTGCTTCGCGACGCAGTCGATCTGATCGCCGAAGAAACCAGGAATGTTCTTCCCCGGCACCTCCATTGTGAACGACCAGCTTCCGTTCGCGTCGATTGTCGCGTCCGCGAGCTCTCCGACGTCGTCATGATGGCTCACCGCGAGTCGGGTCAGGCCGTAGGTGTAGTCCCCGAAGCCAGGGGGGCCGCTCACACCGCCCTGGCTGCGGCGCCACGCCTCAGGCTTTGAGGGATCGTCCATCGTCCCGATGCCGACGTAGATGTTCGCGGGCGCGCTCGCCGTTCCGGGGTCGAAGCCCGTGCCACTCACCGTGAGCTTCGTGCTGCCGTCCGCGGTGACCGCGTAGCCGGGCGAAACACGAATCTGCGCTGCGGTGTCAGAGTATGCCGTGCCGGTGCTGGTCCCATACGGGCCCGTCTCGGGCACCTCGGGGTCGGTTCCTGGATCGGTCCCGGGACCGGGATCAACGCTGCCGTCGGTGCCAAACCCGAGCCTTACGGTAATCGGGTCCGTGTAGTCATTCGGTGCCGCGTAGGTCGGCCCGCCGTATGACGGCAGGTGCGTCACGCCAATGTCTGCGCCAAACCGGCCTTCCTCGCTCGTGAAGCTCAGCTGATCGCCGGTGATCTTCAGATCACCGTTCTTCACGGGGAACGTGGACAACACGATGTCGTCCGTGCGGGTCTTGACGTTGTAACTCTCGATGAGATCGACGGTCAGAACCGCGGCACCATCCGCGACATCGAGCCGAAGATCCGTGAAGTACAGCCAGGACTCCCCGAATCCGATCATTTCGAGAGCACCGCCGAATTCGAGCTTCGCGGTGCCGGCCGCGGGATCCACTGCTCCCGATTTCAGCGGGAACTTCGCCGCAGCGTCACCCTTCGCGTAACTCGCGCCGTCCTCGGCCGCGATGCGCCCCTCGGTGTGCCCGAACTGTTCCAGGTACCGGCGGATCGACTGGCGGACTCCCCACTCCAGAGTGCCACCGGTGGCGACAGCCTCCGTTGCCGCGGCTTGCGGCGCAGCCGCTCCCGGCTCTGCGAATGCCGGGGCCCCCGCCCCGAGAATCACCGCGGGCGCGAGGAGCGCTGCGGTGGCACCGAGCGCCGCCCAACGGCGGCTCAGCCTTGGTTTCGTGTGCGCGTTCACAGCGCTCCTTCCCGGTGCCGGATTGCTTCCGCCGCCGCATTGATCTGTGTTTCCTGGGTCTGTGGGTTCGGAGCTTCGCCGGTATCCTTGCCCGCCGCTGCGGGGAGGACATCGAAGCGCGGATCACCCGGCGCTGGATCCTGTGCCTCGGCGGCGGCCTGGGTCGCGGCCTGGGCCGCCCGTGCCGCACGAGCCCGGCGCACGAGCGCAAAGACGACGGCACCGAGCAACGCGACAACCGCGAAGGCCAGCACGCCGATGACGAGTCCACTGCTCGAGAGTCCAGATTCCTGCGGCGCCAGGTCCTGCGTCTGCGGTGCGGGAGCGGCGACCGGTGCGTCCGAGGGCTTCGTTTCGGACGCGGTGCCTGAGCTGCTCGGCGCAGCTTCCCCGGTTCCGGGGACCTCCACAGAGGTTGCCTCATCGTCCGTGGCGGTCGAGGTGCCCGGTGCGACACCGCCCTCGGCGAAGTTCTGCCCCGCCGTTCCGGAGGCGAGCGTCCCCTCGGCGGTCATGAAACTCACCGGTGTGAACGACTCGTTGTTTGCGTTCACCATGCCGTGCGCGCCGAACGTAATCACCCCGCACTGCACCTGGAGGCAGTCAATCGTCGCTCCCTCGGTCGCCTCACCGGCGTGAGGGTTCCCGGAGATCGAGGGGAACGAGCTCCCGGGAATCCGCATCTGAGCGGTCCAGGTGCCGTCCGCCTCGATCAGCGCGTTCGCGGCGTCTGCCGACGAGCCGCCGGCGAAGCTCACGAGGATCGTAGTGCCCCCTGTTGCGGCGTAGCCAAACGTTTCCCCCGATTTGCCGCCCTGGCTCGGCGCCCACGAGTTCGTGTTGGGATCCTGCACCACCCCGAACGACACGTAGACACCGCCCGGTGCGTTGGGCAGGTACTGAAATCCGCTGCCCGAGAGCGTCACTGTTGTTTCACCGTCAGCGCTCGGAGCGGGCGACACGTCCACCCGTCCGGCCGCGTGGGCGGGCTGCGGGGTCACCACGAGCATCACGAACGCGAGCAGCGCGGTGAGAATCATGGCCGCGACGCCGAATCTGACCGCGTGCGGCGCGTGTTGGGGGGAAAGCAGCCGCGTAATCATCGGGGAACCTCCTGAGTAGTCGGGGACACGGGTGCGGGGTCCGCCGGCGGCGGATCGTCTGAAAAGCGTGTGGGGATCACCAGAGGTGATCCGTCAGTGTCGGTGAGCACGCGTACCGGGTGCCGGTAGACGGCACTGAGGAGCTCCGGCTGCATCACCTCTCGCGGCGTTCCACACATCCGGGCCGCGCCGTCTTCAAGCAGCAGGATGCGATCCGCGTAGACAGCCGCGGCGGCGAGATCGTGCAGCACCACGACAACGCCGTTGCCCTGGCGTGCGTAGCGCCGTGCAACCGCGAGCACCTGCTCCTGATAGTTGATGTCGAGTGCTGCGGTCGGCTCGTCGAGGAAGAGCAGCGGCGTGCGCTGCGCCATCGCGCGTGCGAGGGCAACCCGCGCGCGCTCACCCCCGGAGAGCGAGGGGAACGCCCGCTCCGCGAAGCGGTAGGTGTCGCTGCGCAGCAGTTCTTGGGCGATGACGTGGTCGTCTTCCGCAACGGTGCTGATCGTGCGCCAAGGAGCCCGCCCCATCTTCACGACGTCGACAACGGAAAACGGGAAACTGATGGCATTGCTCTGACGAAGCACCGCACGTCGCAGTGCCAGGTCACGCTGGGCATAGTCGGTCAGTTCGGTGCCCAGCACCTCGATAGACCCGGAGTACCCGTAGTCGCCCGCGAGCGCTCCCAGTAGCGTCGACTTCCCGGCACCGTTGGGACCGATGATGGCGACGATTTCCCCGGCGTGGACATCCAGATCGATCGCCTCGACGATTGATTTCCCGCCGAGCGTCACGGCCACCCCGCGTGCCCGCAGGATGGGGGTGCCGGGCGCGCTTGGCGCGGGCGGGACCACCTGCGTGCGCGGCCATCGGAATACGTTCGCGGGCATTACCAGCCTCCGTTTCGCGATGCGCTGCTGCTCTTGATGAGGTAGAAGAAGAAGGGTCCGCCAACCAGCGCGGTGATCATGCCGAGCGGGAGCTCGGCATACGGCAGGGCGGTTCGGGCGAAGGTGTCGGCGACAACGAGGAGGAGCGCCCCGCCCAGTGCACTCGCGGGGACAAGCACTTTGTGGCCGGGGCCCATGACCATTCGGATGACGTGGGGCACCACGAGGCCGACAAAGCCGATAATTCCGGCAAACGCGACGGCGGTGGCCGTGAGTACGGCCACGATGATGATCGCGAAGATCCGGAGCCGTTCGATGTTCAGGCCGAGGTGCCGCGCGGCGTCATCTCCGAGGCTCAGCAGGTCGAGCTTTCCCGCGATCCCGAAGGCGAGTACCAGGCCGACCGCGAGCAACGGCAGCACCGTCACCACCGAGTCCCACAATGCGCCGGCGAGGCTTCCCATCTGCCAGAACACGATCTGTTCGCGCTGGTTCGTCGTCGCGGAAAACGTCATGAGGGCCAACGCCGCACCCGCGAACGCGTTGACCGCGACGCCAACAAGGATCAGTGTGATGACCTGCGTCCGGCCCCGAGACCGGGAGATCGAGTACACCACGAGTGCCGTGATCACGCCGGTCACAAACGCTCCCAGCGGGATCGCGAATGTGCTGCCCGCGGCAAGACCGGTCACGATCATGAGACTTGCGCCGATCGCGGCCCCCGAGGACACACCGACGACGCCGGGATCCGCAAGCGGGTTACCAAACACTCCCTGCATGATCGCCCCGGCTGACGCCAGCGCGGCTCCGACGAGCACGGCGAGCACCACTCGCGGGAATCGGACCTCCCACAGCACCGCGTCGGTGTTGACGTGAGATGCGTCCGCCCCGCAGCTCAGACCGGCACGGCGGCAGAGCGACCCGATCACCTCAACAACGGGGATCTGCATCTGCCCGAGTGCTGCCGCGATCAGGGTGGCGACCACAAGTCCCGCCCCGAGCACGATGAAGAGTACGGTGGCGCGACGCGCGTTTGACGTGGGGAGCTTGGCCCGCTCCGTCTCATAGTCGAGAACCCGGGGCAGGGCGAGCGATCCGGTCGCGACTTCGGGCAGATCGACGGTGTCGAGTTCCTCGCGAGCGTCAGTATCCTCGCGAGCGTCAGTATCCTCGCGAGCGTCAGTGCGTTCGATCATGGCAGTTCCACCTCATCGAGCTTGACGCGGTACACGGACTCCGCGAGGGCTGTGAGAACTTCGGGCGTGCGCGGCCCCCACGTGAACATCTCGTAGTCGCTCATGTCGACGACGCGCTGCCGTTCACCCGCGGGCGTTAGGTCGACGCCCGGCACGGTCATGAGTCCCTCGACTCCCCCCACAGACTCCAGGCCCAGGGTGAGCATGAGGTACAGATCCGGCTCGAGTTTCAGCAGGCCCTCCGCGGTCAGCGCGCCGCTTTCCCAGTCGTTCTCGCCTGCGGCGTCGATCCCCCCCAGGGTTTCAATGATGACGCCGGCGGCCCCGGTCGTCCCATCCGGGTTGTTCCCGAACAGGTGATACACACCCGCTCGGCCTCGCATATACAGGAACACCATGCGAACCTTGTCCTCGTCCGCGACAGGGACCACCGCGTCGATACGCGCGAGGGTATCTGCGAGCCGCCGCTCGTAATCGGCGATGTAGTCGTCGCCGAGCTCGGGCACGCCGAGTGAGGTTGCGACGTCCCCGATGAGGCGTGGGATCGAGTCGAAGTCCTCAGCGGGATCGAAGAACACCACGGGGATTCCGGCATTCCGGATCTGCATTTGGACGTCGTAGGGACCCACACTGTAGTCCGTCAACACAAGGGTCGGATTCAGCGCCAGGATCGACTCCGCGTTCAGCGTGTGGTTATTCATCACGAGCGGCAGATCCTTCGCGGACTCAAATCCAGTCGTGAGATCGCGCCCCACCACGTTCGGCCCAAACCCGAGACCAAACACGATCGAGGCGATGCTCCCGGTGCCATCAAGCGCCAGGATTCGGCTCGTGTCGTCGATCGTGACGCTCACATCGTCGAGCCCGGTGAACTCGACCGGAAGGGTCGGCTGCGGGTCCGTGGTGATCGGAACAATGTCACTGGATTCGAGGAGCGCCGTGTCGGGGCCGGTGAATGTGCGGGGACTCGCCTCCGACGCGTTGGCCACGTCGGCGACGTTCGGCCCGTCCCCCACAATGAGTCCGCACCCGCTCAGCGCGAGAATCAGTGCGGATGCGATGCAGACGGTCCAGCGTCGAGTGTGCGCCGACCGTTCGGAGAAGGTTGAATAAGGCACGGCTTACTTTCATCTGATCTTTGGGAATGAGCTTTGGTTAGACTAACCTAAACTTCATCAGATGTTCCACCCCATCGTTGTCATCGACAGTTTCCGAGGACTCATGTCACACCAGACCACCCGCCCCTCGAGGACCGCACGCGCCAGGTCCGCGCGCGGCCGAACCGGGGCAATTGCCCCGCTCCTTTGTGCCGTTCTCGCTCTGAGCTTCGCTCTCCCGGCGGACCAGGCGACGGCGGGGAACATCGCGCCGAATGCGGCACACAACGCGGTACTCGAGAGCCCGGACACCACCGCGGCAGCACACCTCAGCCCGGAACTCACGGAATATCTTGACACCGCAGGGCCGAGCCCATTCCGCAACGCGCTCGATCTACCCATCGGCGACTCCGCGTCGACCACGCTTGCCTCCCCGGAGGCCACCGAGGTGGGTTCGCCGGAGCAGCCGCCGAGCGAGGCCTGGGTCGACGACCACACCGGCCGCGTGGAACTCCTCGTGTACTTCGCCGATCCCGGCGTGGCTCCGGCGGCACAGGGCGATCCGGAACTCGCCGCCGTGGCACTGCAAAGTGACGCGGAGGCGCGCTGGGACCGCATCGACCGGGAGCTTTCAGCCCTCACCGCGGACGGTTCCGTCGAAGTGTTGAACCGGTTTTGGATCACGAGCGCGGTACTTGTTTCCGCGGCCCCCAGCGAACGGGTGCTCAGCCGACTCGCGGCGCTCCCCGGTGCAATCGAGGTCACCCCGAACTTTACGATTGAGCCGCTCGACGACCTCATCCCCGAGGATCCACTACCAAACGAAGTCACGCTCGACCCTGCGGTTGTCGCTGCAGCCGATGCTGCAGCTGCCGCGGCTGATGCCGAAACCGAAGCACTCGCTGCCGCCGAAATCCCCGTCACCTACGGGATCGAGAAGATCTCGGCAGACGACGCGTGGCGCGACTTCGGTGCCCGCGGGCAGGGCGTGCGCGTCGCGGTCCTTGACACTGGAGTAGACGCGACGCACCCGGACATCGGCGCACGCCTCGTGGGCCGCGGTACCGGCGACCCGTCATACCCCGGCGGCTGGATCAACTTTGACCGGAGCGGGAAGCCCCTGGTCACGAAGCCCACGGATCCCGGGTCGCACGGCACCCACGTGGCCGGTACCGTACTCGGAGGCACCGCCTCGGGCACGAGCATTGGCGTCGCCCCGGACGCCGAGCTCATGGCCGCCAACGTCCTGAGCGGCGGCGGCAGTGCGGCAAAGATCCTCGCCGCCCTTGAGTGGGTCATGGCCCCCACCGACGGCACGGGTGCGCCCGCCGGGCGCCCGGCAGACGTCATCAATATGTCACTCGGCTCGAGCGGCTTCGAACCGGACCTGGCACGCGCGATCCGCAACGTCCGCGATGCGGGAATCTTCCCCGCGGTCGCCATTGGCAACAAAGCGGGCACAACCTCCGCCCCCGGCAACTACTTCGACGCCGTTGCGGTCGGCATGACCAACGCCGACGATCTCGTCGACGGACAGTCAAGCGGCGGTGTGCTGACCTGGGATCGCGCGATCACGCAGGAGTTCGGGTGGCCCGAACGCTATGTGAAACCAGATATCTCTGCTCCGGGCGTGAAGGTGTTCTCGGCGATGCCGGGCGGCAAGTTCGGTGAGTCGAGCGGCACTTCCATGGCCACGCCTCACGTCGCCGGTGCCGTCGCACTCATCAGATCCGCGCAGGCCGGGCTCTCCGTGACCGAGATCGAGGATGCGCTCAAGCGCACCGCCTGGCACCCGGATCCCGCAGCGGGCCCCGACATCGGCTACGGCAGCGGCCGCATCGATGTGCACGCCGCCATCAGCGCGGTGTTGGGTGACTCGGGTGTGAAGGGCACGGTCGTCAACGCGAGCACCGGTGCCCCCATCGCGAACGCGACCGTGAGCTACGGTGACCGTGGCGAGACCTGGAACACAGACGCGCAGGGCCGCTTCACCGCCCGACTCGCCCCCGGAAACTACACCCTGACGGCCGAGCGCTTCGGATTCACCACTGCGCAGACCGCGGTCGTGACCGTGGCGGCAACCGGGTTCACCGAGCTCTCGCTGCCGCTGGACCCGATCACGGTCGGGACGTTGAGCGGAACCGTTGTGGATCACGCTACATCTGCACCCGTGGCCGGTGCCGCAGTGTCGATCGCCGGCATCGAACTCACCACCACAACGGACGCGCGCGGCGCATTCCGTTTCGACGCGATGCCCGTGGGCGAGTACCGCGTGCGCGTCGCAGCCGAGGGCAAAGCCGAGGCACTCTCGGCCCCCGCGCCAGTGCGGGCGGCGCTCACCACAACGGTGTCGTTCCGGCTCGCAGACCTCAGCCGAGTGCTTGTGCTCGGTGATTCCGGCGGCAGCACCGCCGAACTCCTCGCCGACAACGGCTTCGTTGCCGAATCCCGCGCCACGGTGCCAGCCGATCCCGCCGAGCTCGGCACGTACGACGCTGTGCTCTGGGACGCTCCCGCCGGCACCGTGTCGCGGGCGCAGATCGACGCGGCGATTGCGGCGACGGACGCCTCGGGATCCGGCATCATCTGGCTCGATCTCGGCGATTCCGAGGCGAGCGGCATCGCCACGCTGCAGCGGACCATCGGCGACCCGGCCACCCGGAACTCGGCTGGCGACCGCTCCGCAAGCAGCGTTGGTTACCGCGTCACCGCCGATCACGAGATCCTGGCGGGCGGGCTCCTGAGCCCCGAAGCATTTGGGGTGGGATCAGTGATCGTCCAGAACTCGGCGACCGCGGGCACCAAGTGGGCGGCTTGGTTCGACTCACTCCGAGGCACCGCGCCGACGGTGATCGCCGAGACCGTGATGCAGTACACCGACACCTCGGTCGAGCCCCAGAGCACGAGCACCGAGGCTCTCGGCACCGGGCTCGCAGTTGACCAGCGCGCGAATAACCGGCACGCGTACCTTGCGCTCCACGGCACCTCCTCGGCGATCGACGCCCGCAACTGGTCGCCGGGTGGCGTGCAGCTGCTCCTCAACACCGTGCGCTGGGCAGCCCCCGCCGCCTCTCAAGCCCCCGAACCTGAGATCGGATTGCCGGTGCCGCCGGTCGTCAAGCCACCGGTCGTCAAGCCACCGGTCACGCCGCCAGTGGACCCGCCCGTTAAGCCACCCGTCAAGCCACCGGTGAAGCCCACTGATACGCCCACTCCCGCGCCTGGCCCGGTTGTGCAGCCCACCCACACGCCGGGTGGCGAGCAGCCCGCATCCTCTGGCGGCGGGGCCGCACGGGCGCCTGGGAACCAGGCCGCACCGAAGCCCGAGACGAAACCAGATCCGCCAGTCGGGTCGGCGCGGGAGCTGACACAGGCGAACGCCGGCGGCGTCACCGTGCGAGTTGCCGAGGGGATCGCGTACATCACGATTCCGCAGACAAAGCCGGGCGACTGGTTCTTCCTCCACGTCTACCCGCAGCAGACCGCAATCGATTGGATCCGGGCCAACAGTGACGGCGAACTCCGCGTGGATATCTCACGCCTCACCGGCGGCAAGTACCAGTTCGCCTTCACTGCGGCCGACAACTCCTTCGCCGGGTGGGTCGAGGTCGTCGTGCCCGGCACCGCGAAGTCTGCGGCCCCCGCCGGACTCGTTGATGAGGACCCCACCCAGCTCAGCGGGCTCCTTCCCGCACCGGTCGAAACCGGCGGATTCGAACTCAGCACCGCGGAACAGCTGATGCTCCTCGGCTCGGCGCTCCTCATCCTTGCCGCCGCGGGCGTTGTGCTCTTCGGCCCACGCACGCGCGTGGAGGCAGCACCCGCTCACCCAGGCCTCGCACCCGCCGTCTGAGCAGCGTGCCAGCTCACTGAAGGGTGAGCTGGCACGGGCCGGGCGTTAGGCGGCGACTGGCGCGCGCTCGGCGCTCAGCCCAGCAGAGATCAGGATCGGGAGATGATCCGAGAGGCCACGGCCGAGGGTGGACACGCTCTCGATATCGAGGCCCATCGAGGTGGCGAAGTCGAAGTGGCCGCGGAACATCTTGTAGCGCGTGTACGTGCGCTTGTCACTCAGGCTCAGTTCGTAGCCGTGGTCGCGCATCTCGGTGTCGAGCCGCCCCTTGAACACCGGGTAGTTGTAGTCGCCCACCATCAGCGCGGGCAGGCCCGGACCGAGGGCGCGCAGCTCACCGAGAGCGGCGTGAATCTGATGCCGCCGCAAGGAATTGAGCGCGGTCAACGGGGCCGCGTGGAATGAAGCGACCACAAGGTCCTGACTCGTGGCGCGGTCGTGGAGTCGGGCACCCAGCAGCCGCTCGTGAGCGGGGGCAAGGAGCCTGTCGTGTAGCGACTTCTTGAGCTGGAAAGTGTGCGCGGAGCGGGTCTCAAAGCGATCTGCGCGCACATACATGGCAAGACCGAGCCGGTTCCGCTCCGTGGCGTGCACGAGGCGCAGCTCGCCCAACTCGGCGGGGAGCGCCACGGCCTCAGCCTCCTGCAGACACAGCACGTCGATCTCGTGATCCTCGGCAAGCGCTGCGATCTCGGTGACCGCGCGATTTTTCCGCAGGTTGTAGCTAATGACCTTCACTCGAACGCCCTTCCCCGGCGCAGAACATCACCACGCCAACAGGCCTCACCCTACGCGCTCGAAGCTGAGTGCGGGCAGCTCATTTGCCGGGTGTTCACTCAGCTTCGCTCACAGCGACGCCCCGGAGCGAGGGTGTCCCGTATCCAGTTACAGCAATTCCCCACGCTCAAGCGGTCGCACACGAACCTCGAGGGTACCCAGCACCATCCGTTCTGGGACCGCGTGGGCCTGACCCGGCGCGAGCGGGGTCAGGGTGCCCGAATCGTCGGCGGCGGAGAGTCCGTTCGTGGAGTTCAGGTCCTCCACCGACCACCCCTCACCATCGAAGCGCAGGCGCGCGTGCGACTTGGACACTGTACGCGTGGGGTCCGCGAGAGAAAGCAATTCTGCCCCGTCCATCCGCTCCGGTTTGCGCCCGACAATCAGGTCGTCTCCGAGAAGTTCGAGGACCTCACCGCCCGGGAGCTCCAGGCCCCATCGGATCGGTGCGGACACAACCACAGTACGGTCGTCGACATTGTCATCCCATTCACCCACGGTCGGCGCCGTCTCCACCGGAGGAACGGGGGTCTCGGGCGCGAGATCCGGCAGCTCCGGTGCCTGCAGCGCAGGCACCGGCTCGGCAGACACAATCGGTGCGGCCACCGGGTCGAGGTCGAAAATCGAGGGGCCAGCGTCTTCGGGAACCGCAGGCGCGAGGCGCTCTGCGGGCTCCGGGGCAACGGGCAGTGCCGCTGCAGGTGTGACGTCCGCTGCATCCGGCTCTGCGGCAGTTGCCACGTGTGCCGGTGCCTCACTCCCCGGCTCGGGGTCGGCTGCCCTCACGGGTTCCGCACTCGGGCCAGCGCTCGGAAGTGCCGCGTACTCGGCCGCAGCGTCGCGGGGCGGGTCGGCGGTATCCCCGGGCCAGGCAAACGGCTCCGCGGCACGGGACGCCCCGAGCGGCGGAGCGGGTCGGGCGGCGACTTCCTCCGCGGCAAGTCGCTCGAAGTTGCCCTCGGTCGTGCGGCTAAAGCCCCAGTCGTTCATCGCGTGCGGATCCTGAGGTGTCACCGCTCCCTGGGGATTCACCGCTGGCTGCGGGCCGGGAGTTGCGGGAGGTGCGACTCCTGGAGGGGGCAGCTGCGGGACCGGCGGCAGCCCCTGCCACGCGGGATTTTCGGCCACCTGCGGGTCCTGCGGGTGTTCCGTTGCGGGCTGTGTGCCCGGTGCCACAGGGCGCGCTTCGCCGGGCGCAACCGGCTCGGGCCAGGCGGACGCGGAGCGGTGCGGTGCGAGCGGAGGGAAGGCCGACTGCCCCGTGTAGACGCTCGCCCCCGCGTACATCCCGTCAGAGATGTGGCTTGCAAGCAGCATCGCCCAGATCGGGGGCAGGAACGCACCCAGCACCGTGTACGAGGCGTCCTTTCCGAATTCCTTGTTGAGCCGGTGCACCGCCATGATGCTGAACACAATCCCGACGACCACGAGTCCAGGAACGACAACGAGCAGGACGACCCAACCGGGGAGCCCGGCGCGGTTGATCAACTGCCACTGGTTCCACAGCGGGATCCAGCCGTGGCTGCTCGGCAGCCCCAGATACGGGAACAGTTTCGAAAGCGCCCACAGGTACCACAGGAAGAACACAAACGCGACGAGCCCCCAGATGCCGAGGATCGCCCCCAGGACGGCGAATCCTCCACTGCTGAGATCGAGGTTCACGGGTGCACCACCATTCCATGTTGTTCGGCTGCCCGAAGCTCCACCTGTGGCGAAAAAAGCGGCATTCGCCTCTCAGTATTCTACGCGGCGCACCCCACCCCGCCGCTACAACCAGGACGCTGCGAGCCGACTCAGCCCCCAGACGCCTGCGGCGACGGCTGCGAGAATTCCAGCCCCTCCCCCGAGGGCGATCCACCGGAACCGTCGTGTGTGCCGGATGACCGAGCGCTGCGCCGCTCGCGCGGCCGCGGGCACACTGTCAAGACCGGCGGCGGGCGCGGGTGCCTCAGAGACCACAGCTGGTGCCGCGGGCAGGGGGCGCGCTCCAGAGACGTGGGGAAGCTTGGGAGAGAGACCCGGGCGCGGGCGCGCCAGGGTCGGCCCGGGCGCCGGCGCGATGCGGCGCACCGGATCGAGAGGTGGCTTAAACATGAGGGCGGCAAGATCCTGCGCGGCGCGTGCGTCGCTCGGTTCGGCTACCGGCGGGGCGGGAGAGGAGTTCGAGGCCGTCGCAGCCTGCTCCGGATCGTGGGTGGTCATCGTTTTCCTCCTCGCGTCCGGCCCACCCCGAACGAGGCGAGCGAGAAGCGGGACCGGAGGCGTTGCCCCCGCGACTGCGTCGACCGCAGCAGCTGGGTTTCTACACGCACACTTTCCCATACGGCGTCGGCTTCTTCAGCGCTCGGACCTACCGGTGCGAACACGGCTCGATCGACCACATCCGCAATACCCATGCCACCGGGGAGGGCCTGGGCTAGATCTCGCCGACTTCGCGAGACCCCGGCATGTGTGACGGCCCGCAGTCCCGGCGTCCCCGCATCTTCGTGCGCGTCCAGGAATTCCTCCCATGCCCCAAGCACACGTGTCTCCGGGGTCCGGGCACGGTTTCGCGACCGCCGCCGCAGCCATTTGACGGCGGGTATGAACATCACGGTGACCGCGGCCAGCACCAAAACGGCGATCCCCCACCCGACCCAGCGCAGCACGGACACGGCTTCAACGTCCGGGCGTTCGGTTCTTGACTGCTGCGGCGCAACGTCGCCGAGGCCCGCCCCGAAGTCGGGATCGCGTTCCGGAGCGTCGCGCTCTTCTGGCACCGTGGGGAACTCGGGCAGCCGCTCACCCGCGTCCAATGACCGGGGCGGGGCGACCGCCTGCGGGGTGACATCGAGCGGCGCCCACACCCCGTCGGCACCGCGCGCCTCGACCCACGCGGCAAGGTGCTCGCCGGCACAGGTCTCGGCACAGGCGGGCACACCGGGCACGCCCTCGTCGCCGAGCCGCACACCCAACACCACCCGCGCGTCGAACCCCATTGCCTGGGCGAGCAGCATCGCCGCGGTGGCAAACTGCTCATCATCGCCGACCCCGGCCACCAATGCGCCGGCCCCGGCCGCTGCCCCCGCCGTGTCTTCCTGATCGTTCAACTGAGCAAACAGTTCCTCGACCCGGGCGGTCGAGTGGCCACCCGCGCTTGCGACAAACCGCGTCCCAAATTCCGCGGCAAGACTGTCAAGCCAGTCCCGGTTCGTATCATCGCTCAGCGCGTGGCTGAGGTATCCCCGTTCGCGCAGCCTCTCGATAGCTTCTGTGAACCCGGAACCCGTCGCCGGGAGCTGCTGGGCCCGGAGCCAACGATCAAGCTGCGGGTGTCCGGCGAGGTCAATGTGCGGAGCGTCAACCGCGGGACGGTCTCCGAGCACCGGGTCCGGTGCTGCACTGAGTTCTGCGACAAAACGGTCCCCCTCGCGGAGCCCGGCGTGCGTCGGGACAACGATGCCCGCACCGGTCTCGCGGTCGAGGTAGAACGCATCGCTCAACTCGGCGGCGCGCGGTCCGCCAAAGTGTGGCGGGTCCGCGAGCTTCGAAGCGAGCGGAAGCCAGATCCCGCGATAGCCCGCGTCAATCGTCACTTCGACGCGAGTCGGCTCGGCCACAGCGTCGCCACTCGGGAACCGAGTAAAGGTGCCGGTGCCGACCGTGGGGGTGAGATCGACCCCATCGAAGTGATCGAGCACGGCGAGGCGTAACCGGCTCGGCAGCGCTCCATTGCTCACGATTGTGAAGAGTGGTTCGGTGAGGGCGGCATCACGCTTCGAGACACGGTAGCTCGCGAGCGGACTCGCCTGCTCTCGGACCACAATGACCGGGTCGATCCGATCACGCGGCACGATCCGCGGATCGCTCGCGAGCGCGGGGGCCAGTGTCGCCCCCGAGGCGAGTGCGACAAGCACGATCCCGGCACCCACTGCCCCGCGACGCAGACCCCGCGAGCGGGATCCGGGCCCCCGACCGAGGCGCAGGGCGGCTCGACGCTCCGCACCGGAGGTCCACCCCACCCAGACCGCAATGATCAGCCCGGCCGCACCCCACAGGGCAAGCTCCCGCGGGGCCGCGATGATCACGGAGCCCACGGCGACAGGCTCGCTGAGTTCGGCGGGCCCCAGGAGTGTGCCGAACGCCACGCTGGCGATTGCCGGCAGAGCTGCCCACACCGCGGTGCGAGCCGAACGACGCGCAAGCCAGACCGCGCAGGCAACCGCGCCATACACAGTCACCAACAGTGGCACCAGGACCGCCTGGTAGGTGCCCAATGGCAGGGTCAGTGTGAGGATCTGCTTCCACCCGAGCGCAACGGCACCGAAGCCGTCCCCCAGCCCGCGGAGCAGGCGCTGCGGGTCCCCGCCCAGAGCATCTGGGAGCGCGAGCGGCACAAGGAGCACCACGAATCCAAGGAGGAGTGCCGCCGCGGTGAGCGCGCCCCAGCGCCACCGTTGCCCGGCCCAGACGAGCGCGGCCGCCGTCGCGGCGGCCACTCCGACAAGCAGCCACACGCGCGGGGTCTGGTAGATCGGCCAGGCCGCCGCGCCCGTGAGCGTCGCGAGCGCCGCCACGAGCAACAGCACCGCACTGGCACGGGGTGAGCCCGGTCCGGCTGTCACGGGGACACCTTGTGCCCGGGCGTTCATACCGCGCCTCGTCGCACGAGCAAATGTGGCAGGTCTCCGAGCGCCCCGACAGTCAACACAGCCCCCGCAGATCCACGGTGGGCCACCGGGTCCGCCAGCGGCTCGCAGCGCACGATGAGGACGGCGACGTCCGGAGGAAAGACTGCTGCGATTCGGCGCAGCCGTCCGGCATCCACACGCGAGCCTGTCACGACGGCCACAAGCGAGAGGGGTCGCCGCGATTCGGCAAGCCCTCGTGCGATCCGCTCCACTGGCGGTGCCTGGTCCGTCGCGGTCAGGCGCGCCCAGGCATCAAGGAGCTGTGTCGGCGTGCGCGCCGGGAGCTCTTCGAGGCCGTCAATCGCCGAGCGTTCGCGTCCCGGTACCCACTGGGCAGCGACGAAACGTTCTCGGCCCTCACGGACTGCTTGCAGGCCGATCGAGGCCGCGACACTGACGCCGAGCTCAAACGCGTCAGCACTCACATACTCCGCGCGGTTCGCATCAAACAGTACCGCGGTGCGCGCGGTATGAGACTCCTCGTACTGGCGCACCATGAGCGTTCCGGTCTTCGCCGTCGATCGCCAGTGGATGTGCCGTCGCGCATCACCGTTGGCGTACTCGCGGACCGCGTGGAACGAAAGGTCGGCATCGGTGAGCCGGTGGCTCGGGTCACCCTCGAGATCCCGCACCAAACCGGCCGTAGTCGGCGGCAATGCCGTAGTTACCGGGTGGACATGCACGAGGTGACGGTCCGGCCAGGTGAGCTCCCGGCGAAGCAGCCCGACAGGGTCGCGCCGTGCGACTGTGAGCGGACCGACGGTGATCACCCCTCGCTGCGGCGCGGGCACCGCGAGCGGCAGCGCCGTGCTCGCCCCAGCCCCAAGCGCCGGGATCGCGATCTCACGCAGGGCGGGGCCGACCGGGAGCTCGGCCCGCGCCGGCAGGCTGGGCCGCGGAGCGGTCTGCGTCACCTCCACCTCAAGCCGCACCTCGTCCCCGGCAACCACACGCAAACGATCCGCGGCAATCCGGATCGTGTAGTTGCGGCCGCCCGCGAGGAATGGCAGCGCAACGAGAATCAATAGTGCGGCCGCCACGGCAACCGCCCACGCTTCGACCCACCCGAGCATCGCCCCGAGGAACGCGGCAACAACCGCGGCAACCACGACAACACCGCCCGCGGGCGTCACAACGTGTGCGATCCGACCCCAGGCAAGACGCAGCCCACGCGCGGCACGCCGTCTCGCGTGCCGCAACAGGACGCGACGCGGTGCCCGTGGGGCGCTCGTCTCGGTGCGGGCAACCGTCCGGGTCGCCTCACCGCCGCGTGTGGGAGGAGGGACCGCGGTCACGCGGTGCCGTTCTCCTGCGGGACGGGGGTGTCCAGAATCACCTGGCCGACAACCTGCTCGGCCGTCACCCCATCGAACTCGGCCTCGGGTTCGAGCACAAGCCTGTGGGCGAGCGCCGGCAGCGCGAGGTCCCGCACATCATCAGGCGTCACGTAGTGTCGTCCCTGGCTCGCCGCCCAAGCGGACGCGATCCGGACGAGGGCGAGTGCACCGCGCACGCTCGCTCCCAGGCGCACCTCACTCGCACGCCGGGTCCCCTCGACAAGCTGGACCGCATAGTCAGCAACCAGGGGGCTCACGTACACCCGATTCACAAAGGCTTGCGCCTGCGCCACCATCGCGGTCGATACGACGGCGGGCACGGGCTCATGAGTGCCCCGATGCTGCTGCAGGATCCGCAGCATCGCGCTCGCGTCGGGGTACCCGATGGCGGTCTTGATCATGAAGCGGTCGAGCTGCGCTTCGGGGAGACGATAGGTGCCTGCCTGCTCGATGGGGTTCTGCGTCGCAATCACGAGGAAGGGGCTGCCCACATCGTGTGAGGTGCCGTCAACCGTCACCCGCCCCTCTTCCATCACCTCGAGCAGCGCAGACTGTGTCTTGGGGCTGGCCCGGTTGATCTCGTCGGCGAGCACCACGTTCGCGAACACCGGGCCGGCATGAAACTCGAAGACTCCCGCCCGCTGGTCGTACACCGATATCCCCGTCACGTCGCCGGGGAGTAGGTCAGGGGTGAACTGAATCCGCGAGGAAGTGCCCTGGATCACTGCGGCGAGCGCGCGCGCCAGCGCAGTCTTCCCGGTCCCGGGGACATCTTCGAGCAGCACGTGCCCCCCGGCGAGCGCGCTCGCGAAGACGAGATCGATGACTCTCCGCTTGCCCTGAATGACCTCAGCAACGGCATCGCCGCAGGCCTGCACAAGCTGTTGCACCCAGCGTGCTTGCTCCGGAGTGATCGACTCCGGAAGACCGGGGGCCGGTGAATGGGGATCCGGGGTGAGCGATTCCGGGGCGGCGGCGTCACGGCTCGCGCCGCTCGCGGCGGGCTGCTCGTGGGGCGAAGTCGTCATGTGTCCTCGAAATCGTGTCGCGGGTGGGCAAAGGGTGGGTGCCGGATCAGGGGCCCGGAGCGGGCGGCGGGACGGCGCAGACCGTGAGGGTGGCGGCCTGGAGCGCGCCGTAGTCTCCGCCCCAGCGTACGGTGATCTCGGCGGTCTCCCCGGCGACCGCGCCGAGGGTGAACTGGGCGGAGGGTCGGGCGGCACCCGATATCTTCACGGCGGCGGCGAGCGCCGCGGGGTTTCCTCCCGCGGTCGCTGGGTCGACACAGGTGCCGCTCGGTGCCAGGTTCACGGGGCGCGGGGCCCCGATCCAGCGCACCGGTGCGGCCTCAGAGCACTGCTCGCCGAAGCACTGCTGCACAGTGATCGGGCCGGGTGCCTCGGCGTCGAGGAAGAGCGTGGCACCGCCCGAGCTGTAGCGCAGAGTGGCCTCGGGGAGCTGACCGCTGACCGCGGCTCCACCAAGCTGAAGATACCGCAGCTCGCCCCCCTGATGCTCCGGGGCCGTCGCCACCGTGTAGCTCACACTCGGTGCCGGGATGGCTCCTCCGATCTGCACCGCGGCGGTTGTCGCAGAGCTCGCCCCGTAGGGGCTGCGCGCGCAGGCGACCCCGCGGTACCACTTGCCTCGCTGGAGCTGAGATATCTCGGCAGATGAGCCCGCGGCTTCGCAGCTCGGGTCGGCACCGTCGGTGGCGACGGCGTAGCTCCAGGCCACGGCTTCCCCGTGGTGGGCCCCGGTGCCGACGACCGTGATCTTGCCGCTCCGATCGCCGGTGCTCGCGAGCGTCGCGCCGGTGAGCATTGGTGCGCCGAACACGCGCCCCTCCGTCTGCGCGGCGGTACCGGTGGCAGATCCCCCGCTCACCGGCGGTAGCTCGAGCGCCGTCACCGGGGTCACCACGACCGGGACCGGCCCGGCGGGGAGCCCCGCGAAGTCGCCGCGGCCCTCCGGCCCTGCGATCGTGCCACGATCCACTCCGGCGATGGAGACCCGGAACTCCCGGGTATCTCGAGAACCGGACGCCGTCACGCGGAGTGTGCCGCGCCCCTGGTCCGTGTTCCCCGCGTCAGGGAGGGCTGTCGCCGTGATCGTGGGGCGCTCCGGCGCGCGGTAGGCCCATCCGGTCACCGGCGCGGAGGGCACGGATTCCCCCACCCCATTCACGGCACGCGCGGTGAAACTGTGCCGTTCGCCGCTGCGCAGCCCACTGACGACGCAGTCGAAGGCGTCTGGTCCAGCCGCGACACACTGCGCGTTCCCGGCCCCGGCGAGCCGCACCTCGGTCACCGCGGGGTGCGCGAGGCGGCCGCCGAGTGCCACGCGGAATGTTGCGGAGCTCTCCGTGAACCCTGTCTGTACGACGCTCGTCGGCGTATCGGGGAGGCCCTGCGCATCGAACTCGATCGATCCAGCTCCGACGCGGCCCTGTGCATCGCGCACGGTGAAGCCGACAGTGCAGGTGCCGCCGGGACCTGTCGCGTCTGGCCAACTCACCGCGACCCGCCGGTTCTCTACCGCGGTGAACTGCGCGATGGGGCATGCGCTCCCGTCAACCGCGACAAGCTCCAAGCCGCCGCCGCGCTTGCCGGCAAACGGGTCATGTTCCCCGGAAATTCCCACGAGTTCCACCCCGCAACTCGCGCCCACCGTGCGCTGTAGGGCCACGGTCCCGCCGCGCGGCAGATCCCGTGGGCTCTCCCCGACACGGAGGGTCAGCGGCGCGTGGGCCCGCCCCGCGCCGGTCATCGTGACGGTGAGCGTGTGTTGCCCGCCAGGCCGCGCGGTAGATAGTGCGGTGGCGCGCAGTGTGGCGCCCTCGGTCACCACGTCGAAATCGGCGGCGCTGCCACTCACGCTGAACGAGAGGGCACCGGGATCGCCCGTGCGATCGCCCTGCCACTCCACCATGTCGGTGAGCTCAATCGACTCGGCTTCCCCGGGCGCGATTGTGCGCGTGAGTGAGCGGAGTTCGGCCACCGGCGCGTCAGGGATCACGCGCACTGGCACCGGCAACGCGGTCCAACTCTGCTGTCCACGGAGCCGCACCTCCATCCGGCAGACATCGTTCCAGGGACCGCCGCTACCGGCCTCGTAGCGGATCGCGGCGTCGCCGACGGCTTCGCAGCGGGCCGCAGGGCGGGCCGTCGGGAATGCCCCGCTGCGGAGCTCGATCCGGTCGCTGGGGCCCGCGTCCACGAGTTCGGTCAGCGCGGCCGTCACGGAGTCGCCCTCCGCTACTTCAAGCGGCTCCAGGTCTCGCTGCAACGTCAATTGCAGATCCTCGAGCGGCGGGATCACCAAGAACCCGTAGCTCGTCACATCGGTCCCCGAGGCGTCGGTCCCGTCAACCTGGAACACCACGACATCGCCCGCCGGATCGTAGTTTCCGGTGATCCGGTTCCCGGATACTCGGTAGTCTCCGCCTTGCTCTCCCCAGAGCGTCAACTTCAGCGCGGCCGGATCGCCGGCCGTCCAGCGCACCTTGCCTTGGAGCACATCGATCCCGCGCCCTTCGAGGTCGGCCCGATCCCGCACGCTCACGAGGGTGTCCCGGACCGCCGGCGCTTGTGCTCCCACGCGCTCCGATGTCTGGACCACGATCAGGCCATCCGCTGTGCTCGAGGTCGCGCTCGAACGCACTGTGTACCGGTACGACGCCGTCCCGAGTTCTTCCCCAGCGGTCACCGAGATTCTGCCCCGGCGCAACTCTCGGGTATCGAGTGCCTCCACGAGGCGGCGATACTCCGCACTATCGCTGCCGCCGGGCACGTTCGGGGTAACCTCCTGCAGTTCCAGCTCACCCCCAGCGGGATCGCTATCGTTCTCGAGCGGCTGCACAACCGTGGACCCGCCCGGGACCAGACGCACCTGATCTGTGAGGGTGACTGGCGGAGCCCCCGCTTCCCCGGTCACGACCACGTTCACGATCCCCGTGCCGGTGCCGCCGTGATCGTCGGTGACCGAGTAGGACACCGCGATCGTACCGGGCTCAGCGGTCGCGGACGCGGTCACTTCAATCCCCGTCCCTGATCGCGCCAGGCTTGCGGTCACCCGAGTGTCCGGGGACAATTCAACTCCGCGGAGCCGCACGCGGTCCCCGTCCGGGTCCACCCCGGAGCTTGGCACCCGCACGATTGTCGTCCCGCCCGGGGTCACGCGGGCCGTCAGCGGGGGCGGCTGCGGGTCCCGGTTCGTGCTCGTCGGTAAGACCGTCACGACGACTTCGCCAGTGTCACTGAGTTCCGGAGAACTCGCCGCGAACACCGTGTAGCCGACACGATACGTGCCTGGCTCGGTGGGGGCGAGGTAGCGCAGTGTGCCGCCCGCGGCGAAGGCGAGCTCTCCTGGAGCGCCGGATCCGGTGACCTCCGGATGGAGCAGGAGCCGTTCCCCGGGAGCCGCGACGTCGTTGTCGAGTACCCGGATGTCCACCGTGGAGCCGGCGCTCACAGTCGCCGCGTCTGCCACCGCGATGACCCCGGTTCCGCCCGCGTCGGGCACTTGGAACACCGTGAGTCTTCCGCGCGCGGTAGCGTCACCCTCCGAAACCGTAATATCGGCGGCACCGATCCGGCCCGGGGTGCCGTCGGGCGTCGCACCCGCCACCCGGACCTGCGCGTGATCGATCACATCGGCTTGCAGTTCACCGTCGGCAACAGAGGCACCAACAACTGCCAGCGCGCGTGACTCCGCCCCCGGAATCGCATCCAAGACCTCAACTGTGGCGTCTGCGAGTGGCCGCACATATGCGCGCAGCGGCGGCAGCGCGAGCGCGGCCCCATCCTCCGAGGCCGTCACCCGAAGCGGACCCGATGCCTCCGCACCGGTCACCGCGTCCCGCACAGTCACCGCAAATGTTGAGACGCCCGGGTCAAGCGCGGTCACTTCAACTGTGCCGCCAACCGGATTCGTGACGGCGGTTGCCTCACCCGATTGCGGTGCGACATCGACGAGCGCGAACGACCCAGACCCGCCCGCGACGCGGTCGAGCGGCGCGAACGTCGCGGGGACACCCACAGTCATCGTCGCCGCGGTTCCCGTGACTTCGGGCATCGCCTCAGCCCGGACAGGGAGCGTCAGCTCCCGATCCCGTTCCGCACCCCGGCTGTCACGCACCGTGATCCGCAGCGCCACGTCCCCGCCCCCAGCCCCGGGATCCGTGT
Source organism: Leucobacter sp. 7(1) (assembly GCF_900163635.1). Classification (GTDB taxonomy): domain Bacteria; phylum Actinomycetota; class Actinomycetes; order Actinomycetales; family Microbacteriaceae; genus Leucobacter. The sequence goes on along the minus strand of NZ_FUID01000026.1, from coordinate 205,637 downwards.
GCCGCACCGCGAGCCGGCCATCGGCGGTCACCAAGGCGCGGATCGGGTCCGCGTCCCGCACCGGAACTGCGGCCGCGAGCGTCATCACATCACCCTCGGGGTCCACCCAGCCCTCGAGCACCGGAGTCACGAGCGTCCCCCCTGGCACGATCGCGGGGACGCCCCACTCACGCTGACAGCCGGACACCGGACACCACTCGGGAGCAGAGTTCTCCTCGTCGTTGACGACCCGCACGGTGACCGTTGCTGTGCCGGATTCGAGCGCACCGTCCGAGATTCGGTACGTGAAGCTCGCCGTCCCCGCGGCACCCGGGGCGGTATGGAGCACGAGGGACTGTCGATCCGCCAGCAGCTCGACCGAGCCGAATGACTCGGGCAGAGACGATTCAGACAGGGACTCGGGCACGATCGTCAGAACATCACGCGCATTCGGGTCTAAGTCGTTCAGCAGCACCGGAAGCGGGGACGGCACCCCCGGTCGCACCCCGAAGGCGTCGTCCACCGCGGTGGGAGGAACCTGCTCAGGGACGTCTTCCACGACAACAGTCCCCTGCACTTCCTGCGGAGGATCTGCAAGACTCCACTGCGACAACGGGATCAACGCGCCGTCCGGAATCGTCCACAGCATCCCTGTGCGCTCATCGCTGAGCACGGCACGCGTCCCATTGCTCCGGATCACGGGGGCCACGTCCGACTCGTCCTGCACGGCGTCGTCAAACTGCAGCGGGAGCGGGTCCCCGCCACCACGCCACAGCGCGCCGGATCCCGCGCCGAGCCAGGCCGCGACCCGCACACCATCAACCTCGGTGGGTCGTGCAGGGGTGCCCGTCGCAGCAGTGCGCGTTTCGGTGCCATCGCGGGCGACCGTGACGAGGCCCTCCGAATCCGCGATCAGGACGGCGCTCCGAGCGGGCCGATCGGCCGGGGCAGCTGCGGGATCCGCCGCGCGGCTTGGCGTTGCCGACCCCGGCGCGTCCGTCCGGCTCGCCCCACTGCTGAGCTGCAGCAGCGGGCCGGGCGCGAGTTCGAGGTCTTGCGGCTCCGCCCCCGAGCGAATCAGCTGCTGAGCGTCCGGGTCGAGCAGAACCCAGTCCGAACCGACAAGCGCGAGCTGCGGGGATGCCACGGGCTCTCCGGTCAATGCATCCGGTGAACCCATTGTGGGCACCGCCGCGGCGGCAGCCTCGGGTGTCCGTTCCAATCCGCGCTCCAGGTCGTAGCGCGTGACCGTGTGTTCCGCTCCCGCGTACACGGCGAGCACGCCATCCGCCGAAAGCGCGATTGCCGCTGCGGCGGGGAGTTGCGCCGGTGCCTGCGAGGAGTCCGCCGTGCCTGTCCCGGTATCGGCGTCGGTGCCCGGATCCGCCGGTGCTGTCTCTGCAAGCGTGCGGAGCGCCGCAAGGCGCGGACCCCAGTCGGAGGCCTCCAACTCGCTGTCAAGAAGGCCGGGGTGCTCAGCCTCGGTGCTGCCTGCCGAGCGCAGGGTGCCCACATGCACCTGCCCCGACTCCGTACGCGCCGCAAGATACCGCCCGGCGACAAGGACCTCACGGGTTCCCTCCGGCATCGCCACACCGTTCGCGGTCACGTCTCCCGAGTCGCCCCCATCTTTCGACCCTGTGGTCCGGGCCGCAGAACCGTCCACCGGAGTCGTCCCGTCAGCGTCACCCTCGGTCGCGGCACCGCCCACATCCCATGGCTGCGCAGCCGCGATCGGCCACGCACGCCCGTTTCCATGTGTCAGGAGCACACCCTGCGCCCCCGATTGCAGCACGCTGCTGGGTTCCGCAACACGGCGTACCGTGTCAAGTTCCCCGGTGTCGGTGTTCACGCGAGCATACTGCCCGGCGTCGCGCGCCACCCAAACTCCGGGCTCGACGCGCGGGGTGTCCCGAGCATCGTAGCCTCCCGCGAAGACCGCGATCGTCACTACCAATGCGGCCGTGACCCCGCCCGCGATCCAGGCGGCCGCGCGACGCCGTGGTGCGGGTTCCGCGACCCGCGCGGCCTGACTGCCCCAGCGCGTCGCGTTCACGGCCCAGTCCTGGGCAGTGTGCCCGGCATCAGCCGAACCCTCCGGTGACCGCCCAAACCACGCCGACGGCGGCCGTGACAGCTGCAAGCGCGATCCCCGCGCCGATCAATCCGGCGCGAACAGCCGAAACAGGGCGGTCTTTGGCAACCCCGTCCGCATCCGTCTCGACCTGATGCCCACCCCGGGTCCCGTCCGATTGCCGTGCCGACGAGGTTCGGGCAGCATCGCGTTCCGCCCGCGCTTGGGCCCTTGTGCGACGCCCGGGAAGCTCGGAGACGACCGGCCCGCGGGGGCCGGAAGCTGCGGCCTCGTCCGGGTCGGACACCGGTGCAGACGCAGGCACCCAGGCGTCCGCGACGATCTCGAGCGGTGTCACGTCGAACCCATAGCCGCGCTGAAGCTCCTGCAGCGCGCGACCGAAATCACCCATCGACGCGTAGCGCTCGGTGGGGGCCCGGCGCATCGCCCGCGCGAGCACCGCGTCAAACGGCCCGTACCCGCTCGCACCGGGAATCGGGAGGATCGTGGCCTTTCCGATCCGCGCGATCAGCTTCGCACGCGTGTTCCGCTCGCGGGAGGACTCCTCGAATGGCGAGCGACCCGCCGCGAAGGTGTAGAGCGTTGCGGCCAGCGACCACACCTCGCTCGCGACCGTGCCCGAACTCGTCAGACGCACCACTTCGGGCGCGGACCACGGCACCGACATTGCCACCTCTTCGGAGGGCACCTCAGAATCGTGAAGTGGGCGTGCGATCCCGAAGTCCGAAAGGGCGGGTCGTCCCAGCGTGGTGAGCAATACGTTTGACGGCTTGATGTCGCGGTGCAGCACACCCGCGCGGTGCGCGGTCTCCAGGGCACCGGCAAGCCGCACCCCGGCGTCGAGCACCTCGGACAGCTTCGCGGGCCGCCCCTTCGTGAGTGCACCCATCGATGCAGGGCAATACTCCATCACGAGGTACGGTCTTCCCGAGAGCGCGATGCCGGCCTGATAGATCGACACAATCGAGGGGTGCCCACTCAGCGCCGCCATCGCGTCCGCTTCGCGCTCGAACGTATCCCGGCCCTGCGGGGCCGAATCGATCACCTTCACCGCAACAGAGCGACGTGGCAAGTCCTGCTCATACAGGTGCACCTGAGCAAAACCGCCAGATCCGAGCGGACGCACGTAGCTCAGCCCCGGAATACTCGGCTGGTCCACGACGCGCTGGCCACCCACGATTACTCCGCGGCTCCGCGTGCGGGTGAGGGAGGAATTTCCGGGCGCATACCCCCATACTAGGAGGTCCGATCCGTGAAGCACCTCAGTGCGTGTCGCGAGGTGGCCCGGCGGATCCGGCGGCGCGGCCGGGAATGCACTGATCCCCCGGTTCCGTAAAGAACCGGGGGATCAGAGACGGTGACGCCGCGAGCGGCCTCACCAGGTTGCGGATGCTTAGAGACCCGAAACGTCGAGCGGGATGCCCGGGCCGAAGGTCGTCGAAACGGCGCCCTTCTGCACGTACTTGCCCTTTGCCGAGGACGGCTTCAGACGCGAGATCTCGTCGAGCACCGACGTGATGTTGTCGGTGAGCTGGTCAGCCGTGAAGGAGGCCTTGCCGACGATGAAGTGCACGTTGGCGTGCTTGTCGACGCGGAACTCGATCTTGCCGCCCTTGATGTCGGTCACGGCCTTGGCCGGGTCCGGGGTGACGGTACCGGTCTTCGGGTTCGGCATCAGACCACGCGGGCCCAGCACCTTACCGAGACGGCCAACCTTGCCCATGAGCTCGGGGGTCGAAACAGCCGAATCGAAGTCGGTGTAGCCTGCGGCAACCTTCTCGATCAGCTCGTCGCCGCCAACCTCGTCAGCGCCAGCAGCGATTGCTGCTTCGGCTGCGGGGCCCACTGCGAACACGATGACGCGGGCGGTCTTGCCCGTGCCGTGGGGCAGGCTGACGGTGCCGCGCACCATCTGGTCTGCCTTGCGGGGATCCACGCCAAGCTTGACGGCGACCTCAACGGTCGAGTCGGTCTTGGTGGAACCGGTCTCCTTCGCCAGGGCGACTGCCTCGGCGGGAGTGTAGAACTTGTCTGCCTGAATCTTCTCGACAGCGGCGCGGTACGCCTTCGACTTCTGTGCCATGTTCGTACCCTTACTCGACCGTGATGCCCATGGAGCGAGCGGTGCCCGCGATGATCTTCGACGCAGCGTCGATGTCGTTCGCGTTCAGGTCAGCCTGCTTCTGCTCGGCGATCTGGCGAACCTGCTCGGCCGTAACCTTTGCAACCTTGACGGTGTGCGGCGTGCCGGAACCCTTCTGAACGCCAGCGGCCTTCTTGAGGAGCTCAGCGGCCGGCGGGGTCTTCAGCACGAAGGTGAACGAGCGATCCTCGTACACGGTGATCTCAACGGGGACCACGTTGCCGCGCTGGGACTCCGTCGCAGCGTTGTACGCCTTGCAGAATTCCATGATGTTGACGCCGTGCTGACCCAGAGCGGGACCCACGGGGGGTGCCGGGTTGGCGGCGCCGGCAGCGATCTGAAGCTTGATCAGACCGGTAACCTTCTTGGCTTTAGCCATGATTGTTTCCTTTCCTTCGAGCGAGTTTCCCCGCTCTCCCGCAGTTCCGGCCGATCCGGACGCGGTCGCGTTGCGCGCGAACGCACAACCACAGCAGCTTACCGCAGATTCGGCGATCCTGCACGCGAGAGCCGCGAAGCTTGCTCTTCGAGCTCACACCGGGCACGCTGCCACCACCGCGACGTTCTGCCACCGCCAACTACCGCCGCCCACTCGGACCACGAACCGCGACCGAGGCAAATTCGCGCGCCCGAGCCGTTTTTGGCGAAATACGCGTAGCTCCAGATAATTTCGCTCAGTTTGGACGGGCATGCCGAGGCCGGGCACACACAGAGAAAGGGCCCCGCGCGCTGCGCGGGGCCCTTTCTCAATCCTGCCAGATCGGCAGTTAGACCATCTTGGTGACCTGATCGAAGCCAAGCTCAACCGGAGTCTCGCGCTCGAAGAGCGACACGAGAACCGTGAGCTTGCCCGCGGCCGGGTTGATCTCGCTGATCGTGCCCGGGAGGCCCTCGAAGGATCCCGACTTGATCGTGATCGTCTCGCCGACCTCGAAGTCGATCTCGACGTTGCCCTGCGCAGCGGCCGTTGCGGCAGCCTTGCCCTTGGCGGTCGCGGCCGGCTCGAGCTCAACGGTGCTCTTCAGCATTTCGAAGGCCTCGTTGATACGCAGCGGCACGGGGTTGTGAGCGTTGCCCACGAAGCCGGTCACGCCAGGCGTGTGGCGCACCACTGACCAGGTCGTCTCGGTCAGGTTCATACGAACGAGCACGTAGCCGGGGATGCGCACGCGCGTCACCATCTTGCGCTGGCCGTTCTTGACCTCCATGACCTCTTCCATGGGGACTTGAATCTCGTAGATGTCGTCGACCGCGCCCATCGTCTCGCGACGGTTCCACAGGTTCGACTTCACCTTGCGCTCGTACCCGGCATAGGTGTGGATCACAAACCACTTGCCCGGGCGGCGGCGCAGGTCCTTCTTGAAGGCCTTGTAGGGATCCTCAGCGGTTTCACCCTCGACGGCCTCGGCCGCTTCTTCTTCGGTCTCCTCGTCAACGATCGCGTTGGCGGCAGCCTCGGCCTCGTCCGCGGAATCGATGTCAAGCGCGTCCTCGACGGCGGCATCAGCGTCGGGGTCAACCGTGTGCGCCAGCGCGTCGAGTGCCGCGTCGAGGTCAGCCTCGGGGGTGTTGCTCGTCTCGCTCGTCATCTGCTCATGCTTTCTGTACTGGGGAATGCGGGGCCGTGGGCTGTCGCGGGATGGCGACTAGCTGAGAGGCGTCCCGAAGATAAAGACGGTAATGAACCCGAACACCTGATCGAGCGCCCACACGAGCGCCATCATGATCACGACAAACGCGATGACCACGAGGGTGTAGTTGATGAGTTCTTTGCGGGTCGGCGTGACAACCTTCTTGAGCTCGGCGACAACCTGCTGGATAAACAGGATGATCCGGCTGAACCAGTTGCGCTTTGCAGCGCGATCGGCCTTGGCGCGATCGACGAGGTCGCCGCTCTCCTCAACTTCGCTGCTGCTCACTACGCCGTTCCTTTCAATAGACCTGTCCGGCGCCGAAGCGCCGGACAGGTGTGGCAGGGCGGACAGGACTCGAACCTGCAACCTGCGGTTTTGGAGACCGCTGCTCTACCAATTGAGCCACCGCCCTATGGAAATTCACTCTGCGTGTTCCTACCTGAGGACGAACCTTCAGGCATAGGAAATTTTGGCAGAAGTCAACTACCTCACGCTACTGTACGGGATCCCGGGCGGGTTTGTCGAACCGGGCGTGAGGGTGACCGGGGTGTCGCGAACGCTCGCCAGCGACACCCCGGCACGCTTACTGACGCCGTTGCGCCCGCCGCACCCCCAGGAGCAGCGTTCCCGCAGCGGCCAGTCCCGCAGCGCACACGAGCGCCGTCCCCACGTTCCCCGCGTCACCCGTCCGAGCGAGCTTGCCGGCCCCAGCCGACCCTTCACCGGCCGTCTGAGTACCCTCTCCGGGCACCTTCCCCGGCTGTTCCGTCCCCGGCTGCTTCCCACCAGGCTTCTCTCCACCCGGCGTCTCACCACCGGGGGTTTCCCCACCGGGCTGTTCCGCAACCGCCTTCGCCCATGCAGCCTGCGCCTCGGTGAGCGCCGCGGCCGCTGCGTCAAGCTTGGGCTGCGCCACGTTCAGCGTTCCCTGCAGGTCTATCGCGGAGGCGAGCTGCGCCCGGAATTCCCGCTCGGCCGCGGCCACGCCGGCCGGCGCCGCACCCGAACGAGCTCCGGATTTCGGTGCTGCGTCAAGCGCCGTTTCCGCGGCATGGATCGCCGCGCCGAGCGGTACGCGATCCACCGCCACAAGCATCGTCTGGACCGCGGCGGTTGCGTCGGCCACCGCAAAGCTCAGGGCGTCAGCGGCATCCTGCGTTGCGGGTGCCTCGGGCAGCAACTCGGTGAGCGCGGCCAACGCGGCCTCAGCCGTTGGCACATCGGCAATCGCCAGCTCGTAGTCGGCAGCCTCCGCGGGCGTGAGGATCCCCAACACCCGGGACGTCTGAGCAATCACGGATTCGGCCTCGGCGACCGCGGCATCGAGCGGAGTTCGGTCGATCGCGCCGGCCACGAACCGGAACGCTCGCGGCTCACTCCGATTCTGGTACGAATCGAACGCAACAAGCGTCGCTTCATACTCGCGCCCGATTGTCAGCGTGCGGTCCACTGGTTGCCCGACCTTGTTGCCGGCTCTGACTGCCAGCGGGATATCGAGGACGGCAGGTTTCGGAGCGACGACGTAGTCCGAGTAGATGCGCCCGTTCACGGGCACAAGGTCGGTGATCTCGTCCGTCGCGACGTCTCGCACGCTGAGCGTGTACTCCGCCGCGAACTGGTCGTCCGCAGCCTGCGGCAGCCGCAGTACAGGGCCAGACTCCGTCTGACGCACCGTCGGCTGGCCCTCGCCCCAGGCGGGTGCCGAGGTGTTGCGGTTCGCGCTCGTGTACGTGAACTTGGCCCGCACCTCCGCGGGGGTCGCGCCGCGAGCAACCACCCAGCTCGGGCCGGCGAGCGACCCCGTTGACGCAAACGGCGGATCGGCCTGGAACGTCCAGTTGCCCGCGTCGTCGTAGGTGCGACCAGGCTGCGCCGCGTAGTTGATGCGGTCGATCTCGACGCGATCCGCGTACACGTCCACCACCACTGATTGCGCGGTCGGAATCGTCGCATCGCGTGCGAGACCCGCTCCGAATATCTGAAACTTCCCGTCGTTCTCGCCGTAGGACATCGAGCCCTCGTTGACCGAGGTGAAGTCTTCCTGATGAATCGAGCGCTCATCAGTGATGTTGAGATGCGAGTGTCCGGAGAAGTACATCACTTGCGGGAAGTCGGAGAGGTTGGACTTCAGGCCGCCGTTCGAGGCCTGCGCCCCGTCCCACACTGTCGCAGGTATCGGGCGGTGCCCAAACACAAAGATCGGGAGGTGCTGGGTCGCGGGATCCTGCGCTATCTCGGAGAGGCGACCGTACAGCCACGCCGCTTGCGTCGCGCTCCACGACTCCGTGTTAACGACAAACGCCGGAAACTCTCCAATGGCGCTCTCGTAGTAGCCCGTGGTCCCCGGGAACCATTCCTCGGGGTACTGCTCCGCCATGCGGGTGACGTAGTCGTCGTGATTGCCGAACGTCATCATGACCTGCGTGTCGGACATTCCGGTCCGCGCGAGGTTCTGCTCCAGCATCGCGCGAGGGAACCGGTGATCGGCCGCACTGTTGAAGGAGTTGTCGTTGATCTGATCACCGTTTGAAATCAGCGCGTCCGGGCTCGGGGCGATCCGCTGCAGCGTGTCAAAGTACCCCGCCCATTTGCGCTGCTGCACCTCGTCGCCCGTGGAGAGATGGATGTCGCTCATGACCGCGAACTGCGCAAGCGGCTCCTCGGCGGTCTTGATCAGGATCCCACTGATCGCGGGCACGCTTGCCGTCCGATCCGTGAACGCGACCGCGCTGACGTTGGCGCTGGCGTCGATCGAGAGGGGTGCCGAATACAGCGCGCTGTGACGCGTGGGATGGGTCCCATCGAGGGTGTATCTGATTTCGGTGCCCGCAGCAGCGGTGAGTGTGACGGTTTGCGGACCGATGTAACGCCCGCTCAGCAGACTGATCTCGGGAGCCGCGGGGACGCCCTGCCCAGTTTCGGCCACAGCGGCGGCCGGGGCCGCACTGGGGAATACAGCTTGCGCCCCCAGGAGCGCGACACCGCTCAGCGCAAGCGCGGCGATCTTCCGTTTCGACATGCGTGTTCCTCCTCAGCAGGGACCCGAAAATCCGGGCACCCGATCCAAGTTGTCAAGACAGCGTGACGGCCGGAACACGGGCGCGTGACCACACCATGAACCTTGCTTCACCCCCGATTTACCCACCCGGTCCTGGACCGCAATTTGGGTGCCGGGAGCACCCGGAGAATGTATTCGCCGCGGGGCACTCTCACCGCCTAGACTTGCCTTCGTGACCAACATCTCTCGTCTGTCAAAAAAGATTGCCGCTATCGCGGAGTCCGCCACGCTCAAGGTTGATGCCAAGGCGAAGGCGCTCCAGGCGGAGGGCCGCCCAGTGATCAGTTTCGCCGCGGGCGAGCCTGATTTCGCGACCCCCGCTCACATCGTGGATGCGGCGCGCGTCGCCCTCGACGATCCCAAGAACTTCCGGTACACCGCCGCCGCAGGGCTTCCTGAACTGAAGCGTGCGATCGCGGAGAAGACCGCTCGCGATTCGGGCTGGGCCATTGATCCGTCTCAGGTCATCGTGACGAATGGCGGCAAGCAGGCCGTCTACCAGTCGTTCCAGGCGCTGCTGGATCCGGGCGACGAGGTCATCCTTCCCGCCCCGTTCTGGACCACCTACCCGGAGGCAGTGCAGCTCGCCGGTGGTGTGCCTGTTGAGGTATTTGCCGGCTCGGATCAGGGCTACAAGGTCACCGTTGAGCAGCTCGAGGCCGCCCGCACGGAGCGCACCAAGGTGCTGCTCTTCGTGTCGCCGTCGAACCCCACCGGTGCCGTGTATTCCCCCGAGGAAACGAAGGCGATCGGCGACTGGGCCGAGGCACACGGCCTCTGGGTCGTCGCGGACGAGATCTACCAGAACCTCACGTATGACGGGGTCCGCGCGATCTCGATCGCCGAGGCAACCCCCGCACTGCAGGACCGCACGATCCTCGTCAACGGTGTCGCCAAGACTTACGCGATGACGGGCTGGCGACTCGGCTGGATGATCGGCCCCGCCGACATCATCAAGGGTGCCTCGAACCTGCAGTCGCACATGACCTCGAACATCAACAACATCGCGCAGCGCGCAGCGATCGCGGCTCTGACCGGACCGCAGGAGCCGATCGAGGAGATGCGGCTCGCATTCGACCGCCGGCGCAAGCTGATTGTCGAGGAGCTCAACAAGGTTCCCGGGTTCAACTGCCCCACGCCGGAGGGCGCGTTCTACGCCTACGTCGACGTGTCCGCAGCGCTCGGCAAGCCGGTGCGCGGCGTCACCCCGGCAACTTCACTCGAGCTCGCTGATCTGATCCTCGAGCACGCCGAGGTCGCCGCGGTACCCGGCGAGGCATTCGGCCCCTCCGGCTACCTGCGCTTCAGCTACGCGCTGGGAGACGACGCGATCCTCGAGGGCGTGCGTCGCATCCAGGCGCTGCTCTCAGAGTAACCTCGCTCACGCACCGGTGGCGGTGGATCCCTGCGCAGGGATCCACCGCCACCGGTGCGTTGTGGGCCGAGCACGCCGGTTCGCCCCTCACCGCGGGGCCGTTCCATCCCAGGGCGGCGGGACGACCTCCCCCGTAGCGCGCCCCCCGTCGCCGAGCTGCCAGCCGACGCGCTTGACGATGCGCAGCGCAATCGCGCTCTCTCGGAACACAATCGCTGGGACGGCCTCCGCGAGGAGCGCCTCGATCCTGGGCACGTCCGAGATCGATCGCAGCCAAAACGTCAGCAGGATATTCGTGCGCCCCGTGGTCGAGGCGCACAGGCGGACGCCCGGGATCTGAGCCACGCGCCGCGCGAGCGCCTCGTGCTCACTCGCCGGGACTGTTGCAAACCACTGGGCCGTAATGGGGGTACCGCTCACATCCTGCGCGAGTTCGCAGCGCAGGTTCACAAGGCCGTGATCGATCGCGGCACGGATCTGCCGTCGCACCGTCGCTTCGCTCAATTCGAGGCGGCGGGCGATCTCAGAGGCAGAGAGCCGCCCGTCGATCGCAAGCGCGTTCAGGACCTCGGTACTCACCCGCGGTGCCGAGCCATGCGCTCGCGGACGCGTCCGCGCGGCCAGCTGCGACACAAGTCGGGCCTGTGCCGGACCGAGGGACTGCACAGACCAGCTGTCGCCGGCGACGTGCATCCGAGTACAGATCGAAGTCTCGATGTGCTCCACTCCGGCGACCGCCGCAATGAGTGGCAAGGTGCGCTCAGAGAGGTGCGCGATCGTGGGCACCGAAATCACCAGGAGCAGATCCCGGTGTCGGGCCGAGATGTCGAGCGAAACCACGTCAGGGATCGCGGTGAGCGCCCGAATCACCTCGTCGCGTCGAGTGAGCTCACACATCACCTCAATGAACGCCGTGACCGGGCACAGCCGAGTGTTGACGGAGTGGGCCGCAACCCACGCGATCCCGGAGTCTGACAGTCGCTTCCACCGTGCCGCGAGCGTGGTGCTGTGCACGCCCAGGATGGGAGCGAGGCTGGTCCAGGATGCGCGGGGAGCAATCTGGAGCGCGTGCACGAGCTGCACATCTTCGTCGTCAAGGATCGAGGGCTCGTATAGGTGATCGCTTCCTGAGATTGATCGCATGATGTGATTGAATCCTGTATTTCTGTCGAATGCAAGGTTCGATATTGCAGACTTGGGCCGACGCATCTGCGTCTTTGACCGTCGAACCGACGTGAGAGCAACGGAGCACACATGGCCATCGATGACGCCGCGCAAGCCGCGCTAGTCCGCCTGCGGCGGGAACTGCACACTGCCCCCGAGGTCGGGCTCAACCTTCCCGACACACAGCGGAAACTCCTGAACGAACTCAACGGGTTGCCACTCGAACTCACTCTGGGGCGCGGGTGCACCTCGATCACCGCGGTGCTGCGCGGCACACACCCGGATCGGAGGGACGATGCCCCAGCGGTGCTCCTCCGCAGCGACATGGACGGCCTCCCCGTGACCGAGGCCGTGGTCTCCGACTACCACTCAGAGCGCGCGGGGGCCATGCATGCCTGCGGCCACGACCTGCACATGGCAATGCTCGTCGGCGCTGCACGCGAACTCTGTGCACGCCGCGCCGAACTCCTCGGCGACGTTGTCTTCATGTTCCAGCCCGGCGAGGAGGGCTGGGGTGGGGCCATGATCATGATCGAGGAGGGCGTGCTCGATGCGGCAGGCCCGCGCGTCAGCTCCGCGTTCGGCGTGCACGTCTTCACCGGCGACCTACGCCCCGCCCGAATCGGCATTCGATCCGGCACCGCAATGGCGTTCGCTGCGACCCTCAACGTCGAGATCGTAGGCCAAGGCGGGCACGGATCCGCCCCGCATCTCGCGAGCGACCCGGTCCCCACCGCCGCCGAGACGATCCTTGCACTGCATGCAGCCACCACGCGCCGATTCAGCGCCCTCGATCCTGTTGTCGTCACGGTCGGGCAGATGTCAGCGGGAACCGCGAGCAACATCATCCCCGACACCGCGCAGCTCTCGGCGACAGTGCGCGGCTTCTCGCACGCCAGCCACGCGCTCGCCTCGGAGGCGCTCCCCGCGCTCGCCCGCGGCATCGCAGAGGCGCACGGCCAGCGGGCCGAGGTTGAATTCCGTTCCGAGTTCCCGCCCGTCGTGAATACCGCGTCGGAGGCGGCAATCGCACTCGAACTCGCACAGTCACTGTTTGGCGAGGACCAGGTTGAGGAGATGCAGGATCCGAAGACCGCCTCCGAGGACTTTGCCGAGATCCTCGAGCGTGTCCCCGGGGTCTTCGCCTTCATTGACGCGACCCCCGCCGCGGGCAGCGAGTACAACCACTCCCCGCACGCGGCCTACGACGACGCCGTACTCAGCGACGGCGCCCGCTTCCATACCGAGTTTGCGCTCACCCGGCTCGCGCTGTTGCACGCGGACAGCGCCGATGGCAGCCGCTAACGCTGCCCGGGTCCCACATCATCCCCACACCCCCATCACGCATCACTCCAATGAAGGAACGCATGAGCTCCACCACCTCCGCCCCTCCCGCCCGGAAGGCCGCCCCCAAGTCTCAGGCGCGCACTGTCTTCGCGACAAGCTTTGGCAACGCCCTCGAATGGTTTGACTGGCAGATCTATGCCACGTTCGCCCCATTCATCGCAATGCAGCTGTTCAACGCGGACAACCCCGTATCGTCCCTGTTGCAGACGTTCGCGATCTTCGCTGTCGGGTTCCTCGCGCGTCCGCTCGGCGGGCTGCTATTTGGCCTGATCGCGGACCGCCGCGGCCGCAAGGCCTCGCTCATTCTCGCCGTGACCGCGGCCTCGGCGGGCAGCCTCCTGATCGGCCTCACCCCCACCCACGCGGCAATCGGGGCCTGGGCCGCGGTGCTGCTGCTCATCGCCCGATTGGTTCAAGGGCTGGCCCACGGCGGCGAAATGCCCGCCGCCCAGACCTACCTCTCCGAGATCGCCGCCCCGAACAAACGTGGGCTCTGGTCCTCGCTGATCTACATCTCTGGCACCACGGGTATCCTCTGCGCCACGCTGTTCGGCGCGGTGCTCACCGGCGCAATGAGCGTGGAGGCCATGCAGGAGTGGGGCTGGCGGATCCCGTTCTTTGTCGCCGCCGCGTTCGGCCTGTTTGTGCTCGTCATGCGGATTGGCATGCACGAGACCGAAACCTTCGAGACCGGCAAGCTCCAAACACTCGCGGATGCGCGCCCGACCCCACTGATGCCCGCCCGACGCGCAGCACTGCTCGTAATCCTCCTCACGCTGGGCGCCACGGTTTCCTTCTACGTGTGGGGCGTCACCGCCCCCGCCGTCGCGACCGCAACACTCGGCATGGATCCCGGAGCTGCGCTCTGGGCGGGTGCCGGCGGCATCATCATCTTTATCGCGGCACTTCCGCTCTGGGGCCGCCTCTCCGATCGGATCGGCCGCAAGCCTGTGCTCGCGATCAGCCTGCTCGGCACCGCCGCGCTCTATTTCCCGATGCAGCGACTTATGTCGGACCAGCCCTGGACCCTGTTTGTCGCGACGGCGAGCGTCCTCGTCTTCCTCGCGGGGACGATGGCGATCCTGCCCGCGGTGTTTGCGGAGTTGTTCCCCACGCACATCCGCACGGTCGGGACGGCGGTGCCCTACAGCATCGCGGTCGCCCTGTTCGGCGGCACGGCCCCCTACCTGCAGACCTGGTTCGGTGCGCAGCTCGAACTGCCGTGGCTGTTCTCCCTGTACAGCGTGATCCTGCTCCTGATTTCTGCGGCCACCGCAATCTTCCTGCTGCCGGAGACCAAGGGGCGCGAGCTCTAGCACCGCCAGTACCACTAGCCGCCGGGGTGGGTCGAACTTTCAGAGTTCGGCCCACCCCGGCGGTCGTTGGGGCCCGGCGTTCACCACAACGCAGGAGATTCTGGAGAAACAAGGAGATTTTCGCGCCAGATCGCGCTATTTCGAAGGATCTCCGTCTCGATGGGCGAGGCCCTGGCAGCCGCGGCAGGTTCTCGGGAATAGATTCAGCTGGGCCGTGTTACATTTATATGCAAGCGCATATATTTGGAGGCAGCACCATGGAATTCGGGATCTTCTCAGTCAGCGACGTCACACGCGACCCTGTCGCGGACTACACCCCGAGTGAGGCCGAGCGCATCGACGGCCTCGCGAAGATCGCGGTGCACGCCGAAGAGGTCGGCTTCGACGTCTTCGCGATCGGCGAGCATCACAACCCGCCATTCTTCTCCTCGAGCCCCACGACGTTCCTGGCCTACATCGCAGCCCAGACCTCGAAGCTCAAGCTCAGCACCTCGACCACGCTGATCACCACAAACGACCCGGTGCGCATCGCCGAGGAGTACGCGATGCTGCAGCACCTGGCCAAGGGCCGGATGGACCTCATGCTCGGCCGCGGCAATACCGCGCCCGTGTACCCGTGGTTCGGCAAGGACATTCGCTCGGCGCTGCCGCTCGCCCTCGAGAACTACAACCTGCTGCACCGGCTGTGGCGCGAGGACGTTGTCGACTACGAGGGCAACTTCCGTACCCCGCTGCAGGGCTTCACGTCCACGCCCCGCCCACTCGATGATGTGCCCCCCTTCGTGTGGCACGGCTCCATCCGCACCCCAGAGATCGCCGAACAGGCCGCCTACTACGGTGACGGATTCTTCGCGAACCACCTCTTCGCCCCGTCCGAGCACTTCCTTCGACTCGTTCGTTTCTACCGTGAGCGCTTCGAACACCACGGACACGGCACCCAGAAGCAGGCGATCGTCGGACTCGGCGGCCAGGCGTTTGTCGCGAAGAAGTCGCAGGACGCGATCGACAAGTTCCGGCCGTACTTCGCCGAGGCCCCCGTCTACGGACACGGCCCGCGCCTCGAGGACTTCACGCAACAAACCCCCCTTACCGTGGGCAGCCCGCAGGAGATCATCGACAAGACCCTCACCTTCCGAGACACCTTCGGCGACTACCAGCGCCAGATGTTCCTCGTGGACCACGCGGGGCTCCCCCTGAAGATTGTGCTGGAGCAGCTCGATATGCTGGGCTCCGAGGTCATCCCGGTGCTTCGCCGCGAAATGGCGGCGGGACGCGACCCCGAGGTCCCCGAGTCTCCCAGCCACGAGAGCCTGGTGCGCGCCAAGTACGGCGACGCCGAGCCCCGTCAGCCCCGGCCGAACGCAAACCGCGGCGACAACGTGACCGGCGGCTCGCCCTACCAGGACAGCGCTGCAAAGCCGGGCAGCGCGTTCGGCCTCTAGGTCGAACCGCAGCACGAACCGCAGCACTCCCCCACTCTGCATTCCCCAGCGATCCGGAAGGAATCCGCCATGACTCCCGCAGTCCGCACCGATATCCGCCTCACCAACGACGCGTGGGAGGCACTGATGACCGCCCACGCGACCCTTATGGGGACGTTTGGTGCGGAGAACATCTGGGACGAAGCCAGCGTGCGGGAGTATGACGTCCTCTACACTGTCGCAAAACACGATGCCCCCATGCGGATCTGTGAGATCCAGGACAGCGTCCTGCTGAGCCAGCCGGCGCTGTCCCGCATGGTGGATCGGCTCGCCACCCGCGGCCTCCTCTCCCGCGCAGCCGACGCGCAGGACGGCCGCGCCGTGCGGGTCTCCCTCACACCCGAGGGAGCGCGGGTGCAGCGGGAGATTGGCCGCGCACACGCCAAGAGCATCGCCCGGGAGCTCGGCTCCAATCTCGAGGCAGACGAACTGCGCGAGCTGGAACGGCTGTGCCGCAAGCTCGTCGGTGTGACGGATCCTGCACCGACCCCCGCCGACGATCCGGCACCCGCGCCACGACCCGCCGCGTAGCGCCCCACCCCAGACATCACCCACCACTCGTGAGGAAGCACACATGACCACTCCGTTTGACGGCGCGCTCGACGCGACCGAACTCCCCCAGCCCGAGACCCGCACCGTGTCGCTCGCGATCGTGAGCGCTGGGACGAGCGATCCCTCAACGACCACGATGCTGGCCCGCCGCGTCGCGGAGAAGGCCACAGCCCTCGGTGCGGCACAGGGCCTCACCGTGCAGGCCCGTCTGGTGGATCTTCGCGCACTCGCGGCGGATGTGACGACAGCGCTCGTCTCTCAACACGTCTCACCAGCGCTGCAGGAGGCGAGCGACATCATGCGCGACGCCGACGGCATTATTGCGTCCACGCCCGTGTACAAGGCGGGCGCCTCGGGGCTCTTCACCGCGTTCTTCCAGGTGCTCGACAACGACCTGCTCATCGGCACCCCAGTGGTGCTGGCAGCAACCGCTGGCAGTGCCCGGCACGCCCTCGTCGTGGACGATCAGATGCGCGGCCTGTTCGCCTACCTCCGCACAATCACCGTGCCGACCGCCCTGTTCGCGGACCCGGACGACTGGAACCGGAGTGACTTCGGTACCCGCATCGAGCGCGCGGCTTCGGAGCTCATGGCACTCGTCGCGAGCGACTTCCGCGGCTCCGTGCGCGGCGAGAGTTGGGGTGCGTACCAGCACTCCTACGGCAGCGCGGGCGGTACCGAACTCGGCATCGACCTCAACTCAGATCTGATGCGTCTCGCGACAGGCGGGCGGGTGTAGCGGACTTCAACCTCGCAGCACCGCTCGGCCTCACTGCCCCGAGCGGTTCATCACCTGCAGATCCATCTCCCGCGGCGCAGGATCCCGGCGTCGTCCCCGCCCTCAGACCTCGAGTGAGATCCGTCGCTCACAGTTCCCGTAGTTTCGGCGATTTCCCGCGCAGGCCCGAGTTATCCACAGATCCCAGGCATTCGCTTCCCTCGCACAGCGGCCCCGCGTATCGTTACCGATATTCACAGGGGGTCACGCACACACTATGAGGAGTCGTCTGTGGTCCTGTCCGAGTATCTCGCTTCAACCGGAACACTCATCGCCCTACTCGGTGCGTTCAGCACGCTCGTCATTGCGAACCTGCGGAGTTCGACCCGGCGGCTCGACGCTCGGATCGATGGCGTGACCGAAAAGTTCGAGGAGATCCACGCCAGGTTCGATCGCGTCGACCAAAGGTTCACCGAGGTCGACCAGAGGTTCAATGCGGTTGACCAGAGGTTCAAGGAGATTGACCAGAGATTCAGGGAGGTCGATGCTAGGTTCGATCGCATTGACCAGAGGTTCACCGAGGTTGACATCAAGTTCGAGCGCATCGATGCCCAGCTCACACGTATCGACCATAGATTCACCGACATCGACGCCAAGATCGATCGGTTCGACGCCAAGTTCGACGCCAAGTTCGACGCCACGGATGCCAAGTTCGACCGTATCGACCAGAGGTTTGACGGGGTACATGACCGATTCGAGGGACTCAGCGCTCAACTCAGCGCGGTAGATCTGAAGCACACGAACAGTATTGCGAGTCTCGATGCTCGGATGACCGGCGAATTCAGCGGCCTCAAGGAGCAGATCGTCGGGCTCCGCGAGCGGGTCGATCACATGGACGTCACGTCCTCTAAGCGCTTCGCCCGCGGGGAGGCGCAGTTCGATCGTCTCCATCAGCAGATTGCCGAGCATCTGCGACATCACAACGGCAGTGACCCTTCCCGGGCAGGGTAGTGCCTAGGCGTCGCCCGCTGAGATAGCGGCGGCCTCTTGCTGCGCCGACTCGTGCGGGCGGCCCACGTGCATGAGATATCGCCCGGAGAGCGCGAGCACCGCGATCGCAATGAACACGGATCCGGCCCCGAGCCAGTATGGAGCACCGGATCCGAGTGCCTCAGCGAGCGGTCCAGCAACGGCCGGAGCCACGGCACCGCCCATGAAACGGACCCCCGAATAGGTGGAGGAAGCGACGTTGCGCGGCAGATCCGTTGCCTCCATGACCGCCTCCGTCAGCGCAGTGTTCATGACGCCCAGAAGGAGGCCACTGACGATCACGACAGCCACAAGGCCGGGCAGCGAGTGCACGAACACGCCAAGGAGCGCGAGGCAAACAGTCAAGCCACCCAACATGCTAAACAGCACCGGTCGGAGACCGAGCCGGCGTGTCAGCACGGGCGCGACAAGGACCGAGGTGATGGCGAGCGCCAACCCCCAGCCGAAGAACACAAGGCCGAGTTCATGCGCCCCAAATTCCGCTCCCGCTGCGTGCGCAGCCGCCTCCATCGGGTAGGGGCTGTAAGCGAGCAGCACGAAGAAACCGAAGTTGTAAAACAGCGCGACGAGCGCGAGCGAGCGCAGCGCCGGGTTTCGGAGAGCGTGGAAACTCGCGAGAAAGGAGACTTGCTCGGTCACCGGTGATCCGCCAGCTTCGGTCCCAGCGGCAGGCACCGGACGGCGCAGCAGGACGAGGATCGCGATCAGGGCGATCCCCATCAACGCGGCGGTCCCGAAGAACGGTCCACGCCAGGAAACTTCGCCGAGCGCCCCGCCAATGAGCGGCCCAGCCGCGAGCCCGATCCCGAGCGCCGCTTCATAGAGCACGATGGCCTGCCGCGCGCCGCCGGAAGCAGCTCCGACAATCGCGGCGAGAGCCGTGGAGATGAACAGCGCGTTCCCCAAGCCCCAACCGGCGCGGAACCCAATGATCGCGTCCACTGAACCGGACGTTCCGGCCAGCGCCGCAAACACGACGACGAGCACGAGCCCAGCGAGGAGTGTGCGCTTCACACCAATACGACTGGATACCCAGCTCGTGAAGAACATGGCGATCCCGGTGATGAACAGGTAACTCGTGAAGAGCAGCATGGTCTCACTCGGGGTGGCACCCAGCTCACGACTGATTGCGGGCAGGATCGGGTCGACGAGGCCGATGCCCATAAAGGACACGGCGCACGCGAACGCGATCGCCCAGACGGCAGTCGGCTGGCGGAGGATCGAGGAACGGCTAGTGGCTGGCGCGGCGGTGTTCACGGAACAGGTCTCCTGAATTCGAAGGGATGGCGGAATACCACCCCCTATCCGGAGGGATCCTCGATTCGTTCGGTGAGCTGTTGCAGGAGCTCCGCGGCCCGTGAGAGCGTTGCCCGATCACAGTCGCTGAGCGCTGCGAGGTGCGGGTCAACTGCGGCTGCGGCGGTGTGGCGATAGTCCTCGAGCGCGGCGGTTCCCGCTGCGGTGACGGAAACCAGGGTCGCTCGCCCGTCCGCCGGATCCGGCGTTCGCCCGAGCCAGCCCTCCGCTTCAAGGCGCTGCACGAGCGCCGTCATCGTGGGCTGCGCGACGCGTTGCTGCAGCGCGAGCTCGCTGATCCATGCGGGGCCACGTGCCAGCTCCGCGAGAACGCGCCAGGCAACAGTGGAGTGCTGAACCCCAGGAATACGACCCAGGGTCCGCGTGAACCGAGCGGATGCGACCAGGATATCCAAAGCCAAGCGATCCACCTGAGCGGGAATATCGCTGTCCTGACGGGCCATATTGATGAGCCTAGCACAATTTGCATAGCTACCCTATGTAAAATGAGTTCCAAGCACGCAGGGCCGGATCCCCAGCGGAGATCCGGCCCTGCGATTTGGGGCGCTGAGCACCCTGCCACTGACTACGCGGTGACGTACCCGTCAGCCACGTCGAGCGCAGCGTCGATGATGTCGAGCCCGGCGATCAGGTCCGCTTCGGAGATAATCAGCGGGGGCGCCACCTGCAGGCGGTTGCCCGCGGCAAACGGCCACAGACCCGCGGCCTTGCACGCTGCGACAACGGCGTTGAACGGGGCCGCGGCCTCGCCCGATGCGTTGAACGGGATCAGCGGCTCGCGCGTTTCCTGGTTCTTCACAAGCTCAATCGCCCAGAAGAGACCAGTGCCGCGCACCTCACCGACCGAGGCGTGCTTCGCGGCGATCGCTTCGAGACGCGGGCGCACAACCCGCTCGCCCAGATCGCGCACGCGCTCCAGGATCTGCTCCTCCTCGAAGATGTCGAACGTCGCGACGCCAGCGGCGCACGCCAGCGGGTGGCCCGAGTAGGTCAGGCCGCCGGGGAACGAACGGTTTTCGAAGGTGGCGTGGATCGCCTCGCTGATCACGACGCCGCCGAGCGGCACGTAGCCCGAGTTGACGCCCTTGGCGAAAGTCACCAGATCGGGTGCCACATCAAACGCCTGGTAGGCGAACCAGTGGCCGGTCCGGCCGAAGCCGGCCATGACCTCGTCGCAGATCAGCATGATCCCGAACTCGTCACACAGCGCGCGTACGCCCGCGAGATAGCCTGGCGGCGGCACCAGGATGCCGTTCGTGCCAGTGACCGACTCGAGGATGATCGCGGCGATGGTGCCGGGGCCCTCGAGCTCGATTGTCTGGCGCAGGTGCGCAAGTGCGCGCTCCGTCTCCTGCTCCGGGGTCTCGGCGTAGAACGCCGAGCGGTAGGGGTAGGGGCCAGTGAAGTGAACTACTCCCGCATCGAGCGTGCCATTGGCCCAACGGCGCGGCTCACCCGTGAGGGTGATGGCCGTGCCGGTCGAGCCGTGGTACGAGCGGTAGCGGGCCAAGACCTTCTGCCGACCGGTGTGGTGGCGCGCCATGCGCACCGCATACTCGACCGCGTCAGCTCCGCCGTTCGTGAAGAACACCGAGCGCGCACCCTCAAAGGAGTGCTCCACAATGCGCTTCGCGAGCTCCCCGCGCACATCATTCGCCATCGCGGGCTGGATTGTCGCAAGACGACCGGCCTGCTCCTGAATCGCCTTGATGAGGCCCGGGTGCTGGTGCCCCAGGTTCAAGTTCACAAGCTGCGAGGAGAAATCGAGGTACTCGGTCCCGTCGTAGTCCCAGAACCGGACGCCCTCGCCCTTGGCGATGGGCAGCGGGTTGATCGCACCCTGCGCCGACCACGAGTGGAAGACGTACTGGCGGTCGTTCGCCCGGACCTCGCGCTGCGCGTCGGTGTCACCGAAAGCCTGCTCGGCGCCGTTCAGATCGATGTAATCAGCCATGACCGGATCCTCGCTTAGCTGTTGCTCGGGAAGCCGAGATCGACCTTGGACTGGTCCGGGTTCGGCCAGCGGGTGGTGACGACCTTGGAGCGGGTGTAGAAGTTGATCGACTCCGGACCGTAGATGTGCGCGTCGCCGAACAGTGAATCCTTCCAGCCACCGAAGGAGAAGGATCCGACGGGCACGGGGATCGGCACGTTGATGCCGACCATGCCAGCCTCGACCTCGAACTCGAACTGGCGCGCGACGCCACCGTCGCGGGTGAAGATGGCGGTGCCGTTGCCGAACTGGTGTTCGTTGATGATGCGGACGCCCTCTTCGTAGGTATCGACGCGGACCACTGCGAGGACCGGGCCGAAGATCTCGTCGAGGTACATCTTGCTGTCGGTCTTGACGTGGTCGACGAGCGAGACACCGGTGAAGAAGCCGTTGCCAGCGAACTCGGTCTCGCGGCCGTCCACGACAACTGTGGCACCCTCTGCCGCGGCACCCGCGACGTAAGACTCGACGCGCTCCTTGGCTTCCTTGGTGATGAGCGGGCCCATCTCGGATGCGGGATCAGTGCCGTCGCCGATCTTGAGGTCCTTGATCCGGTCGGCGATCTTGCCCACGAGCTCGTCAGCGATGTCGCCCACAGCCACGACGACGGAAACGGCCATGCAGCGCTCGCCGGCCGAGCCGTACGCCGCGGAGACCGCCGCGTCAGCCGACATGTTGAGATCCGCGTCGGGCATCACGATCATGTGGTTCTTTGCGCCACCGAGCGCCTGGACGCGCTTGCCGTTCGCAGCTGCGCGCTCGTAGATGTACTTGGCGATGGGTGTGGATCCCACGAAGCTGATGGCCTTGACGTCGCGGCTGTCGAGCAGCGTGTCCACAGCAACTTTGTCGCCGTGGACCACGTTGAGCACACCATCGGGCAGGCCGGCCTCACGGAAGAGGTCGGCGATGAACACCGAGGCGGAGGGGTCACGCTCGGAGGGCTTCAGGACCACGGTGTTGCCGCAGGCAATTGCCGAGGCGATCATCCACAGCGGAACCATGACGGGGAAGTTGAAGGGCGTGATCGCTGCAACAACACCCACGGGCTGCTTGATCGAGTGCACGTCGACGCCGGTCGAGACCTGCTCGTCGCGCTCACCCTTGAGGAGGTGCAGCAGGCCGGAGGCGAACTCCACGTTCTCGAGGCCGCGGGCGATCTCACCGGCAGCGTCCGAGAGCACCTTGCCGTGCTCGCTCGTGACGATCGCTGCGAGCTCGGGGGTGCGCTGCTTGAGCAGCTGACGCAGGTTGAAGAACACGTCCGCACGCTTGGTGAGGCTCGTCTTGCGCCACATCGGGAGCGCTGCCTGTGCTGCGGCGATGGCCTGCTCAACGGTCTCCACCGACGCGATACCCAGCTCGTGCTGGGCCTCGCCGGTTGCCGGGTTGAAGACGGCCTGGTACCGCTCGCCAGCCTCGACCTTTTCGCCACCGATTACGTGGGGGATGCGTGCCATTCGCTTGCCCGCTTTCTGTTCTCATCGTGAATCGACCGGATCATTCCGGGCAATGTGTTTGAGGCACCGAGCCCCAGTGATTCCAGTCTGACAGGGCCACTCGACGAAGACGACCGGCAAACTATCGCGGAATTCCCGAACTTCCGTACACTGTGTATGACATGGAAACTTCAGTGCCGGATCTCACTCCCATCACGGTGGCGGACGCGCTCGCGCTTCCCGAACTTGTCGCCGGCGAACCGGAACTCGTCACTGGTCAGTCCGGGCTCGGTCGGCATCTTCGCTGGGCGCACGTCGTGGCGGGCACCGGCGCGATCGCGCTTCTCGATGGCGGCGAGCTTGTGCTGACAACCGGTGCGGGGTGGCCGACGGACCCGAAGGGCCTCACGGAGCTGTCGAACGCACTCGCGGCGGCCGGGCCCGCCGCGGTGATCCTTGAACTCGGAACCCATTTCACCGCGGCCCCGGACCCGTTAGTGCACGCCTGCGGCGAGCGCGGGATTCCCCTGATTGCGCTGCATCGAGAAGTGCGATTCGTGCAGCTGACTCAGCGGATTCACCAGCGTGTGCTCGCGACCCAGCACGAGGCGCTCACCGCGCGGGCCGAGGTCCACACAATGCTCACGGAGTTGGGGCTCAATCGCAGCCCGGTCGACTACGTGGTGGAGCGGCTCTCGGCGACGCTTGATGCGCCAGTTGTGCTTGAGGACTCAACCGGGCGGGTCGTGGCGTGGGCGGCGCGGGATCGCGACCCTGAGGGCATTCTCGCCGCCTGGGCGCACCCCGGAGATGCCACGCTTCCCGCAGAGGCCGAGCATGTGTTCGTCGAGGCCCAGGGCCGCAGATTTGGTCGCCTTGTTGCACTCCGCGGCCCAGAACACCCCGCGGGTCGGCGCACGGTGCTCGAACTCGGGGCGTTCGCACTCGCCCTCGGTACGCTCGCCGACACCAGTGGCGAGACCTGGCTCAGGCTGAGCTCAAAACAGCTGTTCGACACGCTGCTCAGCGGAAGGTATCGACGAGACACGGAACTCGCAACGCAGCTCACAGCGGCCGGACTCCCCATCGCTGACCGCGTCGTGCTCGGTGCGACGCTGCGCGGCACCTCCGATTTCGGTGCCCATGACTCCCTCGAGCGCGCGGTACTTGAGACGGCTCTACGCCGCGCCGTGGCTCCCGAGGGCCGAGTCATTCTCGTGCCCGATGAGGGTGATACCGATGCGGGATCCCGCACCACGCTGCTTGCCCTCCTCTCGTTCCCCACTGCCGACCCTCGGGTCGCACCCTCGGGGGGAGAGGTGCCGCCGCCACTCGCGGTACGCCTCGCCCGCGAGCTCGACATGCTCCTGCCGTCAACGACTCCGGGAGCGTGGCGGGCGCATCTGGGGCTCGGCGCTGCGGGGCGCGGGGTCCGCTCGCTCATCACCTCGCTCGAGCGGGTGCGCGCGGCGGGACGGCTGCGACCCGCCGCTGGGACCGGACGCGTGACCGTGCAGATCGCGGAGCGGCAGGCGCTCGCGTATCTCGTGCGCGGACTGTCGGCGACCCCCGAAGTCCAGGAGTATGCGACAGCCACGCTCGGACCGCTGATCGCGCACGACGCGGCGGCGGGGCCCGGGCATAGCGGAGACCTCCTGGACGTGCTGCGTGCCTACCTGGACCACCCGACCAATCGCTCGCTCGCAGCCCAGCGCGCCCGGCTCTCCCGCTCGGTGTTTTACCAGCGCCTCGCGCTCATCGAGGAATTGCTCGACATCGACCTCGCCGACGGCACGACGATTGCGACGCTCGCCGTCGCCCTCCTCGCTCGCGCCGACGCGTAACGCGCCCGTCACCGCTGCCCGACGCCCGCCCACAGGTAGGCGTTTTCTCCTACACGATGAAAATCCCCGGGAAAAACCCTCAGTCTCGCGAATCTGACACAGTTTGGGCGGGCGCGTGCCCGGTTGGGGCAGAGCAGGGCAGAGGGCAGAGCAGGGCAGGGGGCAGGGGGCAGGGCAGACTACAGGCCCGTCGGCGCGTTCCACAGCTCAGGGTAGGAATGGCCCAGGCGCACAACAAGGCGCCGCAGCTCCGGCAGGGACAGGCCGATCACGCAGCTCGGTGCCCCCTCAATGCGCTCAATGAAGGCCCCAGCCAGGCCATCAATCGCAAAGCCCCCGGCCAGTTCGAGCGGCTCCCCCGACGCCACATAGGCATCGAGCTCGGCGTCGCTCACATCGGCGGCGAGCGTCACAGTCGCCGTGTCGACGCCTCCCGCAGCCCCCTGCACGGTGCCGCCCGTGTGGTCAATCACCCAGTGCCCCGAATGGAGCACCCCGGTGCGCCCACGATGCTGTCGCGACCGCGCGAGTGCTACTTCCGGCAGGTGCGGCTTGCCCAGGATTTCGCCGTCGAGCAGGAACATCGAGTCGCCGCCGAGCACAAGTCCGTCGATTTCGTGCCCGTGCCTGGCCACAACGTCCTCCGCTTTCAGCCGCCCCAAGTACTCGGTCAGCTCGGGAGCGCTGAGCGCACGACCCAGTTCGGCCTCCCGGGCCGCCACCGCCGCATCCTCATCGACGTCTGGCGAGAAGCAGATCGGCTCAATGCCCGCGCCCCGCAGCACTGAGAGGCGGGCGGGTGACGTGGAGGCGAGGTAGAGGCGCATATATCGATCCTACGCAGCGTCCGCGCACCGTGAGGTCTCATGCAGTGACGGCCGTTCGCCCGCTGTCCATGCCATGATGCACCGCTTGCTCCTCAAGGGATGGGAGAATAGAAGTATGGCTTTCCCTGACACCCCTGCCGGCACCCCCCTCGAGGTCGGCGCAGAAATCGAACTCGACGTCACCGGCATCGCGCACGGCGGCATCAGTGTCGCCCGCCACGAGGGCCGCGTCGTCTTCGTCTCCGACGCAATTCCGGGCGAGCGTGTGCGCGCCCGCGTGACGGACGCGAAGAAGAAATCCTTCGCCCGCGCTACCACCACCGAGGTCATCGACGCCTCCGCGGACCGTCGCGATCACATCTGGGACGCTGCAAGTGTGGCGCTCGATCCCGAAGACCGGGCGGGTGGTGCCGAGTTTGGCCACATTGCGCTCGAACGGCAGCGACTGCTGAAGGCCGAGGTGCTGACCGACGCGATGCGCCGCTTCGGCGGCGTTGAGCTCGCTGCGGACGAGGGTGAGGACCTCAGCGAGGCCCTCGCTGATCTCATCGAGGCGGCACCGGGCGACGACGAGACCAACGGGCTCGGCTACCGCAGCCGGGTCCGCCTGCACGTCGACCCGGAGACCGGCGCAGTCGGCCCGTACGCTGCCCGCAGCCGCCGGATCATCTCGGTCGATTCGCTCCCGCTTGCGAACGATGGCATTGCGCAGATCGCTCCACTGGGGGATCTGATGCCGGGCGTCGCAACGGTCGACCTTGTCGCTCCCTCTGCGGACGACCCCCGTATGCTGCTCGGCATGGCCGGCGAGCGCACTCGCGCGGGCGCGAACGACGCGGTCAAGGAGCTCGTTGAGGATCGGGGTTTCCTTGTGCGTGCCGGCGGCTTCTGGCAGGTACACCGCGAAGCCCCCGCCCTGCTGTTCACAGCGGTGCGCGATGCGGTGAGCGACCTCATCGAGGATGGTCGCTTTGATCCGGCGGCTGGCAACCTTGACCTCTACGGCGGCGCGGGACTCCTCGCAGCAGCCGTTGCTGAAGCTGCCGGTCCCGGCCTGAAGATCACGTCAATCGAGTCGGACGGTGCCGCAACCGACGACGCGGCTGAGAATCTCGCCGAGCTCGTGGGCGCGCGCGCCCTCACCGCGCGCGTGGATCGCCACCTCGCGGAGCTGCTGCAAGCAGCGGCACCGGTTCGAGACCGACTCAGCCGCGGCACTGTGGTGCTCGATCCGCCCCGCTCGGGTGCGGGCGGGGAGGTCACCGCGCAGCTCATCCAGCTCGCCCCGGCAAACATTGTGTACGTGGCGTGCGACCCCGTGGCGCTGGCGCGCGATACGAAGACGTTGCGTGACGCGGGCTACGAGCTCACGAGCCTGCGCGGCTTCGACATCTTCCCGCACACACACCACTTCGAGACTCTCGCAGTGTTCGAGCGCGCATAGGCCACAGGCTCAGCACAAGAACGGGGCGGGACCGCAAGCAATCGCGGTCCCGCCCCGTTTTTGTTTTGCTGTGGGGGTTCGCACTTACGGTGTTGCCGCTCGCACCCGGACCACGCCGGTCATCTCGGGGTGAACCGAGCAATCGTAGGGGTACTCCCCCGGCTCGGTGAAGACGTGGGTGTAACTGCCCTCGGTCTGCAGGGCGCTGACAAAGCTCCCGTCGTCCGCGACCACATCGTGCTCTGCGGGGCCTGAGAAGTCCCACCGCACCGCCTGGTTCGCAGTGATCTCGACCTCAGGCGGATCGTAGGCGTTGTCGAACGCCCGCACCGTCGCCGCGGCCTGCGCTTCGTCATCCGAGGGCACGAGCTCGGGTTTCCCGGCGGGGGCGCACCCGGCCAGCGAAACTGTCGCGCCAAGCCCAACGATCCCCGCGAAACCGCTGATCAGCCGCCGCCTGGACAGGCTGCGTGTGCGCACGGCCTCCGGAATCATGTCCACTCCCTCGCTCGGTGTTCGTTCGGATCGGGCTCAGTGCCGGTGCAGCGCGCGGGCGGCGTCGGTGATCGCGCCCGTCAAAGACGGGTACACCGCGAATGCTGAGGCAACCTGGTCAACGGTGAGCCGGTGCTCAACCGCGAGGGCGAGCGGGAAGATCAGTTCGCTTGCTCGATGCGCAACGATGACACCGCCGATCACGGTCCCCGAGGCTTCCCACGCAAAAAGCTTCACGAAGCCGTCGGTAAAACCGATCATCTTGGCTCGGGGATTCACGCTCAGGGGGATCGTGTGAGAAATCGCCGTTGCGACGTCCGTGTGATCCGCAAGACTGCGCTCGTTCCACCCGACGGTCGCGATCTCCGGGTAAGTGAACACGTTCGCGGCGACGTTGCGCAGGTCAATCGGACGCACGAAGTCGCCGAGTGCGTGCATGATCGCCGTGCGTCCCTGCATGGAGGCGACGGAAGCGAGCGGGTAAAAGTCCGTGCAATCACCCGCGGCGTAAATCGAGGGAACCCCGGTGCGCGCAACCTTATTCACCCGGATGTGGCCACTGTCGGTGAGGCTCACGCCGGCCGCTTCAAGCCCGAGGTCTGCCGTGTTCGGGATCGATCCCACAGCCATGAGGCAGTGAGACGCCTCGATCGTGCGGCCGTCCTCGAGCTCCACGAGGACGCCGTCAGCAGTGCGCGTCACTGTGGAGGCACGCGATTGCGACATCACGTTCATCCCGAGGCGGGTGAACTCGCGCTCGATCACGGCTGCCGCGTCGGGGTCCTCGCCGGGGAGGACCTGCTCCCGACTTGACACGAGCGTGACCTCGGCACCGAGCGTACGGTATGCGTTCGCAAACTCAGCTCCGGTGACGCCGGATCCGACAACAACAAGGTGTTCCGGAATCGCCGAGAGGTCATACAGCTGCTTCCAGGTGAGGATGCGCTCGCCGTCAGGCTTTGCGGAGTCAAGCTCTCGCGGGCTCGCCCCGACCGCCACGACAATGGTGTCGGCCTCAATGCGATCAAAATCGGTGCCCTCGCCCGCGGCCGCGGTCGACACGAGCACCGCGTTCGGGCCGTCGAGGCGTCCTTCCCCCTGCACGACTCGGACGCCTGCGTCTTCGAGTGTGCGCAGCATGTCAACGGACTGCGCGCCCGCCATGGCGAGCAGTCGCTTGTTCACCGCAGCGAGGTTGACCGCAATTTCGGGGCGCACGGGCTTGCCGTCCCCGCCCGGCACGAACGCCTGCACGCCGAGCTTGCCGGAGTCACGGACCGCCTGCACCGCGCCCGCGGTGCCAATCAGACTCTTCGAGGGCACCACATCGGTGAGCACCGCTGCTCCGCCGACGCCGGCACTTTCAATCAGCGTTACCTCAGCTCCGAGCTGCGCGCCCGCGAGCGCCGCCTCATAGCCGCCGGGACCGCCACCGAGCACCGCGATGCGATGCTTTCGTTCATACGCTTTCGCCATACGGATAGTCTACGGCTCTCAGGTGGAGTGCCGGATCGCCAGTGCGGTGTGCGGTTCAGCGTGCAGAGCGCGCGTTGCGTTCCGGGCTTGCGTGCTCACGCTGCTCGACCCCGCCGGGCCAGCGCTTTTCCAGCCGACGATCGAGCCCCGACCAGTAGTTCTGCATGATGGGGCTCGTGCGCGCACCCGTCCACAGCTCGATACTGCGGACGCTATCGCTGTCGGCCCAGAGCCACTCATCGAACCAGGCGTCGACGGCAGCGGCGAGTGCCTCGCCGCGCGCGCGACCGATCCCGGGACGCGGGCTTGCTTCGCGCTGCTCCCGGCAGAGCCAGGTGACACTCATGTGCTCGGGGAGCGGAAGCGGGACGATCTGGATGGGCGCGAATACCTCAATGAAGACCTGTCCATACGAGGATTCGGGGAGCGTGCGCAGCCAGTCGCGCAGGGCCGGCAGATCCGCGGCGTCTCCCGCCGCGAGGACACACGCGATGCCAGCGGGGTCAACGACCGTCACGGCTTCAGGCTGCTCACCAGGTTCGAAAGTATTCACGCGCCCAGCTTAGGGCATCCTTACCAACATCGGGTGATTTCTCTGGAAACGATCAGCATCGATCCGATATTGGGCGAAAATTCTCACCCTGCGAGCACGTACCTGAGCCGGCATCGTGCAACGCCTATGATCGACGAGCAAGGGTGCCCGGGGTCGCGGCACCTGAAATTGCGAACGAAGATGTCGGAAGGACACCCTGCCAATGACGAGGATCGAATCCGACTACGACATGTCTGCCGACGCGTTCCGGCGCGGGCTTGGCACGATCGACATGGCCACCACCGGCTCGATTCCGCTCCCCGGCCACGCCGAGACGCGTGGCCCGCAGGCCACTCTGAGCCCGAGCTCAGGGCCCACCCTGGAACGCGATCCTGGCATGCCATCGAGTACCTGGCGGATGCGCAGCGACGCCTGGGAGTACCTCCGCTTCGCGGTCAAGCGCTTGGCGTACGGCAGCGACGATATCGAGACACTTGCCGCGGACGGCGAGATCCAGCGTTCACTGCGGTCCCTGGAAACCGTGGAAATGTACTGGGCAGGATTCGGACAGCGCTATGTCGCATCGATCGGCGATCTGTTGGCTGCAGGCGACTACCGCACGGCACTCGACCGCATCGGTCGAGTAGTGAACCGCCTGCGCGGCGATACAGTCCCGGAGGAGCCCCGCGACGAGTTCATCGAGGAGCAGGAACGCGCCGAGCTCGCCACTGACGCCGACCCGCGACCCCGATTCGAGGTCCTCATCGTTGATGAGACGACCCCGTCCGAGCGCGACGCGACGCGCGCGGAAGGTCTGCGCCTGCGCGCGAGCGCCGATGACTTCATCTACGAGTTCGTGTTTGTACCGTCCGCCGACGACGCTGTGGCGGCGATCCTCACGAACCCCAACATCCTCGCATGTGTGGTGCGCCCCGGCTTCAGCGAACGCACCCGCCAGCGTCTCAGCCGCGATCTGCGTGAAACCATCGACCTGGCGCGTGCCGAGGTCGCCCCGGGCCAGGCCCCCTCTCGCAGCTCGCTTGCGTCGGTGCAGCGTGTGCTGGGCCTTGCTGACACGCTCGCCGCGATCCGCCCGGAGCTGGATCTGTACCTCATGGCTGGCGCACACATTGAGGACCTCGCCGGTGCCTTGACGCGTCGCTTCCGCCGCGTCTTCCGCCGCGAAGATCAGCTTGAACTGCACCTCAGCCTGCTCCGCCGTGTCTCCCATCTGTATGACACGCCCTTCTTCTCTGCGATCCAGCACCACGCACGCCGTCCAGTCGGAGTCTTCCACGCGTTGCCTGTGGCGCGCGGCGGCTCGGTGGTCTCGTCGAAGTGGATCCGGGACCTCGCCGACTTCTACGGGCTCAACCTGCTGCTCGCCGAAACGAGCGCGACTTCCGGCGGCCTTGATTCGCTCCTTGCCCCGGTCCGCACCCTCAAGAAGGCGCAGGAGCTCGCCGCCCGCGCTTACGGCGCAAAGCACACCTTCTTCGTCACGAACGGCACGTCGACGGCAAACAAGATCGTGCACCAGGCTCTCGTGGCCCCGAACGACGTCGTGATGGTGGATCGCAACTGCCACAAGTCGCACCACCACGCGGTGATGCTGACCGGCGCGCGCCCGGCCTATCTCGAGGCATACCCGCTGAACGATTTCGCGTTCTACGGTGCCGTCCCCATCGACCAGATTAAGCAGCTACTGCTCGACTATCGCGCTGCCGGCCGGCTCGAAGAGGTGCGGATGGTGACGCTCACCAACTGCACTTTCGACGGCATCGTCTACGATCCCGAGCGTGTGATGGCCGAGTGCCTGGCGATCAAGCCGGACCTTGTATTCCTGTGGGATGAGGCGTGGTTCGCATTCGCCGCGTTCCACCCGGTCACCCGTCGCCGCACGGCGATGGCGGCCGCGAAGCGCCTTGAGCAGCGGCTCGGCTCCGCGGCGCACGCCGCGGCCTACCGCGAACAGCAGGCGCGGCTTTTCGACGCGGAGGGTACGCCCGCTGCCGACGAAGTCTGGCTCACCGAACGTCTCCTCCCCTCACCCGAGG
This sequence comes from Leucobacter sp. 7(1), assembly GCF_900163635.1. Lineage (GTDB taxonomy): Bacteria > Actinomycetota > Actinomycetes > Actinomycetales > Microbacteriaceae > Leucobacter. The sequence continues at coordinate 174,301 of NZ_FUID01000026.1, read as the reverse complement.
CACGGATCCGGGTCTACGCGAGCCAGTCCACTCACAAGACCCTGACCGCGCTGCGCCAGGGGTCCATGATTCACGTGTACGACCAGGACTGGGTGCGCGACGCCGAAGAACCCTTCACCGAGGCGTACATGACGCACACCTCGACCTCCCCGAACTACCAGATCCTCACGTCGCTCGACATTGGACGCCGGCAGGTCGAACTCGAGGGCTTCGAGCTCGTGCAGCGCCAGCTCGACCTCGCAACGAGCCTGTCGCAGGCCATCGCTCGGCATCCCCTGCTGCGCCGCACCTTCCGCGTGCTCACGGCGCACGACCTCATTCCGGCCGAGCACCGCGAAACCGGGCGGCCCATGCCGCTCCGCGATGGACTCGCGACGATGTGGCAGACGTGGGCGACCGACGAGTTTGTCATTGACCCCAGTCGGATCACTATCGAGATCAGTCGCACGGGTGTCGACGGGGACACGTTTAAGCACGAACACCTCATGGACCGCTACGGCATCCAGGTCAACAAGACAAGCCGGAATACCGTGCTGTTCATGACAAATATCGGAACCTCTCGCAGCGCGATCGCCTATCTCATCGAGGTCCTCGTCAAGCTTGCGGAGCGCTTCGAAGAGGTGCAGGCCCAGCGGGATCCGGAGATCCCCCTCCCCGCGGAGATCCCGATGCCGCCGCTGCCCAACTTCAGTGCGTTCGCCCCGGGCTACGCGACCGATTCTGTGCGTCCCGACGGCGATCTGCGCGCGGCGTTCTTCCGCGGCCAGCAGCGCGGAGCCGTCGAGCACGTGCGACACGACGAGCTCCGAACGCGCGTCGCCTCGGGTGCGGCCCCCGTGTCCGCGGGCTTTGTCACTCCGTACCCGCCCGGGTTCCCGGTACTCGTGCCGGGCCAGGTGATTACCGCCGAGGTGCTCGATTTCATGGCGGTGCTCGACACCCGCGAGATCCACGGCTATGACGCACTCCGCGGCTACCGGATCCTGCGCGACGCCACGGAGTAGGTCCGAGCGAGCGCCCGCGGCCCGGTGCCGCCGACAGGGCGGGGAAGTGGGAGAATACTCTCCGTACTTCCCCGCCCGTTTTGTCACTCAGTCCCGCACCGCTCACGGTATGGCTCCTCAGCATGAAAGCTGCCATACTCCAGGTGGGGGCTGAACACTGGAGTTCTCATGCCCAATACGTCGCCGACCGCCGGCAAGGCCGTCACGCAACCCACGCACACGCTGCGACGGAGCCTCAAGGCCCGACACATCCAAATGATCGCGCTCGGCGGCGCGATCGGCACTGGACTGTTCTACGGTTCGTCGGAGTCGATCGGGCTCGCAGGGCCCTCGGTGCTCCTCACCTACGCCATCGGCGGGCTCATGATCTTTCTCGTGGTCCGAGCGCTGGGTGAGATGTCAGTGGACGAGCCGGTGTCCGGTGCCTTCAGTCACTATGCAAATCAGAACTGGAGCGCCCGCGCCGGCTTCGTGTCCGGATGGAACTACTGGTTCAATTACATCGCCGTTTCTATGGTCGAACTCGCAGTTGTCGGGTCGTTTGTCAACTACTGGCTGCCGGGCATCCCGACGTGGGTGTCCGCGGCGTTTTTCCTGGTGCTGATCACGCTCATGAATCTCGTCGGGGTCCGGGTGTTTGGTGAGTTTGAGTTCTGGCTCGCCCTCATCAAGGTCGCCGCGGTGATCGGAATGATCGTGCTCGGAGCCATCGTCGTTGTCGCCGGAATCAACAACAGCGCGGATCTGCCGGATCCGAGTTTCGCGCATCTCTGGGACCAGGGCGGTTTCTTCCCACTCGGCGTCAGTGGCATGCTGTTCGCGCTTGTCGTCGTCATGTTTTCATTCGGCGGGGCAGAGCTCGTCGGCATCACCGCGGGCGAGGCAGAGAACCCGGAACGCACGATCCCCCGGGCGATCAACCAGATCGTGCTGCGGATCCTGATCTTCTACATTGGCGCGCTCGCGGTCATCATGGCCGTGGTGCCTTGGGATAGCCTCGACGGCGAAACAAGCCCGTTTGTACAGATTTTTGACCGGATCGGGATCCCCGGGGCCGCACACATCCTCAACCTGGTGGTACTGACCGCGGTAATCTCGGTGTACAACTCGGGACTCTACGCGAACGGGCGTATGCTGCGTTCCCTTGCGGAGCAGGGCAACGCACCCCGTTACCTCCGGACGGTATCCCGCAACGGCGTCCCCGTCGCAGGGATCCTCACGTCCTCCGCGGTGACAGTACTCGCCGTGCTCGTCGTGTTCCTGTGGCCCGCGTTCGCATTCCAATACCTAATGTCAGTTGCCACGATCGCGGCGATCATCAACTGGTCGATGATCATGATCACGCAACTCAAGTTCCGAAAGCGCATCGGCCCAGAGGGAGTTGCAAATCTGAAATACCGACTGCCGTGGGCGCGGGTCTCCCCCTGGATCGTGCTCGGATTCTTCGCAGTGCTCGTGGTACTCATGGCATTCCACCCGGGCTACAGGACGGCGGTGATCGTGGGGCCGATCTGGGTGACGATCCTGCTCATCGCGTACCAAATGAAGCGCGGGTGAAACGCCCCGGGAGACCGCGCCCCGTAGGCTGTGACTATGAGCACGGAAGCCAGCCCCGCCACCCCGGATCCCGCACACCTTGCCGCTGAGGCTGCCGACACGCTGGCCCGCCTGACAGGCATCGCTCAGCACGATATTGCGCTCACGCTCGGGAGCGGCTGGGGAGAAGCGATTACGACGCTCGGCGAGACCATCGCGGAGGTGCCGGCGGATCAGGTCCCCGGCTTCCATGCCTCCGGTGTCGCGGGACACTCTGGAACGCTCCGCTCGATTCGGCTCCCGAACGGGTCACACGCACTGGTGATCGGTGCGCGCACGCACCTCTACGAGGGCCGCGGCGTACGCACGGTGGTGCACGGCGTCCGGACGGCCGCCGCCGCGGGAGCGCGGATCATGGTCCTCACCAACGGAGCCGGCGGGGTCGATCCTGCGTTCGCCGCTGGCGAGGCCGTGCTGCTCAGCGACCACCTCAACCTCACCGCACAGTCCCCCATCGAGGGGGCCCACTTCGTAGACCTCACCGATCTGTATGCTCCACGACTGCGCGAGATCGCCCGCGGCATCGCGCCGGAGCTGCAGGAGGGCGTCTACGTCCAGCTCCCCGGCCCGCACTACGAAACCCCCGCAGAGATCCGCTATCTCCGCACAATCGGCGGGCAGATCGTCGGTATGTCCACCGCACTTGAGGCCATCGCCGCCCGCGAGGCCGGCATGGAGGTTTTGGGACTCTCCCTCATCACGAATCCCGCCGCGGGCATGGGCGACGAGCCGCTCAACCACACCGAGGTGCTTGAGGCTGGCCGCGCCGCCGCGCCACGCCTGGCCCGGCTGTTGGCCGACATCGTCGCGGCGCTGTAGAGATCCGGCGTCGGCAGCTCGTATGTTCGTACGAGCCGAATCGGCAATGCACTCAGATCGTCTGCTGCCGGGCCCTCGTTCCGCGCAATAGGCTGAGTGCATGGGGGCAAAGGAGCCCAACGAAGGAGTAGATATGCAGTCGGTCGACGTCGTCGTCATCGGAGCCGGATTCGCGGGGCTCACCGCCGCGCGCGAGCTCGGCCATGCGGGCCTGGATGTACTCACGCTCGAAGCGCGGGATCGCGTGGGCGGGCGGACCTGGACCGAGCATCGGCTCGGACATGATCTCGAGCTTGGTGCCAACTGGATCCACTGGGTGCAGCCGCACGTGTGGGCCGAGATGACCCGGTACGGCCGCGAGATGATCCGCAGCCCCCGCGCCGACGAGGCGTACTGGCGCGGCGCTGACGGCTCAGCACGAGCGGGTACTCTGGACGAATTCATGGCGCTCATCGACGCGGGGCAGCAGCTTGTCATCGACGACGTGCGCACGGCGATCCCGCGCGGCTCCGATCCCACGGTTGGGGCGATCCAGGACCTTGATCGCCTCAGCATCCAGGACCGCTTCGACGCACTCGGCCTCGATCCCGAGGCGCGCGCCGCGAACGAGTCGGTGTGGGTGGGACACGTCAACGCCCCGCTGGATCAGGTCGGGCTCTCGAGCGCCCTGCGCTGGGTGGCGGCGACTGGCGGGCACTGGCAGTTGATGCACGAGGCGTCATCGACCTACCGCGTTGTTGACGGCATGCGCGGTTTCACGGATCTGATGGCCGCAGATGTACCCGGGGAGATCCGGTTCAACACAACCGTTACCGCCGTTACGGCAGACGGCGACGGCGACGGCGCGATCGTCGAAACCTCGGATGGGACCCAGATCAGGGCTCGCCGCGTTGTCAGCACGCTGCCCGTGAACGCGATTGCCGGGATCCGTTTCGAACCCACCCTCCCCGCGGTCTGGCAGCGACAGAGCACCGAAACCGTCGCTTCACAGGGCACCAAGGTGTGGCTGCGCGCCCAGGGGCATGTGCCGCGGTTTTTCGCATACGGGAGTCAGCATGACGCGCTCTCGGTGCTGAAAGCGGAGTTTTATCTCTCCGATGAGCAGGGCGACTACACGCTGCTTGTCGGCTTCGGCCCGGAGCACGCGCGGATTGATCCCGAGGATCTCCCGGGTCTGCAGGCTGCCGTGGACGCGGTGCGGCCCGGGCTCGAGATCACCGATGCCACCGCGCACGATTGGATGACGGACCCCCTCGCCCGCAACACCTGGATGACGCACCGCCCCGGCCAGCTCACTCGTGACCTCGCAGAGCTGCGCGAGCCAGCCGGCGCGATCCACTTCGCCACGACCGACAACGCCAATCTCTGGGGCGGCTTCATCGACGGGGCCATCGAGAGCGGGCTGCGCGAGGCGCGCCGGATCCTGGACGCGCTCGCGTAGCGCGTCCACGATCCGGCGGCCCCGGCTACGCCTCGTGGATCACGCGCCCGTCAACTACAGTGAGCCGAATCGGCAACTCCGGCAGCTCGTCCGGGGTCGCGGCCACAGGGTCGCTGCCCCACACTGTCAGGTCGCCGACGGCACCCACTGAGAGCATGCCACGATCCGCGTGACCGCGGGCCTGCGCGGGCCAGAGCGTGTACGCGAGCACCGCTTCCTCACCCGTGAGCTGTTGCGCAGGCTCGAACACGTGCGCCGAGGCGTCGCCCGGTGTGTGCCGACCCCGCGCCCACGCCATGCCGAGCCGTGGGTCATACTGCGCCACCGGCCAGTCCGAACCGAGCGTCACGCGCACCCCGGCGTCGAGCACGTCGCGCACCCGGTACCCGGTCGCGTCACGCTCCCCGAGGCGCACGGCCCAGTTATCGCTGTGGTCTGCCGCGCGCCACTGCATGTGAAGTGGCTGCATCGACGCGGTGATGCCGGATCCGCGCAGCTGCGCGACGTCCGCGTCGGAGAGCACTTCGAGGTGCTCGATCGAGTGGAATGGCAGTCCTGGGCGTTTAGGGAGCGTCGCGTAGACGTCGAGCACACGGCTCACGGCGTAATCGCCGACGGCGTGCGTCGCGATCAGCATCCCGGCATCGTGGTAGGCGCGGACAACCTCGCCGTAACGCTCCCAGGACGGCCAGAAGGGAACCCGTCCGTCGCCACACGCGTCGGCAGTGTGCAGCCACGCGGTACCCGTATCGATCACCCCGTCGCTAAAGAGTTTGATCGCGCCGGTCTGCCACAGGCGGCCAGCCCGATCCTGTGCATCGATCACTCGCGCGACGTCCTCGTCAGTGTCCGCGACGGCATGCCAGTGGTGCACCGTCACCCGATGATCCAGTTCCCCGCGGGATTCCAGTTCGCCAAGCAGATCGACAGTTCGATCTTTGCCATCCATGATCGCGCCGCCCGTGAGCCCCACCGCGGCGAGCCGCCGGAACATGTCGCGCAGTGCGTCGCGCTCGGCCTCGTGCGAGGGTGCCGGCGCCGCGTCAAAGAGGATCTGGTAGGCGGTGGGTTCGCGCAGCTCTCCCGTGGGGGCGCCGTCCGGATCCACCACGATCTCGCTCGCGTCCTCGAACTCGCGGGCACCCGTGATGCCGGCGGCAGCGAGGGCCGCGGGGGTCCCAAGCCCGGTGTGCAAGTCGTAACAGATCAGCGCCACCGGACGACCCGGGGCCGCGTCGGCGAGCACGTCACCGCGCAGGCCGGTCTCCTCGAACGGTTCGTACTCGAGGTTCCAGCCGCGCAGCCACGCGTTCTGGGGGAGTCGCGCATGTTCCGCGGCGAGCGCTGCCCGGATCTCTTCGAGGGTGCCGAGCCCGCCGAGATCTACCCCGGCGGTCACGTCGGCGGCCCAGTGTGGGTGGGTGTGCGAGTCGAAGAAGCCCGGGGTGACCGTGGCTCCGCCGAGGTCGCGGACAGGGATTTCCGCTTCCCTGGCGGCAGCGCTGATGTCAGCGTCCGTGCCCAGCTGCGTGATCCTGCCGTCTCGGATGAGGAGCGCGGTTGCGTCCCCGTCCGACTCGGTGTTCGTGCGCAGTCGCGCCCCGATCAGGGCGAGATCGCCCCCGAGCTGCGTCATTGGTGCTCCTTAGTCCTGGATTGTCGTGTAGTGCTTGCGGAGCGGCTCGTGCACGTGCCACGTCCCGGCCCAGCCTGACGGCATCACCATGACGTCGCCGGGGCCGAACTCCTCGGGTTCCGCACCCGCCACCTCGAGCGTGACGCGGCCCGACAGGATTGTGCAAATTTCCGTGTAGCCGTTGCGTTCCGCGGTGAATGTTCCGGGCGTGCATTCCCACAGGCCGGTATCGATGCGGTCGCTCGAACCGCCGGACCAGATCGATACTCCGACCTCGGTCATGCCGGGGGTGGTCGCCGTCGGCTTTGCTGCGTGCTCACCGAGATCGGCTGCACCGGTCTGGTGCGCACCGTGCGTGGGGATAGTCGTCATCGGGTTCTCCTGTGTTGTGCGTGGTGTGTGGGTTCAGTTCGGCTCGGCCTAGCCGCGGCCGGTAATCACATCGGCGATGTGAGCGATCGGGGAGGTCTTCTGACGGCCAGCGAGCTCCGTGCGGTCGGCCATTCCGTACGCCGCGTAGAGCCCCTTCGTGGCGACCCAGCGCAGCGGCTCCGGCTCCCACTTGCGGACCCGGTGGTTGACCCAGGGCAGGCCCGCGATCTCGGAGTCGTTGCCGAGAATCAGGTCGGTGATTGTACGTCCCGCCAGGTTTGTGGAGGTGACGCCCGTGCCAACATAGCCGCCACCCCAGGCGATGCCGGTCTCGCGGTCCAGGCCGACGGTCGCGGCCCAGTCACGCGGTACGCCCAGCACGCCCGACCAGACATGATCGACCGCCGCCCCCTGCGTGGCCGGGAAGAAGCGGTGCAGGATCTCGCTGAGCGTGTCCACCGTGGACGGCGCAGTCTCACCGTCGGTATCGGTCTTCGAGCCATACTTGTAGGGGACGCCACGCCCGCCGATCGCAATGCGGTTGTCGGCCGTGCGCTGCGCGTACATATAGACGTGCGCGAAGTCGCCAAGCACCTCGCCCTGGTTCCAGTTCAGCTCGTCCCACACGGCGGCCGACAACGGCTCGGTGGCGATCAGTGAGGAGTTCATCGGGAGCCAGAGCCGGTGCAGCCCCTTGAGGTTTGCGGTGAAGCCCTCCGTGGCACGCACCACATACTGGGCGGAGACGGTGCCGTGGGTGGTGCGGACGCTCCGCGGAGATATCTCGACGGCGCGGGTGCGCTCGTAGATCTCGACACCCATACGCTCAACCGCGGCGGCGAGGCCGGCTGCGAGCTTCGCAGGCTGGATCCGAGCAGCGTGCGGGTGCCACACGGCAGCCCGGGTGTGTGCGACGTTGATCTTCGCTATCGCTTCGGGGGCCTCAAGCAGGCTGAGGTCCGCATACTTCCACTGCTGCTCGGCGGCAGCGAAGGCTCGGATCCGCGCCTCCTGAGCGGGCGTGTAGGCGACGTTGAACTCGCCACCCTTCTTGATATCGGCGTCGATCCCCTCCGCCGCGGCGACTCTGATCACCTCGTCGACGGTCTCGTTCATCGCCCGTTGGAACCGCTCCGCAGCGTCGCGCCCGTGGCTCTTCACGTACTGCTCGCGTCCGCCCGTAATCGCCGCGGTGAGCCAGCCACCGTTGCGGCCGGAAGCCCCGTAGCCGACGTGCCGCTCCTCGATGATCACGACGCGCAGCTCCGGCTTCGCCTGCTTCAGGTAGTAGGCAGTCCACAGCCCGGTGTAGCCGCCGCCCACGATCGCCACGTCGGCAGTGAGGTCGCCCGGGAGCTCCGGTCGCGGCTGGGGTGCACCAATCTGCTCCCACCAGTGCGACACATTGCCATTGATCATCAGAAGGGGTCCTTTTCTTTCTCTTGGGTAGTGACCGACGACGTTGCGGGTCAGGGTGTGAGGGGAGATTCCTCGGGCCGATGAGGGACCTCATCGGGGGTGGGTGGACTATTGATCCAGAGCACCGCTGCTGGCTCTGCCGACTCGTTGATCACGCGATGCGGGATCGAGCTCACAAACTCGATGGAGTCGTCCTCGCGAAGCGAAAATCGTTCCGTCCCGAGCTCCAGGGTCACCGTGCCCGCTGTGACAACGAGGATCTCCTGCGCGTTTCCGTGCGCGTACGTTTCTGCTCCGGTCGAACCCCCCGGAGCGAAGCGCCCGGCATAGACCTCGAGGTTTCGGAGCGGCGGCAGAGCCACAACGTATTTCTCGGCTCCGTCAAGCGGGAGCGTTGGCCTGTCTACTGCACGGAGCACTCCTCTGGTGTGCACTGCGCTGTCATCCAGCAGTTGCGCGGGAGAGACGCCAAGTGCGGCCGCAACTTTCCTGAGTGACGCGACGCTGGCGTTGGTGTGGCCGTTCTCAAGCTGGCTGAGGAAACTCGAGCTCACGCCAGCGGCTGCGGCGAGCGCGCGGAGGCTCATGCCCCGTAGCTCCCGGAACGCAGCGACGCGATGTCCCAGCTCCCGCTCGGGCACCAAGTCCTCTCCAGTCACCATTCCTCCTCGAATGGGGCGGTCGCCGGGGCGACATCTGTACTGAACAAAGCGTTCAGTATCGTTTCCCCCACCGTACATTCGACACGGGCTCGCCGCAAGCAGTTCTCTCGCACGCCCATCTATTCGTCTCGCGGTGACCGTATTGCCGCAAAGAGCGTGTCGAGCCCGAGGGTTTGGTCAGGAACGTACGCGAGTGGATCCGGTGTCGGGGTCGCACCGAGAAGCCCTTCAACCGTCGCCAACAGGCAATAGGGCGCATATGAAGGGTTGTACCCTCCCTCCTGCACGAGCACCGCGCGGCCTTCGCTATAGCGATCTGCAAGCGCACGCACCCGCTGGCCGATACCGAAGAAGCCAGGCATCGAAACGTTGTGCCGCCCATTCGGGTCGTACGCGCTTGCATCCTGCCCGCTCGCACACACAATCATGTCCGGAGCGAAGCGCTCGGCAAGCGGCGCGATCACCTCGTCAAATGACCGGAGATACCCGGCGTTCCCGGCCCCCAAAGGCAGCGGGATGTTCTGGTTGTAGCCGATCCCCGCCCCTGCCCCAACCTCGTCAAGTTGCCCGGTCTGCGGGTGGCTGGCCCCCCAGGCACCGTGGTTCATGTGCACGCTGACCGTCAGCACATCGTCGCGCTCATAGAAAATGTCTTGTGTCCCGTTGCCGTGATGTACGTCCCAGTCGATCACCAGGACACGCTCCGCACCGGCGCGCCGCGCGGCATCCGCCGCGAGTGCCGCCCCGTTGAAGAAGCAGTAGCCGTCGGCCTGGGCTCGCTGGGCATGGTGACCCGGGGGGCGCGTCAACGCGTACGCCATCGGAGCTGCCCCGCTCATCACTGTTTCCGCTGCTGCGAGCGCCGTGCCGGCCCCGGCGAGCAGCGGCTCGTAGGAGGTCGATCCGAGTCTCGTGGTGCCTGTCACCCAGCCGCCGCCACGTTCAGTAGCCCGCCGAATCGCGGCGATATAGTCCTCATCGTGGACCCGCGCCAGCTCGTCCTCTGCGGCAAGACGTCCGGGTGCAAACCGGATACGATCCGCAAGCGGGCCCCGTTCCAAGATGTCGTGCATGCGTTCGATCCGAAGCCGCCCCTCGGTGTGCGGCTCGTTCGCGACAAACCAGGGGCTCTCCGCTGCTTCGTGCAACGCCAGGCCGGTGTCGTGTTCGAGTACTCGCGCATCAAAGTGAAACGCGATCGGTTCGTGCGGTGTCATCGTGTGCCCTTCTGCGCTCACGCCGTGGCTTGCAGCTTCACTCCTGCGCCGGCGTCATGTTGTAGACGAAAAACGCGGGTTCCGACCCGACGTTTTCCAGGTGGTAGGTCCACCCCGGGGCGAGGTAGACAGTGTCGTCGGGCCCCAGCTCGAACACGCCCTCGTCCCAGGTCAGCCGCAGCTGACCGCGGATGATGTAGTAGGTCTCGTCGACCGACCCGTACCAGTGGTCGGCCTCGGCCGGGTCGAACACCTCGCGGCTCGACCACCGGTTCGTTTGCTCCCCCGGCTCCATCCAGCACACGCCCTGGGTCAGCTCGCTCTGGTGTTCCTCGCGGGTGATCACCCGGTTGATGCGCACGCGCGTCGGGGCGTTCGCGGCATCGACGGGGGTCAGCTCAGCGAGCTTGACGTGGACGGGGCGAGGGTTTCGGTCCATGGTGTTCTCGTTTCGATCGTGGTGTGTGGGGTGGCAAAGATTCGAGAGTGCTCGGCAGCCCAGGTGAGCCGCACGTCGGCACCGGGTTCCGGGACGGCGGCGTCAACGCCCGCACGGACGATCAGCGGGCCGCTCGCGGACGAGATCTCGACGCGGCGCTGCGCCCCGAGATACGTGACGTCGCGCACCACGCCGGAAACCTCGCGCTCAGACGTCGTGTCGCGTTCGGACGCGAAGCGGAAGCGCTCGGGGCGCACGATCGCGACCGCCGGCCCGGCGGGCACGTCCGCCGCGGGAAGGCGCAGTCCCTGCGGCGTGGTGAAGGTGCCGCCCACGACGTCGCCGGGGAACGCGTTCGATTCGCCGATGAAGCGGGCCACAAACAGCGTTTCCGGCCGCTCGTAGAGGTCCTGCGGCGTGCCGACCTGCTCGATACGACCCTCGTTGAACACCGCGATCCGGTCGGAGAGCGTCAGTGCTTCTTCCTGATCGTGCGTCACGAAAATGACGGTAATCCCGAGTTCCTTGTGAAGCGAGCGCAGCTCCAACTGCAGCCGTTCGCGCAGCGCGCGATCCAGCGCACCGAACGGTTCGTCCATGAGGAGCAAGCGGGGCTCAAACACGAGCGCCCGCGCGATCGCCACCCGCTGCTGCTGCCCTCCGCTGAGCTGGCTCGGCTTGGCGTTGGCCCGTCCGCCCAGTTCGACAAGATCGAGCGCCTCCAGCGCGCGCCGCGCACGCTCCCCCTTGGGGACGCCTCGCTGGCGCAGGGGGAACTCCACGTTTTCCCGGACTGTCAGGTGCGGAAAGAGTGAGTAGTTTTGAAACACCATGCCGAGCCCGCGTTTGTGGGGCGGGATTGCCGTAATTTCAGACCCGTCGCAGATCACGCTGCCGCTTGTCGGTTCGGTGAACCCGGCCACCATCGAGAGGGTTGTTGTTTTCCCGGAGCCACTCGGCCCCAAGAGGGTGAGGAATTCGCCAGACGCAACGTCCAAGTCGACGTTCGCAACAGCAGCCGTGCCAGCGTACCGTTTGACGAGCCCGCGCAGGAGCAGCTCGGATCCAGTGGAGGGAGTGAGAGTCATACCGCGTCTCCAAGTCGTTGTGCGCTACGGCGCTCGTGCACAACTTGCACGAGGCGGGGAATCAAGATGATGAGGGTGGACAGCACGAGCAGCAACGTCGAAGCCGCCGCGATGCTGGGGTCTGTTTCGACAGTGACTGAGCTATACATCTGCACGGGGAGCGTGCGCACAGTCGGTGACTGCAGGAAGTACGCCACAACGACCTCGTCGAGGCTGGTCACGAACGCGAAGATGAACCCCGTCATGATGCCCGGCAGGAGTACCGGGAGCTGAACCTGAGTGAAGCGCGCGACGGGTCCCGCTCCCAGAACGGCGGCCGCTCGGATCTGTGTCTCGTCGAGCCCGCGCAGCGCCGTGGTCACCGGTATCAATACAAAGGGGATCGCCAAAGCGATGTGCGCGAGCGCAATACCGAGCGGCGAACCGTTCAGCCCCCACCGAAGATACATCCCGAAGATCGCGATCGCAGCCACGATCCCCGGGATCAGTATGGGGAGCATCATCGTGATCTGGGCGGCCGAGGCGAGTCTGGCCCGCAGCCCGCGCAGCCCGAGCGCGGCCAGGGTTCCCATGACTGTCGCCACAACGCCGACGACACACGCCAACGCAAGACTGGTGCCCAGCGAGTTCAACCACCGCGGGTCGGTGAAAAAGTTCTCGTACCACTGGAGCGACCAGCCCTCGATCGGAAACGCGAAACTTCGCTTGTCCGTCAGCGAGAGCGGAATCACCACGAGGGTCGGGGCAACAAGCAGCAGCGCCGCGACACCGGCCCAGAGCCGGAGCGGAAGTCGGATCCGAGTGCGTTCGTTCATCGGGATCCTCCCGGGACGATTTGGGCGATCCCGCGGCGGAGCGGGCCCACCGCGAGAATGGCAATACAGAAGAGCCCGATCGTGGCAATGAGGAGGATTCCGGAGAGCGCACCAGCGCCTGCGAAATCGACGATCTTCTCGACACGCTGGCCGATCACCTGCGCGATCATCGCTTCTTTCGGACTTCCGATGAGCTGCGGGGTGATGTAGAAGCCGAGCGCCAAGATAAACACGAGGGAACTCGCGGCGAAAAGCCCAGGGAGCGACTGCGGCAAATACACCTGCCAGAAGGCACGGAACCGATTCGCTCCGAGGCTCTGGGCCGCGGCGAGCTGGCGCCGGTCGATCGCGGCAAGCGCTGTGTACAGCGTGAGGATCATGTACGGCAGCAGGATCTGGACGATCGCGATCACGACACCCGCGAGGGTGCCGCGCAACGTGACGTTTTCCGCACCAAAGAAGGCGAGGATCGCCGAGACGGGGCCGTCACGCTGCAAGAGCGAGATCCAAGCAAAAGTTCGGGCCATCAAAGACGTCCAGAACGGGACGAGCACCAACACCATGAGTAGGGCGCGGGCCGTGGGGCCTACAAGGGTCATCAGATACGCGAACGGGTAGCCGAGCGCGATGCAGGCGAGGACCGCGATGAGCGCGGTGGCAAAAGTGCGACCGAGGACACGGAGGGTCGTGGGATCCGCGAGAGCGGCGGCGTACTGTCCGAGCCCCGGCTCGGGATCGGTGAACGAACGCACGAGGATGACGGCGATCGGGAGGAGGAAAAAGATGAGGATCACGACGAGCGCCGGGATGACGGCGACGCTACTGAAGAGGCGCGATTGACGCATGGGAACTCCGGTGAGATGAGCGGGCAAGGAGAGTACCGGCCGGGTCGTGGTGTTGCCGGCCGGTACGTCGATCAACGGCTTAGCTCGTCGACCAAGCGGTCCACTCGGTTTCCGCCTCGGCAGAGTTGTCCGCCCACCACTGCACGTTGGTCACGATCGACTGATCCTGCACCTCTGGCTTCGCGACGTTCCACTTCTCCTGGAGATCATTCAGCTCCGGCTTAGCGGATAGGTCCGCGGGCGAGTAGGGCTGGAGCTCCGCGAAGCGCGCTTGCGGCGCCGCCTGCGCGGCGTACTCGACAAAGCTCTGCGCCTGCTCGAGATTTGGGCTTCCCTTGACGATGCTCAGGCTCGCCCAGGAGAGAAGATTGTCCTCCCACACCGGCGCGATCTTCGCGCCGTTGTTCTCCGCCTCGTAGCCGCGGCCCGACCAAGCGAGCCAGAGGTCGGCGGAGCCGTCCTCCATCGCCTGCTGGGATTCCGAACTCGTATTCCAGAACGTCAGGGAGTCACGGATTGTGTCGAGCTTCGCGTACGCGCGCTCAGTATCGAGTGGGTAGAGCTTCTCTGCGGGAACTCCATCCGCGAGCAACGCGAACTCAAGCGCCCCGGCTCCAGCCCACCCCGGCACCATCCGCGTCCCGGGGAACTTCTCAAGATCGAAGAAGTCAGCGGGTGTCGTGGGTACCGCGGACCCGGTAAAGGTGTCGGTGCTATAGATCATCATCGTGGAGTACTGGGCGATCGGGATTGAGCAGTCGGACCACGTGCCCTCGGGGTACTGCGAGGTGTCGATGTTCGCGAAGTCGATCTTTTCGACAAGAGTGTCGCAATTCGCGACGGGGAAATACGGCTCAGTGTCGACGACGTCCCAAATCGCGTTCCCCGACTCCACCATCTGCTGGATCTTTGGGTACGAGGTCGGTCCATCGTTCTGCACGGTGACCCCTGCTTCGGCGGCCCAGGGGGTCAAAAAGGCTTCGTTCTGTGCGTCCTGATACGCGCTTCCGTAACTCGCGAAGACAAGCGTGCCGCCGTCGGCGTTCGAGTCGCCTGGGGAACCTCCCGCGGAGCAGGCAGCGAGCGAGAGGGCAGCCAGGGCAGCTACGGGAAGCAGCGTGCGGGAGAGATGGCTCATGTTCGTGACTCCTTCGTCAGCGGGTGTGAAGTATTATAATAACGCATTATTGCAATTTCGCAAGACCGCCCGTCGCTGTGCACCCCAGACCCCGCCCCATAGAGTGATCTACACCAGCGGCGAGTGCATGGCGGCTTCCGCACATCGAACAGAATGGACCTCGCGTGGCGAATTCCTCAGAACTTTCAATCCCCCGGACAGAGCCAGATCTCGCCACTCGGCGCCGCGCTGAGATCCTCACGGGATCAATTCGAGTCATCGCCCGTGACGGCGTGGTTGCCGCGAAGCTGAAAGATATCGCTCGCGAGTCGGGGGTGAGTCTCGGCCTCGTGCAGCATTATTTCGATACCCGCGACAAGCTTGTGGACGAGACCTTCACGGTAATGATGCGCGCAATCTCCCAGGAGGCGCAGCGACGCCTGCAGGGCATCGAAGATCCACTGGAGCTCATTTACGCCATGAACGCCCTCCACGTGCACGGGACGATTGGCTTCCCCGAGCGCTGGGGCTTCTGGAGCGAGCTCTGGGCCGCAGCCGGCCGCTCCGAACACCTCCGCGGCGTGTCAACGCAGGTGTATCAACTCTGGGCTCACCCGCTCGAGGAAGCCCTCGAGGTCCTGTCAACAACGGACCGCCTCCCTTCCGGGGCCGACCCTCATCGCATCGCAACTGGCGTCCTCGCGCTCATGGATGGTCTCTCAATCCGCACACTCGCGGACCCCGAGGGCATCAGTGCGGAGTTCATGCTGCAGGTGCTCAATGACTGGGTATCCACACAGCTCGGCGTTCCTCCCGAGGTGGCCGCACGACACGTTGCGGCGCTCTCGCACACCACCCACCCAACCGCGCCACGCCCCCTCACCCCCGACGTCGTCGCCGAGGCGCTCCGGACCCCTCACTCCACCACGTCATTCCAGACTGCAACGTAGCCCGGAGTCGGCGCTCCGCAGCCCCGAGAACCCACCTGCGATCTTGTAATAATATGTTATTATGAGAATGCAGCGTCGCCTTGTCGACCTGCTCCAACGACCCAGAGACACTCAGAGGTGAGCATGCTCGATCCCGCAATTACCCGTTTCCTTGCCGAACAGCAAGAGCAGATTTCCGGCACTGAACCGCACATTGCCTTCTCTCCAGAGGAGTACGCACGTCGACTCACGCGACTACAGCAGGCGATGGCCGAGGACGGCGTGGACACACTCGTACTGTCGTCGCCCGAGGCGCAGAACTGGCTCCACGGCCTGACGCTTCGCTGGTACAAGGCGAACGGGCCACGCGACTGGCGCCCGCTCACGTGCACGGTCGTCAGAGTAGACGCTGGGTATGTACTCTTCGAAGGCATCGAACACACAGAAATGATCCGCCGCACTTCGGTGGCGCAGGACGTACGGCTCCTCCCCCGCTACGAGCGCGACGGGATGCTCCGATTCATCGTGCGGGAACTCGTCCAGGAGGGCTGGGTGTCGGGCTCCCGCGTGGGGATCGAACTCTTCTCGGCGATCCCCAACCCGGCAGTGTCAAAGATGATGGAGGGTGCGCTCCTCGATGCCGGCGCGCGCGTCGTTGACGCGACCCTCACCGCACGCCGTGTCCGCATGATCAAGTCCGCGGACGAGATCGTCGCCGTCAAGCAGGCGGCCGCGATCTGCGACTCCGGCCTCCTCCACCTGGCCGACGTGCTCCGCCCCGGCATGACCGAGCTGGATGCACACGGTGAGCTCATCCGCGGTCTCTCTGCGGCGGGCGGTGAACCCGCCGGACTGCACCAGGTCGCGTTCGTCGGACTCGCCGCCCTGGGCGTGTACCACGAGATCTCCGGCCGTCGCGTGATCACGGAAAGCGACTTTCTCGATGTCGATCCGTGCGGAGTATTCAAGCGCTACCACTCAAACCGATCGCAGATGTACACATTCCGCGAACCGCCCCAGGCAGCCGTGGATTTGCTCAAACTCCTCGCAGGAGGCTTCGACATCCTGCTCGAACGCGCCCGCCCCGGGGTGCGCATCGGCGACGTCAACGCCGAGCTCTACGCCTACTACCGGGACGCTGGGGTCTTTGAGCTCAACTCGAGCGTGTGGATCGGGGGATACGAAATGGGGATCGCCTTCCCACCCGATTGGGTCGGCGAGTGGAAATTCACGGTGGTGGGCGGCGAGGACGACGATCGTGTCTTCGAGTCAGGCATGGTCGCGAACTTCGAGAGCATGTGTGGCATCGGGGTGCTCGACACGTTCATCATTGAAGATGACAAGACGAGCCTCCTCTCGCAGCTGCCCCACGAGATCATGGTCGTCGGCCAGTAACCCCATCCCGCCCCATCCCTCTTGACAGACACACGGGGCCCACATAGGTTCAGCCTTAGGGATGGGGCGGGGATGCGCCCACAGGGAGTGCGACGACGCACTGACCGAGAGGAACGCACATGGGGGAAATACGTTCTGAGCGACGCACACGGCGCCGGAATCGGCGGGGCGTTCTCGCCACCGGTGGCGCACTGGCCCTGCTCCTCGGATCGACCGGGCTCCTCGGTATCGCAACCCCCGCTTCAGCCGCCGCGTTTGGCGAAATCGAGGATGCCGGGCTCGCGGCCTGCCTCAACGAGCAGCTTGGGGGCGGGCGGCCCGCGGACCAGGCAATCACGGCCCCAGAGCTTGGCACAATCTCCCCGGAAATCAACTGCAACGGCCGTGGCATCGTCTCGCTCGCCGGATTGCAGCACGCGACCCAGGTGAAGCGCATCTTTGTGCAGCACAACGCGATCACCGATCTGACGCCGATCGCCGGACTCACCACCATGACGCACCTGGGCCTCACAGGGAACCAGATATCAAGCCTCGTGCCGCTGAAAGACATGGCTCAGCTCAGCGTGCTCAGCGCCACTACGAACAAGCTCACCTCGCTCGACGGGCTCGAGAACCTCTCACAGTTGTCCGAGGTCACCGTTGACGAGAATCCCACCCTGGAGGGCCAGATCGGAG
Source organism: Leucobacter sp. 7(1) (assembly GCF_900163635.1). Taxonomy (GTDB): domain Bacteria; phylum Actinomycetota; class Actinomycetes; order Actinomycetales; family Microbacteriaceae; genus Leucobacter. Next base: position 156,832 of record NZ_FUID01000026.1, on the reverse strand, counting down.
CACTGGCAGGGAAACCCGCCCTGGTCTCCCTCCGGATCACAAACACTGGCACGAGCGATCTCACCCCACTCGCGGATTCAACACATCTCACCACGTTCCAAGCGAACACCAACAGGATCCGCAGCTTGGAGGGGCTCGTCGCCAATCCAAGCGCAAGCCACGTCATCAACTTCCAGTCAGTGCAGGGACCGACCCTGTACGTGCCAGTCGGCGCGACCCGGATCGTGTTCGATGTCACCGGGCATACCGCCCTCCACGACGGAACAACAACCGCGTCTCTGGGTGGCGCGATCGTTCCACCGGGTGCCCCCGAAGCCCCCATCGTAAGCCTGAACCTGATCGATTCGACGACGCAGCTGCAGTACACCTTCCGCGAGGAATTCAGCCGGTTCAACACGTTCAGCGGCGGGGTATCCATGCCCATCGTGCGCGCCGACGTGACGAGCGAGGACACCGCCACAGGCCGGGCGAAGGCCCCTCTCGCCCACGTGATCACCGTCACCGAGGGTTTCCCCGCCACATCGTATGCACTCGGCGAAGACGCCCCCGAGTGGCTGATCCTCGACCCCACAACGGGTGAGCTCTCCGGAACACCGCCGACAGCCGGGACGTTCCCCGTGACATTCAGCGTCGCCGACCGCCTCGGAAACACAATCACCGGCACCCTGACCATCACCATCACGAAGGCGGTGAGCCCACCGGTCGACCCACCCGTCGACCCACCCGTCGATCCACCCGTGCAACCGCCAGTTGACCCGCCAGTCGACCCACCAGTCGATCCGCCAGTGAAGCCCGGCGTCACCCCGGTGAAGCCGCCGGCTGGTGGGCTCGCGCAGACCGGTGCCTCCCCGGCGACGGCGCTCGGCATGCTCGGTGGTGCGGCCGCGCTCGGCGGACTGGCACTCACACTGCGTCGCCGTCGGAGCACACGCTAAAGCTAGCGTTTGCCACTGCCCGGCCACACCTCGGTGACGCAATATGTCGGCCGCGCGAGGCGGACCCCGGCGACGGGCGTACCCTAGAGCGGAGGCTCCCACGAAGAGCCCGAGTTCACTGGCGCGAGCCATCTCACCACATCGGCGTTGCGGGGTCCGCGTTTCATCCCCACACGAAAGCCGATCTTGAGCACCTCAGCAGCACCAGAAACAGCACCATCCGCGCCTAGAAATTCCCGATCAAGGGTTATTCTTGCGAGCCTCATTGGGACCACGATCGAGTTCTACGACTTCTATGTCTACGCGACCGCCGCCGTGCTCGTCTTCCCCCATTTGTTCTTCCCCACGGGCAATGAGACCACTGCGCTCCTCGCGTCCTTCGCGACGTTCGGTGCCGCGATGCTCGCACGCCCGGTCGGTGCCGTCTTCTTCGGCCACCTTGGTGACCGTCTTGGCCGGAAGACAACACTGGTCGCGTCCCTCCTCACCATGGGCATCGCGACATTCCTGATCGGCGTGCTTCCGACGCACGCGCAAATCGGTGCATGGGCCGCGGTGCTCTTGCTCCTCATGCGGCTCGTGCAAGGCTTCGCGATTGGCGGGGAATGGTCGGGTGCCGCGCTCGTGGCCACCGAAAACGCGCCGGCGGGCAAACGCGCCTGGTACGGCACGTTCCCGCAGCTCGGAGCACCGCTCGGGTTCATCATCGCGAACATGCTGTTCTTCGTGATCAACAACGCGCTTGCCGATCCGACGAAGCCCGGCATCGCCTCCGAGGCGTTCCTCGAGTGGGGCTGGCGGATCCCGTTCCTGTTCTCCGCGGTGATGGTCATCGTGGGCCTCTGGGTACGCCTGAAGCTTGTGGAGTCGAACGCGTTCGAGCGCACCAAGGAGGCTGGCCAGGTCAAGCGCCTCCCCGTGGCCGTTGCCTTCCGCGATCACTGGAAGGCGCTGATCCTTGGCACCTTTGCCATGCTCGCCACCTATGTGCTGTTCTACCTGATGACCTCGTACACGCTGACGTTCGGCACGCGCCCCGGCCTCGAAGCCGCAGAGCAGGCCGCGGCCGCGGCGGGCACGGGCTTCAATGCGGATGCGTACGTGCCCGGTCTCGGGTACGCATACAACGACTTCATCCTGATGCTTGTGTTCGGCGTCGTGTTCTTTGGCATCTTTACGCTCGTCTCCGGCCCGCTCGCGGATCGCTTCGGCCGCCGCCGCACCCTGATCTGGGTGACCATTGCCATCGCGGCTTTCGGCTTCACCTTCGTTCCGCTGCTGGGGGGCGGCACCGCGCTCGTGATGTTCTTCCTCGCGCTCGGCTTTACCCTGATGGGTCTCACTTTCGGTCCGATGGGCGCGTTCCTGCCCGAGATGTTCCCCACCAACGTGCGCTACACGGGATCGGCGATCGCGTACAACGTGTCCTCCATCCTCGGTGCCGCGCTCGCACCGATCATCGCGGTGTGGCTGTGGGGGCTCGCGGAGGGCATCCCGGTCTATGTCGGACTGTACCTCACCGGCGCCGCAGTGCTGACGCTCGTCGCGCTGATCCTGACCCCCGAAACCAAGCACGTGGACATGGACGCATAGCCTTGCCGTGACACGCCAGGGGCGGTGCCGGATCACACGATCCGGCACCGCCCCTGGCGTGAGGGCGCCCCTCCTACGTGGCGGATTCCCCGGCTTCACCGGTATCCACAAGCAGCACGCCGGATGCGATGTCCCACATCATCGCGACCTCGTCGCCGCGGTTGTGGATCCGCGCGTCCTGGCCCAGGCGCACTGCGCCCTCACTACCATCGGGCAGTCGCACAGTGTAACGGCGCGACGCACCGAGGTAGGTGACGTCCAGGATCGTCACCGGGATCGCGTTCTGCGACTCCGACGGCGCGGTGCCGGCGGGCTCGAGCCGCAGATTCTCGGGCCGGATCAAGATCGCGAGATCTTCGTGGCTACTCAAGCCGTCGGCCACCACGCGGTGCCCGGCAACATCGATCGCGGTGCGGCGATCTCCGTCGGCTGCGCCCTTCCCGAGCAACACCGTGGACTCCCCAAGGAAGCGCCCCACGAACAGCGTCTGCGGTGCCTCGTAGAGATCCTCCGAGGTGCCGACCTGCTCGATGCGTCCGTTATTGAAGACCGCAATGCGGTCAGACATCGACAGCGCCTCTTCCTGATCGTGCGTGACGTAGACAAACGTCGAGCCGACCTCGCGGTGGATGCGCTTGATCTCGGTCTGCAGCCACTCGCGCAGCTTCTTGTCGAGTGCACCCAGCGGCTCGTCCATGAGCAGCACGCGGGGTTCGTAGACGAGCGCCCGGGCGAGGGCGACGCGCTGTTGCTGGCCGCCGGAGAGTTCCGACGGGAAGCGATCACCAAACTCCCCCATCCGCACCATATCGAGGGCGGTCGCAACCTTTTGCTGCTGCTCCGCCTTGCTCATCTTGCGGCGCTGCAGCGGGTAGGCGATGTTCTCCGCAACGGTCTTGTGTGGGAACAGTGCGTAGTTCTGGAACACCATGCCGATGTCGCGCTTGTGCGGCGGTAGCTTCGCCACCGGTTTGCCGTAGATGTGCAGCATTCCCTCGGTCACCGAGGTGAAGCCCGCGATCATGTTGAGCGTTGTGGTTTTTCCCGAGCCCGACGGGCCCAGGAAGGTCATGAACTCGCCCGGCTCGATCACCAGGTCGATCTCGTCGACCACGGCCTTGTCACCGTAGCGCTTGGTGACCTGGTTCAGGCTGATGCCCGCATCGCCGATCGCGTGGATCGCCTGCGTGTTCAGGCCCTCAGAGCGCAGCTCCTGCTCGTGCCCGGCGGGCACGGGGATGTCGTTGTGAGTCATAGCGTTCACGCTACCGGTCGCTTTCTCTTCCGCGTGGCAAACTGGGCAACCAGCATCACGACGACTGAGGTGAACATCGTGATCACCGCCACCGCTGCCACCGTGGGGTCATTGGTTTGGGTGACGCTGTTGAAGATCTTCACGGGCAGGGTCTGCAGTGAAGGACTCTGAATGAACAGCGACAGGATCACCTCGTCAAACGAAGTGACGAACGCGAACAGGGCACCCGCGGTCACACCCGGCGCAATGAGCGGCAGGGTGATGCTGAAGAAGGTGCGGACCCGGCCAGCACCGAGTGAGGCCGAGGCCTGTTCGAGCCGCGGGTCCAGGCCCTGCAGCGACGCCATCACGTTCGTGATCACGAGCGGCATCGCCACAATCGTGTGCGCCAGAATGAAGCCGGGAAGCGTGCCCAGCAGGTTCATCCGGAGGAACAGTGAGTACAGACCCACCGCGAGCACGATGCCCGGAACAATCAGCGGGAGCAGGAAGTATCCCTCCAGCAGCCCCTTGCCCCGGAACTTCACTTTCGACAGCCCCAGCGCAGCGAGCACGCCCACGGCGGTTGCCACGATCATTGTGAGCACCGCGACCTGCAGCGAGGAAAACAGCGACTTCATCCATGTCACGTCCGTGAAGAAGTTCTCGTACCAGCGCAGCGAGAAGCCCTTCGGCGGGAAGTTGAAGGACGGTGCCTCGTTGAAAGACATGGGGATGATCACGAGCGTGGGCAGGATCAGCCACAGCACGATCAGCACGGCAAAGGCGCCGAGCACTCGTTTGAACGTCATTAGCGGTTCACCCCCGGGAACAGACTGCCGCCCTTATTCATGCGAGACACGACAACCAGAATCAGGATCGTGCACACAAGGAGGAATATGCCGAGCGCGGTGCCCTGGCCCCACATGAGGAACACACTGATCTGCTGCTGGATCATTGCCGAGATCATGATCTCCTTCGACGATCCGAGCAGCGCGGGAATGATGTAGAAACCGAGACCGAGGATGAAGACCGTGACGCCACCCGAGAAGATGCCGGGCTTCGACAGCGGCAGGTAGACCGTGAAGAACGCGGTGATCGGGTTTGCCCCCAGGTTCGAGGCTGCCGGCAGGAGCCGCTTATCGATCTTCGACATTGACGAGTACAGCGGCAGCACCATGAACGGCAACAGCACCTGACTCATGCCAAGCGCGACACCAAACGTCGTGCGGATCAGCGGAATCGGTCCGATCCCGAACCATGCAGCGAGGATGCCGTTGATCGGGCCAGTGTCCTGCAGCAGCACCATCCAGGCGAGGGTGCGAACCAGAATCGAGGTCCACAGCGGCATCATAATGAACAGCTGCATCATGTTCCGCGTGCGATCCGACACGATTGTCATGAGGTACGCATACGGGTAGGCGAGCAGGAGGCACACAATCGTGACAATGATCGCGGTCCCGAAGGTCCGCAGCACCACCGTGAGATTCGCCTCGGTCGTAAACAGCCACACATAGTTCTGCATGCCGGGCTGCGGGTCCGTCACCGAACGGATAAACACGTCGATGAGCGGTGCCAGGAAAAACAGGGAGACGATGACGAACGCCGGGATCAGGAGCAGGAGCGGGCGCCAGTTCTTCGGCCCTCGCTTCTTCGCGGCCCCGGGGTCCGCACCGAGGGCGATCGCGCGCGTCGACGCGTCGCCCTCGGTGACGGTGAACTCAGTCATGGCGATCAGTTACCGGTCGCCCAGCCAGCCCACGCCGCAGCGAGAGCGTCGTAGTTGTCGACCCAGAAGTCGACGTTCGGGGCGATGCCCGTATCGAGGTGCTCCGTGGTCATCCACGTGGTGAGCTGCTCGTCCATGTTCGGCTTCGCGTCGACGTTGACCCCGCCGTAGGATGTCTCCTCGGTCATCTTCGCCTGCTGCTCCGCGCCGAGCGAGAAGTTCACCGCAGCGAATGCCGCCTGCTTGTCCTTCACGCCCTTCGGGATGCCATTCGAGTCGACCATGATCATCCACTCGTCCCACATTGGAGCGATGGGGGCACCGGCCTGCGCGGCACCGTAACCGCGACCCGACCAGACGAGCCCCATGACGGCCTCACCCGACTCGAGCTGCTGCTGTGCTGCGGCACCTGTGGTCCAGCCGATGACGTCGTCGCCGAGGTCCTTGTACATGTCGAAGGCGCCCTCGATGTCCTCGGGCTTCAGATTCTTCAGGTCCTTGCCCTGCGCGGTGAGCGCGAACTCGACGGTCTGCGGGTCGACGTAGGTGGACTGGCTCACCGTGCGCTTGCCGGGGAACTTCTCGGTGTCGAAGAAGTCTGCGGCGCTTGTCGGCGGGTTGTCGCCAAACGCTTCGGTGTTGTAGGCCACGACAAGGCCGTACATAATCTGGGGCACCATGCAGTCATCGGTGATCGTGCCCTCGGGGATTTTCGAGATGTCGATCTGCGAGTAGTCGTACTTCTCGAAGAGTGTGCCGCAACCGCGGGCAGTGTCGAACTGGGTCGTGTTGACGACATCCCAGCTGACGTTGCCGCTGTCGACCATCGCCTTGAGTTTGCCTGCGTCGAAGGCGTCCTGGTTGAACGTCGCTCCGGATGCTTCAGCGAAGGGATCCCAGAGCGCGGCCTTTTGGCCGTCCTGGAATACACCACCGGATCCGGCAAACGTCAGCGTGACACCGTCGAGTGCGCCAGCCTTGATTTCACCGGCGACGGGGGTACCGAGGTCGCGCTCGGGCGCGGGTTCGGCGGGACCGCCGCCGCTGCAGCCGACAAGCGCGAGGGCGAGCGCTGCGGTGCCCGCGGCGAGCGTAAGCCCGCGCCGCGCGGTCACGCCGCGGCGTGACGGGAGGGTTCTCAGACTGGACATGTGTTCCTCACTTCGTTGTGATCGTGGTCCGCTGTGGTCATGATCGGTGCCGGCGCGATCCCGCATCTGGCGGTGTCTCGGACCCCGGCACGACCTGAAGGTAGCAGCGAACACCCTCGGCTGACCCCGCCGTGTTACCTCTTCGTTACCGCCCCGGCCAAGTTTCATAGCTTTGTACGGCTGACCCTGCGTGGGGTGTACAAACATAAGGTTTCGCGTGCTCAGCCCCAGTTTCGGCGCAGGGTTTCCGAGGGCGGCCCTACGATGGGAGCGTTGGAGCGGGCTGTTCAAGGAGGAACACGCATGGACGTTGTTGTCATCGGAGCCGGACTCGCGGGACTCACCGCGGCTTGGGAACTCGGCAAGGCCGGGCACCACTGCACTGTGCTCGAAGCGCGGGACCGCGTGGGTGGCCGCACCTGGTCAGAACAGCTCGGCAACGGCGAGATCACCGAGCGCGGCGGCGAGTACGTGTTTCCGACTGAGTTCCCCATCCGACGGCTCTCCGCTGAGGTCGGGGTGCCGATCATGTCGCACAATGTGCGTTACGGCCGGCGTACCGTGAACGGCAGGGTGATCTCCTTCGCGGAACTCGGACAGACGAGCGAGCGCGTGCGTCAGACGCTCGCCCAGATGCTTGCGGACGGCGAGCGCAACGTATCACTTGAGCAGGCTTTCGCCACGTCGCTCGGGGCGGCCTATCGCCTCGATCCCGTCTACCGGCGCACCACGACCTCCGCCGCGGCCGATCCCGCACTGGTCAGTGCCGAGGCCGTGCTGCTGCACGAGTCCTCGACTGTGAACGGCTACGTTGAAGACGGCGGCCGCTTCGTCGGCGGCAACCAGGCGCTCTCGATCGAACTCGCGCGGCGTCTGGACGATCGGGTGCGGCTGGAGTCCCCCGTTGCCGCTGTCGAGCAGTCCGAGACTGGCGTGCAGGTCACGCTGCGCGACGGCACCCGGCTCGATGCAGACGCAGCGGTGATCGCGGTGCCGCTTCCGCTCTTGCGGGAACTGTCACTGGGGTTCGTGCTGCCCGAGGCGCAGCAGCGGGCCCTCGACAATCGATTCATGGGTGTTGCGGCGAAGCTCGGGGTGCCGCTCTCCCGAGTCGACGGCGATATCGCCCTGCAAAATCCGGACCATACCTGGTGGTCTTGGCGCTCACTCAGCGTTGACGGGGAACACCGCATCGATGCCCTCTCCTCATTCGCGGGCGGACCGTTCGCGCTCGACGCGCTCGGGGTGAGCCAGGGACCCGAGGGATGGGTACAGGCACTGCAGGCGATGCGCCCCGAACTCGAAATCGACGGGGACGTGCTGCTCACTACCTGGGAAGACGACCCTTGGGCGCGCGGCGCCTACTCTGCGCCCTCTCTCGGCTGGGAAGCCGCAGACGCTGCGGCTTTCACCCAGGCTGCAGGCCGTGTGGCAATCGCCGGCGAGCACACGGGCCTCGCACAGTCGCTATCCGGGGCCGTGGACTCCGGGTACCGCGCGGCCGCCGCCCTCGAACGGGCGGTGGCGGGTTGATACGCCCGGCCCGCGTATGCTGAAGCCATGACCTTCACGGTGAGGTCGCTGCTCGATCTGGCCGGTGCCGGCACCACGTCGCTGACACCCGGGATCGGGGAGGACCGACAAATTGAGTGGGCGCATGTCTGCGAGCAGCCGGCGCCCTGGCAGTGGCTCGGGAAGCATGCGCTTGTCATGACGACGGGAATCGGCGTTCCCGAGGGAACAGCCGCGCAGTGCGCCTACCTGACGGGCATGCACGACGCCGGAATCGCGGCGATCACCATCGATGCCGAGATGCCGGCGCACCCGTTCACTCCCGAGGCGCTGGCCCACGCCACGCAGCTCGGGTTCCCGGTGCTGCAAACCGAGTATCAGGTTCGGTTCGTGGCGCTCGCGATGGCCGTTGCTGAAGCGGGGCAGCAGGAACGTGCCGCCCGGGTGCAGCAGACCGAGCAGCTCTACGCGGCGCTCGGCGAACACGATGTCGACGACGCGATCGACGCACTCCTCGACGAGCTGGGGCGGATCCTCAGCGCTGACCTGAGCCTGCACCCGCACGAGCGCGGTGCCGGGCCCGGGGCGTTCCGCCAGTTGGATGCGGGACTGTGGGCGGTCCCGCTACTGTCTCCCGGCGAACCTGAGCTCCAAATCTCTCACGCGGGGCCGATTGACCGTGCGATTCTGCAGCACGCCGCTGGCATCGTTGACAACGCGCTCGCGGTGAAGGTTGCCGCGCGTCGCAGCGATTGGCTGCACGGCTCTCTCCTGCTCGGTGATCTGTGCGACGAGTCGGTGGCATCCGCCCCCTCTGAGCACTTGGTCGAGGCCTACGGGGTGCACCCGCCATACCTGCTCGCCGTTTCTCACCACCCGGACGCCAGAGCAACGCTCGATCAGGTGCATGCGGCCTTCGGCACCAGTCGGGTTCCCGCCCTTGCCACCCTCAAAGATGGCCAGGTGCTCGTCCTCATGGGGTCGGGCGACCCGATCGAGCCACTGCTGGGAGCACTCGCCGATACCCGTTCCGGCATCGGGGTGAGCGCGACGTTCACCGATCTCGCGACAATTCCGAACGCGCTGCGGCAGGCGCGGAGCGCCCTGATCCGCGCACACCAATCCGGTCAGGTGATGCGGTTCGATGAGCAGGAAGCAACCTCCCTTTTCCTGCCCAATGATCCCGAACAGCTGCGCGGCATCGCCCGGCAAGTGCTCGGCCCGCTCCGTATCTACGACGAGCAGCGCGGGACGTCGCTCACCCACACGCTGCGGATTTTCCTGGAGGAGAACCGCAGTTGGGTGCGCGCGTCCGAACGCCTGTTTGTGCATCGGCAGACTCTGATCGCACGGATCTCGCGCATCGAGAAAATCATTGGGCGCGATCTCTCCTCGATGGAGGACACCGCGGAGTGCTGGCTTGCGGTGCAGGCAGCGATCGGCTGCGGTGACCTCGCCCCCAACGATCCACCACCCGAGGCAGAGTAACGCCGGAGTTTCCGCCGATAGGCTGGGACACTGATCCCGAGGAGGCCCCGTGCTGCGTATTCTTGTCCCCTGCCGGATCGAGACTGAACACCGCGCCGAGGCGCTCGCCGTCTACGCCGAACTGATCCGGGCCACGCGCGAAGAAGCGGGCTGCCTCAGTTACGAACTCCTCGCGGATGTGGAGGACCCGGCGGCATTTGTGCTCGCCGAGTGTTGGCGTTCAGAGGCCGACCTCGAGGCGCACACGCGCACTCCGCATTTCCGGGAGGCGATGGCCGCACTGGAGCCACTGGAGACCGCGGCGAACGCGCAGCGGCTCCGGGCTGTGGAATTCGACTAACCCTCGTCCCGCACCCGCCCGCTTGCACCAAAGACACGGAGATTCACGACTTCAGCGCGTGAATTGAGGAACATCTCCTGCACGCTCGTGAATCTCCGATGCCCTGGTGAAACTGTGCGACTCGGGCGGGGCCGGATCTGCGGCTCGGCAGGGAATTAGCGGGCGCAGCTGCAGCGCTCGGCTGCGGGGACACCCGCGAGCGCCTCTTCGATGTGCTCGCCACAGCCAGCCCAGGTCATCTTGCTGCAGTTTTCGCAGCGCACGGAAGCGCACATGGGCGGTCCTCTCAACAGTCGGTGAGGTGCCGGATCCGACACCCGCAGATAGCCTACTCGCGCTCCGGGCGGGTTGCATGTGTGGGTGGTAGCGTGAAAAGACTTCGGCGCGTGCCGTGGGAGGGAGAACACGCGATGGGATTGCGTACGGGGGATGCACCGGTGGTCGCTGACGACAGTGTGATTGCGGCAGCGACCGCGTGGGCGGCCCAAGATCCCGATCCCGAGACCCGGCAAGAAGCCGTGGAGTGGATCGCACAGGCCACCTCCGGCGATCAGGCAGCCCGGGCGTCCTTGGGGGACGCGTTCTCCGGGCGGCTCGCGTTTGGGACGGCGGGGCTCCGCGGCCCCCTGGGCGCAGGCCCGGCTCGCATGAACCGAGTTGTGGTGGCTCAGACGAGCGCGGGCTTCGCTGCGTACCTGCACCAACGGGCCGCGCGCGGCGAAACATCCGAGCCACCGTCCGTGGTGATCGGCTTCGATGGTCGCGTGAACTCCGAGGTATTCGCTCGAGATGCCGCGGAGATCATGGCCGGTGCCGGCGTGCGCGTCATGCTCTTCCCCGCGGCGGGGCCCACCCCGTTGACCGCGTTTGCGGTACGCCACCTCAGTGCCTCGGCAGGCGTCATGATCACTGCGAGTCACAACCCGCCGCGCGACAACGGGTACAAGGTGTACCTCGGCGACGCCGACTCGGGCTCGCAGATCGTCCCCCCGGTCGATGCCACGATTGCCGCGCACATCAACGAGGTCGCGGCGCGGCCTCTCGCGGACCTCCCTCGCTCCGGCGACTACACAGTGCTCGATACGTCAGTGGCAAACGCCTATGTGTCCGAGACGGCGGCCGCGGTGCTCGCGGGGCTCCCCCAACGCCCGGACGGCTCCGGCATCGCGAAGGGCTCAGACGCGTCCCTGCGGATCGTCTACACGGCCATGCACGGAGTCGGATCCGAACTCGCGAAGCGCGTCTTCTCCGCCGCGGGGCTCCCCGCGGTGATCCCGGTCCCGGAGCAGGATCAGCCCGACGGCGCCTTCCCGACCGTTGACTTCCCGAACCCGGAGGAGCCAGGCGCGCTCGATCTCGCGTACCGCGTCGGGCAGCACCACGGCGCGGAACTTATCGTCGCGCACGATCCGGACGCGGACCGACTTGCCCTCGCCGCGCCGGATCCCGCAGATCCCACGTGCTATCGCCGACTCACGGGGAACGAGCTCGGCCTGCTCCTGGGCTGGCGCGCGGCCGAGCGCGCCTGGGCGCGTGCCGCAGAAACCGACGGTTGCCCGACGGGGACGCTGGCCTGCACAATCGTGTCCTCACCGGCACTACGCGCGGTCGCCGCCGAGTATGAGCTCGACTACGCCGAGACACTCTCCGGATTCAAATGGGTGTCGCGGACACCGGGCCTCATTTTCGGGTTCGAAGAAGCGCTCGGATACCTGACACACCCCGAGATTGTCCGGGACAAGGATGGGATCTCCGCAAGCGTCGACGCCGTCGCGATGGCCCGCGAGCTCGCCGCGGAGGGGCGCACAGTCTGGGATCTCCTCGACGAGGCGAGCGAGCGCTTTGGCCACTTCGCGAGCGGTCAGATCACGCTCCGACTCGACTCGATGTCGGCGGCCTCGGCGCTCGCGGCCCGGATCCGACACGCGCCGCCCGAGAGTTTTGGCGGGGTCGCAGTGGAACGACTCCAGGATCTACTGCTCCCTGGCGCAGCAGAGGTCCCCGCCGACGTACTGCGCTTCGACCTCGCGGACGGGTCGCGGGTCATGATTCGTCCGAGCGGAACCGAACCGAAGCTCAAGCTATACCTCGACACCTATGCGAACGAGGGGGACGCGGCCAGCAGCCGGAGCGCCGCGGAATCCGCGCTCGTCGATCTCACCGCCGCGGTGCAAGCCGTGCTCGCCCAGCTTCAGGACCCATCCGAGGGCTGATGACCACCCACCGCGCCCCCGCATCCGTCGCCAGCTGGCTGCGGCAGCCCGGCGCGGACGACGACAAGTACCGGCGGGGCGTGCTCGGCGTCCGAACAGGCGCACCAGAGTACCCGGGGGCCGCGGTCCTCAGCGTGACCGCTGCCTGGCGCACCGGAGTGGGTGTGCTTCGCTATGTCCCGCCGGCATCCACCGCGCCCCGCGACCTCGGCCTTCCCACGTCCGCGGCGGCGGTGCTCGCGGCACGACCCGAAACGGTGTTCGGGGCTTCTGAGCGGGCGAACGATGCCTGGCTCATCGGATCGGGCACGGACCCCGTCACCCGGACACCCCAGGAGACGGCACAACTCAGGGAACTGATCGACGGCTCCGCTCCGGTGGTGGTGGATGCCGGGGCACTGGATCTGGTGGGCACGACAAGCGCACCCCTCCTGCTGACGCCGCACGCCGGAGAGTTTGCTCGGCTGTGGGATGCGGCCGGCCTCGGACCCGTGCCGCCGGATCTGCGGGATCCAACGGCAGTGGTCGAGCGTGCGGCGGCAACCGAGCGGCTGGCCTCAGCCCTCGGCAGCACAGTCCTCCTGAAGGGTTCGATCACCGTGTGCGCAAGCCCCGACGCCCCGGCGCGGTACGCCGGACCGGCGACCCCGTGGCTCGCCTCGGCCGGGACCGGCGACGTACTCGCCGGGATCCTCGGCGCCCTCCTCGCTACACACGCCCACACGGTTCGCGAGGATTCGACGGTGCTCGCGGAGTTGGGGATCGCGGGCGCGCTGCTGCACGATCGGGCTGCCCGGATCGCGGCGGGAGAACCTCCCGAATCGTCGCCGCAACACGCGGGAAGGCTTGGCCGCCCCGTCACTGCGCTCGACGTGGCCGAGGCGATCCCTGCGGCGTTTGCGCAGCTCGCTTCCCCGGGCGAGCCAGAGCCCACGACCCGGCTTACGCGGTAACGCGGCCTGCGACGAGCGGGCGGGGCTTCGGCACCTCAGCCCCGAGTTCGACGGCACCGCTGAGAGATTCCAGGCCGCGCGCCATACGGCCCACGTCATCGCACCGGGCCTCGAATAGCGGATCCCCCGCGCGCACCGTGTCTCCGGGGCGCACCAGCACCTCGACGCCCGCTGCATGGTCCACAGGGTCGCCCGGACGCGCTCGCCCGGCCCCGAGCCGCCAGGCACCAATGCCGACGGCTCTCGCGTCGACGCGCTGCACAATCCCGTCGGCCCCTGCGCGCACAAGCTCCGTTTCACGTGCAACCGGCAACGCGGCGTCGGGATCCCCGCCCTGCGCCGCGATGATTCGCCGCCACGCGTCCCAAGCCCGGCCATCACGGAGCGCGGGTGCCGGATCCACATCCGGCATCCCCGCAAGATCCAGCATCTCCCGCGCGAGCGCGAGTGTCAGCTCCACGACGTCCGTCGGCCCCTCACCCTGCAGCACCTCGATCGATTCGCGGACCTCATTCGCGTTTCCAACAGCGCGCCCCAGCGGTGCATCCATGTCGGTGAGCAGGGCGACCGTGCGAAGCCCTGAGTCTGCGCCAAGCTGCACCATTGTCGTGGCGAGTTCCTGAGCGTCATCGAGTGCGGGGAGAAAAGCACCAGATCCGAACTTCACGTCGAGCACAAGACCGTCCGCACCCTCAGCGATCTTCTTGCTCATGATCGAAGAAGCGATGAGCGGTACCGCGGCGACGGTTCCCGTCACGTCACGGAGCGCGTACATGGCACGGTCCGCCGGAGCGAGCCCCGGGCCCGCCGCGCAGATCACACCGCCGGTGTCCCGCAGCACTGCGGTCATCTCCTCGGTGGAGAGCGCCGCTCGCCAGCCTGGAATCGACTCGAGCTTGTCGAGCGTACCCCCAGTGTGCCCGAGCCCCCGTCCAGAGAGTTGTGGCACGGCGACCCCGAGCGATGCGAGGAGCGGCACCAGCGGCAGCGTGATCTTGTCGCCGACGCCCCCGGTCGAGTGTTTATCGATCGCGGGACGCCCGAGGCCGGAGAAACTCAACCGTTCACCGCTCGCGATCATCGCGGCCGTCAGGTCACGGATCTCGCGCCGCTCCATGCCCTGAATCACGATCGCCATCAAGAGGGCGCTCATCTGTTCCGGCGCAACCACACCGCGGGTGAAGGCATCCACGACCCACGCGATCTCCGCCGTGCTCAATTCACGGGCGTGGCGCTTCGCCCCGATCAAATCGACAACGTCGTGGGGCTCCGGAGCGCGGCGATCCTGCATACTGACAGCCTAGGCGTCACCGGATACCGAGGGCCAGTGAACAGCGCGTAGCGCGCGATCCGGACGCTATGCGCTGGCTGCCACCGGCTCGGGCAGGCCGAGTTCGCGGTCCTGGCCGGTCGCGATCCAGGAGGCGGTGAGGAGCAGCGTGCGGCAGATGAAGTTGAACCAGAGCAACAGGCCGATGAATACCGCGAAGGTCGCCAGCAGCGGGTTGCTTGAGGCCCCACCGAGCAGTGCGCTGCCGAGGATCTTGAGGCCCAGCAATGCGATTCCGCCGAGGGCACAGCCGGTGATGAGCGGCCAGCGCGGCACGTAGACCTCAGCCAAGAGACGATGCACGGCGATCAGCACAAGCACGTCGAACACGTACATTGCTCCGTACCGCACGAGGGTGCCCACCCAGCCAAAGAACCAGCCGTCGGAGTTCACCCCAATCACAGAGAAAAACCAGTCCACGATCCCAGAGCTGAACACGGTCAGGGCCGCGGATACAAGGATTGCCGCGAAAAACCCCACGGCCAGCAGGAGGTCGCGGAGCTTCAGGAGCACCGCGTTCCGATACTCCTTCACTTCGAGACCAAAGATGATCCGGATCGAGCGCCGTGTGCCGGTGAACCAGTTGATCGCCACCCACACGAGCGAGGCACCGGCAAGGATGCTCGTCCAGTCGAGGGCGCGCGCCGCCAGTAGCGTGGAGATGTCCACGGCGCTGCCGCTCCCCTCTCCCAGGAGGCCGGGCACGAGGAGGTTGAGCTGATCGATCAGCGTTTGCAGCAACTCGGGGCGCCCACGGAGAAAGATACCGAACGTCCCGAAGCCGACGTACAGGCCCGCGAATACCGCAAACAGCGCCTGGTAGCTCATCCCGCCAGACAGAACACTGCCACCCACATTCGTGAAGTGCGAGAAGGTGCGCCACGGATGGGTTCGTTGAATACGCTGCCACACAGTCATGCCCCGCTGCACAACCTCAGAAACACGAGACGCCCCACGTTCTTCTTCGGTGTTGGCCGGAGAAGAATCGTGAGGCGTCGTCATGCTGCCATGCTAGCGGGCCGCGGGCCCGCTACCGGGACTTAGGAGGTCTTGCCGGTGCGGATCGCAGCCTTGACCTCGGCGATGGCCTTGGTCACCTGGATACCGCGCGGGCAGGCGTCCGTGCAGTTGAAAGTTGTGCGGCAGCGCCACACGCCCTCGGTGTCGTTGAGGATGTCGAGGCGGACCTCGGCGTTCTCGTCACGCGAATCGAAGATGAATCGGTGCGCGTTCACGATCGCTGCGGGACCGAAGTACTGGCCGTCAGTCCAGAACACGGGGCAGGAGGTTGTGCACGCCGCGCACAGGATGCACTTAGTCGTGTCGTCGAAGCGCTCGCGATCCTCGATGGACTGGATACGCTCCTTGCCACCCTCGGGCTTGGAGCCCGCAACGAGGAACGGCTGCACCTCGCGGAACGACGCGAAGAACGGCTCCATGTCAACGATGAGGTCCTTCTCGAGCGGCAGGCCCTTGATCGCCTCAACGTAGATCGGCTTCGAAATATCGAGGTCCTTGATCAGCGTCTTGCAGGCGAGACGGTTGCGGCCGTTGATCCGCATCGCGTCAGAACCACAAATGCCGTGCGCGCAGGAGCGACGGAAGGACAGCGTGCCGTCCTGATCCCACTTGATGCGGTGCAGGGCGTCAAGGATTCGATCCGTCGGGTACATCTCGACGTCGAAGTCTTCCCAGTACGCCTCGCGCCCCGACTCGGGGAGGTAGCGACGAACCAGCAGCGTCACGGTGAAGGGCTTGGGGGCGTCCTCAACCTGTGCGGGAGCCTCGGTGGTAACGGTGCTCATGACCTAGTACTTCCTCTCCAGCGGCGGGTAGCGCAACTCGCCCTGCTCGTTCTTCGTCACGGTGACCGGCTTCCAGTCCAGACGGATGTGATCCTCGGGGTTCGCCGAGTGGGGGTCACCCGTCAGGTATGCCATCGTGTGCTGCATGTAGTTCACGTCGTCACGCTCAGGGTAGTCGTCGCGCATGTGACCGCCACGGCTTTCCTTTCGGTTCCGAGCTGCGAACACGAGCACCTCGGCGAGATCAAGCAGGAAGCCCAGCTCGATCGCCTCGAGGAGGTCGGTGTTGTACCGCATGCCGCGATCCTGCACACCCACGTTGTTGTAACGCAGACGCAGGCCGTGAATCACCCCGAGGACCTCGGTGAGCGACTCATCGGTACGGAACACCTGAGCCCCACGGTCCATCGACTCCTGGAGTTCCTTGCGGATATCGGCGACACGCTCGGTGCCGGATCCGTTGCGGAAGCCGTCCACAAGCTCACGTACGAACTTGGCCGGATCCTCGGGCAGCGGGGTGAAGTCCACAGTCTGCGCGTAGTCCGCGGCATTGTTGCCCGAGCGCTTGCCGAAAACGTTGATGTCGAGCAGCGAGTTCGTGCCGAGACGGTTTGAGCCGTGCACCGATACGCAGGCGCACTCGCCAGCAGCGTAGAGGCCGGGCACGACGGTGGTGTTGTCCGAGAGCACCTCGGCGTCAACGTTCGTCGGGATGCCACCCATTGCGTAGTGAGCGGTCGGGAAGACCGGGACAGGCTCGGTCACGGGGTCAACGCCCAGGTAGGTACGCGCGAACTCGGTGATGTCCGGAAGCTTCGTCTCGAGAACCTCCGCACCGAGGTGCGTGCAGTCGAGGTAGACGTAGTCCTTGTGCGGGCCGGCACCGCGGCCGTCAAGCACTTCCTGCACCATGGAGCGCGCCACGATGTCACGCGGTGCGAGGTCCTTAATTGTCGGTGCGTAGCGCTCCATGAAGCGCTCACCGGAGGCGTTTCGCAGGATCGCACCTTCGCCGCGTGCGCCCTCCGTCAGGAGGATTCCCAGGCCAGCCAGGCCGGTCGGGTGGAACTGGTAGAACTCGATGTCCTCGAGCGGCAGGCCCTTGCGCCAGATGATGCCGACGCCGTCACCCGTGAGGGTGTGCGCGTTGGAGGTCGTCTTGAAGATCTTGCCGAAGCCACCCGTGGCGAAGACGATGGACTTCGCCTGGAAGACGTGGAGTGCGCCGGTCGAGAGCTCGTATGCCACGACGCCGGAGGGCTTCTGCACTCCGTCAACCTCGGTCATGACGAGATCGAGCACGTAGTACTCGTTGAAGAAGTTCACGCCAAGCTTGACGCAGTTCTGGAACAGCGTCTGCAGGATCATGTGACCGGTACGGTCCGCGGCGTAGCAGGCACGGCGCACCGCAGCCTTGCCGTGGTCACGGGTGTGACCACCGAAGCGGCGCTGATCGATCTTGCCCTCGGGCGTGCGGTTGAAGGGCAGGCCCATGTTCTCGAGGTCGATGACCGCGTCGATGGCTTCCTTCGCGAGGATCTCTGCCGCGTCCTGGTCGACGAGGTAGTCGCCGCCCTTGACTGTGTCAAAGGTGTGCCATTCCCAGTTGTCGTCCTCGACGTTGGCGAGCGCCGCGGCCATGCCGCCCTGCGCTGCGCCCGTGTGCGAACGGGTGGGGTACAGCTTTGTGATGACCGCGGTCTTCGCCTTCGGTCCAGCCTCGATTGCTGCGCGCATGCCGGCACCGCCGGCACCCACGATCACAACGTCGAACTGATGGTACGTAACGCCGTCCTTGACGGTAACTTCTTCGCCCTGATGGGTATCTGTAGCCACGTGGGTCCTATTCTCGCTTCAGAAATTCTGTGCCGGATACCGGGTTATGCCTTGCAGAACGACGCAACAAGCGACGGGTCTGCGCCGGCGGGGCAGGGATCCAGCGTGTAAATCACGAAGGTGCCCAGGAGGATCAGCAGTGCTGCCGACAGGAACAGAGCAACCTTGAAGGCCTTAGCAAGTGCGGGACGCGACACGTAGTCGTTCACAATCGTGCGCATGCCGTTCGCGCCGTGAATGAGCGCGAGGATCAGGAGCAGGGTGTCCCAGATCTGCCAGAACGGGCTCGCGAGCTTGCCGGCCACAAAGCCGAAGTTGATCGCGTGGACGCCACCCTCGGTGAGGAGCAGGTTGGAGGCCAGGTGGCCGAACACGAGCACCACGAGCAGAACGCCCGAGACACGCATGTAGATCCAGCCCCACTTTTCCCAGTTTGTGCGTTTTTTCGCGGGGGTCTGTGAGCGCGGAGCGTCAATCGTCATCGTCATGTTTCTCTCCTCGCCTTAGTGACCGAACACGTTCATCAGGTGGCGCGGCAGGAAGCCGGCCATCGTGATGACCCAGGCGGCGATGACAACCCAGAACATGACGCGCTGGTACTTCGCGCCCTTGCTCCAGTAGTCAACGAGGATGATCCGGATGCCGTTGAACGCGTGGAAGACGATGGCGGCGACAAGCGCAGCTTCGCCAAGCCCCATGATGGGCGTCTTGTACGTGCTCATCACCGCGTTGTAAGCCTCAGGGCTCACACGGATGAGTGCTGTATCCAGCACGTGCACGAGCAGGAAGAAGAAAATCGCGACACCGGTAATGCGGTGCAGAACCCACGACCACATTCCCTCGTAGCCGCGGTAGAGCGTGCCACCCGGGCGACTCTTTTGCTTCGCCGCGGGCGCGGCCTCTGCCGTTTGGGCTGACACGAGCTTCCTCCTTGGTCTTGCTTCGCCGGACAGGAGCCGGCAGCTGACATCGTGTTCTCATGGCAGTCCAGGCGCGCTTTGCACACCCCAAACCGCACCAGGCTGAGAATCCACTGCGCTTTCCATTATGACACCATTCTGAGGTGGCCCCGAACCCGCGCCGCGGCACCTGATTTTCGGTCGCAGCCCTCCCCCGCGATCCCCGGCGCAACCTCAGCGCACCCGGCTAGTCTGGAGTCCATGACCGACGCTTCTGAGCCCCGCTCCGCCATCGACCGGCTCACCTGTGTGATCCCCGCTGGCGGGGTGGGATCCCGGCTCTGGCCGCTCTCTCGCGCCAACGCACCGAAGTTCCTGCTCGACCTCACGGGATCTGGCGACTCGTTGCTCCGCGCCACCTGGGTGCGGCTCGCGCCGATCGCGCCCCCGGAGCGCGTGATGGTGGTGACGGGCAACTCCCATCGCAACTCGGTGGCGGATCAACTCCCGGAGTTGCTCGCGGAGAACCTCGTCACTGAAAGCGAGCCCAAGGACTCCTCGGCCGCGATTGGCCTTGCGGCCGCGATCCTCGAGCTGCGTGATCCCGACGCGATCCTCGGTTCTTTCGCCGCCGACCATGTGATCCGCGGCGACGTACTCTTCCAGCGCGCCGTGACCACGGCAGTGCAGGCCGCCGACCAGGGATACATCGCGACGATCGGCATCCATCCCTCCCACCCGGCAACCGGATTCGGGTACATCTCGTGCGGTACGGCCCGCGGCGACCTTGCCCCGTTCGATGTCTACGACGTCACCGAGTTCGTCGAGAAGCCTGATGCTGCCCAAGCCGAGCAGTATTTGGCAGACGGCGGCTACCTCTGGAACGCGGGAATGTTCATCGCCCGGGCGAGTGTCCTCCTCGACCAGATGGCGCTCGCGGAACCCGAAATGGTGCGCGCGCTGCGCGAGATCGCAGCGACCTGGGGCACCGAGCAGGGTGCCGCGACCCGCGACCGGCTCTGGCCCACTCTCCCAAAGATCGCGATCGACTACACCGTCGCGGAGCCCGCCGCGGCCGCAGGAAAAATGGTGTGCGTCGCAGCCCACTTCGACTGGGATGACGTGGGCGACTTCGCCTCAGTTGCAAACCTCCTGACACGTGGCCGGGGCAGCGACCTTGCCGTCCTGGGCGATGGCGCGCAGGTCCTGTCTGATGCGTCGAGCGGCATCGTGGTCTCGGAGAGCAACCGCTTAGTCGCGCTCGTCGGCGTCGAGGACGTCGTCGTGGTGGACACCGCGGACGTCCTCCTCGTCACCTCAAAACGCAGAGCGCAGGACGTGAAGAACCTCGTCAACCGGATGAAGGTCTCCGGTGGCGGGCATCTGCTCTAGGAGGGTACGAGTACTGCAGTGAGTTGCCCCTGCAGTGATCGCTTGCCGTGTCGCCGCAGGCCATACCTATCGACGGGAAAGTAGCGAGGTGACCTGCAACCGCCCGCTATGAATCCAGACGTCTGAGTATTCGATGGGGCGATCGTCCGCAAGATACGTGACTTGCTGCAGGTATTGGACAGGCGAGCCAACCGCAAGATCCAACCCGGTCGCAACTTCGCCCGATGCTGCCTCTGCGCTAAAAGTTCGCCTCGCTGAGCCTATGCGGAGCTGATACGTATCTTCAAGCACCCCAAAGAGGCTGAGCTGGGAGAAATCCTGCTGTTCGATTCCAGGAGCAATGTCACCGCGCACATAGTTGTACAGCAGGGCAACAGGCCCTTGCTCGGTCCGCCTCATTCGGACGAGGCGCAGCACGCGGCCACCCACGCCAACGTCGAGCAGCGCAGCAACGGGCCCCGGAGGATCGATGAGTTCGCAGGCCAACACCTCAGTCTGGGTGATGACCCCCTCACGGGCGAAGTCTTCGCTCAGCGTGGAGAGCTTCTGCGCAATCGCGGGCTCGATGACCGTCGAGGTGACGAAAGTTCCCCGGCCCCGGACTTGCCTGAGCAGTCCCTCGCCAATCAGGGTATGAAGTGCCCTGCGGAGCGTCCCCCGGCTGACCCCGTATTCGAGGGCCAAATCCGGTTCACTTTTGAGTCGGTAGTGCGGCGGCCAGATACCCTGCAAAATATTGCGTCGGAAAAGGTCTGATATCTGCACGTGAATCGCCACTGGTGCTTCACGATCAATCGTCGGCACACTCACCTCTATTCTTCTCCTGCAGTGTACGCTCCGCGCACACCCTCTAAGTGGTGCCGCCCCGTGCGCTCACGAAGCGGGGCAGCACCACTTGCACACTGCACTAGTAGCTGACGGTGTTCTCGTCGCCCGTGTCCGTGATGATCTCAAGCCCGGCACTGGTTCCCAGGAGCACGGCTCCTGCACGGAGTAGCGACAGACCTTGCTCATAGGTCTTGATCGATCCTGACGCCTTCACCTGCACGCCTTCCTGGGCACGTTCAACCAAGAAACGAACGCTCTCCGCATTTGCGGTCTCAATTTGGCCGCTGCTCGCATTCTTCAGGAATGCCACGCCAGCCTCCTGCGCAAGCTCGACCGCGGCTTCACGCTCCGCCGGGGTCAGCAGCGGAAGCTCAAGCATCACTTTCACGGGGAGCCCGCTCGCCCGCACTACCCCTGCAATATCTTCGCGGAATTCGGCGTACATTCCGCTCTTGAGCCATCCGACCTGCACTCCGATATCGAGCTGGGTAGCACCAGCCTTCGCGATCTGTTCAGCCTCGGCCGCCTTGCCCGCGCTTGTCATGACTCCGACCGTGGGGAAATCGAGTGCCGAGGCGATCTCAATTCCAGTTCCAGCCAGTTCCGACGCGACCAGCGGAACCCAGGACGCAGACACCATGGCCGCGTTGAACCCGTGTTCGACAGCCTCGCGAGCGTGCGCGATCATGTCCTCGCGGGTGGCACCAGCCTCGATTCGTGTGTGCTGGATGTATGGTGCCATCTCCGCTGGGGAGAGCGAGAGTTGCTCTGCACTAGACACTGTAAGTCTCCTTCTTTTTCTTCCTTGCTGGGCTCGCGTTGCTTCGCGAGACGTTAGAGTTTGTCGGCGTAGTATTCGGGCGCGACGACGCCGTCTCCGCCGAACCATTTGGGCACGTCGACGCCGCACACCAGGCCGATGTTCCCCCAGGGTTCATACGCCCCAGTTCGCACAATTACCTTCGCCCGGTGTGCGAGGTCACCGAGAACATCGGCGTGGCTGCGCGTCGAGAATTCCGCGGTCGGAAAGGTATCGTGGAGCCACTCATCAAGGCGAGGGTTGTGTGTGACAACGTCCTCCGCGCGCACCACACCTTCAACAACAAGTTCCGTCGCGATGAGTTGCAGCACGGTGCGCAGGTCCGGGAGGTTTTCGGCGATCGCCAAGTCGATCCGGTCGGCATGTCTCGGAATCGGGAACCCGGCGTCCACCACCATGATCAGGTCCGTATGGCCCATGGTTGCGATCGCGGCACTCAAGCGGTCGTTAAGAATTCCTGTCTTTTTCACGTCTCTGTTCCTTTCAGCCGGGGTGCCCGGCGTGGTCAGTTGCACCTGTGGCGAGCGACATGATGGTTTCCTCAGTCGCAACGTTGCTTTCAACGACTGAGACGAGCTTTCCCTCTCGCATCACCGCGATCCGGTCGGTAATCGTCAGAAGTTCTGGCAGGTCAGAAGATGAGCACAAGATTCCGACTCCCTGCGCTGCGAGGTCGAACAGGATCTCGTAGATCTCCGCTTTCGCTCCGACGTCGACGCCGCGCGTCGGCTCGTCAAGCATGAGAATTCCCGGATGGATTGCGAGCCAACGCCCGAGCATGACCTTTTGTTGGTTACCGCCTGACAGTGCGGTGATGGGCTGCCCCATCGTCGCGGTTTTCACCCGCAACCGGGTGGCTTGTTCTCGCGCTTGCTGAGCAAAGGCACGGCGCTGCACTAAGCCGAGCTTGGTCATCGAGCGCGCAGTGAGCACGCCGATGTTTTCCGCAACACTCATGGTTGTGAGCAGACCCTGCGCACGGCGCTCTCCTGGCACAAACGCGAGCTTTCGCTCCACACTCGCAAGGGGAGACCGATGCAGATACTCTGTTCCGAGCACTTCCACAGTGCCGCCCGCACCAGCTTCACCTCCGAAGATGTTCTGCAGGAGCTCAACCCGGCCGGAATCTGGCAAACCCGCGACGCCCAGGATCTCTCCCGGCCGAACTTCGAGGGTGACTTCGCTGTGCCGCCGTCCGGAAAGATCTCGCACACGCAGCACTGGAGCGTCTCCGTGCCGCTCCGTGCCTCCCTGTTCAGCACGCGAGGCAAACTGCCCGAGCTCTCGGCCGACCATGGCCGCTACAGCTTGCTCTGGGGTCGTCTCCGCACGCCGCCATGACGCCACGTGCGCTCCGTCTCTGAGGACCTCAATCTGGTCGCTTAATTCGAAGACCTCAGGCATCCGGTGGGAGACATAGATCATTGTCGTCCCGGATGCCTTCAAACGTCCCATCAGTGCGAAGAGCCTCTGGGCCTCTGCCGGTGTCAGCATCGCCGT
The DNA here is from genome assembly GCF_900163635.1 of Leucobacter sp. 7(1). Taxonomy (GTDB): domain Bacteria; phylum Actinomycetota; class Actinomycetes; order Actinomycetales; family Microbacteriaceae; genus Leucobacter. Next base: position 133,274 of record NZ_FUID01000026.1, on the reverse strand, counting down.
TGGCTCGTCGAGAATCAACACACGACACCCGCGCGCGATCGATCGTGCAACGACCACGAGCTGCTGCATGGCCATATCGAGATCTCGGACCGTCGTGTCGGGCGAGATATCGAGGTCGAGTTCAGAGAGCAACTCGGCCGTGCGTTGCCGCATGGCCGCCGCGGACGGGAACCAGCGATGACCGGGCTCGATCCCCGCCAGGACGTTCTCGGCGACACTTCGATCCAACAAGAGCGAGAGCTCTTGCGGGACGATTGCAACACTGTGCCTGGTGAGTACGGTGTTCGGGTCGAAGGATTCAACGGTCTCACCGAACACCTCGACAGTCCCAGCGCTCGGGGGTTGAAGCCCCGCGAGGATCTTGAGCAGCGTTGATTTGCCCGCACCGTTTTCCCCAAGCAGCGCGGTGATCTCCCCCGCGGGGATATCAAAACTCACGTCTTCGAGCGCGCGTACTGGCCCGAACGACCGACTCAATCCGCGAACTCGTACCGCGGGATCAGCGACTGCCACTGTAGCTCCCTCTTTCATTGTCGGCTGTGTACAGATCAGGTCTCTAGCCTTCGACCGTCGCCTCTGCCAGGTTCTCTCGCGTAATGAACTGGGCACCCGTATCGACGCCTGTGATCTCGGTTCCGTTGCTCAGGTAGTTGGCGAGCGTGGAGACCGCCTGATATCCCTGCTCCTCGGGGTTCTGGCTGATCGTGAAGGTGACGACACCCTGTTCAATGAATTCCGCCGTCTGCGGCAGCAAGTCGAAGCCCACCATCGTGATCTTTCCTGTGTTCCCGGACTGCGCGATCCACTGCGCAGCCGCGGTAGTCGAGCAGCAATCGAGTCCGGCGATCGCGACCACGTCTGACTGCCCGGCCATCGTGGACTCCACGGTGTTGTACGCAGCGCTCGGCTCGTTGCCAACGTTTACAGGCCCCACGATTTCCAGTGCGCTTCCGGCCAGCCCTGCTTCAAAGCCTCCGAAGCGATCGTGTGACCATCCAGCCCCCGTATCAAGGGAAAACACAACGACCTTGCCCGTGGCGTCCGCCCCCAGCTCCGACAACAACTCCTCGGCCTCAGCTTTCCCGGATGCTTCGAGGTCCTGACCGACGAACCCCATCTGCTGGGAATCGGGGTTGTCCGTGTTGAAGGAGATGATGGGAATGCCCGCGTTGTACGCCTGCTCGATGACGGGCTTCAGGGCGTCACTTGACGCGGAAGATACTGCCAGCGCATCAACTGACTTCTGCTGAATCGCGGTCTGCAGCTCGGCGACCTGCTTCGCGGCATCACCCCCGGTCGGACCGATGAGCTGCACATCAACGCCGAGTTCAGCCCCCGCGCGTTCCATGCCCGCCGTAATTGGCGTAGCAAATGCGAGTGACGGGTCATGGTAGCTGAGCTTGACGCGGAGATCATCGCCATTGTCTACGCGCTCTTGGATGTAATCCGCGAGCTGGAAGCCGCCGTCCCCAGCTGGGGCTGACCCCGTGGTGATGGCTCCGCAGCCAGAAAGGCCGACTGCAAGTGCGGCGATCGCGGCACCCGTGATCGCAATCCGCTGGGTAAGTGACGCAATGGACATGTTGACTCCTTTGTACTGTCCGGATGGGTAAGACTGGTGAGGCTGTTTTTCGCCTCTGCACTACGCCCGTGTTTTGCGTTTCCGCTGCCAGGTATCAGCCGCGACCGCAGCGATGATGACGAGGCCGGTCACGACTGTCTGCCAGAAGGAAGAAATGCCGTTGATGTTGAGGATGTTCTGCAGCAGTCCGATGAATGCGACTCCGATGACAGTGCCGAGCATGGTCCCGCTGCCGCCGAAGAGGGCAGCACCGCCAATGATGACGGCGGAGATAACTGTGAGTTCAAGGCCAGAGCCTGTGACTCCCTGCACATACGAGAGGAAGGAGAGCCCCAGCACACCCGCGAGAGCCGCGGTCAGCCCGGACAGGACAAACGCCCCCACTTTCACGCGCTTCACCTGGATTCCAACGAGCCGTGCGGCCTCGGGGTTCCCGCCGACCGCATAGGTGTTGAAGCCAAACCGCGATCGGGAGAGCAGCACCACACCCACTGCAGCAACCACCGCAAAGATGATGAGCTGCATGGGGATCACGCCAAACAAGCGCCCCTGTCCAAGTAGCGTGAATTCAGCAACCCCTGGTTGCGACGAGCTGAGGGAGATGGGTGCGCCTCCCGAGATGAGCAGTGCGACGCCGCGGAACACGCTCAGGGTGCCGAGCGTCACGATAAACGAGGGAACGCCCAATACGACAACGGCAAGTCCATTGAGAAGCCCCGCAAGAACTCCGACACCAAGTCCGATCAAGATAGCAACCGGCCACGCGACGCCAGCAGCGATTGCCATGCCCGTGCTAATTGCTGCGAGCGCATAGGTGGAGCCGACCGAGAGATCAATCTCACCGTTGACGATCACAAAGGTTGCCCCAACGGCCATGATCCCGATTTGAGCGATCTGCTGCCCGACAGAGAGCAGGTTGTCGGCTTGCACAAAGCTCGGGGAGAGTACCGCTCCGAGAATGAACAGCAATACAAGCGCTGCCAGCACACCGGCTTCTCGGGCATGCAGTGCCGCGCGTAGGTTGAAGCGCTGCTGGGGTACGGAGATTGTGGCGCTCATCGGGTGGCTCCGGTCTGGGTATCTGCGGGGTTCTGAAGGTCTGCCGGGGTGGGCAGTGAGGGGACCACACCCGCGATTGTCACCGCGTGTGCCCCAGCTTTGGCCGCGTACTCCGCCGCCCGATCGAGCGACGCGCCCTGAGCAAGGCCCACCGCGAGCGCCGCGGTGAACGCATCTCCAGCTCCGGTCGTATCCACGACGTTTGCCACTGCATTGGGAGGCACCGGACGCGTACCGTCCGCGTCCGCGATGAGCGCTCCGTGCCCCCCACGCGTCAGAATTACTGCACCGCCGGTGCGCTCCTGAAGCGCCGCAGCAAGCGCGACGTCGTCAAGGCCGTGGTCCACGCTGAGCCCCAGAAGCACAGGTGCCTCGGTTTGGTTTGGAGTGATGACATCAATATCACCCCACATGTCATCGGGAAGCTGCCTCGCGGGCGCGGGGTTCAGGAGGGTTCGAGTCGCGGACTCTCTGGCGATTCGTAACGCCGCAGCGACGGCCGACCTGGGGATCTCCATGGAGACCACGAGAATGTCGGCGGATGCAATTTCGCTGCGAAAACCTTCAATGGAGTCGCCGTCGAGCGTGTCCAGGGCTCCTGGAGCGATCACGATCCGGTTTTCACCCGAGGGATCCACTTCAATGAACCCCACCATTGTGGGGAGGTCCACGACCGATACGTGCGCGTCTGCCACGCCCTCGTCGTTCCACAATTTGCGAGCTGCCGCACCGTTGGCGTCGTGACCAATCGCTGTCAGGAGAGAAACACTGGCACCCAGCCGCGCAGCACCAATGGCCTGATTCGACCCTTTGCCACCGTGCTCACTTGCAAACGTCCCTCCGCTCACAGTTTCACCCGCCGCGGGAAACCGCGGCACGCGCATCGTCAAACCGACGCCGTAGCTTCCGACCACCGCAATCTTCATTGATTCACACCGAACTTCTTTGTACGTGGACAACCATGGACATAAAGAAATATAGGGGCCGGCGCCCGGGGTCGTCAACCCACAAGTTCAGCGGACCCTCATTCCATCCGAGAAACCCACCGTTCTCCCGCACAGCGCGCAGCGGCAGACCCCGGTCACCACGAACCAGAGGCCGGATCGGCATACCCCCGAGTTCCCGCACGACACTCCACAAGCAGTGCAACATCGCACCCTATTGCGCCAGAGAAGCTGCGAATTTGCGCCCTCGTCGAACGCATGCAGGCTGACTGCGTACGTCACCCGGTCATCCAGGGTGCGGCCACGACCCCAAGGCGGAGAGCCGCGGGCGGAAGTTCCGCCCATGGAAATCAGTGAGCGCGCAGGCGTCTCACGATGCCCAATGCCTGGCTTATCTCAGGCGACGAGCGCGAAGGGGTAGCGGACTGAGCGGACAGCGCCCCCCGCGGCAACCAGGGCGGCAAGTTCCTGCTCCGGCTCGGCACCCATACAGCGATCGCCGGTCTCGCGATCGGGATCTGCTGAAAGGATCACGCGCCCGCTGGCGTTGATCAGCGTCGCACCCCCGGCGAGCTCTGCCTGCAGCGCACCCTCAAGGGATGACACCAGGACATCAGCGCAGACAACACCCGCAAATTCGCCATCCAGAAAGACGGGGATCGTGGATGTCAAGGTGATCTCGTTCGAGCACAGGTAGTCCACGAACGGGCCTGCAACGTGGCGGGCGCCCGTTGCTTCGGGGACGCGATACCACTCGAGTCGCACCAGGTCGATCGCGGCTTGACCCGGGCCGAAGGTGGAGGCTGCGAGCAGGCTCCGGTGCACTCCCTGCCACCAGGCCAGCGGGTTCCCCTCGGAGACAACGGCGTCGCTCGCGCAGTACCCAGCCCCGTAGAGCGGCCGGTTACTACTGTCGAGAATCGCGTGCGCATCGGCCTCGACAAGACTGGCAAGATGCGGACCCGTCACGCGTCCTTCAGCAAGAACTGTCGCGAGTTGCGCCTGCAGCCGGGGAAGCCACTCCTCGAGCGGGGCAAATACGCCGTCGAAGAACTCCTCAACCCGCGCAAGCGCGGCACCCAACTCCCGGTCACGTACGGTCTGCTGTGGCATGGCGTCCCCCTCTCCACTGAGGCTGTGTCAGGATCACTCGCCCTGACTTCGAGCCTCTAGTGTGGCACGAAGATGCTCCGGGCGGGGATCGGCAAGGAGTTCTGCGCGAAACGCAACGAGCCAGCGCACCGACGCACGCACCCCTTCACGGACCGCGGCGCGGGCGCTAGGCACGTCTCCGGCACGCGTCGCGTCGAGCTGGGCGACGAGCGTGTCATGGGTTCCGAGCCGGGCTTCACGGTCAAGATCCTGCAGTGCCAGCAGCGGCGTGAATTCTGTCTGCACGCGGACATGCTCATTGGTGAGCCGCACCGACTGGCTCAGCGCAGCGAGTTCTAACTGCACCTCCGCGATCCGACGCCGCCACGGCGCGCGTTCGAGTCCGCGAGACTCGTCGAGAATCTGAGCTACGACCTGGAGTTCTTCTGGGGTGGCGCGCTGGCACGCGTACTCGGCACAGGCCGCGGAAACGACCTCATAGTGCACGCCGAGATCCGCGAGCGCAACGCGCGGCATATCCATCAGCGCACGCGCATTCACCTCTTCAACGGCCCCGTGACTGGGGCGCACGAAGCTGCCCCCATTTCGTCCGCGACGCGTCTCGATGAGACCCCGGTGCCGCAGCGTGCCGAGAGCTTCGCGCACCGTGACCACCGCGACGCCGAGCAGCGCAGAGAGCTCAGTTTCGCTCGGGAGCCGCTCCCCCTCGATGAAGGCACCCACCGAAATTGCTTGCACGATCCTGGACTCGACGAGCTCGGTGCGGCCCTCCTCACCGATCGGCGCGAACGCGGCAACCCGAAGGCGACTCGGCGGGGAGAGTATCGCTGATTCGCCCATGCGCGTGCTCCCTTCGCGGCCGGTGTGCGTCGAGTGGTGTCCGGTGCGTGCCGAACCCCAGTCGAGTCTGTCACGCGTTGCATGGAGATGCGCTGTGCCGCTCCGTCATCGAATCGTGATCTGAAGATTCACTCGCGCTACAAAACCTATAAAACCATATGTTAGAGTTCACAACATTGGTTCGACAACGACGTTGAGGAGCAGCGCACCATGCCCCATCCCACCCCCCACGCCACCGAGATCGCGGTCTCGGTCCAGGGCGTGCGCAAGCAGTTTGGCGATCTCGTGGCAGTCAACGAGCTCGACATCGACATCCGCGCGGGCGAGTTCTTCTCGATGCTTGGCCCCTCCGGTTCAGGAAAAACCACTGTGCTTCGTATGATCGCGGGCTTTGAAGAGCCCACTGCGGGCAAGATCCTGCTCCACGGTCACGACGTCACGAAGTCGGCCCCGTTTGACCGCGCTGTCAATACCGTGTTCCAGGACTACGCGCTCTTCCCCCACCTCACCATCGCCGAGAATGTCGCCTACGGTCTGAAGGTGCGCGGAATGGGCAAAGCGGAACGCGCCGCCCGCGTTGGCGAGTCCCTCGAGCAAGTACAGCTCAGCCACCTCGCAGAACGTCGCCCATCACAGCTCTCCGGAGGCCAGCGCCAGCGCATCGCCCTCGCCCGAGCTTTGATCCTGCGCCCCCAAGTGCTCCTGCTCGACGAGCCACTGGGAGCCCTCGATAAGCAACTGCGCGAGCAGATGCAGTTTGAGCTCAAGCAGATCCAGCGCGAGGTGGGCATCACCTTCGTGTTCGTGACCCACGATCAAGAGGAAGCTCTCACGCTTTCCGATCGCGTCGCGGTCTTCAACGGCGGCAAGATCGAGCAGGTCGGGAGCCCGCGCGAGGTATACGAGTTTCCGCAAACCGAGTTCGTGGCCCGTTTCCTCGGCGTCACGAATTTCCTCGCTGGGGCCGATGCACAGCGGGTGCTTGGCACGGCAGCACCCCACAGTGTGCGCCCTGAACGCGTCACACTGCGAGATCCGAGCGCACCCGCCGAGAACGGCGAGATCGCGCTTCCCGGCACCGTTGTCGAGACCGTGTACGCCGGCGCTCACACCCGCACCCTCGTCGAGACGGCCGGCGGGTTCCGGTTTATCGCCGAGCAGCAGAATTCGACAACACCTCACGCCGCGCCCACGATCTCGCGCGGCGACGCCGTGAGCGTGCGCTTCGCCCGAGACCACGCGGTCTCCGTGCCCGATCCTGCGCGAGCAGCGACCCGCACTGCGGCCTAATCCCTCTATCCCTCCGATCCGCCCTATCCACCCAAGGAGTTCCAATGAAGAAACAACTGCTCATTCCAGCGGCATTGATCGCCGCGGCGGGCCTTGCCCTCTCAGGCTGCGCCTCGTCCAGCGGCGGCGACGCTGCGCCCGGCGAGATCGCAATCGATGTCCCCGAGATCCCCACGATGGACACACTCGGTGACACGGAACAGGAGGTCAACATTGTGGCCTGGTCCGGCTTCGTCGAGGACGCCTGGGCCAAGCCCTTCGAAGACGCCACAGGATGCACAGTCAACCGCAAGGTCGCCGCAACGAGCGATGAGATGGTGCAGCTCATGCGCACTGGCGAGTACGATCTCGTCTCCGCGTCAGGCGACGCAAGTCTCCGCCTCATCGTCGACGGCAACGTGCAGCCCATCAATACTGAGCTGATCCCGAACTTCGGCGACGACATCGTTGCAGGCATGAAGGGGCAGATGTACGACACCCTGAACGGGAACGTCTACGGAATCCCGATCGGCCGCGGCGCGAACATCCTGCAGTACGACTCGACGGTCGTCACCGAGGAGCCCACGAGCTGGGACATCGTGTGGGAGAAGGACAGCCCCTACGCGGGCAAGATCGCCGCGTACGACAGCCCGATTTACCTCGCGGACGCCGCCATCTATCTGATGGAGCATGAGCCGGATCTCGGGATCACGAACCCCTATGCGCTGGACGAGGCGCAGCTTCAGGCCGCGACCGACCTCATGAAGCAGCAAAACGGCATGGTTTCCGAGTATTGGTCGCCCGCGACCAACGTCACGTCATTCACCGGCGGCAACTCGGTTGTCGGCACCTCCTGGGAGGTGCTGCGCAAGGCCACCCAGGACGACAAGTTCAAGAGTGTGCTGCCCGAGGAAGGGTCGACCGGCTGGTCAGACGCGTGGATGCTTGCCTCCGAATCGAAAAACCCGAACTGTGCCTATGCGTGGATGGATTACACGAGCGCACCGGACGTCAACGGGCAGATCGCGATGAACTTCGGTATGGCCCCGGCGAACGCCGCCTTCTGCGAGACAAGCGACGAGGCAAAGGCGCACTGCGACTACTTCAATGCCACCGACGAGGAGTACTTCAAGCAGGTGTGGTTCTGGACTACCCCGATTGATCAGTGCCTCGACGGCCGCACCGACGTGCAGTGCACGAACTACCAGGACTGGACCAAGGCCTGGGCCACCGTCAAGGGCTGACCCTCGCCCACACATGACGATGGGTGCCCGCTTCGCGGTCGCGCCGCGGGCACCCATCGTTTCCCATCCGGGCGCACAGCGCCCATCCCCACGGGAAGATAACGCGCGACGCCGCCCGATATTCCCGCCCCGTCACCACTCTCGCAGCGAGGAAGCACCGTGAGTCACCAGCCCGTTCTCGAACGCCGCCCCAAACCCCTCTCCACCGCGCTCGCCCGGCACCCACGGGCACGGCTCGCATCATTGTTGACTTTGCCGATGACCTGGCTCGTGGGCGTGTATATCCTGTCGCTCGCGCTCCTACTGATCACGGCGTTCTGGACAACAGATCCGTTCACTTCACGCGTCAAGCCAGGCTTCACACTCGAGAATTTCCAGCAGATCTTCACGGTGCCTGCATACCTCAGTACCGCGTTGCGCACCCTCGGAATCGCGCTCGCGGTGACCGCGATCTGCGCGGCCGTGGCGATCCCGCTCGCCGTGTTTATGGCGAAGGTCGCGGGCCCCAGGCTCCGCGCGGCGCTCGCCGTCCTGGTGACGCTCCCGCTGTGGGCTGGCTACCTCGTGAAGATCATCGCCATGCGGCTCGTCTGGACCGAAACCGGGTTCTTTAATTGGGCGCTCTCTCCCCTCGGGATCGACGGGCCGGGCTTCGGCATTCTGACGGTGATCCTGACCCTCGTGTACCTGTGGTTCCCGTATATGGCGATCCCTGTGTACGCGGCGGTGTCACAGATCCCAGCGAATCTCTTCGATGCGTCGTCGGATCTGGGAGCGCGCGGCGGCCGCACGATCCGCACGGTCGTGGCCCCACTCCTCCTCCCCTCGCTGATTGCCGGATCAATCTTCACGTTTTCCCTGAGCCTCGGTGACTACATCGCCGCAATGTACGTCGGCGGCTCCACGCAGATGATCGGCAGCATCATCGCGCAGAACATCAACCTGAACCCACCGCTGGCGGCCGCGTTCTCCGTGGTGCCCATCGTGCTCGTGGTGTTGTACCTCACCGCTGTGCGCCGCACCGGCGCACTCAACAACCTGTAGCCCGGCCGGCTCGCAAAGGAGACCCCATGCTTCGCCTCACTCGCGGCACGAAGATCGTGCTCGGCCTCATCACTGTGGTCGCCCTCGGGTTCATGTACATCCCTCTGTTCGTGATCGTCATGAACTCGTTCAACGCGGGCCGTGTGCCCGGTTGGCCCATTCCTGGATTCTCGCTCGAGTGGTGGCACAAGGCCCTCGTGAATCCTGCGGTGCACGCCGCGCTGCTCAACTCCGTCGTTGTCGCCCTCATCGCAACCGCGATCGCGCTCGTACTCGGCACGCTGGCGGCCTTTGCGCTGCAGCGCTTTAGGTTCTTCGGGCAGCAGACCGTGAATCTCCTAATCGTGCTGCCGATCACGCTCCCGGGCATCGTCACTGGTGTCGCGCTCTCGAACACCTTCCACCAGGTACTCAAACCCATGGGGATCAACGTGGGCTACTGGGGCATGATCATCGCTCACGCAACCTTTTGCGTGGTGATGGTGTTCAATAACGTGATCGCCCGGCTCCGCCGCATGAATCCAAACCTCGAAGAAGCATCGATGGATCTCGGTGCCGGGATCGCGCAGACGTTCCGGCTCGTCACGTTCCCGCAGTTCCGCAGCGCCTTCATTGCCGGTGGCCTGCTCGCTTTCGCACTGTCCTTCGATGAGATTGTGGTCACGATCTTTACGGCCCCACCCGGGGTCGAGACCCTTCCGCTCTGGATCATGAACCAGATGGCACGCCCCAACGAGGTCAACCAGGTCAACGTTGTCGCGACAGTCATGATCCTGCTGTCGTTGATCCCCGTGTATTTCTCGCAGAAGGCGTCCGCAGCGGGCGACGCGAAATAGTTGAGGTGCGCGCGGGGCCGGGGGCTACTCGGCCCCGGCCCCGGCAGCTGTTTCGGGAGTTACCGGAGCGGGTCGCTGAGTCAGGCCCAGGGCCGCATACTCGGCCCGGTACCCCGCGAGAATCGCCCGCAGACCGAACTCGAACGCCGCATCCGCTGTGCTCGTCCCAGTTGCGGCGAGCGCGGCTTCGCGTCGTAGGTAGGCAGCCGAGAACGCGGGAACGTCAGAGCGTGGTCCAGGGTCCAGCATCTCGTCGGTCGCCGCAAGATCCAGCGCCGACCCCAAAATGAACGATTCGAGTGACACCATGAGCGTCAGCGCCCGGTCCCCCGGCCAACCGGCACGCACGAGGGCGGAGATCACGGTCTCGTACATAAGCGAGGTCACCGAGTCGGGCGTGAGCGGCAGCACTGCGAGTAGAGCAATCGTCGGCGGGTGGGCGGCGAAGGTGTCTCGGTAGTGCCGCGCCCAGCCAGCGAGGGCGACGTCCCACGGCTCGTCCACAAACATGTCGGTGGCGATCCGGTCGCTGATGAGTTCGCGGACGCCGGCGATCAGCTCTGCCTGCCCCGCGACATGGTTGTAGAGCGCGGAGGGCCGCACGCCGAGTTCGCTCGCGATCGCGCGCATCCCGACGCTATGGGCTCCGTGCTCCACGATTAGCCGCAGGCCAGTTTCGAGGATGAGTTGGCGCGACAGCACGCTCGTGCGGGGTCGCCCGACGCGGCGTTTCGGTGTCTCCGCCCCGGTCTCGCCGCCTCGCGAGCTCTGGGGTCTGGGCGTCTTCGCCGGTGTCGACATGTGTTCCTCCGCGCCCAGCTTGGCACGATTCTGACGGCGCGTGGGTTTCGAAGTCGCGCTCGGGCGAGTTTCGTACTATTCTCAACTCGGTCGTAAAAGAACCCTGTTCATTTACAGCCGGTAGATCCGCATCAAAGGAGATCCAGTGAGTCAAGCAGCCACACGAAACGGCCTCAAACGAGAATTGGGCCTCGGAGGCCTGATCCTCTTTGGCCTCGCGTACATGGCGGTGGCCACCGTGTTCACGACCTACGGCATCGTGAACCAGATCACCGAGGGCAAGCTTCCCCTCGCCTATGTCGTCGCGCTGCTCACGATGCTCTTCACCGCGAACAGCTACGCCGCAATGGTCCGGAAGTATCCGGTCGCGGGGTCGGCCTACACGTACACGCAACAGGCGTTCGGCGGCGGCGCGGGCTTCCTCACCGGCTGGGTGCTTCTACTCGACTACCTCTTTATCCCCATGATCAACTTCATGATTCTGGGGCTCTACGTCAGCACCCAATTCCCCAGCGTGCCCGCATGGATCGTCTCGCTCATCACGCTCATCGCGGTGTTCGTCTTCAACGTGCTCGGCATCACCCTCGTGAACAAACTCAACATCGTCATCGTCAGCATCTCAGGTGCGGCCGTGATCCTCTTCGCGGTGTTCGCAGTCAAGACGGCGGTAGCGGACCCGAGCGCCCCCGGCCTGATCGATCCCTTCATCCCCGGGAGCGAAGGCTTTAGCCCGATCTTCACCGGTGCCGGGATTCTCGCGCTCTCGTTCCTCGGCTTCGACGCGGTCTCCACGCTCTCCGAAGAAGCGAAGCACCCCCGCCGCGACATCCCGCGCGCCATCATCCTGACCGCCCTGATCGGCGGGGCGCTCTTCATCTTCGTATCCTGGGTCGGTGCCCGCGCGTACCACCTGGACGATTGGAGCCAGGCCCCGCGCGAGCTGCTCGACGCAGCGGGCGTGGTCCTCGCCCACCACGTTGCCGGCGAGTGGCTCGGCATCCTCTTTGTGGTCTTCACAGTTGCGGGCTGCTTCGGATCCGGCCTCGCCGGCCAAGTGTCGGTCTCACGCATCCTGTACTCGATGGGCCGAGACGGCACGCTCCCGAAGCCGCTCGGGATCCTCTGGAAGCGCTTCGGTACCCCCGTCGTCGCCGCGGCAACGGTGTCTGTCTTTGCGCTCGCCAGCCTCTTCCTCACGCTGGAACAGGCCGCATTCATGATTAGCTTCGGCGCGCTCGCCGCGTTCGCAATGGTGAACCTTGCCGTGATTCGCGTGTACCTGTTCCCGCGGCGCGGGGAAGCTGCGCAACGCTCACCGAAGGAGCTGATCCTGCGCGGCCTCTTCCCGCTCATCGGCTTTGCACTCACGATCTGGCTCTGGACCTCACTCGAGGCGATGACCTGGATCGTGGGCGGGATCTGGTTCGCGATCGGACTGATCATCCTCGTTGTGAAGACAAACTTCTTCCGCAAGCCCGTCCCCCGGATGGACTTCTCCGAGGGGCCAGAAACCTCGGTGGTCGACGCCATGGGCGAGGCGACCCCCTTCAAGTAACCTGACGGGAGCCGCTCGCGGCCCCGCCCGATTCACTGTTGGCCGCCCTAGCGCGGCACAACCACCGAGTAGCGAAGGACGCAGACATATGAGCATCACCGTATTCACCGGCGGCACCATCCTCGTCGACCCGACCGCCGCAGACGCGGCTCGCACCAGCGACGCGATCGCGTTCCGCGACGGCCGTGTGGCCGCGCTTGGCGACGCGGCCGCCGCGCTCGCGGGCGAGCCCGGCACCGACGTCGTTGATCTCGCGGGTGGTACCCTCGCCCCAGCACCGGGCGACGGCCACGCCCATCCGATGCTCGGCGGTGTCGAAGCGCTCGGCCCGGCCGTGCGCCAGGCAACCGATCTGCAGGGGATCCTCGATGCGGTCGCCGCGTGGAAGGCGGAGCACCCCGAGGCCGAGTGGATCATCGGCGCAAGCTACGACGCCACCTTCGCCGAGGGCGGGCTCTTCGACGCGCGGTGGCTCGACGAGGTCACCGGCGACACCCCCACGATCCTGCGTGCCTGGGACTACCACACCGCGTGGGTCAACTCCGCGGCCCTCGCCGCGGGCGGGATCACTGCAGACACCCCGGATCCCCACCTCGGCCGGATCGTACGCCGCGAGGACGGCAGCCCGCTCGGCACGCTGCAGGAGTCAGCCGCGAATAACTTCCTCGCGGATGTCGTGCCGGCGTTCCCACTCGCCCAGCGTCTCGACGCGATCGAGCGCGCCACGCGAAACTATGCCGAGCTCGGCATGACCTGGGTGCAGGACGCCTGGGTGGAGCCCGGCGACATCGAGGTGTACCGCACCGCGGCGCAGACAGACCGTCTGCACACCCGCATCAATCTCGCATTCCGCGCGGACCCCGTGCGGTGGCGTGAGCAGCTCGCCGAGTTTGAAGCAGCACGCGCGAGTGTGCGAGGTCTCGGCGCTGATCGGCTCTCCGGCGAAACCGTCAAGTTCTTCCTGGATGGCGTGGTGGAGAGCCACACGGCCGCACTTCTGGTCCCCTACGCGGATCGCCCCGAAGACTCCGGGCTCCCGAACTGGGAGACTGTGGAGCTGAATGCGGCGACCGCCGCGTTTGACGCGCTCGGCTTCCAGCTCCACCTCCACGCGATCGGGGACGCCGCGAACCGGAGCGCCCTGAACGCGCTCGAGGCCGCCACTCTGACCGGCCCTGAACACGAACGGCACCACGTCATCGCACACGTCGCCGTCCTCGATCCCGCGGACGTCGACCGTTTCGCGAAGCTCGGCGTCATCGCAAACTTTGAGCCCTACTGGGCGCAGTGCGACGCCGTGATGCGCGATCTCACGATCCCGCACCTGGGGCAGCCGCGCGACGAGTGGCAGTACCTCATCGGCTCGGTGCACCGCAGCGGGGCCACGGTTTCGTTTGGCAGCGACTGGCCGGTAACCACGATCGACTGGCGCCCCGCGGTAGCCACCGCGATCACCCGACACGACCCGACGGATCCCGCGGCCACCGCATGGCTCCCCGAGGAGCGTGTGGACGCTGCGACCGCGTACGGGGCCTACACAACGGGGATTGCACGGCAGGCCCTCGCGGCTGATCGTCGTGGCACCCTCGCTGTCGGCCAGGATGCCGACGCCGTGTGGCTCGCCGACAACCCGCTCGCCATCGCCCCCGAGGCCATCACAGGACTCGCCGTACGCGGCACCTGGTTGGCCGGAGAACGCACCTTTACCGCATAATTCCAGTAACACTGCTGCACAGAGTCAAGGGAGACATCGTGAGCACATCCACCCAACCGCAGATGAAACGGTCACTCGGCCTCGTCGGGCTCACCCTGTTCGGGGTGACCTACATGACCGTGATCACCGTGTTCACAACCTACGGGATCGTGAACCAGGTCACCGACGGGCACCTCCCGGCGGCGTACATCGTCGCGGTCGTGACGATGCTGTTCACCGCGGCCAGCTACGGTGCCATGGTGCGCCGCTATCCGGTCGCAGGATCCGCATACACCTATACGCAGCAGTCCTTCGGGGGCGCGGCGGGCTTCCTCACCGGCTGGGTGATGCTGCTCGACTACCTCTTTATTCCGATGATCAACTTCATGCTGATCGGGATCTACCTCAACACCCAGTTCCCCGCCATTCCGGTGTGGGTGTTCACGCTCGTCGCGCTCCTCCTTGTACTCCTGTTCAACATCCTCGGGATCAACCTGGTGAACAAGGTAAACATGGCGATCATCGCGCTTTCCGTGGTGCTGGTTGTCATCTTCATGGTGCTCGCTTTTAAGCACGCCCTGGGCGGCAACACCGAGATCAGCCTGATCGAGCCATTCACCTTTGGTGAAGGCGGCATCGGTGCGGTCGCGTCGGGTGCCGCGATCCTCGCCCTATCGTTCCTCGGTTTCGACGCGGTCTCCACGCTCTCCGAGGAGGCCAAGCGCCCGCGCAAGGACATCCCCCGCGCGATTGTGTTCGCGACGCTGCTCGGCGGCCTGTTCTTCATCCTCGTGTCGTGGGCTGGCGCTGTCGCCTACGCCCCGGACTGGGCCTCGCTGAGCGACACCGAGATCGAGGCAGCCGGTGTGACCGTCATGAATAACATCGGCGGAGAAGGGTTCACCGCGTTCTTCGTAGCCGTGTACGTTGTCGGCGCGTTCGGATCCGGCATGACCGGCCAGGTCTCGGTCTCCCGAATTCTCTACGCGATGGGCCGCGACGGCATGCTTCCGCGCCCGCTCTCCCGTCTGCACCAGCGCTTCGGCACCCCCGTCGTCGCCGCTGTGGTCGTCTCTGTGTTCGCGCTGTCCAGCCTGTTCCTCTCGCTCGACACCGTGGCGTTTATGATCAGCTTCGGGGCACTCGCCGCCTTTGCGATGGTGAACCTCTCCGTGATCCGGACCTACCTATTCCCGAAGGGCGGGCGACGCGAGCCGATGACGGCCCGGGCCATCCTGGTGCACGGCGTTGCGCCGCTGATCGGCTTCGCACTGACGATCTGGCTTTGGACCTCCCTGCAGCCCGAAACCTGGCTTGTGGGTGGGATCTGGCTACTCGTCGGCGTCGTGATCATCGGCTTCGTGACCCGTGGCTTCAAGCGTCCGGTCCCGATGATGGACTTCTCCGAGGGCGACCCCACGACTCAGCAGATCGACGCACTGGGCGAGGAGTACCCACTCGAGGGCACGCGCTAGCCCGCTGACTCCCCTGTTCCGCCGCACACGGGTGGGCCCCGAGAATCATTTTTCGGGGCCCACTCTTGCGTCGCTCACAATCATCGGTTTCAACGACCTATCCACAGTTCGTGGCCTCCGAGAACCTCGTGCTTTCACGATCCGTGGTGAGCACGTATCGTGGGGCACATTCGAGCAGCCACGCAACGATCGGAGGGCACCGTGGACGCACCAGCACTCATCCCGCTGATCTCAGCAGTGGCCGCGGTCATGGCAACAACCCTGGTGGGTCTCCGCACAATCTCCAGGCAGGCCGACCAGCGGGCGGACGCACACACGGAACAGATTCAGGGACTCGACACTCGGCTCACCTCGCAGATCGGCGAACTCGATACTCGGCTCACCTCGCAAATCGGCGAACTCGACACACGGCTCACCTCGCAGATCGGCGAACTCGATACTCGGCTCACCTCGCAAATCGGCGAACTCGACACTCGGCTCACCTCGCAGATCGGCGAACTCGATACTCGGCTCACCTCGCAGATCGGCGAACTCGACACTCGGCTCACCTCGCAGATCGGCGAACTCGATACTCGGCTCACCTCGCAAATCGGCGAACTCGACACCCGACAGACGTCGCAAATCAGCGAACTCGACATGAGACTCACCTCGCAAATCAGCGAACTCGATACGAGACTCACCTCACAAATCGACAAGCTTGACGCCAGCCTCACCGCCAGAATCGACAGCGTCGATACCAAACTCACGACGCGAATCGACAACCTCACCGCCCGGATCGACAGCATCGACGCCAATCTCACCTCCCGGATGGATGGAGTCGATGCCAAACTCACGACGCGAATCGACAGCCTCGGCTCCCGAATCTCCACGGAGTCCCAGGCCCTCCGAGTCGAACTCAGGTCGGACTTCTCTCGCTTCGACGATCGCTTGTACGCGATCGCAACCCACCTTGGAGATTCACGTGGAGGCCGCGGACTGCCCCAGGAGCCGCCCGCCCCGGCCGGGCGCGCTGTGCCGGGTTAGGGCACACGCAGGTGTTCAACATCGCCGGCGGAGACCGTGAGGACCCCACCGGTCGGCAAGTCCACGATGAGCGCCCCGTCCTCAGCGAGGGCTCGCGCACGTCCGTCGACGATCTCATCGCCGGGAAGGTGTACCCGCACCTCAGTGCCGAGCGTGAGTGAGTGACGTGCGACCCGTGCACGCGCAGCATCCGGCCGCGCTGTCGCAAGCGTGAGCAATTCCCGCAGCGCGGTAACGTAGTCGACCAGAATGCGATCGGCGAGCTCGATGCCGGCGGGCTCGAACAGATTCATCGCACAGTTCACGTCAGCACCTGCCGCGAGAAGCGAGGAAGCTCGGTCTGTGGGCAGCTCCTCCTCGGGAATCAAGAGGTTCAGCCCTGTCCCCACAACTACGCCACCATCCGGCAGCAGCTCGCACAGGATCCCGCAGAGCTTCTGCCCCGGTCGCCCAGCGATCGCGTCTTCTTCATCGCGCACGTGTACATCGTTTGGCCACTTCACGCCGACGCGCTTCCCCTCACCAAACCGTCGCTGCAGTGCGGTGGTCATCGCAGAGCCGACAAGCAGGGGCACCCAGCTCAGGCCCAAGCCCGTGCTCGTACCAGGGTGTCGCACAAGTACCGACACCGCGAGCGACTGCCCGGGCGGCGTGACCCAACCGCGATCCAAGCGACCACGACCGGCAGTTTGGTCCGAGGTCAGCAGCATCGTGCCGTCAGCCAGCGGGGTTTCCGCGCGTTGCGCGAGGTCCCGCAGCTCCGCGTTCGTGGAAGGCGAGCTCTCCCGCCAGATCACTCTGGGCAGAAGTTCGGCGGTGCGCGTCAGTTCCATGCCTCCACGGTATACCGGAAGGCGCTCAATCTGCCGTTCCTCAGGCCACGCACACGCTCGTCGTGAAGCACGGGTCCAGTCACGACAAACGAGCGGGTCGGAGATTCTCGGGCGAGGTACCGATATCCACGAAAAATCTCCGCAGTACCGCAGAATCTCCGTGCCGATGAGCGAGCGGGAGGTGGGCGCGGCAGACGCGTGAGGGCCACTTTTGGTAGAGAAGTGACGAAGGATCCGGGATTCCATTGGAGAGGTTCGGAGGGTACAGGCATGGGCTCCGCGCTAGGCTGGCATCCGTGACTGCAGAAAACGCCACTCCAGCGACCCCGGCCACCACCGCGGGGCGCATCGCCGACCATCGCCGCAAGTACCAGGAAGCCGTGGGCGATCGCGATGCTGCGGCCGCGGCCAAGCAGCACCCGCGCGGCAAGATGACTGCGCGCGAGCGCATCACCGCGCTGCTAGACCCGGGCTCGTTTGTTGAGTTCGACAAGTACGTGAAGCACCGCAGCGTGGGCTTCGGCATGGAAAAGAGCCACCCGTTCGGCGACTCGGTGGTCACCGGTGCGGGCACGATCCACGGCCGACAGGTCGTGGTGTACTCGCAGGACTTCACAACCTTCGGTGGCTCGCTCGGCGAAGTCGCCGGCGAGAAGATCGTGAAGGCGATGGAGTTCGCGCTGAAGACCGGCGCTCCCGTCTTCGGAATCCTGGACTCGGGCGGAGCGCGCATCCAGGAGGGTGTCGTTTCGCTCTCCAAATATGCCAACATCTTCCGCCTGAACACGATGTGCTCGGGTGTCATCCCGCAGATCTCCATCGTGATGGGCCCCTCGGCCGGCGGCGCGGTGTACTCCCCCGCCCTCACTGACTTCGTCATCATGGTCGACAAGACAAGCCACATGTTCGTTACCGGCCCCGACGTCATCAAGACTGTCACGGGCGAGGAGGTCGGCTTCGAGGAGCTCGGCGGCGCACTCACGCACAACAAGACGAGCGGCGTCTCCCACTACCTCGCGAGCGACGAGCACGATGCGCTTGACTACGCGCGCGCCCTGATCAGCTACCTTCCAGACAACAATCTGGCAGAGGCTCCCGTCTACGACAGTGACACTGCGCTCGAAATCACGGATGCGGATCGCCGCCTCAACACCCTGATCCCGGACAGCCCGAACCAGCCCTACGACATGAAGGTTGTCATCGAGGGAATCCTCGACTCCGGCGACTTCCTCGAGGTGCAGCCGCTGTTCGCCCCCAACATGCTCATCGGCTTCGGCCGCGTCGAAGGCCGCACGGTCGGTATCGTTGCGAACCAGCCGAACCAGATGGCGGGCACCCTGAACATCGACGCGAGCGAGAAGGCTGCACGCTTCGTGCGGTTCTGTGACGCGTTCTCGATCCCGATCCTTACCCTCGTCGATGTGCCCGGGTACCTGCCCGGCACCGACCAGGAGCTGCAGGGCGTGATCCGCCGCGGCGCGAAGCTGCTCTACGCCTACGCTGAGGCAACTGTGCCGCTCGTCACGATCATCACGCGCAAGGCCTACGGTGGGGCGTACATCGTCATGGGCTCGAAGCAGATGGGTGCCGATTTCAACATCGCCTGGCCCACGGCCGAAATCGCCGTCATGGGTGGTTCCGGTGCCGTCAACATCCTGTACCGCAAGGAGCTCGCGGCCGCCGCCGAGCGCGGCGAGGACGTTGAGGCGCTGCGCGCCGAGCTGACCGCGAAGTACACGGCCGATGTGACGAGCCCATTCCTCGCTGCCGAGCGCGGCGAGCTCGACAACGTGCTCGAGCCAGCGGGCACGCGCCTCGCCGTAATCAAGTCGCTGCGCGGCCTGCGCGGCAAGCGCACCGAGCAGCCCGCCAAGAAGCACGGCAACATCCCCCTGTGAGCGCCGTGCAGACCCCAACAAGCGCTGAGGGGATCGCCGCCGAGCTCCGCGGCGATCCCAACAGTGACGACCTCACCGACGGCCAACTGCCGCCCGACGCGGCCGCCCGCGACGCGGCCAAGCGCGAAGAGCTGGGCCCGCAGGATGACGCGATCCACGGCGAGGACATTCACTTCGTGACGCGTCAGGTGAGCGCGGAGGAGCGCGCCGCCGTGATTGCCGTGCTGACGCAGGTACGCTCCGAAGAATCTCAGCAGATGAAACGTGTGGCGCGCCGCGACCGTGAGCCCTGGGCCCGGTCGCAGCGCGTGCCCGAGGGCATCTCGGACCTGCTCGCAGAGGGGTAATCTCCACGTACGCGAGGGCTGGTCTGCACAGAGTCAGCCAGCCCTCGCGCGTTCCCTGCGCTACGGCTTGTAGCCCTCAGCGTCCTGACGAACACGATCTCGATCAAAATCATTCGCATAGTCGATGAAATCGTCGGAGAGCATCGTGGAAACGTCTACCTCGGCGCCGATGACGCCATCTGCAAAGAGCGAGTCCGCAAGACCTTGCCAGTCGTCGGCCCGATGCGCACCGTACCGATCAGTTCCGCCTTCGCCTCCGGCCATCAACTCGGCCAGCTTGGTGACCACCGCTGTCATACCTTCCAGCGACTGCGGAGTTGTCCCCTCATAGGTTTGCGTAGCAATCTGCGCCCCTGCTTCGGGGTTGTGCTGGATAAACTCCGCACCCATGGCCGACGCCCGGGCGATCGCCTTGACAAGATCCGGATCCGATTTCACCAGCTCCTCGCTCATCACGAGCGTATTGGACTGATAGGGGACCGAGTCCTGGCCAAACACCCGGAACTCAAGTCCTTGGTCCGCCCAATTCTGGTACTCCATTTCCCAGGTGAGGACCGCGTCGACGTCGCCCTGCTCCACTGCGAGCTGCCGACGTTCTCCGGCCACCACCCACTCCACGTCGTCAATAGTGAGGCCGGCACTCGCGAGCAGTGGTGCCGCAATCACTGTCCATCCTCCGTCTCCCAATGCCACCTTCTTTCCTTTCAGATCGGCGATGGAAGCAATCGGGCTGTTCGGTTTCACCGCGAATCCGAAGATGTTGGTCTGGAGATTATCGAATACCGAAACGATTGGGACTCCGGAGGCCCGGGCGGTCAATGCGACAAACGGTGAGGGGTATGCCACTTCTGCCTGCCCAGTTGAGACAAGTTTCGTTCCGTCGGTGCTTCCGAGCGCGCTTTCCAAGACAAATCGGATCCCGTTCTCTTCTGCGTAGCCAAGTTCATTTGCCACATGAAGATTGGCGTTCTCACCAGCGAGTTCTTTGTTCACCGCGAGCACGACTCTGACATCGCGCACACCATCCGATGCGGCGTCCTCTCCGCCAGGTGACGTGCCTCCACTTGGAGCTGCGGCGCACCCGAGCAACAGTGCTCCAGCGGCAACAACGCTCCCCAGACCGAAGAGAGTTCGTTTCATTCTGATTGACCTCATTGTCATTTCCTTTCCGTTTCACAACTGATGCAGCAAAGTCCCGGGTGAACTAGTTCTGCCAAGTGACGACTCGGCGCGCCAGGGCCGCGACCGAGACGTAGATAATGATCCCGATGACCGCCAGCGAGAGAATGATCGCGAACATGAGCGGAGTTTGAACCGTGCTCGCGTAGTAGATAAGGCGATTTCCCAGCCCTGTCGAGCCACCCACAAATTCTGCCGCGACCGTTGTGATCAGTGCGAAGATCGAGCCGATCGTGAGGCCGGTAAAAATTGACGGCAGCGCGTTCAGGAATTTCACTCGAGTGAACACTTCCCAGCGGCTCGCCCCCAGGTACTTCATCAGGTCTAGGTGCATAGCTGGCGTCTTCGTCAGCCCCGCCACCGTGTTCATCATGATGGGAGGAAATGACGCGATAGCCGCGGCAATGATCTTTGTCTCAAGCCCGTACCCGAACCAAAGCATGAGCAATGGCACCAGCGCGACAACCGGAGTCGTGATGAGGATCAAGATGAACGGCGAAAGGATCTTATCGAGGATCTGGTACTCACCGATTACTCCCCCGAGGACCACGCCGATCACGGCACCGCAGACAAACCCGATCAAGACCTCGAGCAGAGTAATTCCGGCGTTCGGCAAGATGACGTTCCCGAGATTCTGCCACCAAGCTTCCGCGATTCTCGTGGGTCGAGGGATTGTCCATTCGGGGACCCGTGCGACGGCCAAGACAACCTCAATGAGCCCGACGACGCCCACGAAGATGATCGCGGCAAGGAGTGTCCCTCGACGTCGAGAGGCTCTCGTTTTCCGCGACTCAGCTTGGACGCTTGCGATCGCTTCCTCATAGCGGGTCTCCCGCTCGGCGGTGAGCTGTTGCGCGTTCACTTCTCGTTCCTTTGCTCGTAGTACTGCTCGATGTGACTGCGAACCTCACGAACCTCATCGATGAAAGCGGGATCGCCCAACTGCGCCAGGGTGCGCGGTCGGGAAAACGAAACCCGGTGATCCGCGACAATCTCGCCCGGATTCGGCTTCATGCAGATCACCCTGTCGGAAAGCAGGACTGCTTCTTCAATCGAGTGGGTCACGAACAACACGGTCCTGCGTTGCGCTTCCCAGAAGTCCAGGAGCTGAAAGTCCAATTGTTCTCGGGTGATGGCATCGAGTGCCCCAAATGGCTCATCCATCAGGAGCACCTCTGGATCATGCGCGAGGGCGCGGGCGATCCCCACGCGCTGTTGCATTCCTCCAGACAACTCAGCTGGGTACTTTCCGAGCGCTTGGCCCAGCCCCACTTCCGCGAGCGCGCTTGCTGCACGCTCGCGGCGTTCGGCCTTGCTCCTGATGCCAAATTGCCTCAGCGCCAGCTCCACGTTCTGTGAGGCGGTGAGCCACGGGAGTAGGTTGGGAGCTTGGAATACGACTCCCACGTTCCCGCGATTCTTGTGAATCGGTTCGCCATTCAAACGAACTTCTCCGCTGCTCTCAGGTGCAAACCCGGCGACTGTTCGGAGGACCGTGGTCTTCCCGCACCCGCTTGGGCCGATCAGCGACACAAACTCGCCCTCATGAACGTTCAGCGTGACGTCACGCAGCACCACACTCGGTTCCCCGTGAACGAGAAACGCTTTGTGCATGTGCTTGATCTCAAGGATCGGATGTTGCCCGGTCATAGTTTTCCTATCGATGGATTCTGTCTGAGAGCCAATTCAGGCTGGCGAGAAATCGGAGAGGTTCCGGATGAGCTTCTTGACAGAAAACTCCGCTAGGCCGAAGCGGCCAAGCTCGCGGCCAGTCCCGGACCGCTTCACCCCGCCGAACGGGCCATCGATTGCCGACGCGGGTTCGGAGTTGATCCATACCATTCCGGTTTCGAGCTGCTCGGCGACCCGATGCGCACGCACAGCGTCGGTGGAAAACACGGATCCGCCGAGCCCAAAGTCACTGTCATTTGCACGGCGGATGGCGTCCGCCTCGGACTGAGCTCGGTACACAACGGCAACCGGACCGAAGACTTCTTCACGAAAGATGCGGGCGTCTTCCGGGACATCCGTAATCAGTGTCGGTGCGTAGAAGAATCCTCCGCCCGGCAGCTCTTCTCCCCCGATACGCACGTGAGCCCCGCGCTCCCGAGCGTCAGAAACCTGTTCTGCGATTTCAGCGCGAGCGCTTGCCGAGGAAAGCGGCCCCACCCCGTTGGCCGGATCCAGTGGGTCTCCAACTTGGAGCTCCCGAATCTCGCCCTCGAGTGCAGCGACAAATGCATCGTAAATCTCGTCGACAACGATGATGCGCTTTGACGAGGTACACGATTGGCCGGCGTTCCCAAACCTTCCACGAGCCGCGGCAGCTGCCGCGGCGGTGACATCCGCGTCTTCCAGCACGACAAATGCGTCCGAGCCACCCAGTTCAAGCACTACCTTCTTGAGGGCCTGCCCCGCCTGCGCCGCGACGCGAGCACCAGCACGCTCCGACCCTGTGAGCGAGATTCCTCGTACGCGCTCATCGTGAATCATCTGTCCTACTTGGTCATGTGTTGCGTACAGATTTTGATACGCAAACTCGGGAAATCCTGCAGCCTGAAAAATCTCTTCCATCACCGCCGCCGAGCCTCCGCAGATGAGCGAGTGCTTCAGCAAGATCGGGTTTCCGATGAGCAGATTGGGGCCAGCAAACCGAGCGACCTGGTAGTACGGGAAATTCCACGGCATGATCCCCAGCAGCGGGCCGATCGCCTCGGTGCGAATGACACCACTCCCTCCTCCGTATGGTCGCTGCATCGGTTCATCGGCGATGTACGATGGCCCCTCGGATGCGTAGTAGCTGTAGATATCAGCGCAATGCTCCGCCTCCCAGACTGCTTGGCCAATAGGTTTCCCCATCTCCAAAGCGATGAGTTCGCCAAGTTCCTGGCTACGGTCGCGGTACATAGCCGCCACCCGCATAAGTGCTGCCGCGCGTCCGGCGACTCCCATGTCCAAGAGAGCGGTGCGTGAGGCTGCGGACCGGACAAGCGTCTCATCGATCTGAGCCTGGGTTGCTTCAGGGAACCGGGCCCGCTCTTGGCCGGTCGCAGGATTCAGAGATACGTATCGTGTCATTTCCGGGTCCTCCTAGATTCCAAAGCGGACGATTTTCCGCTTCCCAATGGCGCGTTCGAGGCCTTTCACGCCCGCAGCCGCCTGCTCAAGCGGGACTTCCTCGCCAATCAGCGACTCAATATCAAGCATTCCCGCGAGGTAGAGGTCGATCATCTTCGGGAAATCGACTTGGGGTCGTGAGCTCCCGTAGTAGCACCCGAGCAGCCGTTTCCCGGTGACCACCATTTCCCACACTTTGATCCCGATCTCTTCCTCCCGCGGAGGCAGTCCTACAACAACTCCTGCACCACCAGATCTGACCATCGGAAGAAGTGTCGGAATCGTCTGGGGCCGACCGATCGCGTCAAATGCGAAATCGACACCATTGGGAACTCGGGCAAGCACCGCCTCTACTGAGTCGACTGCCCCTGGATTCACCACGTGCGTAGCACCCACTAAGCGAGCTTGGTCCAGGCGATCTTCGGATAGATCGACCGCAATGATCTCCGCGGCTCCCGCGAGTTTGAGGCCCATAATCACCGACTGCCCCACGCCACCGCAGCCAACTACCACTGCAGTCTGGCCCGCGCGGAATTCAGCCGTGTTGAGCACCGCACCGATCCCGGTGGTCACTGAGCATCCGATCAGTGCTGCAACGCTGGAGGGTACGCTGTGCGGCACTTTCACAACTGCAGCCTGGGGCACAAGCGTGTATTCCGCGTACGCTCCTACGCCCAGGAAGGGCTTGAGGGACTCACCATCAGCCCCAACCAGAGGAGAAGTCCCGTCGGGAAGCGTGTTCTGCAGCGCCTTCGTGTCCTGGCACAACCATTCCCGCGCATTCTTGCAGTTGGCGCAGATCCCACACGGGGCCCACCACGACATGACAACTTGGTCGCCGAGACCCACTGCTGTGACGTCAGGGCCGATCGCTTCAACGATCCCAGCCCCCTCATGCCCAAGGACGATCCTCTCGGTTGCCGGATTGTCGCCATGCAACACGTGCAAGTCAGAATGGCAGATCCCAGCTGCCAGAAGACGCACCAGAACCTCGGTGCCCTTGGGCTCTCGAACCACTGCGTCTCCGATGTATGGTTCGCTGGTGCCACCTTCGAACATGAGCGCTTTGAACTGCTTCATTTTGTAACTCCTTCTGACGATTCCGGTTGTGAGGTGTTGCCGAGTTCAGTGCCGGGGTGTTTGAGGTCCCATCGCTCGGCACGCTCGATCTCCAACCCGACAGAGAAGACGAGCTGTTCAGCGAACGGTGACCCGATGAGTTGCACCCCCGTGGGGATACCGAAACGCGATATGCCACTGGGTACCGCAAGGACGGGAAGCCGATTCGCGATATTGAAGGGCAGGGTCATATGCGCCTGCCAATAGTGTTCGAGATGCGTGCCATCGACGGAGACGCCATCTAGGTAATCGCCCGCGGCATCGAGAGCGGCCACCGCGGATGTTGGGCAGATCAGAAGGTCGAAACGGGTAAAGACGTCTGCCAGCAGCTGCTGGATACGGTGCTCCCCCTCTATCGAGTCATACAACGTATTCCGCCGCGCCTGCGTCGCTGCATCTTCGAGGAATCGCCGTGTATAGGCGGACACATCTCCGGCTCTCGATACCGGCTCCTGCATGGCAGGGCCGAGGATGTTTCCGAAGTGAGTAAACGCTGTTCGGTGGACGTCATCGTGCCGAATCTGCAGGTTGACTTCTTCAACGGTGTGCCCCGCCGCGGCCAGTAGCTCCGCAATGCGACGGGTATGCCGAGCAACGTCCGCGTCCACAGCGTACCCGCCAAGATCCACGCTAAGTGCCACACGAAGTCTGGGCGTCGCCTCGGAGTCTGTTCGGATGTGCGGACCGCCCGGGATCGAAGCCGCATCACCTGCGTGGAGGCCACTCAATACGTTCGTCAGTAGAGCGACATCGGCCACCGTCCGCCCCATGGGACCGTCTCCTCGATACCAGTCTGCCGCCAGCGGGCCATCTCCTGGGATCCGGCCAGCTGGCGCTTTGTACCCCACCGTCCCGGTG
This sequence comes from Leucobacter sp. 7(1), assembly GCF_900163635.1. Taxonomy (GTDB): domain Bacteria; phylum Actinomycetota; class Actinomycetes; order Actinomycetales; family Microbacteriaceae; genus Leucobacter. The sequence continues at coordinate 107,445 of NZ_FUID01000026.1, read as the reverse complement.
AAAGCCGCAGGCAGTCTCGTCGACCCCGCGATATCGGATGCTGTAGCGAGTGTAGTGAACCCCGCCGCCAGTGCAGCTCCGGCCCCGCCCGAAGACCCCCCGGGGGAAAACTCCAAGTTCCAAGGATTCCGGGTTGTCCCCCAAAGCAGGCTGTGGGTGACGGTCGCGCAACTGTACTCCGGCGTTGTGGTGCGTGCATGTATGATCGCACCAGCGTTTCGGAGCCGATCCACGACCGGGTGATTATGCTCCGCGATGACCCGTGAATGCCCGAGGAGACCCAGCTCGATTCGGTGCCCCGCAATCTGGTGTTTCTCTTTGGTCGCAACGGTAACTCCGAGCAACTGAGGAAGCGGTTCGCCCGGTTCCGCACGGCGGTACCGGAGCTCTGCCGCACGGGCATGTTCTCGTGCTTCATCGTGCAGTCGTTCGGTGAATGCGTTGATCACCGCGCCATGTGCCAAGTCCCGAGCAATCTGGGATTCAAGCACCTCAACTGGCGACAGAGTGCCTGCGCGAAACTCTGGGATGAGCGCTGTTGCACTCATGAAGCAAACGTCATTGTCCAACCGTGTACCCGCCTTCGAGAACTCCTGTGTTCCGGTGTGGGACCTATAGTGCTCGGACGGTTCGGACTCTTCCAATTACGGTTTCAACTCACCCCTATAGAGCGCCTCGATAACAGTTGATCAATTGGGGTTTGCAGCAAAGACTGAGCGGGCGATACGGGAAAAGGCCCGCGCCCGGCGAGTCTGTAGCGTCCCTTCCATCGCCCCGAGAACGATCTCAAGCCGCGGGGGTCCACCCTGAATTCTCCGCGCCTCTACTGTGCCCCCGGAGTAGGTGTGCGTCAGCCCAAAGCCCTGATGCAAGATCGTGTATCCGTGTTCAGCGCCGACAAAGGACCGAACGGACTCGAAGCTGTCGAGTCGGTATCGGATGTTCGGCGCAATGCCGGCCCACTCGAACAGCCCGAGGTAGTATTCGCGGGTGTGCGGCAGATCGAGCATGACGTATGGCTCATCCTGGAGTTCCCGCATGTGAATCTCTCCCCGCTCAACAGCGAGCCGATGGTTGGCTGGCAGCAACGCGTAGGGACTGATCCGGTCGAGAACCGTGGTCTGTATCCGACGGTCCAGGTCGAGCCTGTACATAATAACCACGTCGCACCGCCCGTCCAACAGCATCCGCTGGAGCGTTGATTGGTTCCCATCGACGAAGCTGAGGGTTACCCGGGGGTGCAGCTGTCCAAACTCCTGCAGGATGCGGGGAATCCGAAACGGGGCCATAGGAGAAAAGACCCCCACCACAAGCTCTCCGGTGAGATCTCGCTGCGTACTCTCAACGTTCTCCGCCACCAGCTCTGCCGCACGGGTGAGCTGTTCTGCGTCGCCCATGAGGGCTCGGCCCACACCGGTGAGTCGCAGCCGGTTCTGTTCGGTCCGAACAAAGAGTTTCGCACCCAGCGCACGTTCCAACTGCTTCATCGCTGATGAGAGGGTGGGCTGCGTGACGCTCAGGATCTCGGCGGCGAGCGTCATGCTCTCGACTTTGGCGACCGCGAGAAAATATTGAATCTGCACAAGCGTGAACGCGTGCGGTTTCGTAGACATGAACTCTCCTTTGAGCCGTCGGTCGCCCTGTCTTGCAGTGTGGTGCTAACCTACCCGGCGCCCGCTAGGCTGGCGCCTATGGACCGGTCAGTCGCGGAGGCACAGCGCGAGCTGCGTGCGCTCATGGGGGGCGACCTGCGACTGCAGTTCCCGCCTCAGGGTGCGCTGGCAGACACCCCGCTGCGCCGATCCGCGGTGCTCATCCTATTTGGAGCGCTGGATCGGATGCCCGCGGTCGGCGGGGCCACGAGTGTGCCACCGGAGCTCGATGTTCTGCTCACACGGCGCGCGGATCGGATGCGGCACCATGCCGGCCAGATCGCGTTCCCCGGTGGCGGTGTCGAGGACGGCGACGCTGATGCCGCGGCGACCGCACTCCGTGAGGCTCACGAGGAGACCGGACTGGACCCCGCGGGTGTCGAGGTGCTCGGGTCATTGCCCGAAATCCACATCCCGGTGAGCAACAACCTGGTGACCCCGGTTGTCGGTTGGTGGCGGCTCCCGAGCGCCGTAGCGGCGGATCATTCCGAATCTGTGGAGGTGTTCCGCACTCCGGTCGCCGAGCTCCTGAGCCCCCTGGCCCGCGGCACGTCAGTGCTCACACGGTCGGGTTTCAGCCACCGCGGTGCCGCGTTCAAGCTCGGCCCTCAGTTCGGCGCACACACAGTGTGGGGCTTCACGGGAATCCTGCTCGCCACGATCTTTGACGAACTCGGCTGGGCCGAGCCGTGGAACGCGAATCGCGAATTTCCGGTCATCCCGTAACCGCTCGCGTCGCAGGCCCGCGACCCGAAACCCGAAACCCGCGGAGTTCAGGACACGGGCGCCGGATCGACGAGCCCGATCTCGCGGGCACGCGTCGCTGCCGCTTCACGCCCCTGCACGCGCAGTTTGCGGTACACGCTTCGGAGGTGGAACTTCACTGTGTGAGGGGTGACGAACAGCGTTTCCGCAATCGCGGGGAGCGAGGCTGAGGACTCCGCGACAGCCTCGAGGATCCGGAGTTCGGCATCGGTGAGGGCGGGATAGGGGGTGCATCTGTTCGATAGGGGCAACGCCTCGACCACGGTGAGAAGTGCGGCGGCCTGCGGGTGCTGGGAATGTATGGCGAGCTCGCGCAGACTGTCGAACGGAACAAGTTCCAGTCCGCTGTAGCTGCCGTGTTTCGCCATCGCCTCGGCCGCCGCTTCGAAGTCAGTCAAGGCGGCCCGCGAATCCCCCAGCGCCCAGTGAGCGGACGCGCGCACCAGCCGCGCCGCGATCCGCAGCCACGTGCTGACCCGACCACTGAGCAGCGCTGAACTGAGGGTGAGTGCCGTCTCGGTGTCCCCGTGGAGCAATGCGAGCCGCGCGCGGCCAAGGACACCGTCGGGAAGCCGCTCGGGGAGTGCCGCCAGGCGGCTTTCGGATTCGCGGTAGTTTCCGTGGGTCGCCAGTACCTGTGCGGCGTAAGCTTCCAGGACGTGCTGCGGATCGTTCCGATGCGGGTAGAAGCGCTCAGCACTCCGGATCCGGGCGTCCAGCCCCGCAATTGCGGCGAGGTTGCCATCCCGGCCGCGTGCGACCTCCGCTTCGCCGAGCGCAAGGTACGGCCACTCGATCAGTGTCGCGTGCGGATGCGTCACGGTGGCAAGGATCTCAGGCAGTGCGACGCGGTCCCCGACCTCCGCCGCGATGAGTAACTGGGCGACCGTGACGTTGAGACTGCCTCGCGCGCTGTGCCCCTCGGGCAGCAATTCCGTGAGCTCGTCCGCCGCGGCAAGCACGCTGCGGGCTCGGGTGATTTCGCCGTTGATCGCTGCGACCACAGCGATCCCGGTGTAGGCCCGGTACTGCTTCGCCTCTGCATCGAGCAGCTCGGCCCACTCGGCGGCGCGTTGGAAGCATCGGGCCGCGAGCCGGAGGTCTCCGGAAGTCTGCCCGGTCTCCGCAATTGTCGAGAAGATGAACGGGGTGGCAAGGTGCAGCGGGGTGAAGCTCACCCCCGATGCGTTCGCTGCGTAGCCGGCAACGAGTTCACGCTCGAGTTCTCGGGCAAGTTCGAGCGCGCACACGTCATCATCGAGCCGTTCCACGGCCACGAGTATGGCGCGCATCGGGAAGTACCGTTCCGGCTCCGCCGGGTCCGCGTACTGGGCGACGGCCAGGCGAAGCGCCGCACGCATTTCTGCGGCCTCGTCCACTGTGCAGTTTGCGCTCCAGATTTCGGAGAGCAGGAATGCGCCGAGGAGAAATGGGTGCTCCGCCAGGTCTTCGAGCGGAACACCGTGCAGTGGCTCGAAGACCTGCCCAGTTGCCCCGATGCGTTCCGGGAAGACTGTCGACAGGGCCCGGCTCGCGTCCGTGTACTCCCGCAGTGCGAGGAGCGCTCGGATGCCCTGCTCGGGCTCGTCGTGGCTGAGCTCAATCGCGTGCTGGTGCTGGAGCTGCCGGGTCTCGGTTGCGCCGAGCTCGCGCCGGGCACGACGTCGCAGCGCGGTGGCGAAGCCCGGGTGGCAGCGGAGCCGAGCGCCGCCCGGATACCAGTGCAGTGTCCCCAGTCCGAGTTCGCAGATGCGGTCCACGATCGACGCCGTTTCGGCGTAGGCCAGCCCGATCGTTTCGCTCAGCAGTTCGATACTGGCGCGATCGCACACGGCAGTGACGTAGAGCGCTCGCTGCCCGAGCGCAGACAGCGAGCGCTCGGTATAGTCGGTCACGAATCGTTCGCTGATCGCATCGAGATCGTCCACAGTCGCGCCGTCGGAAATCGCCTTTAGCAAGAGGCGCACCGCATAGGGCCACCCTCCCGCACCCACGTGGATGCGATCCGCTACCGCTGCACTCGCAATCCCGAGCCGGCGTCCGAGGTCCCGCGAATCGTCGGCGGTGAACGCGAAGTGATCGCCGCGCAGCACCTGAACGATGCTGCGCGCGGCAACCAGCGGGCCATCAAGCGCGGCGAATCGGCGAGAAAGCACGGTGAGGTGCAGCTGGGCGCTCAATTCCGGGAGCTCAGCAAGCTCCAGGTCGAGCGCCGACCGCGTGAGGCGCTGATAATCGTCGATGACAAGCATCGTTGGCCCGGTGAGGCGCGTCACGGCGCGGTGCGCCGCGGTGCGTTCTTGCGCGACAACGATCCGAGCCGCGCTACCCAGCGCTGAGCCGCGCTCCTCGCACACTTCTTCGCCGGTGAGCGCCTCGCGCACTGCTCGCCAGAGATCCCCCGGCCCACTGCCGGCTTCGGACACTCGCACCCAGCACACGCGCATGTGCGCAAGATCAGCGCTTCTGACCCACTGGCTCGCGAGCACGGTCTTCCCCATCCCCGCGGGCCCGGAAAACAGCGTGATCGGGGCGATCCCGTGAGGAAACAATCGCTCACGCTCAATCGCAGTGAAACGCTGTTGCGGGATCGCGGTGCCGGGTTGCGGGGGCACGAGACTTATCGCCGCCGCCCCAGCCGGTAGCAATGTTTCCCCTGTGTGTTCGCTTGCCATAGACCATCCCCCGAAGTCTCGGCCTTCAGGATAACCCACAGCGTTATTCGGAGACGAACCCTCGCTGAGCGGCATCGGCTACAGGCGTTACCGCACGTGCCGCAATTCGGCGCCGCTGCCGAGCTCGGTGCTGGAGCGTGAGCGCCCCGGCGGTCGCCCCGGCACCGCCAATCAGCACCAGGATCCACCAGGGGAAACCGGCGCTCAGTTCGTCGCTGTGCAGAGCACCCGAGTCAGCATCAGGCCCTGGAACCCGTTCACCCCGAACGAGGAGGCGGTGGCTATTCACACCGATCGGCGAGCAAGTGATCAGCGTCACGACGTCCTTCCCCGCTTCAATGCGGAGAGACTCGGTGTTGTCGGGAAGCACGTTGCGCACCGAACGCACCTCGTAGTAGTGCTTCTCCCCGAGCACTTCGACGGAGAAGCTATCCCCCACCCGCGCGCCAGCCACCAGCGGGGTGAACAGTCGTGCGTTGGCGAGCCCCGAGTGCGCTGTGAGCACCGAGTGTGTGGAGGGCCCGCCCACGGGCAGCGAAGACCCGTACAGATGGCCAGCACCCTTTGAGATCACCTCATCCGACGTCCCGTGCGAGAGCGGCAGGGTAATGCCAAGCGACGGGTAGCTGACCGCACCGATCACACCGCGGTCGCTGACTCGGAGAATCTGCTCGTAGGCAGAATACGCCTCGTCTTCTTCCTCGGGCGCGACCGGAGCGCTGGAGTACGGGTCGCGGAGGAGACCCTGGGGCATGTGTGCGTTATACGCATCGGCCAACTGGAGTTCCTCTGCCCGGATGGCCGGGTCGATCTCGGTGACATCCTGGCGGTAGCCGGTGATCTCCGAGTTGTGGTTGCGGGACGAAAACCAGTCCGCGGCAACCGGGTAGAGCAGGATCGCGATACCGATCGTGATCACCAGGACCACGATCACGGCGTCGCCGCGCCCACGCTTCCGACCGCTCACTGGAGCGGCAGGAGGCGCGGGCGCGGTCGACGTCGTCACGAAAGGAACCGAGGATCGCGCTTACGCGGCGCGATCCGCCTTCCGGCGACGCAGCATCATCGCGATGCCACCACCGATGACAAGCAGACCGGCGATGGTGAACATCCAGGTGCCAGCAGCACCGGTGAGCGGCAGCTCAAATCCGGCGTTCTTCGGGGCGTTCTCGACGGTCAATGCCTCGACAGCGGTGCCACCTGCGGTGACAGTCGTGCGGATCGGCTCGGCGAGCAGCTCGTAGCCCTTCGGTGCCTCGACCTCGACGATCCAGTAGTACCGGTAGTTGTCCTTTTCGGCGATCTCCGCACCGTTCACGAAGTCGCTAACGTGCAGGCCGGAGATCCGAACCGTGCCATCGGCAGCAGTCTCGAAGGTGTTCTCGCCATTGATCACAATCGGCTTCGCCGCAGCAGTACCGGCCTGCTTCGCGTCGGCCTCGGAGGTGAACACCTGGAACTTTGCTCCGGCAAGCTTCGCGGCGGCGTCCTTCGTGGAGACCTTGCTGATCAGCACGTCGCCCCAACGGCTCTCAACCTCGGGAGTAACGACCGGGCCGCCCGGCTCGCCGGGCTTCACGTCGAACGAGTCCTTGTTGGGGAACACGACGGCGGTATTCGTGATCTTGCCGTCGCCGATGGTGCCGTCCGCAAGCGAGACGACCGTCGTGGTCAGGACCACGCGCACCTTTGCCTGGGGATCCGCGGCGGCGGTGCCGAGCTTCGCGAGGCCCGGGGCCTGGAAGTCGATCGTGACGGTGTTGCCGACGGTGTCGACAAAGTAGTCCTCGCCCTCGACGAGCGCGGGGCCCGCGGTGAGCGAGACCTCGGTCTTCGTGAGCGCCAGGCGCGCATCCAGCTCGTCAACCACGCGGTACCCGGTCGGTGCCGCGAAGCTCCCGTCGACGTTCGCCGTGCGCGGCAGATCGCCGGTGATGGTCCAGCTGATCGCGTCGCCGACCTTCGTCGCACCCTCGTCCTGGACCGACTTCTGGGCCTTCACTGTCGAGTTCTTCGGGTACACGTGCACGTCATAGATCCACGCGTCACGCGTGTCCGGATCCGTCAGCGGAACCGTCACGAGGAACGGCGCGGCCTTCGTCACGCCCGCGGGCGCCTGGGTCTCCTGCACGAGGTACATACCGAGCGGCAGGTTCGCGAACGTCGCGTCGCCCGTTGCATTCGTGGTCTGCGGCGGGAGCGGCGTGCCAAGCGCGACGGGGTTGCCCGCGGCGTCCTTCCCGGAGACGAGTCCGGTCGCCGGATCCAGCGCCAGCTGGCTCGCGGCCTGCCAGCCGGTGTTCTTCGTGAGATCAAGGCCCGCGATCGGGGTGACCGTGAAGGTCACATCCTTGATCGCCGTAAGCCCGGTCGTGTCTCGCGCCGCACCGGTGGACTCGTCACCCGCGGTCGCGGGCTGCTCAAACTTGTGGATGTTGATGCTGCCCGTGGCCCCGGCGTCCGGAAGGCTGTTGGGCGCTGCCTGAGCGGCGGATGCGCCGCCCAGTGCGAGCACGATGGCGGCCGTAGCCGCACCGATGCTGGCGAGAATGCCTCGCTGTCGATTCATGGGTGTTCCTTTCGTGAACGGTGAAACGTCGAAAATCTGTGAGGCGGTGTTAGGCCGCGGCCCGGGTGCGCAGTGAGCGCCGGATCCAGAGCCCCGCACCGAGCGCCAGGAGCGCGCCACCCGCGAGCAGCGTCAGCGGGGGGACCCCGCCGGCCATCGGGAGCGGCAGGAGCTTCGGGTCGTACACCTGCATAAGCCAGCCCGTCGGCATGACACACGCCGGCCCGCCGCCACTCGGCAGCTTCGTGGGCGCGTCGCAACGGGGCAGGAAGAAGTCGTCGACCCGGTCCCCCGCCGCACCGTTGAACGAGCGGTCTGCGGGGATGCCTGGTTGATAGATCCCGAGCTGCCCTTGGCCGAGCGGCTGCCCCGCTGGGACGGGCCCGACGTGGAACCGGATCGGCTCGGCGAGCAGCTGGTGCCCCTCCGCCGCTTTCGTCTCCACGAGGTAGTAGTCACCCTCGGGCAGGTTGCTTGCGTGCCAGGACCCAGCAGCCTGCCCGTCGGAAGCGTCGGTGTGCTTGAAGAACTCCGCGCACTCTGCGTTCTGAGCCACATCGCAGATCGCCTGCGTCGGGCCACCGTTCGGGGTGTCCCGGATCTCGAATTCGACACCCTGCAGGTTCCACTGCACCGAGCCGGGCTTGTTCGGGTCGGCCGCGGTCGAGTTCTTCTGGATGTGGAAGTACCCATCGCCCAGCTGGTGGCGGGTCTGACACCGCTCGTCTTGCGTCACGTCCGTGCCGAGCTCGCAGCTCAGCGGCGGCAGCGAAGTCGAGGTTCCCGCGACGAAGTTATCAAACAGCGCCATCGGGGCAGCGGGGACCTTTGCCCCGTCACGCTGCCACGGCTGCGTCGGATCGACCGGATCGGCCGGGTAGCCCACCTGCACGGCGTAGCTGACCTCGGCGCGCACGACGCCCTGCGGGATGTCAAACGCCTCGGTGTCAAGGGTCCACGAACCGCGTCGCGGATCCTCTGTAGCAACGCGGCCACTTGGATTCTGGTGCACCGGTGTGGTCACCACCTCGTACGGCAGCGAGTCGGGGCCGTCCTGGCCTGCGAAACCCGGGCGACCGGCAAGTGGCATGACATTGCCGTCTTGATCCACTTGTTCGCCGGCGGCGTTCAGGAACCGCACGCCCTGCACCTTGGGGACCACTCGCGGTGCTTCGGGGGCCCACGTGGCGACGCGCATCACCTCGGTGATGTCGTCAGAGAGGTGCACGCCCGCAAGTGGGGAACCCGAGAAATTCCGGATCGCGACGGTGTAGTACACGTTGCCGCCGGTGTGCAGCGAGGCATCGTTCGGTGGCTGCGCCGATTTCACGATGTCCCAGGCTGGGATCGGGTGTTCAGTGCACAGCACGTTCTCGCCGGGCTTCGGCGCGCACTCGGCCGGCGGGGTCTTGCCCGCGGGGGTCACGAAGTTGCGCAGCAGGTAGCCGTGCGGCTCGCCGTCGTTCGCCTGCGCCTGACGCGACTTCGTATTGGCATCAGCCGCGAGCACCGTCACGGTGTACGAGATCGTGCGCTTCGCCCCGGGCGGCACGGCACCCGTGATCGCGAGCTGGCTGTTCTCCGGAGTGAGTTTCCCCGTGATCCCCACGGGGCTGAGCGGGGCGGTTTGGCCGGTGACGCGGGCACCGTCGCCGTAGCGCAGGCTCTTCACATCCAGCGTCGCGTCGTCGAGCACGTCCGCGAGGTGGTCGACGTGCTTGACGCGCGCCTCACCGCGGCCGGTGTTCTCGAACGTCACCGTGTACGTGACCTGCTGCCCCGCCTGCACCGCGGTGCCGGATGCAGGGTTCGCAGTCTTGGTGATCGCGAGGTTGGGGTGCAGCGGGTCATTCGTAATCGTGCACAGCACCTCGGCACCGCTCGCGCCGGCCGACGTCGGGATCGTGACGTCCCACTCGTGGTTCTGCGCCGGTGTGACCGTGAGCGGCTTTTTCGAGCCGGCAGGATCCTGCACGCACACGAGCGCGCTCTGGTACATCTTGGCGGAGTCCGCGGCCGGGAAGGACTCGCGGATGCGGTACTTTGCGCCCGCCTCGACGGGCACGTTCTCGATCTTCTCGGCCTGGATGCCGGCCTTCGTCCCGGCTGTTAGGGCCTCGTTCAGCACAGTGCCGCCGCGGAGTAACTCGAGCTGGAACTGATCGGCGTTCTCGACGCGGTCGATCACGTTCTTTTGCAGGGTCAGCGTGGGCGGGGAGGCGCAGGAGGCGAGGTCGACGAGTGCGAAGTCAGAGTTTTGCTGAGGTGTTCCGATGGGCTTCAGCGTGCCCGGCTCGGCAATGGTCTGCGAGCTCCCTTGTTCCGCGACCATCTTGCCGCTGCCGAGGTACGCAAGGCCGTTGAACCCGCCCGTTTCATTCAGGGGGTTGCGCTGCGGGGTGCTGCTCGAGACTCGAACGCTTTTGCCGGTCTCCAGCTGTTTCGCCGTGAGGCTACCCACAACCGCTTGACCGGGGACCGCGGGCTGCCACCCACTTGCGCCCTTTGTGCTGCTGCTCAGCACAAAGTGCAGGTTGCCGTTCGTATCAAACGCGAAGTCGCCGTTCCCCCAATAGTCGGTCATCGCAACGGAAGTCTCAATCGTCGCCGTCAGCAGTTTGGTGGTTTCTGTCGTTCCCGATCCCGGAGTGCGGTAGACGTGCAGGGTGGCCTGCTTCTGACCCGTTGCAACGCTGTAGTAGCCGAAGTAGAAGTCACCGGACTTTGGTTCAACTGCACCGGCGACTACTGTCTTTCCACTGTCAATCGTCAGCTTCTTCGTTCCGACACGACTAACGTTCAGTTTTCCGTTCTGCACTTGCGTCGCACGGAATACCCGTACCTCTGAATCCTTGGATTTCTGCCCGGTGAACATGAAGTCATCAGGCGAGCTCATTCCCAGGGCGTTAGTGTTCCAGCCCTGCAACAGGCTGGACTGTCCGAGCAATACGTCAGCGTCATGCCGAGTGATCCGATTGGTGCCATTGTTGACGGTGTACCGGTGCAGCTTGATGTTCGTTCCCTGGCCCTGATCGAGGGCGTAGAACGTGTTCGCATCGCACGTTGCGGGAGCCTCCGGCTCGACCACGACGGGCGGCTCTGGGTCGACCGGATTCTCGCAGCCTGTCTCCGGGTCGCCGATGAAGGGGAACGCGTGGAACTCGGATCCCGCACCGTTGTGGGTGAGGTCGCCCGCGACCCAGTAGCGACCGTTTGCGCCCGCTGCCGTGACGGTGGTGGCGGATCCGGGTGTCGGCACGATCACCGAGCCGGGGAACTGCGCGCCAGCGACGGTGACCTTTGTGGCGGCCGGAAACGTCCACAGGATCTGCGAGGCTGCCTGCCCGAACCGGACGTCGCCCATACTGAGCTGCTGTTTGTTCGCCCAGACGCCCGAGATGTTGACCGTGGGGCTGGCACCAGTGACGGTGATCACGATGGGGTGGTTCGGCGCGATGTTTGCGCCCAGGTTCAGCGCCCAACCCTGTGTGCCCTGCAGACTCAGCAGGCTCGCATCGATCACGAACTGGTGCCGCGTGGCACCCGGAGCGCCCGTAAGCGTCAGGTAGCCGCCGGCCTCCGTGGTGACGGTTCCCTGCACACCGGTGTTCTGGTTACGCTCGACCGACTGGCGCAGCGCGGCGTGACCGCCGTCCGCCCAGTTGCTGAAGGCGGGGCGTCCGAGGGCGGCGTCCCGGCCGAGCGCGGTCTGCGTGGTGCTGCCGGTGTGCTGCAGAGCGATACTGCCCGAGCCCGAGACGGCGCCGCCGACACGCACGTGGACAGGCTTCGGAGCACCGGTCGCCGCGTCCACAGTGCCCGTGATGAGCTCGGCACCGGAACCGATGGAGACGTTTCCGCCCACGCGCAGCGCGGTGCCGCCCTCGGCGGGGATCAGACCTGATCCGGCACCGACCCAGCCGATGTTGTACTTCGACCCCGGCGCAAACGTTGCATTGCCGCGCACCACGAGCTGGCCCTCGAGCTCCGCACCCGCGGTGCGGGTGTAGTTGCCGCCCACATACACGCTGGCGTTGCCGTCAGCCGGCATGGGCTTGCTGGGGTTCGCGGGGTGCACGGTGCCGACGCCGCTGTTCGGCACGCACACGGGCGCGGCAGCGAACGGAGCCGCGGCGAGCGGAGCGGCTGCCGCCTGATCCGCCGGTGTCTCGGCTGCAGGAGCGTCAGGGTTGGTAGGGGCGGCTGGCAAGGCGTCAGAGTCCGCGGCGTCGACGGGTTCTTCTGCCGGCACAACGCTTTCGGCGTCACCGGAATGCTCTGGGGCGATCGCTTCATCAGCGCGATCCTCGGGCACCGCGGGACCCGGCTCAGGCGCAACTTCCGCGGCGACGTCCTCGGCAAACGCGGGCGTCAGCACCGTCAACGGCATGATCGCACCGGCGAGCACCGCAGCAGCGACACACATGCTCGCGAGACGGCGGCGCGGTGTGCGCAGCGCGCGGCGCAGCGTTGAACGGTTCTGCATGCTTCCCCCAACCGCGGCTTCCCGCGGCCTTCCCCCGTGTTGCGCGCCGGGGCGTCCCCGGCCACACTCCTACCCGTGCGCGCACGCCAAATCGGGCGTGCGGGCACGTCTGAGAGACGCACCCCCACGGGCGCGTCAATGCTCGCTGCGAGTCGAGTTCGTTCTGACGCGCACGAGTGCAGGTGCGTCGGATAACCCCGAATCCGTCCCCACGGATCCGGCGCGACGCGCCCTGTCACGAGTGCCGTTCTCGCTCACGCAAGCACAGCAACTCCGGTGTTTCCACCTGCTTCACACGCTAACAGCGGATGTGCGCTCACGGCGGGCGGAAGCGAAAACCCTACCCCGATGACCGCGGAACCCTACCCCGCCGCCGCCCGGCTGTTCAGGCGCCCCGTGCGGGGGCAAGTCTGCGGATGCTACCGCCCCATCAGATCCCGATGGGTCGTGATCGCCTGCTGGTCGCTCAGCGCGGCCACGTAGTCGAGGATCGCGCGCGCCCGACCCTGGCGTCGCAGCGCCGCATCGTCGGCAGCACCGATCACGAGTTCGGGCCGGTCGCGGCGCAACGCGAAGGTGGCGGCGGTGGCCTCATCGACCCACTCGAGCAGTCGGCGCGGGGCGCGGCCCGCATCGACGTCGTCGGTAAGCCAGGCTTCAAAACCGAGCGCGAGATCGGCCACGATTCGCGCCTGTCCGCGTTGCGTCTGGCCGAGTTCAGGTCGCTCAAGCACGAAGTGGGCGTGCACAAACTTGAGGACCATCACCTCGTGCCAGGCGCGCTGATCGAGCCGCACGTGTCCGCTGCGGACGTGCGGCCGCTCCTCGACAACGATCGAGGTCCGGAGGTGGTCGATCCAGCGGCGGGTAAAGCCCGACACTGCGCGCTCACTATCGATCCCGCCGTCGTAGGGCGTGGCGAGGAGCGACTCGGCAACCTCCTCCGCGACTCGCGCCACCGCTGCGCGGAACGCGGCGCGATCCGCGATCCACGCGTCTTTCAGTTGGATCCGCCGCCAGAGCAGCTCAAGCGAGTGCCCCGGGGCCCGCCAGCTGGCCTCGAGAACCGGCCACTCGAGCACCGCGAAGGTGTCTGCCCCAGCGAGCCAGGCCCGCAGTTCCCCGGCGACCGCCGATTGCTGCAGGACCCCCGCACGGGCGAAGTCGTCGAGATCGTGTACGGCATACGCGATGTCGTCGGCGAGGTCCATCACCGCGCACTCCACAGTCTGCGCGCCCGGCGCGATACCGGGGAAGGCGGCGAGCGCCGTTTCCATCTCGGCGATGTCGAGGGCGTAGGCGGAAAACTTCTCGGCACCGTCGCGCATGTCTGCGCCCACCCCGCGCGGCCGCTCGGCCACGGGCTGCTCATCCGTGGAGACGCCGATCCAGGCGGCGCGCGTCCACGGATACTTCAGGGTGGCCGCGCGCGTCGCGGCGGTGAGATTCAGGCCCGGGAAGTCACGGCCGAGTGTGTCGAGCTGGGTCAGGATCCGGAAGCTCTGCGCGTTCCCTTCGAAGCCCTCGGCGAGGCCGAGCTGCTCGCGCGCCACCCGGTCGAGCACCCGCTCCCCCAGGTGGCCGAAAGGCGGATGGCCGAGATCGTGGGCGTGCGCCGCGGATTGCGCGACGACGGTGTCGCAGCCGCCCAGCCGGGTCACGATCGCCCCCACTGCGTCATCGGTGTCGCTCTCCCCACGAGTGAAAGCGCTGTGTGCAGCCACCTGCCCGGCAAGCTGTGCCGCGATCACGCGGGCGACCGCGCTGACCTTCAGCGAGTGCGTGAGGCGGTTGTGCATCACCGGCCCCACCCCGGACTGCGGGACGACCTGGGTGACGTCGGAGAGCCGGGCGAAGTATGAAGAGAAGCGAATGCGCTCCAGGTCGATCCGGAACTCCTGCGCGGCGGGGATGTGTGCTGCGGGCACGTCCGCGTCGTCGGTGCCGGCGGATCGGTGCTGCGAGGATTCATGTTCGACGTGCCGCCTGTGCAGACGAGATTCGCTCAGTGTTCCCGGGGCGCTCGCGTTCATGCCCCCATTCAAGCAGCCCACGCCCAGCTCGGTCGCCTCCGGGCAGCGCATGTCGCACGTCCTCGGTACACTAAGCGCACACCCGTGCAGGAGGATCTTGTGAGCGAAGCAGCACCGACTGGAAACCTGACCCGCGGCGAGCGCGTGCCCGCGATCGAACGTGCGACCGGCCGGAGCTGGGACGACTGGCTCGGCATCTTCGAGGCGGCGCAGGCGCGCACACTGAGCCACCCGGAGATCGCGCGTGTGGCGCGCACACACGTCCCCGAGGATCTCCAAAACCCGGACTGGTGGGCGCAGGGCATCGCGATCGCCTTCGAGCAGCACGTGGGACTGCGTGTGCCCGGTCAGTCGTCCACGGGAGATTTCCGTGTCAGCGCGAGTCGCACCCTGCCGCTGGATCGGGACGCCGCCATTGAGGCGTGGGTGACCGCGCATGGCGATCGGCCCGAGCACTTGGGCCACGAACCGGGGGTCCCGCGCCCGTCCCGCACGGAGAAGCGCACGTTCTGGCGGTTTTCGCTGGAGGGCGCCGGCAAGGTGGAGGTGGCCGCAACGTCGAAGGATCCGGATCGCGCGGTGCTGACTGTCAGTCAGGACGGGCTCGCGGATGGCGAGCAGATCGAAGCGTGGCGCGCGCACTGGAAGGGACTGCTCGCGGCACTGTAGTCATCTTTTTCCCGCGCGCACAGGGTTTTCCCGAGTTCCGTGGAGCCGCCTCATTGGCGCAACTGCGAGAGTGGAACTCATACGCAGCAGGCGGGGAGGCAGTACGGTGAAGAAATCGCAGAAGGTTCTGGTGGGTGCGGGGGTGAGCGTCCTGGTGCTTGCCGCGGGTGCCGCGGTGGCGGGACCTATTATCTACCGCGAGTTTCTGACGCCGCCGGCTGCAGAGGCCCCCGCGCTCAGCGGAAGCGAGCAGATCATGGGCGAGGGTTCGAACGAACCGCTCGACCCCGCCGCACTCGCGGGAACCTGGGAGGTGGCGGCGGAATCCGAGGCCGGGTATCGGGTCGACGAGGTGCTGAGCGGCACCGACGTCACCGTCACCGGACGTACTCCCGAGGTTGCGGGGACGTTCCAGATCAGCGCCGACGGGCTCACGCTCGAAGCGGCGAGCCTCACCGTTGATGTTGCCTCGATCAGTACCGACAGTGACCAGCGCGACGCATACTTCCGAGATCAGGCGCTTCGCACCGCCGAGCATCCGGAGGCCACGTTTGTGCTCTCCGAGCCTGTCACGCTCGAGAGCGTTCCCGCCGCGGGAGAAACCGTGCGGACAAGCGCCGTTGGAGAACTCACGCTCGCTGGCGTGCCCCAGACCGTGACGGCTGAGGTGCAGCTGCGCAGCGATGGATCCAGCGCCGAGATCGTCGGTTCGATCCCCGTCACCTTTGCCGATTACGGGGTCACCGCCCCGAGTCTCGGCTTCGTCACCGTCGAGCCAGAGGGCCTCGTCGAGTTCCAGCTCGTCGCGGAGCGCGACGGGGCGTAGGGGCCCAGTCTGGCCCGCCCCGAACCCGCCTACCCGGTGTGCCCGCCCAACCTGAGGCATTTTCTCCTGTCGTAGTCGTTTTCGCGGGAAAAACGGTCGGGCAGCAGAAAATGCGTCGGTTTTGGCGCACGAGTCCCGCGGGGGCGGGAGCCGCGCTATCCCTCGGCGAGGTCCTTTGCCTCCTGCGGGAGCTTGCGCACCCGGGCACGGCGCCGGCGGCGTTCGGGAATCATCGAGCGCATCTCCTCGAGCTTGCCAAAGCAGAGCAGCCGGTCCTCGGCCTCCAGCACCACGTGCTTGCGCGGGTTCGGGATCACCTGGACACCCCTGTGCAGCGTCAGCACGGTGATGTCACGGTCCCACAACCCCAGGTCGCCCAACTGTTTGCCCAGGTGCTCAGAGCCCGCGTGCATCGAGATCTCGGCCACGCCGTACCCCGTGGATACGCTGAGTCGCTGCCGAACGTCGATCTCGGGGAAGTTCACCTGGTTGGCGATGTAGTCGATGATCGCGCCGGCGACGTCAAGCCCGGTCGCGGCCTCGATCCCCTGCAACCCCGGCGATGAGTTCACCTCCATCACCAGCGGACCATTCTCGCCCTCGAGCATGTCGACGCCGGCGACGCGAAGGCCCATGATCTGTGCGGCCCGCACGGCAATCTGCTCGGACGCGGCGTCGAGCTCCACGGCTTCGACAGTGCCGCCGCGGTGTACGTTCGAGCGGAACTCGTCTCCGCTCGCGATCCGCCGCATCGCCGCCACCACACGGTCACCCACCACAAGTGCGCGGATGTCACGGCCGCGGCTCTCCGCGATAAAGCGTTGGATCAGCACGTTCTGCCGGGTGGAGTGCAGGGTCTCGATGATCGCCTCGGCGACCTTCACCTGCGGGGCCAGGATCACGCCGATCCCCTGGGTTCCCTCGAGCAGCTTGATCACGACGGGCGCTCCGCCGACGCTCTCGATCGCGGCGCGCACATCCGCGCGATTGCGCACAAACGCGGTCGCCGGCATATCGATGCTGTGCCGCGAGAGGATCTGGATTGCGCGCAGCTTGTCGCGTGCGTTTGAGATGCCGTTTGCCGTGTTGGGCGTGTACACGTCCATCTGTTCGAACTGGCGCACCACGGCGGTGCCGAAGTAGGTGATTGAGTTCCCGATCCGAGGCAGGATCGCATCGTAGTCGCTGAGCTGTTTGCCCCGATACAGCAGATCAGGTTGCTCGCCAGCGAGATCAATTCCGAAGCGCAGGGTGTTGAGGACACGCGCCTGGTGCCCACGCTGCTCGCTCGCCGCCATCAGGCGCTGTGTCGAGTACGCCTGGGGGGCGCGCGAAAGGATCGCGAGTTTCACCGTATTTCCTGCCAAGATAGAACCGTGAGCGGACACCACTATTCAAGCACTCTCTGCGGGTGGCGCGAATGGGTATCCCTCCCCAGTATTGAACTGCCGTGGGTCAAAGCCAAGATCGACACGGGAGCGCAGACCTCAGCGCTGCACGCGACGGGGATCACGGAGTTTGAGCGCGACGGCGTGCCGTGGGTGCGGTTCACCGCGCACCCTTGGCAGCTGAGCGACGAGGACGCCGTAGAGGTGGAGCTCCCGGTGCACGATCGACGCACGGTGCGCAGCTCTTCTGGACACGCGCAGGAGCGCCCAGTGGTGCTTGTTGAGGTCGATTTGGTGGGCCGTCGGATCTCCGCAGAGTTCACCCTCACGGACCGCGAAGAGATGCTGTTCCGCATGCTGATCGGGCGCGAGGCCCTGCGCCAGGGCTTCGTTGTCGACGCGGCCGGGTCCTTTCTCGGGGGGAAACCTCCGCGGCCGATCCGCCGCCGCAACCGCGGTCGCAGCGGGCCGGCGAGTACGTCATAGCAGGCTCTGGTCAGCCGCTCACCGGATGGCTAGTCTGATCACATGGGCACCTCACTCGACCTCATTCCCACCGGCACCGTGTTCACTCCCGAACAGATCACGCACTACGCCGACTCGGACACCCGCACGCTGGAGCAGGCCATCGCCGACGCCGACCTGCTTGTCGCGACCCCGCACTCGGGGGCCGCGATCCCCGAGGAAGTCGCCGAGTTCCTCTCCCCCGAGCTCACCCGCCGACTGCAGTACGACTTCAGCGATGTTGCCACCGCGTCAATCGTGCGCCGCTGGGCGGAGATCGATCCCCGCATCGTCGCGGTGATCAACCCGCACCCTCGCCTGATCCGCGATCCTAATCGCCGCAAGCCCGATGATGTGCGCGCCGATCTCGCCGCTGCCATCGAGCGCGTTCGAGCTGCCGGCGCGTGGCAGAAGGTCGACCTCACCGGTGTCGACGCGATCCGCCCCGTCACGTTCTCCTTCTTCCCGATCCTTGAGATCCCCGAAACAGAAGCCGGACTGCAGCGGCTCGTCGACGCGTTCGCGGACACGGCGGAGCAGGGCCTCGGCGTGTACGAGCGCACCCGCGAGGTACTCACCGACATGTTCCTCGAACACGGCCTCACTCACGGCGGCGCGTTCACGCGGCTCTCGTTCCACGACACAATGAACACCACGACCACACGCGACGGCGCGGTCAACGTGGCGCGTGCCGAGGCCGACAGGCTGCCCGATGTTGTCGCCCTCTCGAACCGTGGCGACCACCAGGGCGAAGAACGCGACCCGGCGGACCGGCCCACGATGGACGCTGCTGCGCTCCGAGCACTCGCCGAAGCGCACCGCGAGGGCTTTGAGGTCTCCCACCCGGAGGCCGTGCTCCTGAACCAGCCGTACCTCGGAAGCGAAGAAATCCGCGCGGCGGGGGCCCGGTTCGGGGCGATGCGAGCGGAGGCCGGCACAGCGGGGTTGCGACTCGGGGCCGTGCAGGCGGAATTCCTGCGCGAGTACCTCCTGGGTCCGGACGCAGCCGCCGAGCTGCAGGAACCTGGTACCGACTGGGTGGCAGAGGATCCGGCGCACATCGACGCGATCGCGCACGCGTGCAAGCGCGCCTGGGACGCGTACCGCGACGCTCAGTAGCGGCACCGCCACGCTGCTCCACCCGATCCACCACACGACGATTGGTGCCCAGCGCGCCGAGGAACACAATGACCCCCACCGATTTCACCGTCCGCCCACTGACCGTTGCCGACCTCGATGTGACCGCCCGCGTGCTCGCGGAAGGGTTCTGGCACGATCCAGTGTGGGGGCCCGCGTTCCCGTCGCATCCGGAGCGCATGGCGCACGCACTCGCGCACTGGCGGTTCATGGCGGATCAGGCCGTGCGCTACGGCGAACCTCTCGTGGCGGAATTGCCGGACGGCACCGTCGCAGCGGTCTCCACCTGGTTCCCGCCCGGCCAGGACGAGGTCCACGAGTCCGACGTTCCCGCATACGAGACCATGCTGCGCGGCACGATCGGTGACGCCGCGGCTGAGGCCCTTCTCGCGGAGGGTGAGCTGTTCGCGGCGGCGCGGCCGAGCGAGCCGCACGCATACCTCTCCCTGCTCGCGGTGGCACGCGAGGCGCGCGGCCTCGGGGTCGGCATGCGGCTCGTTCAAGCGGCGCTTGAGCGTACCGATGCTGCGGGTCTCCAGACGTACTTGGAATCTTCGAACCCGGCAAACGATGCGCGCTACGAGCGGCTCGGCTACCGACCAGCGCAGCAGATTCACATCCCGGGCTCGCCGGTCGTGCAGAGCTATCTGCGTCCAGCCGGCGGCTAACTCTTCGACCTCACGAACGACGCCCCCAACGAGCTCTGCTCGTCGGGGGCGTCGTTCGTCGTGCTGCGTGCGCTTAGCCGCCCCAGAGCACCCCGAACAGGGCACCGGCGGCGATCGTGGTGACCGCGAGGATCAGCGTCGGCAGGAAGAAGGAGTGGTCCACGAGCTTCGTGCCGAGCTTCGTGGAGCCCGAGGTATCGAAGTTCGCCGCAGCGATCTGCGAGCCGTTTGTCGGCAGCAGGTAGATGCCGGCAAATGCGCCCGCCCACATGCCGGAGAGCAGCCCAAGCGGGATCCCCGCCGCAAGGCCGATTGGCACGATCGTTCGGGTGGCCGTCGACTGGCTTGTGGTAAGCACACAGACAAGGAAGATACCGAGCGCAAAAATCCACGGAGCGGCCGTCACGAGCCCGCCCACGCCCTCAGCGATCAGCGTCGTATGAGCACCCAGGAAGGTGTCCGTGAGCCAGGCGAGGCCGAAGAGTGCGATGGCCGAGACCATACCGGCCTTAAACACGGTCATCGTCGGGATCTCCGCGACCTTCGGACGGGACACCACGAGGATCAGGGTGCCAACCACGAACATCACGATCTCAATGATCGGAGTCATGGCAACGGGGTCGCCCGCAGCATCGAGCGGGCGCATGCCCTTGAACAGACCAAACGCGACGATCGCGGCGACGCCGAGCAGGAAGATGATGGCGGCGTTGCGGCCGGCCGATGTCACGGAAACCTCTGCGCGCACCTCCGCGGCGTTTGCGGAGGGGGCCGGGATCTTGCCGGAGGCAATGCGCTCCTGAATCTCAGGGTCGTCAGCAATTTCCTTGCCGAGCTTGTTCACGATGATGCCCGAGATGATGATGCCCACGACAGCCGCGGGAATCGTGACCTTCAGAATATCGACGAGTTCGAAGTCCCAAGGGGCGGTGTCCGTGAGCGTCACCATCGCCGCCATTGCCGCTGACACCGGGCTACAGGCAAGGGCCACGCCGGTCGCAACCACTGAGAGCGACAGGGGGCGCGAGGGGCGCACGCCGTTGCGGTATGACAGATCCTGGATCACGGGGAGCAGCGGGTAGAGAATGTTTGACGTGCCGGCACCGACGGCAAACAGGAACGACACAAGCGGGGCAACGAGCGTGATCTGCTTCGGGCTGCGGGCGATCAGCTTTGCCGCGATCGAGACCATCCAGTCGATGCCACCCGCGGACTGCATCATGGAGGACGCGAGCACCACGGCAAGCACAATAAGCAGTGCATCGACGGGCGGTGAACCCGGGACAAGGCCGAACACGAACACGAGGATCGCGACGCCCGCACCGCCCCAGAGGCCGAGACCGACGCCGCTCGAGCGCGTGCCCATGACGATACAGCCGAGCACCACCAACAACTGCGTGATAAAGAGCAACACGTCCATAGGATCCCCCTTGAGTCTTCTGTGTCACAGATTAGCCCGTGGAACGTCTCGCGCACAGCACCAATATGGACGCCGTGTCGCCTTCCTTCTCCCGTGCGGTCAGAGTACGGCAAGATGGGGTGGGAACCAGGGAGGCAAAACATGGCTGCAGTCCTGCGGGGGCTCCGCGCGTTGCTCCCCACCCGAGACGACTACCGCGGTGTGCGCGAAAGCTGGCGGGCGGACCTCGTCGCCGGGCTCACCGTGGGTATCGTGGCGCTACCGCTCGCGCTTGCGTTCGGGGTGAGCTCCGGCGTGGGAGCCGAAGCGGGCCTGGTCACCGCAATCGTCGCGGGGCTTATCGCCGCGGTCTTCGGCGGCTCAAACGTGCAGGTGTCGGGCCCAACTGGCGCGATGGTTGTCGTGCTCGCTCCCATCGTTGTCGTGCACGGCGTCGGCGCGGTCGCCGTGGTGAGCCTGATGGCGGGGCTTCTCGTACTTGCCGCGGGCGTCCTGCGCCTCGGCCGCGCCGTGAGTTACATCCCCTGGCCCGTCATCGAGGGCTTCACCGCGGGGATCGGCATCATCATTTTCCTGCAGCAGGTTCCCGCTGCGCTCGGGGTTTCTGCGGGGGGCCACTCCTCCAACGCCGTGGTTGCAGCCTGGCAGGTTATCACCAAGGCGAGCTGGCCGCAGGCGCTCCTGCCACTCGCTGCCGTGCTCGCCGTCGCAGCGATCATGCTCTTGCTCGGCCGTTTCGCCCCTGCCATCCCCGGCTCCTTCGTCGCGATCCTCGCCGTATCCATCGTTACCGCGCTCGCGGGATCTCCGCTTCCCGTCATCGGCGAGCTCCCCAGCACGCTCCCCGCGCCAGCGCTGCCTGCCTTCGATCCGGCGACGCTGACGGCGCTCGCGGGGCCCGCAGTTGCGGTCGCCGCGCTCGCAGCGATCGAGTCGCTGCTCTCCGCCCGGGTCGCCGCCACGATCGTCGACACCGGCCCGGTCAACGCCGACCGTGAGCTGTTCGGCCAGGGGCTCGCGTCAATCGCCTCGGGTTTCTTCGGCGGGATGCCCGCAACCGGCGCGATCGCCCGGACCGCGGTGAATGTTCGGAGCGGGGCCCGCACCCGGCTCGCGGCGGTCATCCACGCGCTCGCGCTGCTGTTGGTCGTGCTCGTCGCGGCACCCGTGGTCGGCGCGATCCCACTCGCAGCGCTTTCCGGGGTCCTGATGATGACGGCGGCGCGCATGGTCGCGCCAGCGACAATCGGGCGCGTACTGCGCTCGGGCCGATCCAGCGCAGCCATCTTCGCGGTCACCCTCGTTGTCACCGTGGCGTTCGACCTGGTGATCGCGGTGGGCATCGGCCTCGCTGCCGCCGCATTCTTCGCACTGCGCGCGCTGAGCAACATGAGCGATGCTGAGCGGGCCGAGTTGCCCGGCCACCCGGCACCGGGTGATGAGCGGATCGCACTGTTCACGGTGCGCGGCTCACTCTTCTTTGGCGCAGCTGACCGCCTCATCGATCAGATCTCGGAAACCCCGGACATCGAGGTTGTGGTGCTGCGTCTCTCCGACGTGCAGATCATCGATGCGACCGGGGCCAACGCCCTCTCCGAGCTGATCGCCGCACTCGAACGCCGTGGTGCCACCGTACTGCTGAAAGGTGTCCGCCCCGAACACCGCCCCATCCTGGAACAGCTCGGCGTCATCACCGCGCTTCGACACCCCCATCACTTGTTCGATGAGCTCGAACCCGCACTCGCGCACGCCCGCGACCACATCCGCCGCGGCGAGGCCGAGCGTGCGGTTCCGCCTGGAGCACCCACCCCATGACCGCACGTTATCTCGGCATCGACGTCGCCCGGTTTCTCGCCATCGCCGGCATGATGGCGGCGCACCTTGTCACCATCGGGGCGCTGCTCGCCGAACCTGGGTCTTTTGCGGAGTCCGCCGGCGCGCTCACCGACATGCTGACCGAAGGCATCGCCGCCCCCTTATTCGCGGTGCTCGGCGGGGTCAGCGTGGTATTCGCGACTCGCCGGCCGCTCCGGGAAGGGCGCGTGGGTGCAGCGATCGGGGGCACCCTGATCCGCGGCACCCTGCTGATCCTGATCGGCCTATTGCTCGGTCTCATCGAGACTCCTGTCGCGATCGTCCTGGCGTATTACGGCACTGCCATGATCCTTGTGGCCCCGCTCATCGCGGTGCGCGGGTGGATTCTCGGGGTGCTGGCCGGCGCGCTTGGGCTTGTCGGTGGAACCGTGAACGCTGCATTGCGCGAGGCCCTGTCGGATCTCGGGATCAGCGACCCCACAGCATCGGTGACCTTCGAGGACTTCGGGATCGACTGGGGAGGCGCACTCCGGGCGCTCCTCATCACTGGCGAGTATCCGGCCCTGACCTGGACCGTGTACCTCATGCTCGGCATCCTCGTGGGCCGGGCACTCGTTGCGGCCACCGCACGGGGCACGCTTGGCCGAGCGTCGCTCGCGTGTTTCGGGGCCGGCGCGATCGCTGCCGCAGCCGCGCAGTTCCTCTCCTCCGCGGTGATCGCGAACCTCGCCGCGTTCGGCGGACCGTGGCCACCCGGCACCGATCCGGCAGCGATTCGTGAGGTCGTTGCGCACTCTGCGTCGGGGGCACCGCTTGCGCCGGAGCTGTGGGCTCAGCTCATCGCAACACCCCATTCTGGCTCACCCATCGACATCATCCGGACCGCGGGGATCGCGGTCGCCGTGATCGGGCTGCTCGTTCTCGTCTGCGACGTGGCGCGCGGGGACGGACCTGGTCACACACCTGATCGCCCACTGGGTCCCGTGCTCGCGACAGTCCGTGCAGCGGGGGCCGCGCCGCTCACGATCTACGCGCTCCACATCGTGGCGACCGGAGTCATCCTGGAGCCTGCGCTGCAGGATCCCGCGATCTGGGACACCGGATTCCCCTGGTGGGTGGCGGGTGTCGGAGCGTACGCGCTGCAGCTCGCCGGAGCGCTCGTGATCGGGGCAATTCTCGCTGCGACCGGGAAGCGTGGACCACTCGAGGCCGCAGTCTCTGGGGTCGTGCGTCTCGCCGTGCGACCGTAGCTCTCGGCCGCACGCTGCTCTCCCGTGTGACGCCGTTTTACTCCCCGGCTCGCGCGATTCGGCGCGAGCCGCGAGCATGGAGGCATGACCGAGCCCGACTGTCGCAATGCCCCTGACGCGGATCCGTCAGGAGTGCCATTTTCCGCTCTGGATCCCGCACTCCTGCGCACGCAGCGTACGAGCCTAAAGTGGACACGGTACCCCGCGGACGTGCTGCCGCTGTTCGTTGCAGAAATGGACTTCGCCGTGGCTGCCGAAGTGCAGCAGGCGATTCTCGATCGGGTCACCGCCTCTGACATCGGCTACCTCGATGCGGCAGGTCCGCTCGCCCCCGCGTTCGCTGACTACGCCGCGGCCGCGTGGGGATGGGACGTGCCACACGACAATGTCCACCTCGCCACTGACGTCGCCACCGGCGTGGTCGAGTCGCTCCGTGTCGCCTGGGAGCTGCGTCGTCAGGCCGGCCCCGAGCTCGCGAGGCCGCAGCGGATTGTCCTCCCCACACCGGTCTACCCCGGCTTCTTCGAAATGCTCGAGGAACTCCCGTACGACATCGTGGAGGTGCCGCTTCGGGCGACGAGGGAAACCCCCACCGGGCAGGAGTTTCGCCTCGATCTGGACGCCATCGCCCGCGCATTCGAGCACGGTGCCGAGGCGTTCCTGCTCTGCAGTCCGCACAACCCGCACGGCACCGTCCACACGGCGGACGAACTCACAGAGCTGGCGCGTCTCTCTGCCCAGCACGATGTCTTCGTGGTCGCGGACGAGATCCACGCGCCGCTCACCCACGCGGGGACCCGATTCGTACCCTTCGCGCCCCTCGCCGCCGATGCGGGGGCGATCTCGGTGACCACCACATCCCCCAGCAAGGGGTGGAACATTGCCGGCGCGAAGTGCTCCGTCATCGTCGCCGCCGATGCCCGCGCGAACGCCGCACTCGCGTTGCTGCCACCTGAGACCACCACGCGAGCGAGCATCCTGGGCCTGCATGCCGGGGTCGCCGCGTTCACCAATGGGCGCGACTGGCTCGACCGCGCAATCTCACAGATCGAGAAGAACACTGCGCTCCTGACTGAGCTTGTGGCGACGCGGCTGCCGGGCGTGCGACTCGCGCCCGCGCAGTCCGGGTACCTGGCCTGGCTCGATTTCCGTGGTGCCGGACTCGGCCCCGACCCCCATGCCCGGATCCTCACGGAAGCCCGTGTTGCGCTCAACAACGGTGCCGATTTCGGGCTCGGCGGAGCCGGGCACGTGCGACTCAACCTCGCCTGCGCCCCCGAGACAATCCACGAGGCGGTCGAGCGGATCGCCGCGATCCTTCCCACCGCTTCCCCGACAACCGCGGAGGTTTCCCGATGACCGCCACCCCGAGTCCCGCGACCCCCGTCTCCGACTGGGACGGCTACGACTTCGACACCCGTCAGGTTCACGCGGGAGAATACGTTGACCGCAATGCGGGCCTGCGCATCCCCCCCATCGCGCTCTCCGCGGGCTATGTGTTCGACAGCTTCGACGATCAGGTCGCCCGCTTTGCAGGTCGGGCTCTGTGGCGCGGGGGCGTGGGTCTCACCCGCGGCGATGACGCGGTCCCAGGAGTTGTCGACGAGCTCGCGCCGGGTGAGCCGGCCCCGATCTATTCACGCCAGGGCAACCCCACCAACGCGGTGGCCGAGGACCGGCTCGCCTCGCTTGAGGGCGGCACCGCCGCGGTTGCGGTCTCCAGCGGGCAGGCCGCAATCTCCTCGGCCCTGTTTGCCCTCGCGGGCCAGGGCGATCACATCGTCTCCACGGCTTCCATCTACGGCGGCACTCGGATCTTGTTTGGCCGCAGCTTCAAGCGCTTCGGGATCGAGGTCGACTACGTTTGGGACGCAGACGACGATGCTGCGTGGGATCGGGCGATCCGTCCCACGACAAAAGCGATCTACACCGAGACGATCCCGAACCCCCGCAACGACGTCACCGATCTGCGCCGGATCGCGGCGGTCGCCGCCCGCCACAACCTGCCGCTCGTTGTCGACAACACAGTCGGCACACCCGCGCTGATCCGCCCGTTCGAGCACGGCGCGAACATCGTGGTGCACTCGACCACGAAGTTCCTCACCGGGCACGGCGCGGCCGTGGGCGGGGCCATCGTCGACGGCGGCACCTTTGATTGGGAGGCTGCAGAGCGCGCCGGCCGGTCCTTCCCGCTCATCACCGCGGCCCCGCGTCCCGGGCTCGGCTCGCTGCTGGATCGTTTCGGAGCGGTCGCCTACTCACGGGCTGTGCGCGAAGCTGTGGTGAACGACATCGGCCCCGCGCTCTCCCCGTTCACGGGCTTCCTGTTGCACCAGGGGATGGAGACGCTGTCGCTGCGCATGGACCGTCACGTGGCGTCGTCGCAGCGGATCGCGGCGTGGCTCGAAGAACAGCCCGAGGTCGAATTGGTGGATTACGCCGGACTACCGTCGAACCCGCTGTTCGAGATCGCGGAACGCGACTACGCCGGGCGCACAGGCTCGGTATTCGGTGTGACCGTGCGCGGCGGCATCGACGGTGCCCGGGCATTCGTCGACGGGCTGCGCGTATTCTCGCGGATGACCGGGATCGGCGACACCCGCTCGATGGTGATCCACCCGCTCAGCTCAACGCACGCGACCTTTGCCCCGGAGATCACCGAGCGGCTCGGCATCACGCCCGGCCTGCTGCGACTCTCCGTCGGCCTGGAGTCGGCGGAGGACCTGATCCGGGACCTGCGCGCCGCGCTCGACCGCGTCTGACCCGGGTCGGCTCGGACGGGGTCGGCTCGGGCGGGCTCGGCTCTGACGGAGTCGGCTCGGACGGAGTCGGCTCGAGTCCGCCCTGGGCAGCTCGAGTCCGCCCCGCCCAGGTCTGACAGGATCAGGCCAGCGCCGGCATCCACACCCAGGCATTTTCGCTAGCCCGATGCTTTTTGGGGCAAGTATTCATCGTGTTGGATAAATTGCCTATGTTTGGGCGAGGGATCGGGCGGCGGGGCGGCGCGTCAGGCACGCGGCACGCGCGCTGCGGCTAGGCGTTCGGGAGCGCAGCTCGGGCCGCGGCGACCGCTTCCGGGGTGGCCGCATAACCGTGCTCCGGAGCGGGGAACGCCGCGGTGCGCACCTCGGCGGCGTAGGCGGCGATCGCCGCGGTCATGTCCGCTCCAATCGTGCCGTACGACTTCACGAACTTCGCCGTGTGCCCCTCGGTGATCCCGAGCAAATCGTGCAGTACAAGCACCTGCCCGTCGGCCGGGCCGGCACCGATTCCGATGATCGGGATGTCGAGCACGTCACGGAGCACCTCGGTGATCTCGCTCGGCACGGCCTCGATGACCAGGCAGAACGCCCCGGCGGCCTGCACGCCGAGCGCTTCCGTGACGAGCCGGGTCGCGCTTTCCACGGTGCGCCCTTGCGCGCGCAATCCGCCCAGCGCGGTCGCGGTCTGCGGCGTCAGGCCGATGTGGCCCACCACGGGGATCCCTGCCGCGACGATTGCGCGGATGCGGCTCAGTCGCGCCTCGCCCCCGCCCTCGAGCTTGACCGCATCGGCCCCGGCCTCCTTCACGAATCGCACCGCGGTGTCCACGGCCTGCGCGTCGGATGTTTCGGTGGTGCCAAACGCAACGTCGCACACTACAAACGCGGTCTCGGTGCCGCGCCGCACGGCCTGCGCCAGCACGAGCAACTCGTCGGTGGTGATCGCCACCGTGGAGTCGTGCCCGAGTACAACCTGCGCGCCGGAGTCGCCCACGAGCACCATGTCAACGCCCGCACGCTCAGCGGCGCGTGCCCCCGGGTAGTCGTAGGCGGTCACCATCACGATGGGCTCACCCGCCGTCCGTCGGTCGCGCAACTGGGGAATCGTGATTCGTGCCATGCCGGTCACTCCTGTGTGGATTCGGGGGTCGGGGTCAACACCACATTATCGATGAGCCGCACCTCGCCCACTCGCGCGGCGATGGCGCAGAGGACTGGGCCGTCCACAGAGTCGATTGGGGCAAGCGACTCGGGGATCACAAACGCGAGGTACTCCGGGGTGATGTCTGCGGCGGCGAGGATCTCGCTCGCTGCAGCACGCAGTGCGCCGACATCCCGCACGCCCTCAGTCACGAGCGCGTCGGCGGCGGCCAGGGCGCGCGGGATCGCAATCGCGCGGGATCGCTCGGCGGCGTTCAGCCGAACGTTGCGGCTCGACAGAGCGAGCCCGTCTGCGGCGCGGGCGGTGGGGCACGCGGCGATCCGGGTCGGGATCCCCAGGTCTGCAACCATGCGTTGCACGACAAGCAACTGCTGCGCGTCCTTCTGGCCAAAGTAGGCCGTGCTGGGCAGGACGGCGAGCAGCAGCTTCGTGACGATCGTGGCCATGCCATCGAAGTGCGCCTCGCCCCGCCCCGCGCCCTCAAGGGTCTCGGTCAGGCGCCCGGCAACGTGCACTGTTGTCGCGTGGCCCGACGGATACAGTTCTGCTGCGTCGGGCGCGAAGATGAGATCGACCCCGGCCGTGGCAGCGAGCGCCGCATCGGCCTCCTCCGTCCGCGGGTAGGCGTCGAGATCGCTCGGCTCCGTGAACTGCGTCGGGTTCACGAAGATGGACAGCACCACGAGATCGTTCTCGGCGCGGGCCGTCCGCAGCAGGGAGAGGTGCCCCTCGTGGAGCGCCCCCATCGTCGGCACAAACCCGACCCGGGTGGCACCCGCGGCGCGGGCCTCTGAGCGCGCCGCATGCAGCTCGGCGATTGTGCGGATAATCTTCACAACGATTCCTCGGTCGAGTCGGGGGTGGGGACTGAGCGTCGCGCGGCAAGGGCGCGAGTCGCGTCAGCGAGGGCGTCGAACAGGGCGAGCTCCCCCGGCAGTCGATCAGCCACGGCTTCGCGCTGTCGGGTCACTGTCGCCTCGTCACCGCGAGCAATCGGCCCGGTGAGAGCGGCGGGGCCGTCCACGGCCCAGTTCTCGAGCGCCATGCGCGCGAGGGGGACAAGCGCGGCGCGGGGCACTCCGGCGGTAGCGGCGAGGCGCTCCGCGAGATCTTCAAGGGTCACGAGCGCGTTCGCGGCGAGACTGGCGGCGGCGTGGTAGGCGGCACGGTCAGGATCGGCCACGGTGAACGTCGTGAGCCCGAGGCGCGTAGCGAGCTCCGCGGCTGCCGCGTGCGCCCGGTCGGTGCTGCCGGCCACGGCTGCGTGCGCCCCGGCGAAAGGGGTGCCCGCGCCGGTCACGCTCAGGAGCGGGTGCATGCTGAAGGCTTCGTGCGGCGCGAGCGCCCCGAGCCCGGTCATGCCCGAGAGATGCCCGACGAGCGGGCCCGGCAGGATCGCGGCCGCGGCTGCCGGGATCGCGGCGTCGGGGACGGCGAGGAGTACCAGATCGGCGGCGGATCCGGAGCGATCACGGCCGTCTGCGCCCCGCCCCGCGAGCGGCAGCACGTCGGATCCTGCGGCACGCAGGGCCGCGTGAAGTGCCGTCCCCATGCGGCCTCCGCCGACAATCTGGATCCGCATCGCGGGCGTTAGAGCTCGAGCCCGTACAGATTGGGCTCTGGG
Organism: Leucobacter sp. 7(1); assembly: GCF_900163635.1. Classification (GTDB taxonomy): domain Bacteria; phylum Actinomycetota; class Actinomycetes; order Actinomycetales; family Microbacteriaceae; genus Leucobacter. The sequence continues at coordinate 78,043 of NZ_FUID01000026.1, read as the reverse complement.
ACGAGGATGACGCCGAACTCCTGTTGCACCCGCTGCACAATGAGGCGTGCGAGCTCAGCGACCTGCGCCGCGGTGGCACCGCCGCGGTTGGTGATCGCGAGGGTGTGCTTCGAGGACACCGCGGCACCTGATCCGGGCAGACGGAAGCCCGTGCTGATCCCGGCGTGATCAATGAGCCATGCGGCGGAGAGCTTGACCATACGCTCGGGGGCGGGGCGGGGGGCCGCAATTTCGGCTCCGAATGCAAGCTCGTCGAGCGGGATAACCGTGTCGGGGAGGTCGACGCTGGCCACGGGGAAACGGGGCGCGTCTTCAGGGAGGCTGCTCGCGAACCGCTCTGTCACGATCGGGTTCGTAAAGAAGGAACCGCAGCTCCAAGTGTCGTGGTCAGCGGCATCGAGCACCATTCCCTTGGCCGCGCGCAGCCGTAGCACGGCATCACGCATGACCTGGATGGGGATCTCGGTGCCCGGCTCTACCCCGAGCGCGGTGGCGAGTTGGCCATAGCGTACGGGGGCGACCGGCGCAGCTACGGGCGCATCCGCATCAGACTCGGGGCTCGCCCCGTGTCGTCCGCGACGCACAGCGGCACCAGTCGCGGTTGCGAGCACGAGATCAACCGAGAGAACAACGCCTTCTCGCCCCTGCTTGATGACGGAGTCGCGGTACCCGAGCTCGAGCTCCGCGGCGCTCAGCCGGCGAGGAGAATCGGCGTAGGCGTCCAGGAATTCCACCGAGTGCAGCACGTCGGAGAGTTCCTGCCCGTAAGCTCCAATGTTCTGCACCGGCGCCGCTCCCACACGGCCGGGAATCCCCGACAGTGCTTCGATCCCGGCCCAGCCGCGCGACACCGCGGTGGCGACGAGCCCGTCCCAGTCCTCGCCTGCGGCGACGCGCACGCGCACCTGCCCAGCCGGCAGCTCAGGGTCTGCGATTTCGTCGATGCCCGAGGTTCGCACAAGCAGCACCGGCCCCGGGTATCCGTCGTCGTGCACCACGGTGTTGGATCCGCCGCCGAGGAGCAGCCAGGGCTCCCCGTCGCGCCACAGTTCTGTCGCGAGCGCGATCAGCTCCTCACGAGATTGGGCCGAGCGCACGCAGCTGCCCGGGCCTCCCACCCGCATGGTGGTGAGCTGCGACAGCGGCGTGTCATCCGTGATCGGGAATTCCCCGGCGGTGCCGGCCTGGGTCACGCGAATGCCGCCAGCAGTTGGGCCTTGCCGAGCACAGTCGAGCCGTCGAACACGACCTTCAGATCAAGCCGAACGGTACGGGCTTCGGCGTCGATCGCACCGATCACCGCGGTCACCGTGACGACAGCACCCGCTGCCGCATCCACGGGTACCGGGCGGGTGAAGCGAGACTGGAAGTCGCGCACCCAGCCGGAGACGCCAAGCCAGTCCGCACCGACCGCGCCCGCAGCCCCCATCGTGAGCATGCCGTGTGCGAGTACCCCCGGGAGACCCACTGACTGTGCGATGTCGTCGCGGTAGTGGATCGGGTTGAAGTCGCCCGACGCCCCGGCGTACCGAACGAGCCGATCGCGAGTGAGCGTCAGTTCGCGCTCAGCGACCGTGTCGCCCACAGCGAGATCGGCGAATACGGGTGCGGCGCTCATGCGGTGACCCCCTCTTCCTGCTCGGGTTCAGGGGCGCGCACCACAAGTGTGGAGATCGCGGTCACGACGTGCTCCCCGGCCGCGTCGGTCATGCTGCTCGAGGCGGTCACCATTGAGTGTCCGCCGAGCTGCTTCACGGCGGCAATCGTCAGCGTTGCCGTCAGCTCATCACCGGCCACGATGGGGCGGGTGTAGCTGAAGCGTTGGTCGCCGTGGACCACGCGGGAGAAGTCGACCCCGGCTTCGGGATCGGCGAGCAGCTGGGCGAGAGTCGCCTCCTGCACCACAACGGCGAAGGTGGGCGGCGCAACGACATCGGCGTAGCCGGCCTGGCGCGCGGCCTCCGAATCGATATGGAGCGCAGACTCGGCCAGCACGGCGCGAGCGAACTCGCGGATCTTTTCACGGCCCACCAAATAGGGGGCGGTCGGCGGGTAGACCCGGCCTTGGATTTCAGGATTCACCACCCCGCCAGTGTACAGAGTCACTGTGCGGCCCGGCGGGGTGGGATCCGGAAGCGGTGCTACTTCTTGCCACCGAGCAGGCCGCCGAGCAGATCGCCCAGGCCCCCACCCGCGGACTGCTGCTGGCCGCCACCGCCGAGCAGGCCGCCCAGCAGATCGCCCAGACCGCCGCCTGCTGACGCCTGCTGCGTCTGCTTGCCGCCGCCGACGAGGCCGCCGAGCAGGTTTCCGAGCACGCCGCCGAGGCCACCCTGATCGTTCGACGCGGCGACGGTGCCCTGGCCACCACCCATCTTGCCCGCGAGGAACTGCATGACAAGCGGCGCCAGCATCGGGAGCAGCTGCGGTACGAGCGTCGCGATGGCGTTGTTGCCAGCCTGCTCGCCGAGCGCCTGTGCAACCTGGTCCTTCTTGTCGCCGAGAACATGCTTCACGATCTTCTCGCCGTCGGCGGTGTCGATGTTGTCAAGCGAAACGGCACCGCTGGCGGGCTGGTGCTTCTGCACGGCGCTTTCGAGCTTCGAGGCACCGTCGGCGTCGCTCGCGTTGACGGCCATGCCGCCGATCAGGCCCGGCAGCGCCTGCTGCACGGCCGCACCGATTGTGTCTTCGTCGACGCCAAACTTCGCGGCAAGCTCTCCGAGAGGGATGTTCTGCAGCAGGGAATCAAGATCAGTGTTCTGTGCCATGGTGTGCTCCATCTGTGCGGTCGGGAGGGGTGAGGATCGGCCCGCGGCCGCCCAGTCTCAGCGTACTCGCTGCGTCTTCTGTGCGAAATACCTGTGTACGCCAACCGCCGTCGCTCCGCCAGGATCCGGCCCCACTCCGAGACACGCCGCGTCCTGTCTATTTCCGCAACGATTCCCGAAAAGGTTTGTTGTGTATATCCAAGGCTGGGCGGGTCCCCTCCAATAGGCTGGGACGCATGTCGCGCATTCGTAAAGTCCTCATCGCCAACCGCGGTGAGATCGCCGTCCGCATCATCCGTGCCGCCGCAGACAGCGGCATTGCCTCCGTCGCCGTCTTCGCCGACCAGGATCGCGATGCCCTGCACGCTCAGCTGGCGGACGAGGCGTACGCGCTGAACGGCACCACGAGCGCGGACACCTACTTGGTCATCGACAAGATCTTGGGCATCGCCCGGCGATCCGGTGCGGACGCGGTGCACCCCGGGTACGGCTTCCTCGCGGAGAACGCTGATTTCGCGCGCGCCGTTATCGCCGCGGGACTGACATGGATCGGCCCGGGCCCTGACGCGATCGAGCGCCTCGGAGACAAGGTCTCGGCCCGCCACGTCGCCGAGAAGGTCGGCGCGCCCCTCGCCGCGGGCACAAGCGACCCGGTCGCCGACGCATCCGAGGTCGTCGCTTTCGCCGACGAGGTGGGTCTCCCGATCGCCATCAAGGCAGCTTTCGGCGGCGGTGGCCGCGGCCTCAAGGTCGCGTACGAGCGCGACGAAATCCCGGAGCTCTTCGACTCGGCAACCCGCGAGGCTGTCGCCGCGTTCGGCCGCGGCGAGTGCTTCGTGGAGAAGTACCTTGAAAAGCCCCGTCACGTAGAAACGCAGTGCCTCGCCGATAGCCACGGCAACGTGGTGGTTGTGTCGACCCGTGACTGCTCGTTGCAGCGTCGTCATCAGAAGCTTGTTGAAGAGGCACCCGCACCGTTCCTTACGGACGCGCAGAACGCCCAGCTCGTATCGTCCTCGAAGGCGATCCTGAAAGAGGTCGGCTACGTGGGTGCCGGCACCTGCGAGTTCCTCGTCGCAAAAGACGGCACCGTGTCCTTCCTCGAGGTCAACACGCGCCTGCAGGTCGAGCACCCCGTCACCGAGGAGGTCACGGGCATCGACCTCGTTCGCGAGCAGTTCCGGATCGCCGAGGGCGGCGTCATCGACTACGCCGACCCTGTCCCGCACGGACACTCCTTCGAATTCCGCCTGAACGGTGAAGACCCGGGCAATGGCTTCCTCCCCGCCCCAGGCCCCGTCACACTGTTCAAGGCGGCCTCGGGACCCGGCGTGCGAGTCGACACGGGCGTCGCATCGGGAGACGTCGTTTCCGGCGCGTTCGATTCGATGCTCGGAAAGCTCATTGTGACTGGCGCAACCCGCGAGGAAGCGCTGCAGCGCGCGCGCCGCGCTCTCGACGAGTTCGAGGTGCAGGGCCTGCCGACAGTGCTCCCGTTCCACCGGAAGATCGTGCGGGATCCCGCGTTCACCGCGGAGAACGGCACCTTCGGGATCTACACGCTGTGGATCGAGACGGAGTTCAACAACGACATCGAGCCGTGGGAGGGCGAGGTCCCGGCTCTGGCGCTGGATCCCAAGCGCCGCGCCGTTGTTGTGGAGGTCGATGGCCGTCGCGTCGAGGTGTCCATGCCAGCCACACTCGTACCGCTCGTTGATCAGGACGTCACCCGTGGTCCCGCGCCGCGCCGCGCGAAGGGCGCAGGCGTCACCGGGGCCGCCGGCAACGGAATCACCGCTCCGATGCAGGCCACCGTGGTGAAGCTTGCCACGGCCGAGGGCGAGACCGTCGCCGAGGGCGATCTGGTGGTGGTCCTCGAGGCGATGAAGATGGAACAGTCGATCTACGCGCACCGCGCCGGTGTCGTCACCGGCATTGACGCGCCGGTCGGGCAGACAGTCCCGAGCGGACACCTGCTGCTGTCGATCACCGACGCTGAGTAGCCTGATCCGCTAGAACACCCAGCTCGCTCCCGCGGCGACCGGCCACGACCAGGCGGTCGCCGCGCGGGCAACGGTACTGGCGTCGCCCCGCACGAGCCCCGCCTGCGCGAGTGCGGAGAGCGAGGTTGTGCCCAGGTGCGCGGCACCGAGTTCCCGGATATCGAGACGCAGATCCGGCGTCGCCTCGCTGTGCGTTACCGTCGCATGCCCGAAAGCCTCGGCAGCCACCCGCCACCGCCCGGCGTTCGCGGGGAGTAGCGCGTCAGTCACCTCGATCACGACGTCCACGGGCGCGGCGTAGCGTCGCTCTGCGAGCGCACGCGGCAGGTCAAGGATGCGCACCCACTGCAGGTCGTCCGTGACGGGCATCGCGGAGCGCGCGCTCTCGAGTAGCGTGAGGATCGGGTCGTCGACGGGCAACGGCCCCACTTCCACGCGCGCCATGAGATCGAGATCGAGCAGCACGCTCCAGAGACGGTGGGCCGCGGCAGCGGTGTGCGCCACGATGTCGCGCACCTGCACAGTACCGTCCGCGATGTTGCGGTTCCAGCCGGGTTTGCGCCGGAAACGCGCGTAACCAAGCGCCGCCCCCTGCGCATCGCGGACGAGCAGGAGACGCAACGCCTCGAGTCCGTGCCGCAACGCCGGGGCGTCTTCGTCAGCGGCAGCGCGGAGCTCTGGGGTCTCCCAAGTCACCCAGCCGGGCCGACCGACGCCTTCGGGCTGCGCCGCATAGTCGGCATGCAGGCGCGCGATCTCAGGCCCGTGACGTTCCGCATCCCACTCACGCAGCTCGATTCGCAGCTCGTCCGCACCGGGGACCGGCCGCAGTGGGGCGCCGCGTGGAATCGTCAAGGACACCTGTGGTGCGGCCAGACCGTACCCGAAGCGCCCGTAGATTGCCGCCTCCGCTGCGTTGAGCCCCGAGATTGCCTCGCCGCGCGCGAGTGCGTCCGCAAAATGGTGGGTGATGAGGTGGCGCAGGATCCCGCGTCGGCGGAACCCGGGGTGTACCCCCACCCAGGTGAGCCAGGCACCGGAGACCTGCGCCCCGGGCACCGGAAAGCTCGGGAGCGCATATGCGCCATACATTGCGGCGAGCGCGCCGTCGGTATCTTCGACTCCCCAGGTGCGTCCCCACGGGATCGGACTGTGGAGCTGCAGCAGATCAGCCAGCGGGACCTCCGCCGGGAAGGCCCAGGCGTCGAAGCGCAGCACCTCCTCGAGTCGGTCCGGTGAGTCGAGGGGGACAAGAGTCGTGCCGTCGGGAAGCATTCCCCCAGTATTGCGGAGAATTCCCACACAGGGATGGACAATCCAGCCAGATTTCCGACCGGATTCGACGCGGCTTGGGCTGACGCGTAAAATATCTCTCGGACATCGAAGTTTTCAATAGTTGGACAAGGGCGTCAAATAATGACACAGACCACACCTGCCGTGGCGAGCACGCCACAGGAGCGCCGCAAAGTTGTCGCGGCCTCCATCATCGGCACCACCATCGAGTGGTACGACTTCTTCATCTACGCGTTCGCCGCGAACCTCGTACTCGCGAAGCTCTTCTTCGAGCCCGCGGGTCCGGGCATGATGCAGATCCTCTCGCTCGTCACGATCGGACTCTCCTTCCTCTTCCGCCCGCTGGGCGCGTTCCTCGCCGGGCACTTCGGCGACAAGCTCGGCCGTCAGCCCATGCTTGTCATCACGCTGCTCCTCATGGGCGTCGCCACCGTGGGCATCGGCATTCTCCCGACATACCAGTCGATCGGGATCATCGCCCCGATCCTATTGATCGCACTCCGCATCCTGCAGGGCCTCTCGGCCGGCGGCGAATGGGGCGGTGCCGTCCTCATGTCGGTCGAGCACGCCCCCAAGGGGAAGCGCGGCCTGTTTGGCATCTTCCCGCAGCTGGGTGTGCCCTTCGGCATGCTGCTCGCGTCCGCCATGCTCGCACTCATGCGCGTTGTCGCGCCCGGCGACGCCTTCGAGGAGTGGGGCTGGCGCGTGCCGTTCCTGTTCTCCGTGGTGCTCATCATCGTCGGTTTCGTGATCCGCCGCACCGTCAACGAGTCCCCTGTGTTCAGCGAGATCGCGGAGGCAAAGCAGCAGGAATCCGCGCCCATCGTGCAGATCTTCAAGCAGCACCTCCCCCTCGTGATCCTGAGCGCTCTCCTGTTCGCCGGGAACAACGCGGTCGGCTACATGCTGACCGGAGGCTACGTTCAGGGCCTCGCCTCGCGTCCTGAGGCTGACGGCGGTCTCGGCTACGATCCTGTGCAGGTCCAGCTTGCGGTCCTCACCGCAGCAATCGTCTGGGCGATCTTCACGTACCTGTCCGGCCCGCTCTCCGACCGCTACGGCCGCAAGCCAATCATGGCGATCGGCTGGGTGGTCCAGGCCGCTGGCGTGATCCCGCTGTTCCAGTTTGTGTTCAACGGCGGCGTACTGGGCGTACTCCTGGGCACCTGCCTGCTCGCCATCGGCCTGGGCCTGACCTATGGCCCCGCGGCAGTCTGGTTTGCGGAGAGCTTCCCCGCCTCCGTGCGGTACTCGGGCATCTCGATCAGTTACGCCCTCGGTGGCGTGATCGGCGGCGCGTTCGCCCCGACAATCGCGCAGATCCTGCTGCAGTCCTTCGGCAGTACCTGGGCAATCGTCGTGTACCTCCTCTTCATGACCGCCCTCGGTATGCTCGCGACGATCCTGCTGCGGGATCGCAGCAACATCCCACTCGATCTCGACTTCGAACGCAGCGGCCAGTGGCAGAACTGGACGCCCGCGGGCAAGTAGCTCGTCGTGACGTGAATGGCGGCCGTTCCCTTGGGGGCGGCCGCCATGTGCATCTCCAGCGCCCCGGAATAGTCGGCCCGGCTCGCGCGTTACACTCCATATGACTGTGCTGCCGCCCCTCTCTGTCCTGGATCTCGCGACGGTGGAGGCGGATGGCACGATCGCAGACGCCCTGGCGCACTCTGTTGCGCTTGCCCAGACAGCGGAGCAGCACTGCTACACGCGGATCTGGTACGCCGAGCATCACAATATGCCGTCGATCGCTTCAAGCGCGACGGCAGTGCTGATCGCCCACATCGCGTCGCAGACACAGCGCATTGGGCTCGGCGCGGGCGGCGTGATGCTCCCGAACCACGCACCGCTCCTCGTTGCCGAGCAGTTCGGCACGCTCGCCGAGTTGCATCCCGGACGCATTCACCTCGGCCTGGGACGCGCACCCGGCACTGACGGGGCCACGTTCCGCGCACTCCGGCGCACCCACGAGGCTGCCGAGCGCTTCCCCTCCGATGTGCTCGAACTCCAGCAGTATCTCTCGGAGGACCTGCCGCGGGCTGCAGTGAACGCGTACCCCGGCCGGGGCACCCGTGTCCCGCTCACGATCCTCGGATCTTCGCTGTTTGGCGCGCAGCTCGCCGCCCAGCTTGGGCTGCCCTATTCTTTCGCGTCACACTTTGCCCCGCAGCTCCTCACCACAGCAGTACAGCACTACCGCGCAAACTACGTGCCGAGCGCGGCGCACCCGACGCCCTACGTGAGCGCGGGCGTCAATGTGGTGGCAGCGGAAACCGATGAGGCGGCAGAGCGGCTCTTCGCCCGTGCCGAGTTGGACCGGGTGCGGCGGTTCCTCTCCCGTGGTCGCGATCAGGAACTCACTGCAGACGAGGCGGCACCGCTGCTGGATACACCCGCGGGCATCGAGATCCGGAACATGCTGACGCACACCGCGATCGGCGGTCCTGAGCGGGTGCGGGCTGAGCTCGCAGCGTTCGCAAAGTTTGCCGACGTCGACGAGCTCGTCACGGTGCACGCTGCGCCAACCCGCGAAGAGCAGCTCGCGTCAGTACGCTTCACGGTGTCGGCCGCGTAGCGGTACTGCGGCCGACACCGGATCCGCGCCTACTGCGCGTTGCCGTCCCCGAGCCGGCGCCGGCCCAGGAGGAACACGCCAGCCGCGATGAGAATGGCGACGCCCGTTGCGGCAACAAGCGGCCACCCGAGGTTCAGACCTGTGGTCGCGAGGGGCCCGGTTGTGGCTGCGGGGGGCGTCTTCCCCTCCGGCGGATCCACAACCGGCGGCGGCGTCACTGAACCGTCCTTCTGATAGACGTAGGTCACCGCAATCGGAGTCTGCGCGTAGTTGCCTGTCGCTTTGCCGTCGACGCGTACAAAGGTGTATCCCGAGAAACTCAGCCGCTTGGTCTGATACTTCTCCCCGACCTTCCCGGTCTGCGTAATGGGGCTGCGCAACGCTTTACCGGCATCGTCGACGTAGGCAGACACGACCGTTCCCGTCCCGGTGGGCGGAGTAATGTCCTGCGCACGGTAGTGGTAGCGCACGGTCACCGCTTCGGCCCCGAAGGTGCCGTTGGGCACACCCTCGATCCGAAGCAAATCGTAGCCCTCAAACACAACTTTCTCCGTTGTGTACGGATCTCCCACTTTTCCGGTGAGCACGATCGGGTCGCGGAGCGGAGCGCCGTCGGCATCGACGTACTCGACGGTGACCGTGCCGTCCTCAACGGGCGGTTCCTCCTCCTGCCACTGGGCGTAGAGTCGCAGGTTCCCCGGAGGAATGGTGATGGACCCCGCCGGGTAGGCCTCGCCCGATCCATCAGCTGCCGTGTTCCACCCCGCGAACGTCTTCTCCGTGGGTGCCGTCGTGGGCGCTTGCTCCGTTGTCACTTCGGACCCTACCGGCCCCACTGACCACACGAGCGCGGTGCCATCGCGTTGCACGATCCGGGCCCCGTCGAACGCGTGCTCCGTCAACGCTTCCCAATCGCCACCGTTCGGATCGTAACGGATGAAGGCCTGCTGCAGCGCGCCCGCGTCCGCAGGCTCATCTACGGGGAACCCGCGCTGGTCGGTCACGATGCCCGCAGCTGCGGGGCCAACACCGTCGGCCACTCCTTTCAGGAGATCCCCGTCTCCGGGATGAAACCGGATCGTTCCGGGCGTCTGCGTGCTCGACGTCCGGGCATCACCCGCGACAATCGTGCTGCCATTGGGCGCGGGCGCCGCAGCGTCGTCACCGAGCACGGCGATGCGGTTGATCTCCGCGAGATCAATCGCCGTCCCGTTGTCGACCCCGATGTTTGTCGTGCCCCCAAGGTCAAGAGCGAGCGGCTCGCCCTCAGCCTTGGATTCTTCCTCAGTCAAATCCGGGTACTTCAGCTCGAGTCCGTCACGGTCGAGCTTGGGGGCGTCAGGTGATTCGTCGATTGCCGCTTCGGTGTCCGGGACCCCCACAACCGCTTCGATTCCGCCCCGCGCCGAGACTTGCCGGTAGCTGCTCGTCCCGGCAGAAGCCCCGTCGTTATTGACCGAGTCGTTGCCGACAAACAGGTTGTGGGAGAGCTTCAGCGGCTGCGCTTTCAGATACGCGTTGTCGCCCGTGGCCGAAACTGCCCCGCCCCGCTGAAAAGCGAAGGATGTCCCACGCATTACGAGGTTATTCACGAAGGTGTTGTGTTCGAGCGTCAGTGGCGTCCCGAACGCCTCGATCGCGCCCCCGCCGCTCGTATCGTCAAGCGGAGTTTGTTTCCCCTCGGCACGGTTCGCATAGAAGGTGCTGTTCTGGATCACCGCGGAGGAGCCGTTCCCGGACTGGATGAGCAGCGCACCGCCCTCGTCTGCTGCGACGTTCTCACTGAATGTGCTGCCGGTGATGAGGGTCTTGCCGGTCTGTGGCTCCGCGATCGGCCGCTCGTTGACCGCGATCGCACCGCCGTCGTTCACTGTGGTGTTGTTCGCAGCGAGCGGGACCTTGTTCCCCGTGAACACGCTGTCGCGCACCGTCAGTGCACCATCCATCTGGTGGAAGGAGATCGCGCCGCCACGGGTCAAGGAGACGTTGCCGGTGAACACCGAGTTCTCAATCGTCAGGGTGCTTTTCCCAACGGCGCGCAGCGCTCCCCCGGAGTAGCCGGACTGCGTGCCCCAGTTCTTGTGCATGGTGGCGCGCGTGAACGTCGCGTTGATGCCTACCGGAAGCTCCACCGCGGCACCGGCAGCCGCCCGGTTGCCGAGGAAGCTCGAGTCGGAGACGTTCAGAGTCTTCACGCCACCCAGAGCGAGACCAGCGGAGCCATCGATGCCCGCAAAAGTGGACTGCGTAACCGCGACCTCCGGGACATTCTGGATGCCAAGTCCGCCTCCGGGAACACCGCCCGCCTGTCCCGTGGGGTCCGGGTCGTTGAACCCCGTGAAGTCGATCCCCGTTACGGTGACAGTCTGGCTTCCGTCCCCACGGAAATCAAGGTGCCGCCCGGTTGTGCCCTCGACCTTCGTGACCGTGGTGCCGTCACCCGCAAGGGTGAGCTGCACGCCCGCCGGAAGCACAATGACCGGCGGCGCACCGACCGGGGCAAAGCCACTCGCCAGAGTGACAGTCGCGGCTCCAGCTGGAAGCGCCTCCACCGCGGATTGGAGTTCCGCGACATTTGCGACGGTGGTCTCTGCGGCGAGCGCCGGCGAGACCGGGCCCAGCATCGCGGCGAGCAGCACCGCGCTGACTCCCGTGGCGCACCAGGCACTGCGTGTTCGGTTACCCATGTCTGTTCCCCTCGTGCTTGCGCACCGGACTCCCCCGAGCCCGTTTCGGTATTCCGGCTACCGCCCCGGTGGCGTTTCGTCCGGATCGTCCTTCACGCGAGGCGGTCCGTACGGGTGCGCGGCTCCGCCCTCGTCCACCCAGTCGTCGATTTCGGCGGCGTCCTCGGGCGTGAAGACCCGATTTTCTCGCCGCGCAAACAGTGACTTCACCGAGTCAGTGAATCGCCCCATGCTTACGCCTCCTTCACCACACAGTCCGGCTGGAAACCTGCCCGTGGGGTTCGTCGGTGAACACCACGAATTCGAGAATCGCGTCTCTTGACAGCAACTCTCGTTCGAATCGCGGGATCCGTCAAGTGTTTTCGTCGAGCACTTGACACGGGCGACCCCGGCAACTTGACTGTGGTGAGCATCTGGACGGGCTGTGACCTCATCGAGGAGGGCGTGTGAGCGAGGCGACTGCGGACGAGGAGCCGCGAGCGCGATTGAACACTGTCGCCGGTGCCCTGATCCGCGCGTACCGGGGACTCTGCGAACACCCACTCGAGACAGTTTCGCCACCGTGGTGCCTCAGTTGCGATCAGATCATTGAAGTCCTCGACATGATTCGCTGCACCGCGGACTCAGAGTTTGAGGCCTCAGCGCTCTGCGGTCACTTTCAGCGCGAGCTACGCGCGTTTCGGTCCCCGCCTCGGACCCCAGCACACGGTGCCCCCTGGGCCGGGCTTCGCGCGTAATACACCCCTTGCGGGGCGGGTACACGTGCAAGGGCCTCCCGGAGTCGGCGTGGACTTCCGTGGAGACCCGACCCTGCCCGGGACCGGATCGCGCCGGGGGTTGGATGGGGATTATGGCGCGCTTCCGAGACAAGGCCCTGCACTCTGCAAAGTACGTCTGAACTTGGGTTCTGTCAAGGAAATGCAGGTCTGTGCACCGGGCTGTGGCAACTGCTCCGAGTGCCAGAGACGCGAAAGCGGCTTCCCACGAGTTCCGCGTGAGGCGACACGGGCTCGGCCGTCAAGCCGAGAAGACTGGCGCTGTGGCCGACCGAGGGGATGGGGGATGGGGGTATCGGTCGACCACAGCGAAGTGCTAGCTTCATCAACTCCGTCGTTGCGAAGAATCCACCAGCGGTGAGACATACACAGAGACATGACCAAAGCCTTGCCCCTCCCTTTCCGCTCCGCCACCCGGAAACCGGGCGTATGTGGTGCGTTGTGTACCTCTCAGAAACGACAATAGGTTGGATTTCCGCGTTTACTCGGCACCTGAGTACCCCAGAGCCCGAGTCGAGTGAGGTAGGTGGGTGTTCTGAGTACTCAGTCCGGCCACCTACGCAGGCTCTCCTGCAGCTTCCCCTACCCAGCCCCGCACGGCATCAACCACTTCCTGCCGAGAGGACACCCGAAGCTTCCGCATGAGCCTGTGCACGTGATTCTCGACTGTGCGAATACTGAGCACGAGCTCTTCCTGGATCTGTCGGTTCGTCAGTCCGGCCGCAATGAGTCGCGCAACCTCCTCTTCCCTTCGAGTCAATTTCGCTTCTGTGGCCACCATCTGCAGAAGATCCATTCCGCTGCTTTCAAGCGCACTGCTAAACGCGTCACGCTCCGCTGAGATGTCAGCAGCAAGCTGGTGATCGTTCCGGACGTCCTGCAGCCGGCTGAGATCACGATAGGCCTGCATTGCGTGTCCGATCTGCCCCACCGCTGCGAGCAGCTGGATCACCTCGCGCACCCCCGCCGCATGCCCGCGCGACCGGGCACGGAGGTAGTCCAAGATTGCCCTGAACGGCTCACTATCGATGCCCTCCAGCCACCCCGAGAGTTGCTCTGCCCGAGTCTCGTCATAGCGGTACTCCAGTGACCGCACGGCGCTGTGTGCAGCCGCAAGTGCACCTCCGCGCCTGCGCAGGTCGAGGGCGTCCTCCCAGCACAGTTTGGCAGCGACTGAGACCTCCCCCGTGGTTGCGGCGAGCTTCGCTTCCGCCCAGGCACGACTGGTTCCCGGTAGCGTGCCAGCTGAGAGCGGAACCGAACCCAACTCGCGCACGAGACCCTGAATCTCTTCAACTGATCCGTTGACGCTGACGAGGCCACAGACCCGCACGCCCAGGTGAGCATTCTGAGGAAAGACCGGCACGGTACCGAGCGCCGTAAACAGCTCGTTCACCCGCGCAATGCCAAGGCTCTGCCCGCGTGACAAGACAAGCAGGAACAACACGTAAGTGTAGGCCCGCATCATGGTCCCGTCGAGCTCATCCTTCGCGTCTTCGAAACCCTGACTCACGGTGCGGGTGGCGGCCTCCGCGCGGCCCGCCCCCAGATCCACCAGCGCGTCGTACACGCGTGCGCGGTGCCCGACCCGGTCTTGGCTCCACTGGCGCAGCTCTGCGATCCCAGCGCTTGCTGCCGCGAGATGGCCTCGAGCGTAGTGGACCGCGACCAACTCGGTGCGAAGTTCCTGCCGCACAAGCAGCGGCAAGTCGACCGCGTCTGCGAGTTGCGTCTCCGCATCCACCGGGATCACGTCGAGGTCCGCGGCGAGCCGCATTCGCGCCGCGACAACAAGACCGCGGTACTCGCCGAGCGCACGCCCCCGGTCCCCCGCATCGTCGAGGAGCGCGAGCGCCGCCCGGACGTCTCCCTTCTGATATCCAAGCACCCGCGCTTCCCAGACTCGGAGACGGGCAAGCTGTTCCGAGCTGAGTGGCAGTCCCGACACCAGTGCGACGACGGCAAGTGCCTCCGCGGCCGGTGCGCTGCTGGCCACGAGCGCATCTATATAGCGGAGGCCCGCGTCCGCGCTCCCGTGCTCCTCCCACGCGCGGTGCGCGGTCCTGAGCGTGACGGCCCTCTGTTCAGAGACTCGCCGGATCATCATCGGATCGATCCGCCCGATCCGAACCCTCGTGTCAATGGGAGTCAGCGCCTCAACCGGTTTCGCGGTCACCTCTTCGATCTGGGCGCCGACCCGCGCCAGCCGCATGGGGGACCGACCGTGTCGAAACATCTCGCCGAGGATCGGCGGGTTCACGGTCACCCAGTGGCGGGTCCCGGTGGCCTCAACGGCGATGAGCTGTTGGCGCTCTAGGCGTTCCACACGGTCCGCCCCGATCAGAGACACCGCGTCCGCGGCGGACACGAGCCCCGCGACGGCAATCGCCTCAAGCGCATCCGCGTCCTCCGGCCCCGCTCCCTGGGCGTAACTCCGCACCATCGGGAGCAGACGGGGACTCCAGAGATCCCGTGCTGCCACCCACAGCCCGTCCACAAGCTTCAGATTCCCCTCGATCACTCCCACTTCGGCGATGGCGACCGCGAGCTTCACAAGCCCCGCGGATTTCGCGTACACCCGACTCAAAGTGCCCGCGTCGAGTGGTGCGCCGCACACGCCATTGAGCACAGCGCCGAGCTCTTCCAAGGTGAGCGTCGGCAGCGGCACGGTGACCGCCTGCGGGGCTCGCTCCGGGGCCGTATTTTCGCGATCGCACAGCAGCACGATCTGCAATTGCGCCGAGGCCCGATACAGCGCGATTGCCGCTTGCAGCAGCGGAGTGAGCGCTTGCGGACCGTCGACAACGAGCGTCAGGGGACGACTCCCGAAGGCTCGTTCCATGTGCGCGGCGAGTTCGGTTGGCGAACTCACCGTGGTGTTCGGAATCGTACGCCCCTGGTCAGCCAGCGCAGCGAGCAAAACGCTCGGCACCGGGCGTTCGTCGCCCACGTCGGGAAGCAATACGGCCGCCTGACCGTGCTCTCTGATCTCGGCGAGGAACTCACGGAGAAACCGGGATCCGCCGTTCCCTCTCGGCGACAACAATTCGACGTCGTACCCAGCCAGCAAATACCGGCGCAGGACCTGCACTAAGTGCGGGCGCGACTGATAGGAAACCTTGCGCAAGAGAACCTCCAGGTTCGGTCCCCCGAGCCCCGTGGACGCAGCGATCGGAGCGAACCCGAACTGCGTCCCCCAGTGTAACCGGGCCTGCCTGAGTACGGGTTGGGTGTCTTCCAGTGGGAAAGAACCGCCTCACACTCACGGTCCTCCCAGGCTCCCGCACTTGGAGCGACCCCTCGGCCTCAGCGCAGAGCGCATTTGTTTCCTCATACCCGGCTCTCCTCACAGCGATAGTGCACTGAGTTAGAATGGATAACAGATAGAAAACGCACATACTTAGAGGTGTGTCGCCGTGGCAGCCGTCATTCACGACTCGCAACCCACACGCCTCCCCCGATCTCCCCGGCCCGCGTGAGCCTCGAAAGGACGCCATGAGCACGGAACTCCCTGACCCGACCCCGACCGCGCCCCCGGCGAGCCCCGCTCCCGCACAGCCCGGACTCTTCGCCCGGCCCGCGGAGAGAATCACGATACTGGTGCTCGGCGGACTCCTGGCGATCGGCGCCGGCGCCGGCATCACCTACGCGATCATGAACGGGAACAACTCCGCAGCCACTCAGCCAGCTGAGGTTGCCGCACCGGTCGCCCCCGAGGCACCCGCCGCGGCCGATCCCGCGCCGGTCGCCCAGGAGGCTCCCGCGACGCCTCAGGCCCCCGCGCCCAAGCCCACCACAGCGGCCCCGCGACCAACAACCCAAGCTCCGGTCGTGGCACCCGAGGTCAACGGCCTGTGCCCTTCGCCCGCTTCCGAGGTGTTCTACGGGACCACCAAAGAGTTCGTGGTACGGATCTGCGCGCAGGCCGGGGACTACTTCTACCTCGGAGGTAATGACGCACTCGGGTACATGCTGCTCCCCGCCGAGCGGCGGCAGGGAAGCGACGGCCGATACGCCTTCGCCACAAACGGCGACACGCTGTATAGCGTCACACCGAGCAGCCTGGTCGTCACACCCGGAAACGGCGAGAGCTGGTCACAGGAATGGCTCTCCGGCAACATGAGTGGGCTGCGCAGCTGGTAGCAGGCACATCGCTGACAAACGAAAATACCCCCGACCAAGACCGTGGGTATTTTCGTGACTCTCTGTAGCTGAGGCGGGGCTCGATCCCGCGACCTCACGATTCCGATTCACCCAAGCCAATTCGCCACTTTCAGCACGAAAAGTTGACCCTTCCTTGCCCACAGTTGACTTGGCCGAATGGAAGAGCCAACGTTGTGCAAGCACACGAACGATCCCCAACGCGCGAGCCTGATCTTGTTCGCTTCAGGGGCAGGGAAAGATCAGTTCTTGGGGTGACTCGTTCGCGGGGTGACAGACGAAGGTCACCAGGCATTGGGGTCTGCTGAGGTTTCGGTTGAGTCCATGACCGCATACTTCCTGGGTATGGAGTGCGCTGGAAGTATGGCAGTCGTGCCGAAGATCAATTCCGATGAGTTCACACGAGACGCCGTGGCGATGGTCACTGCGGGGTCGTCGCAGAAGACGGCGTGCAGGGACCTGGGGATCTCGAAGACCGCGCTGCAGACGTGGGTGAGAGACGACCGGTTCCGCTCGCATGGGATGACCCCATCGACCGATCCTGATGAGCGCCGCGAGATGGCCGCGGCGGTGCGGAGGAGGCGCATCTGATCGGGGTGCTCCGGGAACTGCACGAGGACGACCCCGAGGGTGGGTACCGGGTCCTCTCAGACGACATCGCCGACCTCGGCTATGTTCTTGCCCGAGCGCCGGTGGGCCACCAGGCTCGAGCTGCGTCTCGCGATCGTCCAGTGGATTGAAGGGATCTACCATCGCGAGAGGCGGCAACGCAGACTCGGGAAACTGACCCCCATCGAGTTCGAGACCCTAATGAAGGATGTCGTCGCACTGGCGGCGGAGACCCTGGACTCAACCAAAGCTTCAGCACACCCCGTATAGGACCGTCGTGCACCAGACCCAGGTCTTTTGGATAGATGTGTAGGAAGCATCATCTTGGGGAGATCTTGACCAAACTCCGCACTCCCACTATGCCCCCGAATGCCTACATGCGTCTATACTTGGACGATGACCAACCTTTTCGGTGACGACGCCGACACCTCCATTCACCGCACGCCTCGCCGCACTTCGCGCGTGCTGGCCGCACTGTCTACCGCAGCGGCACTCGCCATCAGTGTTGTAACTCTGGTTGCGCCCGCCCCGGCACAGGCCGTCATCAATCCGACCGATGCCATCTACGGCTTCACCGATCCTTCAGGCACCGATTGGCGCGTGCCGAACGGAGTCAGCACTGTCGTGGTCGCGCTGCGCGGTGGCACCGGTGGCCAGGGGGCCGGAAAAGGGTCTTCCGGTGGTCTGGGTGCCGATTTCTCGGTCGAGCTTGATGTTGCGCCCGGCGACGTGCTCACGGTCTACGCCTCGACGAGCGCCACCGGCAAGAAGGATGAACGAGACGGCGGTAAGGGTTTTGTGAGCGGCGGCACCGGCGGCAAGGGCAGCATCACCGGCAAACACGCAGGAGGAGGAGGCGGAGCCGCAGCCGTGAAGCTCAACGGCACACTCGTCGCGGTGGCCGGTGGTGGAGGCGGTGCGGGCGGCAGTGCCACACACAGCGAGAACAAGAAGCAATGCTCAACCTTTGGGGACGGGCGTTGCGAGAGTGTGAGCGTCACAAATCTCGGCGGTATGGGCGGCACTTCCTACGCCCCCTCAGAACCCACTTCCGGTAACGGCAGGTCCGGCGGCGGAGCGCACCCCGGCGCCGGTGGGCTCGCTGGCATTGACAACGCTCAGGCAAAGGGGTACAAATCGGTGGGTCAGGCGGGCAGCTCCGCGGGCCTCAACACCGACGGCGGTGGCGGTGGCGCAGGCGGTGGCGGTTGGCCAGCGAGTGGTCTGGGCGGCGGCGGCGGTCAGAAGTTCTGGGGTTCGAGCGGCGGCGGCGGCGGCGGCGCCGGCATGACCTGGACCGCGGCAGGCGTGCGTGACGCAAAAGGTCGCGCTTCTACCTACGATAAGACTGCCACCTGGCTCGTGCGCATGAATTCCAACTTTTTTGAATCGACGACCGCCTCATACGTCGTGGTGCCTGGCAAGTCTCTCGTCGCGTTCACCGCAGAGGGCACCCCACTGAGCGACGTCGGCATTGGGGTGAAGGTGTTCGCCAGCACGGCCCGCACCTCCTATGTCGGAACACGAGGCACTTTCGTCGTCACTGAGGGAGATCAGAAGCTCGCCGAGGGCAACACGAACGACAACGTCACCGGTGCGACCAACGGGCACGCGAACCTCTTTTTGCGGCATCCCAGTGGGCGATTCAGCCCGGGCGAACACGAATTCCGTATCAAATTTGCTCCAGAGCAGCCGGGGCTCACGAGCTCGACCTCCACACTGCGAGTTACCTTCCCCGGCCCCACTGCCATGTTCGAAGATGGCGAAGTCACCAATGAGCTCGATAGTGCCGATGACACCAATGGCGTCGGTGCTACCGATAGCGTCGACACCGGAAATGATCTCAGCACTGATGATGATCTGACTCCCCCGGAGCTTCCCACCCCGACCGCGACCGCGACCGAATTTGTCTCGGTTCCCGATTCGCTGAAGGCGTTCACTCCGGCGAGGATCACCGCGCAGGTCACTTCCTCAAGCGCCACAGTCGGCGGCTTTGCCGAGCTCGAATCTGATGGGCAGCCAGTCGCTTTTACCGAGCTCAACGACAGCGGACTCGCGGTATTCGCAGACGCGGTAATTCCGCCTGAGGCACAAACCTTGACGGTCTCGTATCTCGGGGATGATGACGCGTACTTCTTGCCGTCAGATTCTGTGCCGCTGCCCATCAGCGTCGCGACTATCGCCACGGGTACGGTCCTGAATCTCTCGAACCTCGATATCAGCGCTGACGGTACGATCCTCTTCGCGGGCACCGTCACCAACGCAGACGACACCGACACAACCGATCCGCGCGGCGCGATCGAGGTTGTCGCAAGCGAGGGCGAGCCGGAAGAGCAACTTTTCACGATCCCTGCCGGGCTGGATTGTGACACTGAGGGGGTCGATCTCGACTGCGAGACAGCGGAAGAGGGGCTGAACAATGCCATGTCGGCGTTCTCGCTCGAGGTCGGCGAGTTGCCAGTGGGCCGGCACACCATCACGGCTCGGTTTGTGCCAGGACCCGGTTTCGCGCCTTCCGAGAGCGAACCTGTCACCTTCGAGGTACGAGGCTTTGAAACGAGCGTGCGGGCCAGTCAGACCCGCTACTCAGTGGCAGCGGGCGAGGTGGCCGAAGTTCCAGTGTTCGCGGCCCTTGAGTCGGTAGGAGTCGATGGTTCCGTGCAGGCCTTCGAAGATGGTAAGCCCCTCGACTTGCCCTTTGGCGTTGAAGCCGGTGCTGGTTCGGTCACTCTTCCTGCGCTTTCCGTCGGGTCACACCAGATCGAACTCGTCTTCGCCCCCGAGAGGCTTGACCTGCTGCCCAGCTCCACCACTGTCGAAATCGTAATGGCTTCTGCAGGTATCGGCACTGGTGAGGAAGAGGGCGCCGGGAACAGCCCCGCCACGCAGCAGAGTGGTTCCGGTACCAGCGGCAAGCTCGCGCGTACGGGTGCCGAGAGCTCTGGCATTGGTGTCCTCGGGGTGGGTGTCCTCCTCCTCGGTGCCGCGGTGCTCCTCCTCGGCAGGAGGTGGCGGTCGGCGATGAGTTAATCGGGCTCTTCGCATTTGAGGGTGTAGAGCTGCACGGGAGCTCAAGGAAGGCCGCTCAGGGGGCCTGTGGGTTCTTGCCAGCGCGCCTGGTCACTTGGTTGTGGCCGCCAGCGGCGATCCGTGATCCGAGATGAATTCGTGAAGGGCCGTTTTGGTTGCGTGTTGCCGCGCAACACGCAACCAAAGTGGCCCGTCTTCGAGCTTCTCTCTCGAGGTTCTGGCTCCTGGCCACACTCGCGATTCCGGATCGCCTGTGTTGGGTAGCGCCGTTCCAGTAAGGAACGATCTGAACCTCTCGAAGGGTTTCGAGTTTCGATGCGGGATGGGCAGCTCGTGGCTGTGGGCCTAGTTGGGGGGGGCGCAGGGAACTCCGCCGCCTATCTTTACACCCTCATTTGCGATGAGCCCCTCAAGTAATCTGGGGGCATCAGTGAGCCGCAGCTTGAATCAAACATGTACGACCACGTGTCGCTTCGGGTCAACCACCTGAGGTTCGGTAGTCGCGTCTCGCAAAAGCAAATCGCGTTGAAAGCTGGCCTATCGGCCCCCACACTGAGCAACAAGGTAAACGGCGTAACCAGGTGGACCCTGGACGAAGTGGTGGCCATCGCGGACACATTTGGCGTCACGCTCGACTACCTCATTGGTCGCCAGCCGATTGAATCGGCAACCCCGCGTAAACGTCGAAACCCCCTCCGAAGAGGGGGTTTCGTTGTGACTCTCTGTAGCTGAGGCGGGGCTCGATCCCGCGACCTCACGATTATGAGTCGTGCGCTCTAACCAGCTGAGCTACTCAGCCAAACTGGCCCGCACGAGTGCGGGCCAGAGAGTCAGAGCCCCGACCCAGGATTGAACTGGGGACCCCTTCCTTACCATGGAAGTGCTCTACCACTGAGCTATCGGGGCGTAGCCACCTTGCGATGACAACCGTTTGAGAATAGCACCTTTCGCATCCCGATACGAAATCTGCTTGGCTATACATGAACGCCGGGCATGTCGGCGGGACGCTTGCAGAGAAGGAGCGCGCGTGAACAGCCGCGTAGTTGGTGTTGTTGGAGTGGTATTGGCGCTGTGGATGGCGCTCGGCCGGTGGCCATTTGGGATTGGCGGGTCACTGTCCTGGTGGTATGTCCCCACCATTGGGCTCATCTTTGCCGGGCTGCAGTTGTGGCTTGCGCGCCGGATCTCGATCACCCGAGCACGCGGTAAGCGCACGGGACGCAGCACCATCGTCACCCTCATTCTGACCTGGGTGTGTGCGATCGGGTTCGGCTTCACGGTGCCAGACCTCGCGAACGGGCAACTGGAATCGATTCTGAGCCTCGCCTCCGGCTCTGCGTTCTCCGCGGAGATGTCGATCGCGCTGTGCAACCCGCTCGGGATCATCGCGTTTGTGCTCGCCACCGCATCGATCATGTTCGCGTATTCCGACGCGCGCGACCCCAAGCCCGAAGAAGATGAGGGCCTCGAAGGCACGATGGTGGCGCACCCGTTGCAGTAGCAAAGCCCGCGCCCCAGCCCCGCTCCCGCGCACCCAAGTCCCTACGCCCCCGAAAGCGCAATTTTGCGTCTTTTCCCCACTCGGGATGTGCGAAATTGACCTTTCGGCGCAGGATCAAGGTGCGGGACGCGGGCGCGGCAGGGCGGGACGGGGCTGCATTGCACCACTAGGCAATAAAAAGTGCCCGATCGGGTTGATACCTGATCGGGCACTTTGTGGCGGAGGGTAGGGGATTTGAACCCCTGACTGGGGGTTACCCAGTGCTTGTTTTCAAGACAAGTTCCTTCGGCCGCTCGGACAACCCTCCGCGAAAGAGCCTAGCAAACCGCGGGCGCCTTTGCGCACCATGCGCGAAGCGCGAGCGCTGCGCGGGTCAGGCGAGGCCCGGGAACCGCTCGCGGAGCGCGAGCAACAGGCCATTCTCCTGGATCGGGAGTGTGACGCGAGAAGCTACCTGCTGCACGTCCGGGTCAGCCTGGCCCATCGCCACACCGTCTCCACGGTGCGCGGCCCAACGGAGCATGTCGATGTCGTTGCGCCCATCCCCCGCCGCGAAGACACGTGAGCGATCGATCCCGAGCCGCTCGCGCACAACCTCAAGCGCGCTCGCCTTCGTCACCCCGTACGGCGCAATGTCGAGCCAGGAGGTCGTCCCGACTGCGTAGGAAACATGGGTGAGGCCCAGCGACTCGACGGCCCCCAGGAACTCCTCAAGGCGGTGATCCGGCGAGACCACAACCACACGAGAGGCCTGCACCCCGAGCAGATCCTCAAAGGGCACCTTCCGCTGCTGCGTAGGCAGCGTGCCCGTTGGAATCTGCTCCGTGTACAAAAAGCCGCCGTCCGCGAGCTCGACCGCAAAGCGCGCGGTCAGCAGCTGAGTGCGGATCTTCTGCAGCGCGTCACTCGGGTCGAAGGCCTCAACGATCTCCCGGCGATAAGCGCGCGTCGCGAGCGGATCCCGCTTCAACGTCACCGCACCGTTCGCTGCGACAACCCAGTCAGGCCGGATCTTGAGTCGCTCCACGATGGGCAGCGTCGCGTCCACCGACCGCCCAGTCGCAATGACGACCTCGTGCCCCGCCTCGTGCAGGGCACGAATCGCCACGGCCAGATCCGGGTCGATCCGGCCGCCCTCCGAGTCGTCGCCCGCGCCCTCTCCAAAACCGTGACTCAGCACGGTCCCGTCGATGTCGAGCGCAACGAGGTGGCGTGCCGCCTCCGAGACAGGCGGCAGCAGGGGGGTCGTCATTCGGTCACACTCCAGTGATCGGGGTGAGGACCTCAAGCCCTCCCAGGTAGGGACGCAGCGCCTCCGGGACGGTGACACTGCCGTCAGCCTGCTGATGAGTTTCGAGGATCGCGACAAGCCAGCGGGTTGTCGCGAGGGTACCGTTCAGGGTCGCAACCGGCGCGGTCTTGCCGCTCTCCGTGCGGAACCGGGTCGCGAGGCGGCGCGACTGGAACGTGGTGCAGTTACTTGTGGAGGTCAGCTCACGGTAGGCATCCTGGGTGGGGACCCAGGCCTCGATGTCGAACTTCCGCGCGGCGCTGGATCCGAGATCGCCCGCGGCGACGTCGATGACGCGGTAGTGCAGGCCGAGCGCCTGCAGCATCTCCTCCTGCCACCCGACAAGACGGTCGTGCTCCGCCTCTGCGTCGGCCGGATCGGCGTATACGAACATCTCCAGCTTGTTGAACTGGTGCACGCGCAGGATCCCGCGGGTGTCCTTGCCGTGCGATCCTGCCTCGCGGCGGTAACAGGTCGACCAGCCGGCGTAACGCAGTGCACCGGGCGCAAGATCCACAATCTCGTCCGAGTGGTACCCGGCGAGCGCGACCTCGCTGGTTCCCGTCAGGAACAAATCATCGGCCGGCAGGTGGTAGACCTCGTCGGCGTGCTCACCGAGGAACCCGGTACCGCGCATCACCTCGGGCTTCACGAGGGTCGGCGTAATGAGCGGCGTGAAACCGTGGCTCAGAGCTTTGTCGAGTGCGAGATTCATGAGTGCGAGCTCAAGGCGGGCGCCCACTCCACGGAGGAAGTAGAACCGTGCGCCTGAGACTTTCGCCCCGCGCTCCATATCGATCGCACCGAGCATCTCGCCCAGCTCCAGGTGGTCACGCGCCGGGAAATCAAACTCCGGCTTCGCCCCGACCTCGCGCAGCGTGACGAAGTTCTCCTCGCCGCCGGCGGGCACGCCATCGATGACGATGTTTTCGATGCGCATCGCGACGGCGGCGAACTCGGCTTCCGCCTCTTTCGCGCGGGCGTCTGCGGCTTTCACGGCGGCCGCAAGCTCCTGCGCGCGCGCGATCAGCGCGGGTTTGTCCTCCTTCGAGGCCGCCTTCACCTGCTTGCCGAACTCGTTCTGTTCGGCGCGCAGAGATTCGAACTCAGTCAGGGCGGAACGCCGCGCGGCATCGGCGGCGAGCGCGCTGTCCACCACCCCCTCGTCGCTTCCTCGTGCGCGCTGCGAGCGCTTCACGGCTTCGGGATCTGTGCGGAGCAAGACTGGATCGATCACGCGTCCCAGCTTAGCCGTGCCCGGCTGAACGGTGGCGGCTTCCTCGCGACATCACTCACGCGCGCCCCACCCGGGTTCCGGACGCCGCGGGCACTACGCTGGTGCCATGTCTGCCTCTCCCGCGCGCCCCCAGCCGAGCGCGGCCGTGGTGTATCACCCGCTCAAGACCGATATCAACGCACTGCGGGCCGCGGTGACGACGCATGAACAGCAGGTCGGCTGGGCCCCCACACACTGGTACGAGACGGCCGCCGAGGACGCAGGAGTTGCGGCCGCACAAGAGGCCCTTGCACGCGGAGCGAGCGTTGTCCTCGTGAGTGGGGGCGACGGCACGATCCGTGCCGTGTCCGAGGTGCTTCGCGGCACCGGGATCCCCATCGGGATCGTGCCGCAGGGCACGGGAAACCTGCTCGCCCGCAACCTCGGCATTCCCCTCAACCGGATCGAGGAGGCCGTGCGCGCGGCGTTCTACGGACGGAACCGCGCTGTCGATGTCGGCATCCTCACGATCACGCGTGAGGATGAATCCCAGGTCGAACATCTCTTCCTCGTGCTCGCTGGGATGGGGCTCGACGCTCGCACGATCTCCGCGACCCGGTCAACGCTCAAGAAGCGGCTCGGGTGGCTCGCCTACGTCGATGCGGGTGTGCGCACAATGTTGCGAGACGGCCCGCTGCAGATTCACTATTCAATCGACAACTCCCCTGTGCAGCCGCTTTCGGTATACACGGTGATGATCGGCAACTGTGGGCTGATGCCGGGTGGGGTGCTCCTGATCCCCGACGCGAAGCTTGACGACGGCAAACTCGACGTCGTCGCGCTGCGCCCGCTCGGACCGTTTTCCTGGCTCCGGATCTGGAACAAGATCGGCTGGGAGAACGGCGTGCTTCGGAAGACGAAGACGGGCCGCCGGATCATCGACCTCGTCAACGACACCCGCAGCGTCTCCTACCTCCAGGCGACGCGATACGCGCTGTCGGTGCCGGGGCCGGAGCCTGTGCAGTTGGATGGGGACGACTTCGGGCTCGCGCTCGCGGTCACCGGGGTGGTCGACCCCGGCGCCCTCGTCGTACGCGTGCTTCCGGAGTGGAACGCGCAGGCCTGACGGATCAGATGACGCGTTCGCCACGTGGTGGCGCGCACTCACCGGCGCGGGGCCCGGACCGGTCATGGCCGGCTCGGCGCTTCCTCTGCGGCAGTGTTTTTCTCGGCCGCCGCGGCAGTGTCGCCCGCGGTGTCTGTCGCAGTGTCTGTCGCGTCAGCGCCATTTTCCGCGGCAGCGTCTTTCTCAGCGGCAGGGTCCTTTCCGGCCTCATCGCTTGCGTTTGCGTCACAGTCCGCGAGCGCTGCAAGCTTCTCGAAGGGAAGCTTCGCCGACTCCCCCGGCCGCGCCTGGTACTCCTCGAAGTCTTCATCGTTGCCCCAGCCCAGATCGTGCAACTGTCGCAGGGGGAACACGTTCCACTCGTCCGGCATCGTGCCGGCCGCATTGCGGCGCATTTCGCCCGGCCCCTCGGTCATGGGCGTCCAGCCATAGTCCCCGCCGGGCTCGCCAGCTCCCGTGTGGAGGGGGCGTCCGTCCTGCCGGTACAGACGTACCTCGGTGAGCGGCTTTCCCTCGCAGTCGTAGGCGAAGATGTTCGTGATCATCTCCCCGTCGGAGTTCAGCCCGGGTTGATTCCACGGCTCCTCCGTCGTCTGTGTGAGGGCCTGTGATGCTCGCTCCATCACAAACGCTGCCATCGGCAGGAGCGCCAGGATTACCACGGCACTCGCGATCCGGCGCAGCCACCGACCCCAGCCGCTGAGGGTCCACTTCCCACGCCCCCATTGCACGCTCACCACGACAGCGGCGAGCGCGGTAAACGCCAGCGGCCACCACAGCAGTCCCCAGTTGAGGAACAGGGCGATGAGCGCGGCGATCACGAGCCCGCGCAGCACCCACCACACGGGACGCAGCGCGACAACGAACTCGGTGATTGCTCGGCGGGCGGGCGTTGCCGCCAACCAATGCTGGGCGCGGTCACCCCACGCGGCCACGCGGTCACGGAACGGTACTGATGCGGGGCTGGGATCGGAAAGCGCAGCGCGTGGTGGCAACCCGGCGGCCTGACGCAGTTCCGCGGCATAGTGCGCCGGATCCCCCAGCTCACCGCCGTCGTCGAGCCTGTCCGCGAGGTCGGCGGGGAGCCCGTCCGTGAGCTCATCTACCTCCTCGCGCGGCAGGTCCGAGAGCTGGGCGCGCACCGCGGTCGCGAACTCGGCCGCGCGTGCGTTGTGGGTGCCGGTTGTGGTGCTCATGCGTCCGCTCCTGACGGGGTCGTGGGTGTGACGGGGTTCAGCGAGGAGCGGCTCGTGGGGTCGCCGGAGATGAGTGCGCTCAGCGTCGCGGCGAACCGCTCCCATCCCGCTCGCTGCGCTGCGAGTAGCTCGAGCCCCACCGGCGTGATGCTGTAGTACTTCCGGTGCGGGCCGCCGTCTGACGGCACGACATACGTCGAGAGCGCTCCCGCCGCATAGAGTCGGCGCAGCGTCCCATAGACCGAGGCGTCACCAACTTCCTCGAGGCCACCCTCGCGGAGGCGTCGCACCACGTCGTAGCCGTAGCCGTCTTCGCGGTGCACAACCGCGAGCACGGCGACGTCGAGCACTCCCTTCAGGAGTTGCGTCGTATCCATGGTTCCTCCGTAACCCGCGGGCACTTCGCCCTGCCACACTAGTGTGCATTACACAGTAGTGTGGTGTCAAGAAGGGCGGCTATGCCCCAATCCTCGCCGAGAACTCAATTTCGCACCTGAGCCAGCCCAGAAATGTGCGCAATCACGATCTCGGCGGGGCCTGGAACACATCCCTTGTATTGGTTTGCGCCCGGGGTACCTGCGAGCACCCCGAGTACCTCACCCGCAGGGAGACTAGGGAAGCGGGGAAGCAGGGAAGCAGGGAAGCAGGGAAGCAGCCGAAAACCCGATTTCGCACCTCACCCAAGCCAGGAACGTGCACAATCCCGATCTCGGAGGAGTTGGAGTGCCCTGAGCATTGGCCTCCGCCGAGGGTACCTGTGAGCACTCCATCACTCCATCCCCGCCGAGAACTCAATTTCGCACCTCAGCCATCCCAGGAATGTGCGCAATCACGATCTCGGCGGGGCCTGGGGCCTGGGCTCTAAGCTTTGGGCTCTGGTCCCTGGGGCCTGGGGCCAGGGACCAGGGGCCAGGGGCCTGGGCTCTGGGCTCTGGGCTCTGGAGTTTCAGGGGTGCGCTGTCGCGCATTGGATGGGCAGGGCAGGGCCCCGGAGGCAGGGCCCCGGACTAGCCTTCGCCGTCGGCGGTGCCCTCGATGACGCCGCGCAACCAGTCCCGGGCGTCCCGGAATGCATCGTCGTCGTGCGCAGCGCGGGTCGTCGCTGCCACACGATCTGCGCGGGGGTAGGAGCCCAGGAACACGACGTGGGGGCTGAAGCGCTTGATCCCGAGGAGCGCGTCAGCGACGCGAGCATCCTTCACGTGCCCCTCGGCATCGAGCACAAACCGGTAGCGGCCCATGCGATCCCCGATCGGGCGCGAGGCCAGCAGCGTCAGGTTCACACCGCGAGTCGCGAACTGCTCGAGCAGGTCGAGCAGCGCGCCCGAGCGATCCTCCGGCAATTCGACAATCAGCGAGGTCTTGTCGGCTCCGGTGGGCTCCCCCACGGGCACCGTACGGCTCACAAGCACGAAGCGAGTCATGGCATCGGGGTTCTCCGCGAGCCCCTCAGCGAGTACCTCGACATCGTAGTGCGCGTCGATCCCAGGCGGCGCGATTGCCGCATCGATCCCCTTCTCCGGGTCGAAGAGATCCGCCGCGGCCTGCACGTTCGAGGTTGCGATCAGGTGCCGGTGCTGCGTGGTGTGTGCGTCGAGCCAGGTGCGGCACTGACCATAGGCAACGGGGTGGCCAGACACCACCGAGACCCGGTCGAGCGTCATCCCGGGGCGCGCCACCAGGACAAAGCTGACGGGGACGAGGTACTCGCCGATAATTCGGAGGCCGGGAATCGTCGCGAGGGCGTCCTGCGCGACCGTGACCCCACCGTCGATGGAGTTCTCAATCGCGATCATCGCGGCATCACTGCGCCCCGAAACCACTTCGGCGAGCGCCTCGCCGAGGTTTTCCACCGGATGCCAGTCCTGCCCCACAGCCTCGGGCACCTGCTTCAGGGCCGCCTCCGTAAACGTT
The DNA here is from genome assembly GCF_900163635.1 of Leucobacter sp. 7(1). GTDB lineage: Bacteria > Actinomycetota > Actinomycetes > Actinomycetales > Microbacteriaceae > Leucobacter. Next base: position 49,891 of record NZ_FUID01000026.1, on the reverse strand, counting down.
CCAGCCGGCCCCAAATAGGAGTAACGGCGGACCGGGGCGGCGTGTGCAGACATGGTCCCCAGCGTATCGCGTCCCGCGCATCGAGACGGTCCGGCTTCCGTGTCTTCACCCTCCGAAACGCCTACTGCGCCCGAACGCCCGGATCCCCACGGTATACCAGTACACGGCACCGCCGGACTGCCGCCTCGGCACCGTCCAGCTGCGCCTCGTACCCGGCACGGGCCGCGGCCTCGAACACCCAGCGCGCGTTCGCAGCCGATACGAAGTGGAGTTCCAGCGGGTCCCCCACTGCCCAGTCAATCTCAGGCGCCCAGTGCTCTCCACTGATGAGGACCTCGATCGAGTCCCGACACCATTGTGGCGAGCGCTGCTCGGGCACCCCCAGTGCCGCGAAGAACGCGCGGCGCAAGATCAGCGGTTGCGATTCGCTCAGCAGAATGCGGCGGTCACGTGCGCTGAGCTGCTCGTGCATAGTGAACGTACTCCTCGCGCCGCGTCCCGGATCTTCCTGTCACAATTCTGGGTTCCACAATGCGACACAGCACGGTGCCGAGGGAACTGCAGTACTTCAAGTCGAAAGCTGAGTGTTCCCACACCCGTTTCCCCGGCCTCCAGCGCGTGTCTTCCCTGGTGCAGCCGCGTCCCACGACATACGGCAGCGGGGGCAGGATCCGCCTGGATCCTGCCCCCGCTGTCAGAAACTGTGGTGCGTGCTACGCCGTGACGAGCAACTTCGCTGCGACGAGTTCCGCGATCTGCACCGCGTTCAGCGCAGCACCCTTGCGGAGGTTGTCGCTTGAGATGAAGAGCGAGAGCCCGCGCCCCTCAGGGGCTGACTGGTCCTCGCGGATGCGGCCAACGAGCGTCGGGTCCTGGCCAGCAGCCTCGAGCGGAGTCGGCACGTCCGTGAGCTCGACGCCAGGGGCCGACGCGAGTACCTCTCGGGCTCGGTCCGCGGAGATATGGCGCGCAAACTCCGCGTTGATCGAGAGCGAGTGGCCCGTGAACACGGGAACGCGAACACAGGTGCCCGCAACCCGCAGCTCCGGCAGGCCAAGGATCTTGCGGCTCTCGTTGCGGAGCTTCTTCTCCTCGTCCGTTTCCCCCTGACCGTCCTCAACGATGGAACCGGCGAGCGGCAGCACGTCGAACGCGATCGTCTTTGTATACACCTCGGGCGCGGGGAACGTGACAGCTGAGCCATCGTGCACGAGCTGCTCGAGCTTGCCCGACTCGACCGCCGCAGTAGCCTGTCCCGCAAGTTCGCGTGCGCCGACAAGCCCCGAGCCGGACACGGCCTGGAACGTGGTGACCACAAGACGCTCAAGACCAGCCTCGGCGTGCAGTGCCTTCATCGCCGGCATCGCCGCCATTGTGGTGCAGTTCGGGTTCGCGATGATGCCCTTCGGGGCCGCGTCGATCGCCTCGGGGTTCACCTCACTCACCACGAGCGGAACCTCGGGATCAAGACGCCATGCGCTCGAGTTGTCGATCACGATGGCACCCGCGGCGGCAAACTCCGGCGAGTACTTCTTCGACGCGGTACCGCCAGCGGAGAAGAGCGCGATGTCGATCCCACTCTTGTCCGCGGTCTCAACGTCTTCGACGGTGATCTGCTCGCCCCGGAATTCCAGGGTCGTACCGGCGGAGCGAGCGCTGGAGAAGAAGCGCACCGAGCCGATCGGGAACTCGCGCTCCACGAGGAGGCGACGCATCACTGCGCCGACCTGACCCGTCGCGCCGACTACGGCAACGCTGACGCCATTCTGTTCTGACATGTGTGTTCCTATTCGTGAAGTGTGTGGGCCTATCGGCCGGTGCCTGCGTAGACTGTCGCGTCCGTTTCGGCGTCAAGCTCGAAGGCGGTGTGCAGCACGCGCACAGCCTTGTCCATGACGTCCGCACGGGTCACCACCGAGATCCGGATCTCCGAGGTCGAGATCATCTCAATGTTGATGCCCGCGTCAAAGAGCGTGCGGAAGAGCTTCGCCGAAACACCCGAGTTGGTGCGCATGCCGGCTCCGACGACCGCAACCTTCGCGATCTGGTCGTCGTACTGCAGCGCTTCAAACTCGAGCGCATCGCGCTCTGCCTCAAGCGCGTCAATGACCCGCTTGCCGTCGCCCACAGGGAGCGTGAAGGAAATATCCGTGCGGTTCGTGTCGGCCGCCGACACGTTCTGCACGATCATGTCAATGTTGGCCTGCGTCTTCGCTACGATCTCGAAGATTTCCGCGGCCTTGCCAGGGACATCTGGGACGCCGCCGACCGTGATCTTGGCCTCGTCCTTCTCAGCCGCGATACCAGTGATGATCGGATCTTCCACCTGATCTCCCTTCGGATGCCCCTTCGCGGGGTCGTAAACAATTGTGCCCTCTTCGCCCGAGAACGAGGAGCGAACGTGCAGCACGACACCGTGCCGGCGGGCGTACTCGACGGCGCGCAGGTGCAGCACCTTTGCACCGGATGCTGCGAGCTCCAGCATTTCTTCGGCGGTGATCGCGTCGATCTTGCGGGCGCGCGGCACCACGCGAGGATCGGTCGTAAAAATGCCATCGACGTCGGTGTAGATCTCACACACGTCCGCGTTGAGTGCCGCAGCAAGAGCCACGGCGGTGGTGTCGGATCCGCCACGGCCCAGCGTCGTAATGTCGCGGGAGTCCCGGTTGAAACCCTGGAACCCGGCGACGATCGCGACGGCCCCCTGGTCGAGGGCTTCACGTACGCGTCCCGGCGTGACGTCGACGATCTTGGCGGAGCCGTGCTCCGCCGTGGTAATCATTCCGGCCTGGCTGCCAGTGAAGGACAGGGCTTCGAGCCCCATGCCCTTGATTGTCATGGCGAGCAGCGCCATCGAGATGCGCTCACCAGCGGTGAGCAGCATGTCCAGTTCACGAGGTGCCGGGATCGGAGTGCACTCGGCGGCAAGGTCGAGCAGTTCGTCCGTGGTGTCACCCATGGCGCTCACCGCGACAACGACCTCGTTTCCGGCGCGGCGGGTCTCAACGATCCGCTTGGCGACGCGCTTAATGCTCTCCGCATCAGCAACCGACGAGCCCCCGAACTTCTGCACGATCAATGCCACGCGGGTTCCTCCTCAAATGCGAACGCGAAGTGCCAGTCTATCGCTTCGTATATGACGATTCGATTTCGGGTGTCATATTGCCGTGCCTTCCGGCCACATCGTGACCGATCCGGCAAGCTATTCGATCCGGCGACGCCCCTCAAACGCCCGTCCGAGCGTAACCTCATCGGCGAATTCCAAGTCGCCGCCCACGGGGAGACCGGAGGCCAGCCGCGAGACAGGCACCTCAATGCTGTTGAGCAGGCGTGACAGATAGGCGGCCGTCGCCTCGCCCTCCAGATTGGGATCTGTCGCGATGATGACTTCGCGAATCTCGGCCTCCCCGAGCCGACGCATGAGCGCCGGAATCGAGAGATCGTCCGGGCCAATGCCATCGATGGGACTGATCGCGCCGCCGAGCACGTGGTACACGCCCCGGAACTGGCGGGTGCGCTCGATTGCGACGACGTCTTTGGGCTCCTCAACCACACAGATCAGGCTGCGGTCTCGGCGAGGATCACGGCAGATCGAGCACTCTTCCTGCTCGGTGATGTTGCCGCACACCGCGCAGAACCGAACCTTCTCGCGAACCTCGCTCAGCAGCTCCGCAAGCTTGCTCACGTCGAAGTTCTGCGTCTGCAGGATGTGGAAGGCGATGCGCTGCGCCGACTTCGGGCCGATGCCGGGGAGCCGACCGAACTCGTCGATCAGGTCTTGAACAATGCCGTCGTACACGGGGCGTGCCTCCAGGAGTGTGATGCGCGGATAGCCGCACCCCGCGTGCGCGGGACGGTCTCAGTGTATGTGGTGTGATGCCTAGCGTGGCGGGAGCGGACGCTCCTCGACGAACCGCGCCCCGAGCACCTCGCGCACGACGGCCTCGCCGTACCGGGTGAAGGTTGGCGCGGTGCGCTTTGGGGCTTCCGGTGCTTGCTGTGCGTCCGCGGCCTTTGGGGCGTCCGGGGCCTCCGGTGAAGGCACGGATGACTCGGCGCTCGCGGCACCTGGGTGTGCTTGCGCAGTCGCGGCGGGTGCCGGATCCACTCCGGGTGTGCGATCCGTTCCAGCGGGGGCGGGGGCAGTAGGTGCGGGCCGAGATGCAGGCGCGGGCACGGTCGGTGCGGTGGGTGCCTGAGCTGAGGCGTTGGGGACCTGAGCGGCCGATGACCGGGACGAGCTCGGCGTGGCGGTCGACGCGCCCGATGCCGCAGCAAACGGGTCGCTCGTACCGTACGCGTCTTCTTCGCTGTCCCCGCTGGGCAAGGAGTCCATGTCGCTGTACGGGTCACCGTGAGCGAACGGGTCCGTGGGTTCAGTCGCCGCGGTGCGCGATGCCGGCGACTTCGGCGGGACTGTCGGGGCCGCGGACGCCGCCGCGGGTACTGCAGCGCGGGGTGGCGTGTGCGCTTTCGGCTGCTCGGGCTCCCCAACCGAAGCTGCGGGATCCGCCACGCGGACCGGTACCGGCTGCGGCTGCGGCTGCGGCTGCGGCTGCGGCTGCGGCTGCGGCTGCGGCTGCGGCTGCGGCTGCGGCTGCGGCTGCGGGGCTACCGATTTCACTGCGGGCGGGGTCACCGCCGGGACAGTTCCGGGCTCGGTGGCGTCCGTCCCCGGAGTCATCCCGGGAGTTACGGGAGTTACGGGAGTGACGGGAGTGACGGGGTTTCCGGCGGCGGGTTCGACGGGAGGTGTCCCCGGCGTTGCAGGAGCCGACGGGCTCACGGGAGCCGTAGTGCGCGCCGCAGTGTTCGGGTGTGCTGGTGCCGCAGGCACCGCAACGGAAACGGGCGCGGCAGACTGTGGCGGTGCTGGCACGGGATCAGCCCAGGCCGGGGCGCTGAGCGCCGGTCCCAGACCGTTCAGCCGCGCTGTTGCGCGGGCGACCGGGTCGTCCGCACCCGCTCGATGAGGCTCCTCTGCGTCAGCGTCCGGCCGTGGTTCCCGAGCGGTCGTCTGCGCGCCGGGCGCGTTCTCGGCCTGTACACGCGTCGGCTTGTACTTCACGCTGATGCCCACGGCAGACAGAATCGTTTCGCGCAGCGGCCCAGCCCCGGCGGACTTAAACGCCGCAAGGTCCGAACCGGAGGCCAGGCCCACCGTCAGCACGTCACCGTCAAGCGCGAGCGGCGTAACCGGTCGCACGGCGTTCCAGGCGTCGCGGTCAGATTCGAGCAGTTCGTCGAGCAGATCCTGCCAGAGTTCCATCAGGTCGTCGAAGCCGGCGGCGTGCCCGTCCTCACCGGGAACGTCAGCGTCGTTTTCGGGGTTCCCCGCGGCGGTACCGCTCGCCGCGGTCGATGCGGCGGCCTCCGTCTCCGATTGGCCGGGCGTCGGGGTCTGTGTCGAGGTCGCTGCCTGAGCGGGAGCTTGGCCCTGCGGCGCGGCAGCCTGCGGTGCGGCAGTCTGCGGTGCAGCCTGCGCGGGCGGCTGAGCTGCCGCAGGATACGGACGCGTCGGTTCCGCGCCAATGCTGGCGACCTGCGCTGCGGTCAGCACGTCGGTGATCGGTCGGCCGAAGCCAGCGACACCCGCGTTGGGGTGCGGCTGTTCTGTCGTCTGCGCCCCGCCGGGCACGGCAGGCCGCGGTGCCGACTGAGCGGGAGCGGCCTGGACCGGAGCAGCAGGGCTCGGCACGCTCGCCTCGGGCGCTGCTGGCGCCTCGGGCGCGGCTGGTGCCTCGGGCGCTGCAGATACTGCAGGCACCTCGGGAGCCTGTGCCTCGGGCACGGCTGGCGCGGCGGGTACTGCCGGTGCTGCCGGTGCTGCCGGTGCTGCGGAGGCTTGCGCCTCGGCCGGAACAGTTGGCACCTGCGGCGCGTCGCCGGCGTCCTCTTCACGCAGGAAATCACGGATCGAGGCCGCGGTCTGCGCAGCGTTGGGCGCGGCAGACACGTTCGGAGTCGGAGTCGGTGCCGCAGCAGCCGGAGCAGCGGGAACAGGAGCAGCGGGAACAGGAGCTGGCTGCGGCGGGGCAACCGCCGCGCTCCGGGCGGCCGCGACCGCCGAGAGCGGGTTCACCGCGGGTGCTGCAGGCTGGGCCGGAGCGGCGGGGGCCGCCGCAGGGGCCGCCTGCTGGGGGGCGCGGGCAGGTGCGGCTGGTGGCTGCGCCGAGAACTGGCCCTGCGGAGCAACCTGGCTCTGAGGGGCAGACGCCTGGACGAGGACACGGGCGATCATGAGTTCGAGCTGCAGGCGGGGGGCGGTCGCCCCAGCCATCTGATCCAGCGCCGCGCTTACCGTGTCTGCCACGCGCGAGAGCTCGCCGCGGCCGAATCGTTGGGCCTGCTCAAACATGCGCGTGAGCTGGTCCTCGGGCACACCGCGGAACACTGCGGCCGCCCCCTCAACGGACGTGGCGCTCACAACAATCAGGTCGCGCAGTCGTTCGAGGAGGTCCTCGACAAAACGACGTGGGTCCTGCCCTGTCTGCACGACGCGGTCCGTCGCCTGGAACGCGGCCGCGGGATCATGCTGCCCGAACGCGGACACCACATCGTCGAGAAGCTCGGTGTGTGTGAAGCCGAGCAGCCCCGCCGCACGCTCCGACGTCACGAGCGCCGTCTCAGATCCGGCGATGAGCTGATCGAGGATCGAGAGCGTGTCACGCACGGAGCCGCCACCCGCGCGCACCACGAGGGGCAGCACACCGGGCTCGACCTGCACACCCTCGCTGTCGCACAGCGACTGCACGTAATCGATGAGCGTACCGGGCGCAATGAGTCGGAACGGGTAGTGGTGCGTGCGGGAGCGAATGGTGCCGATCACCTTGTCCGGCTCCGTCGTGGCAAACACGAACTTCACGTGGGGCGGCGGCTCCTCGACGATCTTGAGGAGCGCGTTGAAGCCGCCCGGCGTGACCATGTGGGCCTCATCGATGATGAAGATCTTGAAGCGGTCGCGTGCCGGGGCGAACACCGCGCGCTCGCGCAGGTCGCGCGCGTCGTCGACGCCACCGTGGCTTGCGGCGTCGATCTCGACAACGTCGAGGGATCCGCCACCATCGCGGCTGAGCTCAACGCAGCTCGGGCAGACACCGCAGGGGGTGTCTGTGGGACCCTCTGCGCAGTTCAGGCAGCGCGCCAAAATACGCGCAGACGTGGTCTTGCCACAGCCGCGCGGGCCGCTGAACAAATAGGCATGGCCGATTCGCCCCGTACGGAGCGCGGTCATGAGCGGATCGGTCACCTGGGCCTGTCCGATCATCTCGGCAAAGGCTTCGGGCCGATAACGGCGATAGAGTGCGGCAACCACGGGGTCCATGCTACCCGTGACCCCCGACAATCGCCCCCGAGCGGCCGAACCCACGCGGCCGCCCTCACCTACCCTGATGCATTTTCCCCAAAGTGAGCGAAATTCCGCGAAGAATCCGTCGTGCTAGATAATTTCCGTCAGTTTAGGCGGGGTGGACCGGCGCGGGCGCCCGGCGGGTGGGCCAGCACCCGCGCGGGCTATGCCGTGACGAGGTCCCAGGTCTGGCGCGCAATCTCCGCTTCCTCGTCCGTGGGGACGACAAGGACCGCCACCGGGGAGTCATCAGTGCTGATGCGCCGCGCTTCGCCACTCACCGCCAGGTTTCGTGCCGGGTCGATCCGGACCCCGAGCCACTCGAGGCCCGCGCACACGTCGGCACGAAGCGCGGCGTTGTTCTCGCCCACGCCCGCGGTGAACACGACCGCGTCGGCCCCGCCAAGCGACACGAAGAACGCCCCCAGGTAGTGCCGGATCCGGTGCACCATCACCGCAATCGCCAGCTCGGCTTCGGGCTCGCCTCGGTCGGCTGCCGCGCGCACGTCCCGGAAGTCCCCGGTGCCGGTGAGCCCCAGCAGGCCCGAGCGCTGGTTCAGCAATTCGTCGACCTCGTCCGGGCTGAGTCCCGCGCGCATCAGGTGCAGCAGCGCGCCCGGATCAATGTTGCCGGAACGGGTGCCCATTACGAGCCCCTCCAACGGGGTGAGCCCCATACTCGTATCGACCGAACGCCCACGGTCGACGGCACACGCGGACGCCCCGTTGCCGAGGTGCAGCACAACTTGCCGCAGCTCTGCGACCGGTCGGCCTAGGAACTCGGCCGCGCGCCGCGAGACGACCTGGTGTGAGATCCCGTGGAAGCCATAGCGCCGGATCCCATGCTCCGCCGCCACCGCGGTGTCGATCGCGTAGGTTGTCGCCTGCGGCGGCATCGTCTGGTGGAAGGCGGTGTCGAATACCGCGACGTGCGGCACGTCCGGGAAGACCTCGCGTGCCGCCACAATTGCCTGGTAGTGGCCTGGGTTGTGCAGCGGTGCCAACTCGCTCAGCGCGTTGATGCGCTCCGTGACCCGGTCGTCGAGCAGGGTCGGCGCGCTGAACTCGCCCGCGCCCTGCACGACACGGTGGCCGATCGCGACGATGCCGAGGTCCCGGGCGGAAAGACCGTGCCGCGCGAACGCGTCGAGCATCGCCGTGAATCCCGCGGTGTGATCAGCAAAGGTGAGTTCCAGTTCGTCGGAGCTCGCACCGCGGTGCAGGATCCGTCCCTTCGGCTCTCCGATCCGTTCAACGAGACCGGACGCTTGCCGAATCCCGGTCTCCGCCTCAATCAGCTGATACTTGATGGAGGAGGACCCGGCGTTCACCACAAGCACGTTTCTCATGCGCGCACCCCGTCCCGGGTCATGCCGGCCTGTACCGCCGTGATCGCAACAGTGTTGAGGATGTCGGTCACTGTCGCGCCGCGCGAGAGATCGTTCACGGGCTTGGCGAGTCCCTGCAGCACGGGCCCGACCGCGACGGCACCCGCGGATCGCTGCACTGCCTTGTAGGTATTGTTCCCCGTGTTGAGGTCGGGGAAGATAAACACGGTGGCGCGCCCAGCAACCTCCGAGCCAGGCATTTTCGCGGCACCGGTCGCCGGATCGCTCGCAGCGTCGTACTGCATCGGGCCTTCGAGTAGCAGTTCCGGGCGGGCCGCGCGGGCGAGCGCCGTGGCCTCACGGACCTTGTCGACGTCTGCGCCGGATCCCGACTCACCGGTCGAGTAGGAGAGCATCGCAACGCGGGGGTCGACGCCGAACTGCGCGGCGGTGTCCGCGGAGGAGATCGCGATATCCGCAAGTTGCGCCGCCGTGGGGTCCGGGTTCACGGCGCAATCGCCGTAGACAAGCACACGGTCGGAGAGGGCCATGAAAAACACACTCGACACGACCGATACCCCGGGGCTCGTCTTGATGATTTCGAGGCCGGGCCGGATCGTGTGCGCCGTTGTGTGCGCCGCCCCGGACACCATGCCGTCGGCAAGCCCGAGGTGCACCATCATCGTGCCGAAGTAGCTGACGTCGGTCATCGTCTCGCGGGCCTGGTCGAGCGTGATGCCTTTGTGTGCGCGCAGCCGCGCGTATTCGGCTGCGAAGCGCTCGCGCAGCTCGGAGGTCGCCGGATCGATCGTCTCGGCGGCTTCGATGGACAGGCCCAGCTCGCCGCCCCGCTTTCGGATCGCGGCGGTGTCGCCGAGGATCGTGAGCCGCGCGGTGCCGCGGGAGAGGAGCGTGCTCGCGGCGCGGAGGATCCGGTCGTCGCTGCCCTCGGGCAGCACGATGTGTGCGTTCGCGGCTGCGGCGCGGTCAAACAGTTCATACGCGAACATCACGGGGGTACGCACCCCACCCGAGTGCAGGCGGAGCCGCTCGCGAAGCGTGACGCCGTCAACGTGCTGGGCGAAGAGGGCGAGCGCGGTGTCGAACTTCGCGGTCGAATCCTGCGTGATCAGGCCGCGTGCCCGGGTGATCCGGCGCACCGTGTCGAACGTGCCCGTGTGGGTCCGGACGATCGGGAGGGTCGAATCGATGCCGTCGAGGAGCCGCTCCACGTCGGCGGGCAGGGCGAAGTCGCCGTTCAGCACGACGGCCGCAATCGTCGGGAACGTCGGGGCCTCGTGCGCCATGGTGACGGCAAGCAGCGTCTCTGAGCGATCCGCCGCGATCACGACGATCGACCCCTCGAGCAGGCGCGGTAGTACGTTTTCCATTGACATTCCGGCCACAACGATGTCGCGCGCCTCGCGTGCCAGCAACTCGCTCGACCCGCGCACGAGCTCGCCACCGACGGACTCGATCACGCTCGACACGGGCGGGGCGACAAGCAGCAGCTCCTCAGGCACCGCCCAGACGGGAACTCCTGCGGGCAGCACGGCCGTGACCGCGCGCTCGATGTCGCGCAGGTGATCGGGGTCCGCGCGGTTCACGAGCGCGGCAAGCACGGTGGCGTGTTCGGACTGCAGCTCGGCGAGACCCAGTTCCGCGAGCTGCCCCAGTTCCGCGGCCGTGCGGGCGGGCTGCTGCCCGAGATATTCCGATTCCTCGTTTGACCGTCCGCCCAGGACAAGCAGGACGGGAGTGTCGAGGTTCGCGGCAATGCGGGCGTTGAACGCGAGCTCCGTTGGCGCGGCGACGTCGGTGAAGTCGGACCCCACGACCACGATCGCGTCGCAGTGCGCGCGGAGCTCCTGGTAGGCAGTCACGATCCGGGTCATCGCGGCGTCCGGATCGGCGTGCGCGTCCTCATAGGTCACGCCAACGCATGCCTCGTAGGGAACATCCGCCGTCGCCCTGCGGTGCAACAAATCCAGGACGCGATCGCGCTCACTGGCGGATCGAATGAGGGGCCGGAACACGCCCACGCGCGGGGCATCCGCGAGCAACGTGTCGAGCACACCGAGCGCCACGGCGCTCTTTCCGGTCCGGCCCTCGGCCGAGGTCAAGTAGATGCTTGCTGCCACAAGCGTCAGTCTACGCGGGCAACTCCTCGCACGGATCGGAAGTCGCTTAGCGTCACCCAGCGTCGCGGAGCGCAAGCGAGCTCACCCGCAGCGCTCGTCACAGACCAGAAACGGCGAGGGGCCGGATCGGGGCTTCCACCCCTGATCCGGCCCCTCGAGGAGTCCGAGCTTGGACCGGGCGCGTCCGCACCCGCGACCGTGCCCCTCCCCGGTTAGCGCGCGTCCGAAACACCGTGTCCGGCCACGAAGCCCGCCGAGTAGCCGCGCTCGAAGGCGGCGCGACCGGCACCGTGCCCGTGACCACGGCCCGAGAAGCCCCGGTCAGCGCCGTGGCCGTCGCGGGGCCCGCGGCCCCAGTCGGCGTCGCGGCCCCATCCGGTGTCAGGGCCGAATCCCTGATCGTGCCCGTGTCCGTGGCCGTGTCCATGTCCGTGGCCACGGCCGCGCCCGGTGCGGTGATCCGCTGGCGTGCCGCACTCGCGGCGGTCGCTGGCCCAGCCGCCCGCGCGCTCCGAGTGCGAGCAGTGGTCCGGGCGCGGGGCATGGCCGTTGTGGTGGTGCTCCCCGCCGAAGCGGCCGCGCTCACCACGCCCACGGAAGCCGTGCGGGTGGCGGTGGCCGCGGCGGGGCAGGCGCGTGTCCTCGGTCCACCCGAGCTCGCGGGCGATGGCCTCGAGGGTGGATCGGGTGGTCGCCAGGTCCTCCGGGGAGGCGGCACCGGTGACTCGGTCCCGCGTCTCCTGCGCGGCGGTAGTGAGCCGCACACGCGCCGTCTCACCCTCGGCGGTGAGCTGCCAGCCCCCGCCGCTGCGGATGATCCAGCCGCGCTCGGCGAGCGCGAACACGCGCTTGCCCCCGCGGTCGAGGCGGGCCCGCAGCTCGGCGGGAACCGACTCGGGCTCGGCGATCGCGGTCAGGATCCGCAGGTCCCGCCGGGTCGCGCGCTCTGCCCCGAAACGCTGAGCGTGCTCCTGGGCGATGAGCGCGTCCACTGCCTTGAGCCAGTACCGGAGCGAGCGCTCCGAGGCAGCGGGAGTTGCGGGAGTTGCCGGAGTATCTGAGAAGTCATGAGAGTTCGTCATGAAGAAGTCCTTTCGAGGGGCGGGAGTCCTTCCCGCCGGAGTTGCATGTCATTGTGCATGTATATGTAGTGTGACATGGAAACCACATGCATGTCAAGGGGCATGTAAAATATCTGCATGACCAGCACTGTTCCCGATCCCGCGCCAGCGGACGCCGGCCCCGAGGCCGATCAGATCGTGGCTGCCCTTGCCCGGCTGCGCGGTCGCCGCGGACACCGAGGCGGCCCCGGACGAGCCGGCGGCCCGGAGTTCGGCGGGGATCCCCGCCGCCACGACCCCGAAGGTGCCCACTGGCCCGGAAACTTCCACGAATCCCGGGACGTCCACGGAGCACGGCTCCCCCACGGCAACGGCGGGCACCCCGGATTCGAGCCAGGCCGCGGCCCCGGTTTCGGGCGCAGCGGCGGCCCCGGTCCTCGCGGGGGCTTTGGCGGCCCCGCCCTCCTCCGCCTCCTCGGGCAGCTCGCACACGCGACCGAGGCGCTGAGCATCAGCGAACTCGCCGAGCGGATCGGCGTCGATCAGCCTCGCGCCTCACGCCTGGTGCAGCAAGCCGTCGAGCGCGACTTCGCAGTCAGAGAGGCAGACCCGGAGGACGCGCGTCGCACCCGCGTCCGACTCACCGAGGCAGGCCAGCAGGCGGTGCACGGATTCCGGGGGCGACAGCGGGCGGACATGCTCGTGGCACTCGAACAGTTCGACCCCGCGGAACGGCGCGAACTCGCCCGCCTCATGACCAAGCTCGCGGCGGCCTGGCCCGAGCACTAGGGCGAGTCTGCCAAAGCTGCGCCCCGGATCCCCAGGCCCGGCCGCCCGGCCGCGATCACCGAAACCCCGGAGATCCTGCACCTATGCCCGGTTTCAGGGAGAAAATCTCCGCGGATTCCGTGAATCTCCGACTGTGTGAGCGACGCGCGACATGGGTGAGCCACGCGCCCCCGAGGCCTCCGGACCGACCGCGGGAGAAAAGAAAGACTCCCTACGTACCCGCTAGAGCCCGAGTACCCTTGCTTCGTTTCCGACCTGGGGGAGTTCCTCGAGATAGCGCCACGTAGGGAGCCGTTCTAGTCTAGCGGACTATTCACCCGCCTCGCGTCGCGCACCCGCGCCCTCGGGCGCGTCGCCGCTCAGCGCAAGCGCGGACCGTCGCCGCGTCGCAACCACAGCGATCGTCGCCGCACCCACGAGCAGCAGCACTCCGCCGGCCAGGATGAACGGCAACCCGGATCCGCCACCGGTCTGGGCCAGCGGCCCCCGCGCCTGCTTCTGCGGCTCGGGCTTCGGGGGAACAACTGGCTCGGGCTTCGGCTCGGGCTTCGGGGGTACCTCGGCCGCAACCGTGCGCACTGGCAGCGTCGACGCTGCGGTCTGCCCCTCGGCACCCACCGCGGTCACGCGCACCAGGTAGGCCGTGTCCGCAGCAAGATCGGTGAAACGATGACCCGTCGCGTCCGCGGGCATTTCAACGCTTGCGAGCGGTGCGGGGGCCTGATCGGCGCTTGTGTCCGCGGCACCGGCAGCACCCGCCGCCTGCTCGTCTGCTCCGGGCAGGAGCTCAACGCGCAGGCTCGCGGCTCCGGCCACCGAGTCCCAGCCCAACACAAAACCACTCGCGGTCACGTCAGTCGCACGGAGACCGGTGGGGGCGGCGGGTCCGACGGGCGCGGCGGGCAGTGCTTCGAGCAGGCCCATCGCGTCCACGATGCCGGCACCGAACACGTCGGTGTCGGAGTGACCGACGGCGAGATACGGGTTGACTGGACCGCCCTCGGCGGTGCCACGCGCGGTGTCCTGAATCAGCGCGCTGAGCTCCGCTCCACCGACGTTGGGGGCATAGGACTTGCCGAGCGCGGCGATCGCAGCAGCGTTCGGGGCTGCCGCGGAGGTTCCATAGAAGCGGTACTCCGGGCCCTCCCCTTCCCCTTCGTCCTCACCAAAGAACGTGGTCTGCGTGCCGTCAACGGCGGCAATATGCGGCGTGGGCACGCGCACCGGGTTCGGCAGCGGGGCCGACGGCGTCGGCACCTGCAGGCTGACGGGCTCAAACCGCAGGGTGGCAGATCCGAGCGAACTATAGCCTCGAACCGTTTCCGGTTCGTCCCAGTGCAGCGACGCGATACTCAGCCCGGATCCGTCCGCGCTGTGCCCAAAGGTACTCGGGCCGACGATGTCGGTCACACCGTCACCCAGGTGGGCGCGGTCGGTGAACGCGGGGCCGCCGCGCATGAAGCTGATGGTGACCGCCGGCAGCGGCGCCGCGGGATCGTGCGCCGTGCGCACCATCACCATGCGGATCTCGGCCCCCCGGGGTACCTGCACTTTCCCGGACATTCCGGGAAACTCGGCGCTGATCTGCGGGACGAGGCCGATGAGTTCCGGCTCCTGGGTTGCGGGATCCACAGCGTAGTACCGCCACTCGTAGTTGGTGGTCACCCCGAACAGCGGTTCCCCGATCGAACCGATCGGCTGCACCGTGATGTCATCCTCGCCGGGCTGCCCCAGCGTGTGCAGCGTGTCATACGGCGTCGCCACGGAGTCGCTCGGGTCAAAATCGAGGCAATCGATCCCGGTGGCCCCACTCAGCGGATCATCATCCCCGGTCACCATCCATTCCGGGCACTCGGTGGGACGGTACGCCGTGGTGCTCCATGACGAAATGGGACGACCGGCACTCTCCCCAACGGAGCCGACGGCGTTCGAGTTTCCCGCCGAGGTGAAGTACGCAACGCCGCGCGACTTCACTTCTTCGATTGCTCCGGAGATGAAGCCCTGCTGATACAGGGTCTCCTGCGTCCAGGAGATATCGTCGACGATGACGTCGGCGCCGGCCTCCTGGAGCGCCACGATGTGGTTCGCCATCTCGATGTCGCTACTCCCGGAGTCCGCGAAGAGGATGCGCGCCCCCGGAGCGATGCCGTGCACGAGCTGCGCCATCGCACGCCCCTCGTCGCTCGATCCCGGAGCCCCATCAAACAGGACCTCAACGGGCAATTCGCGTCCGCACGGGTTCCCCGGCCCGGGCAGCGCGCCGGACGCCACGTCGTCCTGCCACGAGGTGGGTGCCGCCACCTGGGCGAACGAGTCGGAGATCACGCCAACCGTGACGCCGGTGCCGTCGACGCCGAACTTCGCCCGCGCCTCCGCGGAGCGCAGCGGGCTGTCCGCCTCGATCGGGATCGGCCCACAGGCTGCCGCCGGGGCGTCAGTTGCAGCTCGGGGCGTTTCGGCGCGGAAGTCCGCGCCGGTGAACGGGCTGAGTGCGGGGGCCGCGCTCACCACACCGGGGAGCGAGCCGAGCGCGCCCAGCTGCGCCGGATCAACGCGTACTGTGAAGGCCGGGAAGGGGGCGAGGTCGGTGTCGATCTCCGCGATCGTGGCGAGTGCCGCGCGGTCCGCGCCAGTGGGGGCCTGCGCGAAGATCACCGTCGCGACGATGCGCTCGGCCGCGTCGAAGCTCAGGCTGCCGCCGCCCTCGACGGGCAGGGCGACCTCGGCGGAGAGCTCGCTGGGCGTGGTCGCCCCAGCCTCGGCGGCCTCAACGATTCGCTCCGTGAGGGTGACCGACTGGCCTTCTCCCACGGGTTCCTCCGCGTGCGCGGCGGGGCCGAGCATCATCAACGCAATGGGGATCGTGGCACATACCGCGAGCCCTCTCCAGACGGGTGCCCGCATGTGGCCCACCTCTCAGTTCAGGGGTATCAACTCTGATGTAACGTACCGAGACTACTGAAAGTTTGGGACGGCGTCCAACATTAACGCGAGTCTTTACTTTCTGGACACTTGTGCGCTGCCAAACAGGCGGAGCGCCCCGCATGACGCGTGTCATGCGGGGCGCTCCGGATCCCGGTCGCTCACACGGGCTACTGCCCCGCCTCGCCGGACTCCCCCACGACCGGCACGGCACCTGTGGTCGCCACCGGCACCGCCCCCGTCAGCAGTTCCTCGGCGTGAGCCTCGTCAACCTCACCGGCGAACTGTGCCTGGTACAGCGCGTAGTACGCACCGCGCCGCTCGAGCAGCTCGACGTGCGAACCCTGCTCCACGATGTGCCCACGCTCCATCATGAGGATCATGTCGGCATCGCGGATCGTGGAGAGTCGGTGCGCGATCACAAACGACGTGCGGTCCGTGCGGAGTGCGCTCATTGCCTGCTGCACAAGCACCTCGGTGCGCGTGTCCACGGACGAGGTTGCCTCGTCGAGGATCAGCAACGACGGCTGCGCGATGAACGCGCGGGCAATGGTGAGCAGCTGTCGCTCACCTGCCGAGAGCGAAGAGCCGTTCTCGGTGATGACCGTGTCATACCCCTCGGGCAGCTGGCGCACGAAGCGATCAACCATCGTGGCCTGCGCAGCCGCCACAACCTCGTCATCGCTCGCGTCCAAGCGGCCGTACCGGATGTTCTCCCGGATGGTGCCCTCAAACAGCCACGCGTCCTGCAGCACCATGCCGACGTGGCCGCGGAGTTCGGCACGCGACAGCTGGGTGATGTCGATGCCGTCCAGCAGGATCCGACCACTGTTCAGCTCGTAGAACCGCATGACGAGGTTGACAAGCGTAGTCTTGCCCGCGCCGGTCGGACCGACGATCGCGACGGTTTGCCCGGGGCTGGCCTCGAGCGACAGGTGTTCGATGAGCGGCTGCTCCGGATCGTAGCTAAAGCTCACGTCCTCGAATACAACGTGCCCGTCAGTGCGATCCGGCAGCGATGCCTCTTCGGTATCGGGGTCCTGTTCGTCCGCATCGAGCAGCTCAAAGGTGCGCTCCGCAGAGGCGACGCCAGATTGCAGCATGTTTGCCATGCCCGCCATCTCGCCGATGGGCTGGGCGAACTCGCGCGAGTACTGGATGAAGGCGGTGACATCACCGAGAGTCATCTGCCCCGCCGTGACGCGCAGGGCGCCGGCGACCGCAATGAGCACGTAGCTGAGGTACTGCACGAACTGCATCGCGGGCATAATGGTGCCCGACAGCGCCTGGGCGCGGTACGCCGCGCTGAACAGCCCCTCATTGCGACGGTCGAACTCCTCGGTCATCTCGGTGTCCCGGTTGAAGATGCGGACAAGCTCGTGCCCAGTGAAGGACTCCTCGATGTGTCCGTTCAGATCGCCCGTGTACTTCCACTGCGCCACAAAGAGCTTCTGCGCGCGGACGCCAACCACGCCGGCGATGATGCCGGACAGCGGAAGTGCGACGAGCGCGAGCAACGCCAGCTGCCACGACACCGCGAACATCATCGCGGTGATACCGATGACCATTAGGAGCGACTGTACGAGCTGCGAAAGCGCTTGCTGGAGTGCCTGCTGGATGTTGTCCACGTCGTTCGTCACCCGGGAGAGCACATCACCGCGCTGGCGGCCATCGAAGAAGCTCAGCGGAAGCCTGTTGATCTTCGCTTCAATGTCCTGGCGCAGTGTGTACACAACGCGCATGACAAGCTTGTTCAGCAGGAAACCCTGCAGCCACATCAGGAACGATGCGACAAGGTACAGGCCCAACACGATGAGGATCAGCTGGCCGAGACGAGCGAAGTCGATCCCCTCGCCCGGCACCAGCTGCGAGCCCTCGAGCATGTCCGCATAGCTGTCTTCGCCCGCGGCACGGGCCGCCGCGACGATCTGATCAAGCGGCACGCCGGCGGGGAGATCCTTGCCCAGGATTCCGTTGAAGATCACGTCCATCGCCTGACCCAGGATCTTCGGGGCAATGACGGTGAGTACGACCGAGCCAATCACCAGGAGCACGACGAGCGAGAACAGCCACTTTTCGGGCGCAAGCAACCCCACCAGACGCTTCGCGGCAGGCCAGAAGTGCTTCGCCTTCTTCGCGGGCTGACCACCCCAGTCGTCATTGTCGGGCTGATAATCGTCGGGAAGCTCAAACTCCTCGACGGCCGCCTTCTTCGCGGACTTCCGATCCGATTTCGCCATTAGGCCGCCTCCGCCTCTTCAAGCTGCGATCGCACAATCTCCTGGTACACCTCACTGGTTTCCAGCAGTTGCGCGTGAGTGCCGCGCCCCACAATCTCGCCGCCCTCAATCACGAGAATCTGATCGGCTTCCGTGATCGTCGACACGCGCTGTGCCACGATGATCGTGGTCGCCCCCTCCGTCGCGCTGGGAAGCGCGGCCCGCAGGCGCGCGTCCGTTGCCACGTCGAGCGCAGAGAATGAGTCGTCGAACAGGTACACGCGCGGCTTGGCGACGAGTGCTCGGGCGATCGATAGGCGCTGGCGCTGCCCACCAGACACGCTCGTGCCACCCTGCGAGACGGGCTCCTCGAGACCGAGTTCCTTCTCGCGGACAAAGTCGTCGCCCTGCGCCACGCGCAGCGCCTCCCAGAGCTCGTCCTCCGTTGCATCCGCCTTGCCGAACCTGAGATTTGAGCCGATCGTCCCTGAGAACAGATAGGGTCGCTGCGGCACCAGGC
Organism: Leucobacter sp. 7(1); assembly: GCF_900163635.1. Taxonomy (GTDB): domain Bacteria; phylum Actinomycetota; class Actinomycetes; order Actinomycetales; family Microbacteriaceae; genus Leucobacter. The sequence goes on along the minus strand of NZ_FUID01000026.1, from coordinate 31,563 downwards.
TCGCCGTCTCCGCGAGCTGCCCCCGGGTGAGGGCCGAGACGGGGCTCCCATCGATCGTGATCGTGCCCTGCTGCGGATCGTACAGTCGCAGCATGAGGTTCAGGAGCACAGTCTTCCCGGCCCCGGTCGACCCGACGATTGCGGTCGTCTTCCCGGCCTCAGCGGTAAAGCTGACGTCTCGGATCACCGGCTGTTCGGCCCCGGGGAACCCAAACGTGACTCCGGAAAACTCGATACGCCCGGCCGCGGGGGTCGGCGCCGACGCCGCCTCCGGGAACGTCAGGCTCGATTCGGTATCGAGCAACTCACGAATACGTTCCGCACACACAACGGCACGCGGGATCATCATGGTCATGAAGACGCCCATCATCACGGCCATCAGGATCTGCAGCAGATACTGGAGGAACGCGGTGAGCGAGCCTACCTGCACCACGCCTGCCTCGACCCGATGCCCGCCAAACCACAGCACCGCTGCCGTCGCGACGTGGAGCACCATCATGATGACCGGGAACATCAGCACAAAGATGTTGCCAACCTTTACCGAGACGTCAGTGATGCCGCGGTTGGCCCGCTCGTAGCGATCCGCTTCGAAGTTCTCGCGAACAAACGCGCGCACGACGCGGATACCCATGATCTGCTCCCGCAGCACCCCGTTGATCGTGTCCACGCGATCCTGCATCGTCCGAAACAGCGGCAGCAACAACCACACGAGGAAGCTCACGATCACCGCGAGCACCGCGACGGAGGCCCAGACAAGCCAGGACATTCCCGCGTCTTCACGGAGTGCCATGATGACGCCGCCGATCGCCATGATCGGCGCGGACACCATGAAGTTCAGGGTCATCAGCACGAGCATCTGCACCTGCTGGACATCATTTGTGCCGCGGGTGATGAGCGTTCCCGCGCCAAACTTCGTCGCTTCCAGCGTGCTCAGCGAATCAACCTTGCGGTAGACCTCGCGGCGCAGGTCGCGCCCCATCCCCATCGAGGTACGCGCCCCGAAGTACACGGCGGCCACAGCGGTAATGAGCTGGCCCAACGCGACGATGAGCATGAATCCGCCCGTGCGCCAGATGAAGTCGGTATCACCCTGGGTGATGCCCTTGTCGATGATCTGGGCGTTGAGGCTGGGCAGCCACAGCGCGGCGATCGTGGAGAGGAGCTGGAGCACCAACACCATAGCCACGAACGGCCAGTAGGTCTTTGCATGTCGCAAAGTCAGAGAGATGAGCGCCACAGGGCTCCTTTCAGTGGGCACAGATCGCCGCGATTCCCGCGGGGAACGCGGATTGCACACGACAGAGCAGTGGGCAAGAATACCATCCCCCAGCAGGTGAAACCGAGCGTACACCCGGAGTTCGACGGCGTGCAGTAGTCGGCACGCATCGTTACGTATCGCACACCCTGATCGATTGGCCGTTCCTTTTTCCGGCTCCGTCAGGCAGAGTAGGCGGTAGGCCTCTCCCGGGAGCCCCGGGAGAGGGTTCACGGTGCGATGGGGGCACGGCAACGGATCCCCGCCGCGACAACGGAAAGGGGCCCATCGGTGCACACTGATATCCCGCAGCACTCGGAGATCCAGCAACTCGCAGCAGTGTCACGTCCGAATCTCGTCACAATCGTCCTGCGGACGACGCCGGTGACGACCGAGGCGGAAGCGAACCGCATTACGTTTGGCACGCTCATCTCGCAGGCAATAGCGCGCCTCACTGAGATCGGCGGGGACCCCGCCGAAATCGCCCTCACCGAGGCGGGGCTCCGCGACCTTCACGATGACAGCCACCTGTGGCGGTACCTCTCGAACAGTCTTGTGGTGTTCGCGGGCCCGGAACGCACAATCAGCTACAGGCTCCCGAATGAACTCGAAACCGAGTGGTTCGCGGGTGAGCAGTTCCGCGTCGTCCCGATCCTCCGCACGCTCACCTTCCCGCACGAAGCCACGGTGCTTGCGCTGAGTCAGAATGCGGTCCGACTCATCGCCATCGGGCCCGACCATCGCGGCACCGAGCTTCCCGTGGCGGAGCTCCCGACGGACCTCTTGGACGCGTTCAACGTGGAAGACCCCGGTGTGGACTCGCACCGCCGCCGGCTGCACGGGCCGGAGGGCCAGACCGCGCGGCTGCTCGCGTATGCGCGGGCCGTCGATCGCGCGGTAATTCCGGCGTTGCGCGGCAATCCGCATCCGCTGATCCTGGCCACCACGCAGCCACTCGACGGTGCCTTCCGCTCGGTCACTTCGGCGGCAAATCTCCTCCCGACCTCAATCGAGGGCAATCCGGATGACCGGAGCGCGGCGGATCTCGACGAGGCCGCGCGTTGCATCCTCGACGCGCACTATGCCGCGGAATTGAGCGCACTTGCTGATCGATTCGAAACGCGGCGCGCTTCGGGACGCGCCGTCACCGATCTCACCGACGTAGCCCGCTCCGCGATCGCGGGGGCCGTGGCCACGCTGTACGTGGCGCTCGACGCCCACCCGAGCGGGACGTTGGATCGAGAATCCGGGGCGGTTGCGAGCGTAGACACCCCCGGCCGCAGCATCGTCGATGACATCGCCGCGCAGGTTCTTGCGCACGGCGGGCGGGTGCTCGTACTGCGGCGGGATGATATGCCCGGTGGTGGGGAGCTGGGCGCGGAAGTGCGCTTCACCGTCTAACTACACGGCGAAAAACGCAGCAGGGGGCCGCTCGATCGAGCGGCCCCCTGTGATCGCGAAAGCGAAAAGACTTAGACGAGCTTGACGCCCGCGCCTGCCTCTTCGAGCTTTGCCTTTGCCTCTTCGGCAGCATCCTTCTTCGCGCCCTCGAGCACGTTCTTGGGTGCTTCCTCAACGAGAGCCTTTGCCTCGCCGAGGCCCAGGCCGGTGAGCTCGCGCACAACCTTGATGACCTGGATCTTCTTGTCGCCAGCCGACTCGAGGACGACGTCGAACTCGTCCTTCTCCTCGACAGCTTCAGCAGCAGCAGCCGGAGCAGCAGCAACAGCAACCGGAGCAGCAGCCGACACGTCGAAGGTCTCCTCGAAGGCCTTCACGAAGTCGGAGAGCTCGATGAGGGTGAGGCCCTTGAACTGCTCGAGCAGCTCTTCAGTCGAAAGCTTAGCCATGATGTATCTCCTTGATGTTTGCCTGCGCACGTGCGTGCCTCAGGCGGGTGTGTAATACGTGAAACGGCGTGAGCCGATCCTTACGCGTCCTGCTTCTCCTGCAGCGCGCCGAAGCCGCGTGCGGCCTTGGCGGGCAGAGCGTTGAACAGCTGAGCTGCACCGACGAGCGAGGCCTGCATGGCGCCTGCGGCCTTAGCCAGCAGCACCTCACGGCTCTCGAGATCGGCGAGCTTGCCTACCTCAGCGGCGGTCAGAGGCTTGCCATCGAAGTAGCCCGCCTTCACCACCAAAAGAGGGTTTGCCTTGGCGAAGTCACGCAGTGCCTTTGCGACCGCGACGGTGTCACCGTGAACGAAAGCGAGCGCGGAGGGACCCGCGAGCTCGGCATCGAATGCGGTGATTCCGGCGTTGTTGGCCGCAATCTTGGTGAGCGTGTTCTTCGCCACAGCGTATGTCGCGTGCTCGCGGATGCTGTTGCGGAGTTCCTGCAGCTGAGCAACCGTGAGACCGCGGTACTCAGTCAGCAGAACGGCGCTCGACTCTTCAAACTTCTGCTGAAGATCGGCGACCGTAGCGTCCTTCGTTGCCATGGCGCTCCCTAGCTTGTTGTACCCACGCGGCGGATGCCACCTGGGGGCCGTGCCGCAGGAGCTCAATTCAATGAAAAAAGCTCCGGCGCGCACGCACGGAGCTTCGAGAAGTTGGGATTGAATCCGCCACTCAAGGAGTTCAGTACCTGCGCTGGTCTCTGCGTTCGCAGACGTTCCGGGATCCTTGCGGACCCTACCGGCGGTCTATGGCCAGGGACTACTGTAGCACACCTTCGGCACGCCGCGTTGCGCGCACGTGCCAGGCGCGCAGCACCTCGACGAGCACAACGCCAACACCGACGACTCCGAGGACCAGCAGCCCCAGCTCGGTGGGCAGCCACGTGACCTGGAAGAAATCGCGGAGGAAGGGAATGACCCAGACAAGCGCGAGACCGGCGTACATCGCCACCACGATCAGCACCCGGAACGGGTGGATCGGCCGAGCCAGCACCGCCAGCACCCAGAGCGCGATTCCCGCCAGAGTCAGCGTTGACGCCGACTGCAGCTCCATACCGCTGTACTCCGCGATCCGGGACGCCCCGATATGAACGGCGATAATGGCGAGCGTCACCACAAGACCCGCGGGGATCGCGAAGGCGAGCGACCGCTTCAGGAATCCTGAGCGGTACCGCGCAGCATTCGGCATCAGCGCAAGGAAAAACGCGGGGATCCCGATCGTGAGGCCGTCGGTGATGGAGAGCTGACGGGGCAGGAACGGGAAACTCCAGGCGAGCAGTCCGAACACCACCGCGATGGCAAAGGCGTACGTCGTCTTTGTGAGGAACAGCATCGAGACGCGCTCGATGTTCGAGATGACGCGCCTCCCCTCGGCAACAACGCCCGGCATTCGGTCGAAGCGACCGTCGAGGAGCACGAGTCGCGCGACCGCCTTTGTCGCCTGTGCCGCGGTATCCATTGCGATGCCAAGATCGGCTTCCTTGATTGCGAGCGCGTCGTTCACCCCGTCGCCGGTCATTCCAACGACGTGCCCCTTGCGCTGCAGTGCCCGCACCATGTCGAGCTTCTGGCGCGGCGTGACCCGGCCGAATACGCGCTCCTGCTCCATCACCTCGGCGAGTTCGTCGAGGTCCTCGGGGAGCGTCCGCGCGTCGCGCGCCGTTGCGCTGTCGAGCCCCACCTTGCGGGCGACCGCGGCGACCGTGCGCGGGTCGTCCCCGGAGATGACGCGCACGTCGACCCCCTGCTCCGCGAAGTAACGGAGCGTCTGGGCGGCATCCTCACGGACCTCCTCATGGAAGGTCAACAGCGCGACGGGGAGGAGCTCCTCCGGCAGCTCAGGCTGTTCACCCGCCGGGGGGCGAACCGGGCTGTGCGCGAGCACAAGCGTGCGTGATCCGGCGTCCGCGAGCCGACCAGCCTCACGCAGCGCGTCAGCAACTCGTGGATCCAACTTCGCATCAAGTACGAACTCCGGAGCCCCCAGTACCCATGTCCCGGCGGCGGGTGCGTCCGGGCGCGCCTGATCCAGCGGTGCCGCGATCACGAGCGCGCTCCACTTGCGCGCGGAGTCGAACGGGATCACCTCGGGCGCGTGCGGGGCGGTGGCGTCGCCGAACGGAGCAGCCAGGCAGCGCGCCGTGCCGTTCGCGTCCGGGGCCGCGCCCATATGCCCCAGGATGCCATCCCAACCGGGGACCGAGCGCAGCGGGATGGCGCGATCAAAGGCCATTTCCCCGGTCGTGAGCGTGCCTGTCTTATCCAGGCAGAGTGCGTCAACGCGCGCGAGCCCCTCCACCGCGGGCAGCTCTTGGATGAGGACCTGTCGCTGGGCAAGTGTGACTCCGCTCACGGCGAAGGCGATGCTCGTCACAAGCACAAGCCCGAGCGGCACCATCGCGATGACTGCCGCGACGGCCCCGACGACGGCTTCACGCCAGTGGCCGCTCGCGATCGCGGCCTCCCAGCCGCCCTGCGCCTGCATCTGCCCGTTCGCGACGATCAGAATCATCGGCCCCAGCGCCCAGGTCACCCACTTCAGCAGGCGGTCGATACTGCCGCGCAGCTCGGAGCGCACGAGCGAGAACTGACGCGCTTCTGCGGTGAGCTTCGCTGCATACGAGTCGGCACCCACGCGCACGACTTCGGCGGTGCCGCTGCCTCCCACGACGCTCGACCCCGACAGCACCTCGTCGTCGGGCCGCTTCCGGATCGGATCAGACTCACCCGTGAGGAGTGACTCGTCGATCTCCAGCCCACTGGGTCCCTGGTGATCGCTCTCGACGACGCGGGCGTCCGCGGTGATCTGGTCGCCCGTTTGTAACACGAGCAGGTCGCCAAGCACCACGCGATCCAGCGGGATCTCCACCGCGATGCCATCGCGGAGCACGCGGGCAGTGGGGGCGTTGAGCACGGCGAGCCGGTCCAGAGTACGTTTGGCGTTGAACTCCTGCACAACCCCGATCACGGTGTTGAACAGGGCAGGCAGGCCAAAGAGGGCGTCTTGCCAGCGCCCCAGGGCGAGGAGCACCCCGAAACCGGCGAACACGATTCCGTTGAACAGCGTGAACACGTTCGCCGCGAGGATCTCCCACAGGGATCGGCTCGAACCGTTCGGGGTCACGTTTCCCTGGCCGTCGGCGAAACGCCGTTCCGCTTCCGCGGTGGTCAGGCCCCGGTTCCCCGTCAACATCATGGGTCTCAGCTTAGAAGACGGAGTCCAGAGAAAACGCAGATTCTGCACGGAATCGGGACGAATCGGGTCAACCTCGCCAAAAACTACGGATCCCCCGAAGAGTGCTCAGTGGGCTCTCTTCGGGGGATCCGAGTGACGGCAGCTTAGCCCTGAGTGGGAGCCGCGGCCTTCAGCATGTAGCCAGCCCCGCGCACGGTGTGCAGCATGGGCGAACGGCCGGCGTCGATCTTCTTCCGCAGGTAGGAGATGTAGAGCTCAACAACCGTGGACTTTCCGGAGAAGTCGTACGCCCAGACCCGATCCAGGATCTGCGCCTTGGAGAGAACCCGGTTGGGGTTGCGCATGAGGTACCGCAGCAACTCAAACTCGGTGTTAGTGACCGTGATCGGCTCACCGCCGCGTTCTACTTCGTAGCTGTCCTCGTTGAGCGTCAGGTCGCCGATGCGCAGCACCGGATCGGCCTGCTGCGCGAGTGTGATCTGCGAGCGGCGCACGAGTCCGCGGAGGCGCGCGATGAGCTCTTCGAGACTGAACGGCTTCACGACGTAGTCGTCGCCGCCAGCTGTCAGGCCGTTGACGCGGTCTTCGACGGAGTCGAGTGCGGTGAGGAACAGTACCGGGAACATTTCGCCCGCCGCGCGGATACGCGAGAGCAGCTGCATGCCGTCGAAGTCGGGCAGCATGATGTCGAGGACCGCAACATCCGGACGGAAGCTCGCGATCTTATCCGTGGCGTCCTGACCGGTCTCCGCGGTCTCCACTTCCCAGCCCTCGTAACGCAGGGCCATGGCGATCAACTGCGTGATCGACTCTTCGTCATCGACGACGAGCGCCCTGATCTTCCCTCCGTCTGCTCGGGTGAGGTGTTGTGAATCCATAAGTCTCAGTGTCTTCTCTCTGGGGGATATGCGTAGGGAATCACGAATGCGACGCGTATGGGGGGAACGTCCATTCGGCTGGCGTGTTCTCTGGCCCGGCAACTGCGGTATCCAGCAGGAACTTCGCTTGAAATCCTACCGGGCTTGTCTGACCCCTAGCCCAGCGTCACCTGGGCCGCGCCTGTGTGCCAGCTCACAGCCATCTCCAACACACACGCGGGGTCGTGGGAGACTATACGGGTGTCCGCTCCGATTCCCCATCATCTTGCCCGCGTGGTCACCGACGGAACTGATCGGTTTGCCTGGCTCAGAGCCCGAGCACAGGGAATCACGGCCACCGACGTCGCGAAACTCTCGACGCCTCGCTCGCTCGAGAGCGCCGCGCACGAGAAGCTCCACGGGAGCCGTTTCACGGGAAACGTGTACACCGAACACGGAAAGGCGCGCGAACCGGAGATTGCCGCCTGGGTGCTGCGGGAGTACGGCATCGCCCCGAGCCAGGCCCTGTTCCACGCCGCAGCAGACATGCGGCACCTCGCGACCCCCGACGGGCTCACGCAGCGCGAGACCGGGTCGCTGGAGCTCGCCGAGATCAAGACCACGAACAAGGAGTGGCGCACGATCCCGCGCCAGTATCTGCGGCAGATTTGGTGGCAGCAGTATGTGCTCGGTGCGGAGCGCACGCTGATGGTCTGGGAGCGTCACGAGGACTTCGTGCCTGTCGGCGACCCCGAGTGCCGGTGGATCGACCGCGATGAAAACGAGATCGCGCGCCTCGTCGGGATCGCAGGAAACCTCATCGACATCCTCATCGCCCGCACGAGCTAGCGCACCCCGCCTCATCGAGGCAATTTATCTGGCCCCACCGAATTATCGGGGAATCTCGCTCGGGTAGGCGAAAATGCCACCTGTTGGGCGGAGCCTGTTGCGCCGGGCTGGCCAAGCAGGGGCTAGACCCCGGTGCCGCCCAGGTGTTCCGGGAAGGCCGCCGCACTCGCGCGCTGCAGGCGACTCTCCACCGCGAAGCTCCGCTCCATCAGCTCCTGCAGGGCCTCGGCGGTATCGCCCACCCCCGGAACATCTTGGAGCACCAGGCGCTCGGCGCCATGCAGGAGGTCGATGCTGCCGGTCCCCCACAGGCGCTGCCCTAGGCCCCGCCGCTGCCGGACCTCACGCACGCGCGCGAGGGCCAGCTCCGAGCGGTGGCGCACAAACAGGCCGCTACGCACGATCACGCGTCGCGTCGTGACGGTGGTGCGCCCGGCCAGCCAGGACAGGATCGGAGCGACGCCCAGAAGCACGCCCACAGCCACGGCACCGGCGGCAGCGGCGAGGTTCATCCATCCCTCGGGAAGTCGCCCCACCCAGAACCCCGCTACAGCCGCGACAACACACAGCACCACGACGGGCAGCACGAGCCGGCGGCCGTGGCGGCGAAAGCGCACCACCACGACCTCCGGCTGCGCGTAGCTCGCGGGGGCCGGTCCGAGCACGGAGTCGACCTCCGCGGTCATCGAGCGGGCTGAGCGGGGAACCATGCCTCTATTCTGCCCGGTCGGCCTGTGCCTCCGGCGCATCTGCCGGAACGGCGGGGGCGGCCGGGGCTTCCGGTGCGGTCCTCTGCACGGGCACGGAGGCCGCGTGCGCCGGTTCGTCTGCGCGCTCGGGCACCACCACAGTTGTCGGCTGTGCCGAGTTCGCGGCACGTCCCGCAGCAGCGCCAGCAGCGCCACCCGTCACCGCGCCATTCAGCATCCCCACGAGGTCGATGCCCACGGTCTCCCGCGCCATCTCGAGCAGGCCCTTGATGTTTCCCATCGCGTCGCCGGCGAGCTTCGAGGTGCCGTCGGCGGACACCACAGTCATGTTGTCGATGGCACCAATCGCCTGCGCGTACTCGCCCGCGATCTGCGGCAGGAGGTGGATGAGTTCCTGCGCCAGCACGGCCTGCGACTGCGTCTCGAGCGCACGAGCACGCGCGTCGATCGCGGCGGCCTCAGCCGTACCCTTCGCTTCGAGGGCCGCGGCTTCAGCCCGGCCCTCAGCCTCGAGCGCCTCGGACGCGGCGATACGCGCCGAGCGGCTCGCGAGCCCCTCGCGTTCCACCGACTGTGCCCGTCCGTCAGCAGCCGACACGGCGGCGGCGGCCTCAGCCTTTGCGAGCGCTTCGACACGGTACGCCTCAGCCTCGGCGACCGCACGCACGTCGGCGTTCAGCTTCTCCGTGCGCAGGGCGACCTCACGCTGCGCGGTGATCTGCTGCTGCTCAACAATCGCCTGCTGCTGAATCGCCTGCTCGAGCGGCTCGGCAGCGCCAGCCTGCGCGTTTGCCTTGTCGGTCTCCACCTGAATCTCGGCCTGGCGCAACTTCAGCTCGCGATTGCGGTCGAGCAGCACACGCTCCGCGGCGATCTTGGCCTCCTGGGATGCCTGATACGCGTTTGTCTCGGCGATGTCTGCGGCCTGGCGCACCTTCGCGGACTCCGGGCGACCAATATTGACGATGTATTCAACCCCGTCGCGGATTTCCTGAATCTGCAGCGTATCGACAACGAGCCCCTGCTTCGTGAGCGCTTCTTCGGCTGCCTCGAGCACACTCTGCGCGACGACCGCGCGGTCGCGGATGATCTGCAGCACCGTGAGCCCACCGATGATCGAACGAAGCGAACCCGAGAGCACTTCCTGCGTGGACTCGTCGATCTCGTCCGAGTTCGAGAGGAATCGCTGTGCGGCAGCGCGGATCATTTCCTGAGTCCCGCCGACCTTGACGACCGCGACGGCCTGCGCCTGGATTGTAATGCCGTCCGTTGTCTGCGCCTCGGTCGTGATCGAGAGGCGGCGCGAACGCAGCGAGATTGTGAAGGACTTCTGGACAAACGGGACAACAAAGACGCCGCCGCCGGTCACGACCTTCTGGCCGGAGAGATCACGGGAGCGCTGGCCCGTCGCGTCGACGACTTCTTTCCCCTTGCCCCCGGTCACGATGATTGCCTCATCGGGTTTTGCGATGCGATAGCGCTTGATGATGACGAGCGCGATCAGCACCAGCGCGATGACCGCGCCAAAGATGCCAATGATGGCCGGGCTTGCAAGGAACATCCGGTCTCCGTTCGGTGGTGGGGGGGGGGGGTTACGTCGTGGGTGGTGCGGTGGGCGGCTCGGATGCTGCCTCGGTGATCGGCTCAACGCGCACCGAAGTCGAGGTGATGACCTGCACGATACGCACGGCCGTTCCGCGCGGGATCGGGTCGGCCGCTGAGGCCGAGAGTGACACCCGCTCGCCGTGGCGGGTCAGCGCGACCTCGCCCAGGCCGGCCGCGGGAATCGCGAGCACCACGGAACCTGTCGAGCCGACGAGGTCGTCGCCGCTGAGCGCGGTCGTGGATTCGGCCCCGCGGATCAGTCGGGTGAGCCACCAGGCGGCAAGACCCCCCACGAGTCCGGCGAGGGCCCCCACCACCGCGGCCACGGGGGTCGCCATCCCGGCACCCACACTCGCGAAGGCCGTGAAACCAAAGATGGCGGTGAATGCTGCGATGGTCGTGAGGCTCAGCGGGCCGTCGCCGAAGTCGAAGGCGTCGAAAATCCCGTCGAGCACAAGCGATAGCAGGAGCAGCACGGCGCCGATGATCCCGATCAGCAGGAACACCCCGCCCGCGAGCAGCGAGCCGTCGATCAGGCCGTCCAACCAGTTCATGATGCCGTCCACGGGTGTCTCCTTTCACAGATCTGTGCTTCGAGCGTAGCAATCCCGGGGCACCTCAGCGCGGCCGATTCTGCGTGGGGAGGGCGGAGGCGCGATCCGGCGCTCCGGATCTCAGCTCAAGCGGGGCACCGCCGCGAGTAGTTCACGGCCGTATGCGGAGCCGGGGTGCGTGAAGAATTCACGCCCCGCCGTCTCCACAACCTGACCCGCGCGCATCACCAGCACCTGATCACACAGCGCATTGACGACGGCGAGATCGTGAGAGACGAGCACGATGCCGAGGCCCAACTCGCGCTGCAGCTCCCCCAACAACTCGATAATGCTCGCCTGCACTGCGACGTCGAGCGCGCTCGTGGGCTCGTCAGCCACAAGAACCCGTGGGGAGAGTGCCAGCGCACGTGCAAGCGCCACGCGTTGCCGCTGCCCCCCGGACAGTTCGTGCGGATATGCGGCGGCGAGCGCCGGATCAAGCCGGACGCGCTCCAGGAGCCCTCCCACTCGGGCCGGCACTTCGGGTCGAGGCACCACGCGGTGCACCCGAAGGAGTTCACTCAGGGTGTCGTGCACGGTGAGTCTGGGATTGAGCGACGAGGTCGGATCTTGCGGGACGAGCTGGATGTCTCGCAGTTCGTTGATGCCGCGCCGCGGGTCGAGTACCGTGCCATCGAGCCGGATCTCGCCGCCCACCGTGCGCAGCTGGCCGGCGATCGCTCGGGCCAGGGTGGTTTTGCCTGAACCAGACTCGCCCACGATGCCCAGCGCGGTGCCGGCGGGGAGGGCGAATGTGGCCCCCGTGACGGCGAGCGTGCGCCCGTAAGCGACGCGCACGTCACGGACGTCGAGCACTGGGGGGCTGTCGGTAGGGCGCAAGACGGGCACCGGCGCAGACGTGTCCAGCGCCGGGAGCCGCGGCACGGATTCAAGGAGTTCTCGAGTGTACGCGGTGCCCGGCGTGTGCACGATGCGTGTGGTCGGTCCGGCCTCGATCACTTGGCCCCCACGCATCACGACAATTCGCTCGCAGAGTTCCGCAACCACCGCGAGATCGTGGCTCACGAACACGAGGGTCAGTCCGCGGTTGCGGCGCAGCTCGTCGAGCAGCTCCAGCACACCCCGCTGCACGGTCACGTCGAGGGCGGTGGTCGGCTCATCGCAGAGCAGCACCGCCGGGTTCCCTGCGAGGGCGAGGGCGATAACGACGCGCTGTCGCTGGCCGCCCGAGAGCTCGTGCGGGTAGGCACGTGCGATCCGGGCGGGATCCGGCAACTGCACCGCTTCCAACAGCTCGCGGACGCGCTCCGTGGACTGGGTTCGGTCCCGGGGCGCGTCGGCGGGCGCACTCGCCTGCACCGCCGCACGCAACTGGCTGCCCACCCGAGTGAGCGGATCCAGCGCGGTCAGTGGATCCTGGAATACCATTCCCACGGGGCCGCCCACCCGCAGTTCCGACGCCGTGACCCGCACGCCGCGCGGCGGCAGGCCGAGCAGTGCGCGCAGCGTCAGGCTTTTTCCCGAACCGGACTCCCCGACGATGCCGAGCGCTTCCCCCGGGGCGACGTCCAGGTCGAGGCCGTCGACGAGCGGCGGCGCATCGAGGTGCGTCACAGGCACAACGCGCAGCCCGCGCACCCGCACCGCTCCCGCGGGAATCGCTCCGGTGCCTTGCGCTGCGGGCGCTGCCACGGCTGTCGTGACCGCCCGAGCCGCCCGCCGGCCCCGCGCACGCCCTCCGCGCCCGGCATCGAGCCGCAGCACGTCCCCGATTCCGTCGCCGAGCAGGGAGAACGCGATTCCCGTCAGCACCACCGCGAGGCCCGGGAACGTCGGTAGCCACCAGTGCGTCGTCACAAACTGCTGGGAGTCCGCGATCATGGTGCCCCAGTCCGGGGTGGGTGGCTGGATCCCGAGTCCAAGATAGCCGAGCGTCACGATCGCGACCATGATCAGGACGATCTCGGTAGCGAGCAGCACGATTGCCTGCGGCAGCACGTTCGGCAGCACGTGGCGCAGCAGCACCCGCGCGTGGGAGAGCCCGCCGCCCCGGGCCGCCTGCACCCAGCCGGATTCGCGCAGTGCCGCCGTCATGGCGCGCAGCACGCGGGCGTACCCCACCCACCCGACGAGCGCGAAGGTGAGGATAATGCCGCCCTCCCCCGCGCCAACGGCGAAGACGATGGCGATCACGAGCACGTAGAAGGGGAACGCGATCACCGTGTCGGTAACCCGCGCAGCAATCCAGTCGGTCGCTCCGCCGAAGTATCCGGAGATCAATCCGACCGTGACCCCGATAACACACGGGGCAAAGGCCGCGGTGACCGCGAGCCGGAGATCGGTTTGGGCGGCGAACAGGATCCGCGAAAATACGTCACGGCCGAGCTGGTCCGTGCCGAACCAGTGCTCGGCGGAGGGCGGCAGGAGGCCGCCCGTGAGATTCTGCGCGGCGGGGTCTGCGGGCGCGATCACCGGCGCGAAGAACGCCGCAGCGAGGAGCGCGAGGGTAAGGCTCGCGCCAATCACGAACGCGGGAGATGCGGCAGCGCGCCGCCAGCTCGCGGCCCTCACCGTGCTGCCCCGCCCGTGGGCAGCTGCGCTGGGGCGTCCGCGGCACCGGCCAGGGCGTCCGCCGCGTCCGCCGCGCGCAGGCGCGGATCCAGCACCGCCGACAGCACCCCCGCGAGCGTCGTCACCACGACCACCAGCACCGCGCAGTACAGCGCGATGCCCTGCACCACCGGGAAATCTCGCGTCCCGATCGACTGAAATAGCAGGGTGCCGAGCCCGTTGATGCCGAACACTTTCTCCACGACGAGCGTGCCACCGATCAAGTAGGCAGTGTTGACGCTCAGCAGCGTCAGGGTGGGCAGCGCTGCCCCGCGCAGCACGTGCCGAAACACGATCCGGCGCTCCGGGACCCTGGCAGCCCGCAGTGTCGTCACAAAGTCCGCGTTCAGCACCTCGATGAGCTGCGCACGCAGCGAGCGGATCAGCGGCGGGGCCATCCCGAGCGCGACAGCGAGCGCCGGCAGGAACAGGCTGCGCAGTGGCTCCCCGGGCCCCGTCCCCACACCGCCAACCGGGAACCAGCGCAGCTGCACCCCGAACACGATGATGAGCAGCAGGCCGATCCAGAACAGTGGCATCCCCATCCCCACGGCGGGAAGGATGCGGATCACGTGATCGGCCCAGCCGTCCTGGCGCAGTGCGGCCGTCACCGCGAGCGGCACCGCGATCAGGATCGCGAGCACCACGGCGAGCACCACGATGCCGAGGCTGACGGGTGCCTTCGCGAGGATCAACTCACGCGTGGAGACGCCGGTGACGAGGGAGTTCCCCGTGTCGAACCGGGTGATCAGGCCCCAGCAGAAGTCGGTGAACTGCTGCCACAGCGGCAGATCGAGGCCCAGTTGCACGCGGAGCGCGGCGATCGACTGCGGCGTCGCACGGTCGCCGAGGATCATGGCCGCCGGATCCCCCGGCACCATGCGAAGGAGGAAAAACACGGCGACAACCACGCCGATCATCACGGGGACAACCCGAGCGAGCACGCGGCCCACCGCGCGCAGCACGGTACGCCACGCAACGCGCACGCTGTTCGGCTGCTGTCCGTCCGTCCTCACCACGTCCTCACTGTAGTCGCGCCGCGACCCCGCGGACGCGTGTTGCGTCCGCGGGGTCGCGGGTGATTCTGGCGTGCGCGCTACGCGCCACCGCCCGCCAGCCACACGTCCTGGAATAGGACGCTGCTATTGGGAAGAACAGTGAAGCCGTGCACGTCGCTCGTGGTCGCCTTCAGGCTCGCCGGGAAAAACAGCGGGATGTACGGCACCTCGTCAGCGAGGATCTGCTGGATCTCCGCGTAGATCTCGGTGCGCTGCTCGCCCTCGGGAGTGGTGCGGCCCTCGTGCATCAGCTTCGTCACCCGCTCATCGGTGAAGTGTGTCCAGTACGACTTACTGAAACCCTCCGGGTCGGCCTGGAAGGTGATGAAGCCGTTCGGATCCGGCGCATCAGACTGCCCACTGTTGAGCATGAAGTCGTAGTCGTAGGCGCGGAACCGTTCACGGAACACCGCGATGTCGAGCTGCTCGATCGTCACGTCGATCCCGATCTTGCCGAGCGACTCCTGCACGATCTGCGCGATCTGCGCGCGCTGCGCGTTGCCGCTCGGGATGAGCAGGGTGGTGGCGAAGCCATCCGGGTACGCTGACTTTGCGAGCTCCGTCTTCGCGGCGTCGAGGTCGAAGTTGAGCGGAGTGACCGTGTCGTTCGCGGAGTCCGTGATCGTCGGCGGCAGCAGCGCGTTCGCGACCTCCGCGGTCTCGAAGGTGGTCGCCGCGGTGATGCCCTCGCGGTCGAGGGCGTGCGCGATCGCCCGGCGCACGTTGCGGTCAGCGAACTGCTCGCGCTGCGTGTTGAAGAACACCTGCTCGGTGGCCCAGCCGGGGGTCTGCGAGAGCTCCGTGTCGGCCGCACTGGAGACTTCGGCGGCGTTTGCGGCGGGCACCGTGTCGATCGCGTCGATCTGCCCGGCCGCCAGCTGCTGCCGGAGCTGCGCGTCGTCCGCGATGACCTTGTAGACAAGCCCGTCCAGGTACGGCTTTCCGTCCTGCCAGTAGTGCTCGTTCTTCACGAATTCCAGGTCACCGTTCGGGTCGAAGCTCTTGACCGCGAACGGCCCGGTCCCGACCGGCTGCTGGAAGAAGTCCGCCTCCGGAGTGCCGCCGAAGTTCGCCGGGAAAATGCCGTTCGAGAAGCTCGCAAGCTCCGAGAGGAACGGGGTGTACGCCTCACTCAGCGTGATCGTGACCTCGCGCTCGCCGCTCGCCGCGATCTCCGTAATCGGGGCGGTGAGCGGGAGCGGTCCCTCGACCTCGAGATGTCGGTTCAGGGAGAACACCACGTCCTCCGGGGTGACGTCGGTGCCGTCCGAGAATTTCAGCCCCTCACGGAGCGTGAAGCGGTACTCAGTGCCGGCCTCGTTCGTCTCGAACTCGGCGAGCCACGGGACGATCTTGCCGTCCACGTCAAAGCTGACAAGCGGCTCGAAAATCTTGTCGATGGCGAAGGCGTTGTTCGCGGTGATCTGCTGGTTCAGGTCGAGATCATTGGCGGAGGCGACGCGGCCGAAGGTGAGCGTGCCGCCCACCTCGGGGCTCGCCGTCTCACTGCCCGCGCCGGGTGCGGTGCCGCCCGCGCATGCGGACAACAGGAGCGCGGCGGCGAGCGCCGTCGTTGCAGCGGCGAGGCGGCGGCGCCTCGCGGGGAATGCGATGTTCACTTCGGGTCCTCTCGGAGTGGGGTGGGTTCATGGGCGCGCCGGGGGTCCAGCGTCGCGGGATCATGCAGCACGCCGTCGGCCAGCACGGCAGCGATCGTGGTGGGGTCGGAAAGCGCGCCGGGTTCGCGCGGATCACGCCGCAGCAGCACCGCGTCGGCGGTCGCGCCGGGGGTGAGGGTTCCTGACCTGCCGGGCGCCGCGGCGCCGCGTGGGTCCTGGGCGACCCGGTCCAGCAGTTCCGCACCGGAGCGGGTAGCAGCGGTGAGCGCTTCGCTCGGAGTCAGCCCGGCCGCGACGAGCGCATCGAACTCAAGCCGTGCGGAGCCGTGCTGTTCAGGGGTGCCGGAGTCGGTTCCCACGGCGATCGGAAGACCCGCGTCGCGCGCTCGGCGCACTGCGTTCGGGTGCGCCGCGATCGCCTCGTCGACTCTGGCGCGGAACGCAGAGGGCAGGGCACCGTCGGCGATCATGCGCCGCACGAGGGTGTAAATCCGCAGTGTCGGGACGAAGGTGAGTCCCGCATCGGCAGCGCGGACAGCCTGCGCCGCGGTCAGGAAGATACCGTGTTCGAGGCTCGTTGCCCCGGCGTCGATCGCCCAGTCAATGGCCTCGCCGCCCCACGCGTGCACCATCGTGCCCGCGCCCGCGTGTTCCGCTCGCCGCACCGCGTCGCGTGTCTCGGCCGCGCTGAACACCGGGTCGAGTCCGGTCCCTGCCGGGGCCGCGACGCCCGCCGTGGCGACGAGCTTGATCCAGCGCGCGCCCGCTGCAAGCGCCTCCTCTACGGCGACATCAAGGCCCCCCGCGGCGTCCGCGGCGGCGCGATCCAGCATTCGCACCGCAAGCTGCACCCGGGGCCGCCGCCCCTCGGGTACGGCGGCGAGTGCGTCCGGAGTCAGCCCGCCAGCGTCACGCACCCGGGTGATTCCGGCGGCCAGGGTCCGGGCCAAGCCATCCGCGGTCGCGCTCGCGGTAGCGACGGGGCCGAGCGCCGCACGATCCGGGGCGTTGAAGGCATGCCAAGCTGCGTGCACGTGCGTGTCCACGAGGCCGGGAATCAGCCAGAACCCGGTCCCGTCGAGCTCTTCCGCCGCCTTCGCCTGGGCCGGAGCTGGCTCGGTTTCGGGCGCTGGCTCGGTGAAGCGGCCATCAACCCAGGTGATCCGGCGCGGCTCGCTGAACGCACCCGCGGCGTCGAGCGCGCGCACGTCGCGGATCCCGCGCACAAGCTGCGCCGGGACAGTCACGCCGAGATCGCCCATTTGGTCCATGTTAATACGGTATCCGCCAGCAGTTGAATGAACCACTTTGTCGACTATTTCCTGTACCACGCGGCCGCAACCCTGACTCGGACGCGGTCAGTCCGACCGCGGGCAGCGGGTACCATAGAGGGTGTGACTAGCTCCACCTCTCAGCCCGCAGCCCCGAACGCAAAACTTCAGCTGGTCCGGGGACTGTTCCAGCTCGCCGCGATCGTCATCATCACGATCTGGGGCTTCCTCGCGTGGCCGCTCCCGTTCCCCGGAATCTTCACGGGGCTCGGCATGCTCGCGCTCTCCGTGCTGCTCTGGGCACTTTTCCTGTCTCCGCGGCCCGTGCTGCGCGTGGACCGCTTCGCGGCCGCCCTGTTTGAGCTGCTTCTCCTTGCGGCAGCCGTGGGGGCACTGCTGGGCTTCGGCCTGTTCTGGGTGTGGCCCGTGCTTTTCGGCCTCGTGGGTGCCGCCCTCGGCTACATCACCTCCCGCAGCGCCCGCTAACCACGCGCTCGCCCTGAGCTCCGGCTCGGGCTCGGAATAGGCGGGTCGGGCCGGGCGTTGAGACCCGTATGACTCTTCCGCGCACTATTGCCGGCGCAACCGCCGAGCAGCTCATCCTCGGACTCGACACGTTCGGCGACGTCACCACGACGGCCGACGGCACCCGCGCGTCTCACGCGCAGGTGCTCCGCGACGTTGTGGAGCAGGCCGCTCGTGCCGACAGTCTCGGCGTTGACGCCATCACCCTCGGCGAGCACCACCGCGACGACTTCGCGCTCAGCTCACCCGAGATCGCGCTCGCAGCCATTGCAGGCAAGACCGAACGCATCCTGCTCGGCACGGGTGTCACGGTGCTGTCGAGCGACGATCCGGTGCGCGTCTATGAGCGTTTTGCGACACTCGACGCCGTCAGCTCCGGCCGCGCCGAGGTCATCCTGGGCCGCGGCTCGTTCACGGAGTCCTTCCCCCTGTTCGGGTACCGGCTCGAAGACTACGAGACGCTGTTCACCGAGAAACTCGATCTCTTTGCCCGACTCCGCGAGGAGGGGCCTGTCACCTGGTCAGGCCGCCACCGCAGCACCCTTGTTGAGCAGGAGGTCTACCCCAAGACCGAACAGCCAAACGGTGTGAACGCTTGGATCGGCGTGGGCGGCAGCCCGCAGTCCGTGCTGCGCAGCGTACAGTTCGGGATCCCGATGATGCTCGCGATCATCGGCGGTGACCCGGCCAGGTTCCTCCCGTTCGCGGAGCTGTACCGGCGTACTCAGGATGAGGTCGGCAGCGCGCCGATGCCGCTCGGGGTGCACTCCCCCGGCCACGTCGGCGAGACCGACGCCGCCGCCAGGGACGAGCTCTGGCCGCACTTTGAGGCCAACCGCAACCGGATCGGGGCTGAACGCGGCTGGCCGAACGCGACGCGCGCCGAGTTCGAGCGCGAGGCAGACAGCGGATCACTCTACGTCGGCTCGCCGGAGACCGTGGCGCAGCGCATCGCGGCAACTGTGCGCACGCTCGGCGCCGACCGCTTCGACCTGAAGTACGCCAACGGCACGATGCCGCACGCACAGCTCATGGCAAGCATCGAGCGCTACGGCGACGTCGTGATCCCGCGCGTGCGCGACCTGCTGCGCGCCGCATAAGCCGCATAAGAGGAGGCACCCCGGGCCACGCACCCAACACGAGGGAAATTATCTACGACGATGCGTTCTCCGCGGAAAACGCCTCGTGTGCGAGAAATTGCCTCATGGCGGGCGCGGCGCTGGAGAGCACGGCCGGGGGAGGCAGCGGGTGTCGTCTGGCTCGGCTGCGGCTGCGGCTGCGGCAGCGGGCGCGGGCGCGGCAGCGGGTGCGGCTGCGGCTGCGGGTGCGGCTGCCTAGGGTCGGATGACCACCGCGTCGTGGCCAAGCTGCTCGCGCGCTCCGCCGGCGAGCACGCGAAAGAGGAGCTCGGCCGCTGCGCGCCCGTACTCCCGAGGCCGCAGATCCACCCCGACCACGCGCGCGGGCCCCTGCTCCGCAGCCATCGCCCCCAGATGCAACGCAGCCCCCGCACCCTGGGCCTGGAGCGCAAGCGCGTGCGGCACGATTCCTTGTGCGACCCACAGGAGCCCGTCGCGGCCCGCGCCCTCAACGCTGCCCAAGACCTCAGCAATCTCGCGGTCTGAGGGTGTCACGGATGCCCGGCGAATATCCGGCTCGATGCCACGCTCGGTGCACCAATCCACATAGCCCGCGACGACCTGGCTCGCCCAGAACGGCTCTCGCCCCGGCTCAATCGCGGCGAGCGCGGGCCGCTTCGCCCCCTCCTCCGCGAGGGCATCGAGCACCTCGCACGTGAGCCGCCGGTGGTCCGCGGCGATCCAGGCGGCGATGCGTTCCTGTTCAGGACCGTGATATTCCCCGACAGCGACAAGGGGGACATCACCCAGGCCGGCAACGGCACCGGAAAACGTCGTGGGCGTGGGATCCACAACGAGGAGCCCATCAATCTGAGGCCTGGTGCTCCCGCCCGCGTCCGCGGTGCGCAGCAGGAGATCCGTCCCGGTCGCGGCTGCCACGTCAGCCACCCCGAACGCGAACTCCATGTAAAACGCGAGTTCACGCAGATCGGCGGGGAGATGGAGCCCGATCGCGCCGTAGCGCCCTCCGCGAAGCCGCTGCGCGGCGCGGTTCGACACGTACCCCATCTGCTCTGCCTGGGCGAGGATGCGTTGCCGGGTTTCCTCGGACACGCGCCCTCGGCCGTGCAGCGCCGAGGACACCGCGGTCTTCGACACCCCAAGTGCCCGCGCGATGTCCACAATCGTCACTCCAGAAGAGGCCATGAGGCTCAGTCTAGGGGCCGCTGCCCGCGCCTCCTGGCTGCCTCGAGCAGCGTGAACGGCCTGCTCGCCGGTTTGCATTCCCGGAGCCATCGCCGTATATTTACGCAGTGCGGGAACGTTCCCGCATTTCGCGTAGCGCAGTCCCGCACGACAAAGGAGTCACCCGTGTCCACCACCGCCCCACCCTCTTCAGGCCTCACCGCACTCACCGGCAAGGTGGTCCTGGGCTTCGTCGGCACCTGGGTGTTCGCCCTCATGGCCGCAAACCTCGTGCCCGTGCTGATCGCCGCGATGGTCCAGGATCTCGGGGTAGACATCGCCACCGCCGGCGCGCTGGCGACAGGCATGACCGCCGGATCGGCGCTCGCAATGTTTGTCACCACTCGATTCATCGCCCACGCGGATCGGCCCCGCCTCGGGCGCATCGGCCTCATCGCCATGATTGTCGGCTACGGCTTCGCCGCGGCACTCCTCACCACACCCGCGGTAATGGGCGGGCTTATGCTCGGCGGCGTGGGCGCCGGCGTCATGATCGCGACCGGCACCGCGGCGGCGTCTTCCACGCAGAACCCCGACCGCACCGTGACCACCGTCATGGTGATCAACCGCCTCGGCGCAACCGCGCTGCTCGCGATCGCCCCGCTGTTCCACAACGATCTGCGCTCCGTCCTCATCGTGATCACCGCGCTCGGCGTCCTGGGCTTGATCCTCGCGGGCGGCCTCCCCAACCTCCCCGCGACCGGTGCCGCAGACCAGGTACAGTCCGCCTCCCCCGCGACCGCCCCGATCCCCACGAGCCGCGCACTGACAATCACCACAATCGTGATCGCCGTCTCAATGTGCCTGTGGTCCCTCACCGAGGACATGGTCTACTCGATGACAAGTGTGCTCTCGGTCCAGGCCGGGGTCTCCCCCGAAACGTCGAGTCTGCTGCTCGCGGGCAAGGTCGGTGGCGGCCTTATCGGTGCGCTGCTGGCCCCTCTCGCCTTGCGCTGGTTGGGGCGCAGCTGGTCACTCGCGATCATCATCGCGCTGAGCACGGTCACCAAGTTCATCATGATCACCAGCGGCTCCGCAGTGGCCTACAGCGCATCGATTCTGGTGTGGGGCGTCATGTACGGTGCCATCCTCGTGCTCGTGACCGGCCTCGCCGCAGTGATGGACGTGACCGGCCGCGTCGGCGTGATCGTCTCCGGCTTCTACCTTGCCGGCGTCGCGTTCGGACCACTCATCGGAGGCCAGCTTGTCGGCGTCTTGAGCCCGCTGCAGTACGCACTCATCGTGACCGCCCCCAGTCTCGTATTCGGGGCCGCGCTCTTCATGATTTCGCGCACCCGCCGCAAGTTCGAGGACGGGAACACCACGGCCCTCTCGGTTCCCACCGCGCCCGCCGACGCCGCTACACGCTAACCCGGCGCTCACTACATTCGCATCGCAGACGAGGACTCTCCATGTCTACACTCCCCTTCGCCGACCGCCTCCTGACCGCCGCAGGCGTGCACACGATGACCGCGCCCACAGGGGAACCGCCAACCGCGGTGGCCATCTCCGAAGGCCGGGTCCTCGCCGTCGGCACGCGCGAGAGCCTGCAGTCACACGTGGGCCCGAACACCCAAGTCGATGCCTTCCCCTCGGGCACCATCACCCCGGGGCTCACCGACGGCCACACGCACATCGTCTTTGGGTTGGAACTGACGCGCGGTGTGCAGCTGACCGACCTCACCCTCCCGGAGGCCCAAGCTGCGGTCGCCGCCGCCACGGCAGCGGCGACCGCAGGAGAGTGGGTCTTCGGGTGGGGCCTAGACCCCAACATCTTCACCGGCACCGGGTTCACCGGCAAGGTCTTCGACGCGGCAACGGGCGAGCACCCCGCGTTCCTCCGGATGCGGGACGCACACTCGGCGGTGATCAACAGCGCCGCGATCGAGCGTGTCGGCCTCACCGGGTCTGAAACGTTCCCCGACGAATCGGCGGTGGGCATCGACGAGAGCGGTGCGCCGACGGGATACCTGCTCGAACTCGCCGCCATGACCCTGGTGCTCGAGCAGATCCCCGAAGAACCCCTTGCGGCGCGGGCCGAACGGCTCTCCACGGTCCTCTCTGGCATGGCGGGATCCGGCATCACCGGGACCCACGTCATGGATTTCCACCCGGGTAGCCGAGAGGTGCTGGAACTCCTCGAGTCTCGCGCCGAACTCCCGCTCCGGTTGCGCTTTTCCCCTATGGTGCCGCCGGGGGCCACCGACGAGGAGCTCACGCGAATCGCCGAACTCCAGGGTCTGCACGGGAGGCGCTGGCGGGTCGAGGGTGTGAAGTTCATGATCGACGGCACCGTCGACAACGGTTCGGCCTGGCTGGCCCACCCCGATTGCTACGGCGAGGGCCTTCGGTCGATCTGGACTGATCCCCATGCCTACCGCCGGGCGCTTCGCTTCTTCGCGGAGCGCGGGATCGCCACGGCCACTCACGCGATCGGCGACCAGGGCGTGTCATTTGTGCTCGACGCGATCGAATCGCTCGGCGAGATCGCCGGGCGCGCAGCGCACCGGATCGAGCACATCGAAACGATCCCCGACAGCACGGTCCCCAGGTTCGCGGCGCTCGGGGTCGCGGCCAGCATGCAGCCCATCCACGGAACCCGGCACACCCGCGCCGACCGCAGCGATAACTGGTCGGTGCGACTGGGCGAGGAGCGGGCACGGCACGGCTGGCGATGCAAGGATCTGCGTGATTCCGGGGCGGTGCTCGCGCTCGGGAGTGACTGGCCGGTTACCCCGTTTGACCCGCGGGAGATGATGGCGGAAACGATCCTGCGCATCCCGCTCGCGCGCCCCGAGCTCGCCCCGGTGCAGCCCGAGCAGGCGCTCAACGCCCGCGAGGCACTCGAGGGGTACACGACTCACGCGGCGCGCGCGATCGGCGCGACCGACGAGGGGGCGCTCGTTCCCGGAGCACGCGCGGCACTCACTGTGTTTGCCGCGGACCCCCTGGCGATCACGCCCCAGGAGCTCGCGCAGACGCCCGTTCTCGCCACCTACGTTGACGGCGTGCCGGTCGCGTAGCTATCGCGCAGGGCGGGGCGAGGGACAAGCGCCCCGCACCCTGTCGCGCCCTGCACTTGGGCGCACCCTGCACTTGGTCGCACCCTGCCGCCCTCCGCACTCGCGCGCACTCGCACCTCCCCATTCCCGATCGCTCACCCCGCCCTACACGAGGGAAATTATCCACAGCGAGGGAAATATCGCAAAGTATCGCTCGGGCAAGATAATTTGCCTCAGGGGGGCGGCGCGGGTGCGGGCAGGCAGGCAGGCCGGTGGGGCGAGGCCGGCAGGCGGGGCGAGGGAGGGAGGCTGGGAAGCGGAGCACAACCGCGCCACTTCCCCGCCGCTTCCACAGCCGCTACCCCAGCCCCTACGCGACGAGCGTCCGCCAGTGCCCCGTCGCCGCGTCGGTCGGCATACCGTCAAGGATCCGGATCGAGTGCGCGCCCGGGTCGGTGATCACCGTCGCGAGCGTGGCCCAGCGCTCGCCGAACTCCTTGCTCATGTCAGCCACACAGGTGAGCGGCGGCTGCGTCTCGTCGGAGACCAGCAGCTCGACCATCGCGGCGGACGCCGTGGGCAGCCCGCCAGCAAGCCGCTCGCGCACAAGTGCCAGGCGCTCTGAGGAGTCCGGCTCGTAGAGCGCACTCTTCTGGCTCGCGAGCGGGGTCTCGTGCTGGAAGTGGTTCGTGCGCTGCACGGAACCCGCGATTTCGGGGATGGGGAATACCCCGGCGGGGCTCATCTCGACCGATACCGCCCCCGTCGCGTCCACCATTGTGAACGCCGATGACGAGGTGATCGGGGCACTGCGAATCAGCTCGAGCGCCTCCGCGATCGTCGCGCACTCCGCGAGCACAACGCGCGACAGCACGTGCATGGGCACACCGGAGGGCCGGTCTTCGCGGTGCCCCAGGATGTTGAAGTGGAGTCCGAGC
This sequence comes from Leucobacter sp. 7(1), assembly GCF_900163635.1. Taxonomy (GTDB): domain Bacteria; phylum Actinomycetota; class Actinomycetes; order Actinomycetales; family Microbacteriaceae; genus Leucobacter. Next base: position 7,293 of record NZ_FUID01000026.1, on the reverse strand, counting down.
CCCGCCTCGTTCATCCCGATCTTGCTGACGATGCCCTGCTCCGTGAGCCCGACAAAGCGGTACCCCGGGCCCGTGACCTCGTGCGTGTGCCAGAACGGGTCGAACTCGATGTGCCAGTCCCAGGTCTGCACGCCGAGGCGCTGCCCGTCGATCACAGACGTCACCGTGGAGCACTCGTGGCCTCCGCGGTTGCCCAGCGCAAGGATCTCGGTGCGGGCATTGAGCGCCACAACCTGTGCGAGGCTCACGCCAGACCCCTCCGCGATGCCCTCGAGCTCCGCGACAACGTCGGGCCGCCACTCCGCGAGGGTCTCCAGCACTGCCGCGACGCCCGCGCGTTCGCGCTCTTCACTCACGCCCACCATGCGGAACAGGCCTTCGTAGCTCGCTGCCGCCTCTGCGAGGCTCTCGCGTAGCGCGGTGCCGCGGGCAACGCCGAGCTCGCGTGCGGTGTCGCCCGCAACCTGAATATGGAGTCGGGTGTTCTTCTCGGTCATCTCGGTTCTTTCTGAAATCGGTGCGCCGGATCGGCCCGGCGAAGGGTGCGTGCGGACGGCGAACCGCCCGGTGCCGATGTCCGGCTCCGGGACGGTCCTCATCCGACTAGGTCGCGGTGCCCAGCAGCGCTGCGCGAAGTCCGCGGCGGGGTTTCCACCCCGGTCGCGGTGCGGAGGCAATGAGCAGCTGTGTGTACGGATCCTGCGGTGAGTCGAGCACGTCGTCCACAGTGCCGCGCTCAATGATCCGGCCCTGCCGCATCACCACCACGTCATCGGCGATGTCGCGCACCACGGAGAGGTCGTGAGTGATGAACAGGTAGGAGAGTCCGTGCTCCTCGCGGAGCCGCTTGAGTAGGTCAAGAACCTGGGCTTGGACGGACACGTCAAGCGCCGACACTGCCTCGTCAAGAACGATGATTCGTGGCTCGGCAGCGAGCGCCCGCGCGATCGCGACGCGCTGCTTCTGCCCGCCCGAGAGCGCGGCCGGCTTCGCGTCCGCGTGCCGTTCGGTGAGCCCGACCTCCTCGAAAAGTTCAAGCAGACGAGCGCGACGGCCGGCGCGATCCAGGTCCGGGCGGTGCGCGCGCAGCATCTCGTCGATCGTCGCACTGACAGGAAGCGAACGGTTCAGGGAGCCCTGTGGATCCTGGAACACCATCTGCACGAGTTTTGCCCGTTCGCGCAGCGCCGGTCGCGCCGTGGTCGGCTTCACCGCGGTGCCCGCGATGCGTACCGTGCCGGCGTCAGCGGATTCGAGGCCCACGATCACGCGGGCCAGCGTCGATTTGCCGGATCCGGACTCCCCCACCACTGCGAGGCAGGTGCCCGTGCGGAGCACGCACGAGACGTCATCGAGCGCAGTCACGCTCGCCTTGCGGCTCAGGTGGAATGTGCGCTGCAGTCCCTCGGCTTCAATGATCGGTGCCGGATCCGACACAGGGATCTGGTGTGGGGTGACGTTTTCCATCACTGCGCCTCCGTCGTCTCGGTCTCCGCGAGGAACGCGGCCGGGTGGCCGTCCGGGTAGAGCATGGGTCGCGCCGCCATCAGCGCGCGGGTGTAGTCGGTCTGCGGCTGATCCCGGATCTGTTCGGGAGTCCCGACCTCGAGGATCTCGCCGTTGCGCATCACCGCGAGGCGGTCGCACACCGCCGCTGCGAGGTCGAGATCGTGTGTCACGAAGATCATCGAGAGACCGTGCTCGCGCCGCATCTCATCGAGGATCGCGACGACCTCGGCCTGGGTCGTCACGTCGAGCGCGGTCGTCGGCTCGTCCGCGAGCAGGAGCTTCGGAGATCCCGAGATCGCCCCCGCGATGACAACGCGCTGCAGCAGCCCGCCGGACAGCTGGTGGGGGTAGGAGGCGAGCACGCGCTCCGCGTCGGCGATCCCGACATCGCGGAGCAGCTGGACAGCTTTCGCTTCAGCATCGCGCCGGCTCATGCTGCGCGCGTCGGTCATCCCCTCGATCAGGTAGCGGCCGACGGGCAGCACGGGATTCAGGGCGCCGTGTGGGTTCTGCGCGATCAGCGCGAGGTCGTCTGCGCGGATCCGGCGCAGCTCCTCACCACCGGCCCCCAGCAAATCCGTGCCTTCGAGGACGATCCGGCCGTCAACGCGTGCGCCCGCGGGTTCGATTCCGAGGATGCACTTCAGCGTCATCGACTTGCCTGAGCCGGACTCCCCCACGAGGCCCAGGGCTTCGCCCGCGCCGAGGGTGATCGAGTTGCCGTGCAGGATCTCCGTCTCCTGCCCGGTGTCCGGGTCGGTGACGGTGAGGACGAGATCGGTGATTTCTAGCATCAGCGGGTCCTTCCCGCGGCCTTGCGGCCGCCCAGCTGCTCACCGACGTAGCCAAATGCGGCGACGGTGATGACGATCATGAGGCCGGCGAAGATGCTCTGCTCCCAGAACCCCTGCTGCAGGGACGCCTGACCATTGGAGACCATGAGGCCCCAGTCGGGGGTGGGCGGCTGTACACCCAGCCCGAGGAAGGAGAGCGCCGCGAGCTCGATCATGGCGTAGCCGAAGTTGATGGTCATGCCGGTGAGGATCTGCGTGCGCACGTTCGGCAGGATGTGACGCACGGTGATGAGGAAGCCGGAGATTCCCTGCAGCTGTGCGGAAGCCACATAGGGCAGGTTCCGCTCGCGCAGCGCCACCGAGCGGATCACGCGGGCGGAATACGGCGTGAACCCGATAGCGAGTGCAATCGAGGCGGTAATCAGTGACGGCCCAAAGATCGCGACCGCGAGGATCGCGAGCAGCATGTTGGGGAACGCGAACAGGATGTCCAGGATCCGGCTGATGAAGGCGTCAACCTTGCCGCCGAACCAGACCGCCGTGAGCGCGAGCGTCGTCGCGAGCACCGCGGTGATCACGATCACGATTGTGGGGCCGATGAGGCTTGTGCGCGCACCCCACATGATGCGAGACAGAATGTCGCGACCGGACTGATCCGTGCCCATGAGGTGGGCAAGGCTCCAGGCCTCGTGCCGCGCGGTGACGCTGCCTTCGAACGGGTCGTAGGGGGCGATCACCGGGGCGAGCAGCGCCATGAGCACAACGAGCACGATGATCGCGAGGCTCACGATGCCCACCGGTCCGAGGCGGCGCTTCAGCAGCCGCCAGCCGGAGGTCGGGACGTCACCGCGGTGCTTGCGCAGCAACTGCACCGCCACCGTGTCCTGTGCACGGGTGTTTGCGTCGGGGCGACGCGTAAACTTCTGATCGGTCATCGCGCTGCCACTCCCTTGGTGAGCCGGACCCGGGGATCGATCACTGCGTAGAGCAGGTCGACGATGAGGTTGATGAGGCCAAAGGCCAGCACCATGATGAGTGCGATTGCTTGGACAACCGCGAAGTCTTTCTTCTGCACCGAATTCACGAGCAGCGAGCCGATCCCGTCGAGCGTGAACGCGTACTCAATGACAAAGGCGCTCGCGAGGAGGCCCGCGATCTGCGTGCCGATGACGGTGGAGACAGGCAGCATTGAGTTGCGGATTGTGTGCCGCCACAGCACAAGCTGCTTGGGTACGCCGCGGGCGATCGCCATGATCACGTGCTCGGAGTCCTGCTCCTCACGCACCGCGGTGCGAGTGATGCGCGCCACGACCGCGATCCCGGGGAACGCGAGCGCCACGGCAGGGAGGGTGAGGTGCCACAACCTATCAACAAAGCCCTCGCCGGATCCCGACACCGGGAACCAGCCCAGGCTCGAGCCGAAGAGGAACATGAGGACAAGCGCTGCGAAGAAGGTCGGCACCGCGAAGCCAAGGTTCGAGCCGAACACAACGAGCTTCTCGAATACACCGGACTTTGTTGCGGCGAGCACGCCGAGGCCCACGCCGAAGATCACGATCAGGATGGCCGCGTACGCAGCCAGGGCAAGTGTGGTGGGGAGGCGCGACGCCACGAGCGTCGTCACGTCCTGCTGCGTGAGCAGCGAGCGACCGAGGTCGCCCTGGAGCACGTCAACAAGCCAGTGCCAGTAACGCAGCAGGAAGGGATCGTCCAGGCCATACTGTGCGCGGATTGCCGCGAGCACTTCCGGACTCACCGTGCGCCCCTGCACGAGGAACTGCTCGGGGCTGCCCGGGGCGAGGTACATCCCCGAGAACACGATGAAGCTGGACACGATGAGCACGCCGAGGAGGGCGGCGAGCCGTTTACCGAGATAGACCATGAATGATCCCTTCCTGCTGCGAAGTCCGCAGACTAGGCGGTTGCGCCGATGTCAGCGGCCCACGGGTAGTACAGGTAGACGAACGAGGCCGGTGCGCCGGTGATGCTCTCGTCCATGTACAGGCGGACGGCGAGGTCGTTGATCGGCACCCACGGCTGGGCCTCCATGATCATGGCCTCAGCCTCGACGGTCAGCTCTGCGCGCTTCTGAGCGTCGCTCTCACCGATCGCGGCGTCAAGCGCTGCGTCGACCTTGGGGTCGGAGAAGCCAGCGTAGTTCTGATCGCTCCCGGTCTTTGCGACGCTGATCAGGTGCAGCAGCGGGTCCGGAGCGCTCAGGTAGTTCGTCGTGACGAAGCCGTCGAAACCCTTGCGTGCTTCAGCGTCGGAGAAGAACGCGCCGAACTGGGCGCTCGGAACACCGGTGGGCTCGAGCGTAATGCCCAACTCCTTTGCCCCGTTCGCCATTTCGTTCAGGATGTCGGCGTAGAAGCCGCGCTCGCTCGGGTACGCGATCTTGATCGGCTGCGAGAGATCGACGTCTGCGGCTTCGAGTTCCGCCTTCGCGGCGTCCAGGTCGAAGCTCAGATCGGGGAGCTGCTCGTCGCGCAGCTCGGCCACGCCCTCGATCGCGTCCCACGCGGACTGCGGCACGACCGAGCGGGCCACGGTTCCGGTGCCCTCATAGACGGTGTCCGCGATGGCCTGGCGATCCGTCGCGCGGGTCAGCGCGCGGCGCACTACGGGATCTCCGAAGAGGCCCTCGCCGGTGGAGATGATTGCCATGTCCTGCATGCCCTGGCCCGCGTAGAGCGTGCCGGTGCTGCTCGACCCCAGCTGGCCGAGCGCCGGGAGCGGCACGTCGTAGGAGCCCTGGATCTCACCGGTTGCGAGGCCGTTGGCGATGGCGGTCGGGTCAACAACGAACCCGATCTCGACCTGCTTCGCCTGCGCCTGCTTGTCGGCGTTCCAGTAGCCGTCGTAGCGATCGAGGGTGATCGACTGCCCCTGCTTCCAGTTGCCGGGCGTGAACTGCAGCGGGCCCGTGCACATGACGCCCGTGTCGGGGTTGCCGTAGTTTTCGCCCGAAGCCTCGCGCTGCTTCTGCTGCACCACGACGCCGATGATGGTGCTCAGCGAGGAGGGGAGCGTGTAGTCGGGGGTGTTCAGCGTGATCGTGATCTCGTTCGCGCCGGTGCCCTCGACCGAGGCGATGTTGGCGACGACGCCGCCGCCCCAGTAGCTGCCCTCTTCGGGGACAAGGTGACGGTTGATCGAGAACACCACGTCTTCGACAGTCATGGGCGTCCCGTCCCAGAACGTGACATCGTCACGCAGGGTAATGGTCCAGACCTTGCCGTCCGTGGTGTCGGACTCGGTGGCGAGGTTCGGCTTGATCGAGAGGTCGGGCTGCATCTGGAAGAGCGGCTCGCACAGGTTCGAGACGATCGTGTTCTCGGGGTAGTTGAAGGCCTTCACGGGATCCAGGCTGGCGAGTTCGCCGTAGGTGGAGTTCCAGACAACCTTGTCGGCTACGGCACCAGGCTTCGGAGTGGTCTGCAGCAGTGCGGTCCCCTCCTCGGTGCCGCCGGCGTCGCCGCCACGGCTTCCGGATGCGCAACCCGCGAGAGCGAGTCCCGCGATAGCAAAGAGGGCGACTGCGGCCCGCGTCGGTGCGAGTTTCACGTTGTTCTCCTGTTCGAAGTTTCGTCATTGAATCTCCCCTGCCCGGCATCACGCCGGGCGAAGACCCTGGAAGGATCGTAGCACCCAAAACGGTTTGGGTAAAACGTTTTGGGAAATTCGCGCGTGTGAGACCGTTTCGCTCCGGCGGCGCGGGGCGGCGGCTAGATGCACGGCGGAAAGAGTGGGTAGTCTGACGGAATGCGAGGAAGCGGCAAAGCAACCATCAAGGACGTGGCGAAGGCGGCCGGAGTGTCTCCGACAACCGTTTCCCACGCCCTCAACGGCAAGGGCACGGTACGCCGCGAGACCGTCGAACGGATCGAGCGTGTGGCCGCCGAAATCGGCTACCGCGCCAGCCCCATCGCGCAGGGACTGCAGAACTCCCGCCTGGGCCTGCTCGCGCTCGTGATCCGCCCCCTGCACAGCCTCGACACCTTCCTCCCCGAGGGCGTCGACTACTTCTTGCGCATGTCCGGGGCGGCCTCGCTTGCTGCAATGGAGCACGGTTACAGCATGATGCTCATCGATGACCCCACTCGGCCCGACGCACCCCTCAGCGCTACAGCCGCCGACGCCTACATCGTGACCGAACCATTCGAGAACGATCCGGTCCTCACGATGCTTTCCGAGCGGAACATTCCGTTCGTCTCGGTCGGTTCGGATCCGGCGCGGCCCGGTCAGTTCGTGGAGCTCGCGACTCGAGACTGGGAAGAAGCGATCCTGGTGCTGGATCACCTCGCGAAGGCCGGCGGCACCCGCATCGCACTCCTCACCGGAACCGACCAGAACGCCTGGAACCGTGAGTCTGAGGACGCCTATCTCGACTGGTGCGCCCGTCGCGGCCAGTCCCCCGATCTGGCGTCGTTCCCCGAGGTCGAAGGCGAGCGTATCGGCGAGGCTGCGGCGGACCGATTCTTCGGAGCTGAGGGAAGCCACCCGGACGCTGTGTTCTGCCTCACCGGTCGCCACGCAGCTGGGCTGAATGCGGCCGTCGCGGCGCGCGGGATACGTGTCCCCGAAGATCTTCTGATTGCCGCCGGATCAGGCGCGATCCAGAACCGCATGTCGAAGCCGAGTGTCACCACTCTGGATCTCCACCCCGAGGGCATTGCCGCGCTCGCTGTGGAGGTAGCGGTGCGTCTCGCCGAGGGCAGGCCCACAGAGGAGTTCCTCGAGGTCCCCACGGCAACGCTTGACGTCCGGGAGTCCACTCGACGGTAGCAGCGCGACCGAAGCCCAAGGCCCAGAAACACGAAGAGCCCCACCAGCATCCCTGGCGGGGCTCTTTTGGAGCGAACGTGGGCGCTCCGGGTATGCGAAAGGCCTCAGATCATGCCACCATCACTGGTAACAAATCTGAGGCCCTTCTAAAAGGTGTCCGGCGGTGTCCTACTCTCCCACACCCTCCCGAGTGCAGTACCAT
>NZ_FUID01000027.1 GCF_900163635.1 Leucobacter sp. 7(1) | reverse complement strand
CCCCCCCCCCCCCAGAAAAGGCCCGGCCGCCCCATTGGCGACCGGGCTATTTTTCGCCATTTGATTTGTTACACCGAGTCTATTTAAAATGTGAACATGTCGCCCAATACCGTACTTCGCCCCACTGCGCTGGCAGCCCCGCGGTTTGTCACGGCGGGATTCGCCCCGCACCTCGTCCCCTACACAGCGGGACTTGCCTTGCAACAGCGCGCCGTCGACCGCCTGCACCGAGGTGTCGACCGTGGGACGGTGTACCTCCTCGAGCACCCACCGGTGTACACGGCGGGCCGTCGATCGGACGCCGCGGACTATCCGCGCGACGGGACTGAGGTCGTAACCGTCGACCGCGGGGGCAAAGTGACCTGGCACGGCCCAGGCCAACTTGTCGCGTACCCCGTGATCCGGCTCGCCGACAGCTGTGGCGTTGTCGACTTTGTCCGTGCTCTCGAGGGCGCACTCATCTCGGTCGCAGCGCACTTCGGGGTGGACGGCTTCCGGGTCGACGGCCGATCCGGCGTGTGGACTCAGCCCGCGACTGGGCGCGCCGCAAAGCTCGCGCAGATCGGATTGCACACGAGTGCCGGGATCGTGACCCACGGACTCGCCTTGAACTGCAGCAACGATCTCTCCCCGTTCACGAATTTTGTCCCGTGCGGGATCACAGATGCTGATGTGACCTCGCTCTCTCGGCTCGCAGGGACGCGCATCACTCCCGCAGACGCCGCCCCCATCCTCGAAACTCACCTGAGTTCCGCACTCGCGGAGTGCGCCGCATGAGCGCCCGGATCCTGCCCTCCACCGGTACCCGCCCCGAGCCCGAGGGGCGGAAGCTGCTCCGGATCGAAGCCCGCAACGCCGAGACCCCGATCGAGCGCAAGCCGCCGTGGATTAAGACCCGCGCGCGCTTCGGGCCGGAGTACCAGGAGGTTCGGGAACTCGTCAAGGAGGGCGGACTGCACACAGTTTGCCAGGAAGCCGGCTGCCCGAACATTTCCGAGTGTTGGGAGGACCGCGAAGCGACATTCCTCATCGGCGGCTCAATCTGCACCCGGCGGTGCGATTTCTGCATGATCTCCTCCGGCAAACCGCTCCCGCTCGATCTCGATGAGCCACGCCGCGTCGCCGAGTCGGTGCGCACGATGGGGCTGCGCTACGCCACAATCACCGGGGTCACCCGCGACGACCTCCCCGATACCGGGGCCTGGCTCTACGCGGAGACGATCCGGCAGATCCACGAGCTCAACCCGGGGTCCGGGGTCGAGGTACTCGCCGACGACCTCGGTGGCCGCCCCGAGGACCTCGCACAGGTGTTCGAGGCGGCACCGCAGGTCTTCGCGCATAACCTCGAGACCGTGCCGCGGATCTTCCGGCAGATCCGGCCGGGTTTCCGCTACGAACGCTCGCTCGGCGTGATCTCGCAGGCCCGCGCCGCCGGCATGGTCACGAAGTCAAACCTGATCCTCGGGATGGGCGAAACCCGGGCCGAGATCACCGCAACCATGCGGGAACTCCGGGACGCGGGCTGCGACATTCTCACCCTCACCCAGTACCTGCGCCCCACGCAGCTGCACCACCCAATCGACAGGTGGTTGCGGCCGGAGGAGTTCGTCGAGCTGAAGGCCGAGGCTGACGCGATGGGCTTCGACGGGGTGCTCGCCGGGCCGCTCGTGCGCTCCTCGTACCGGGCCGGGCGGCTCTGGGCCGAGACCATGTCAAAGCAGGGCCGCGAGGTGCCCGAGGCGCTGCGCCACCTCAGCGAGCGCGCCACCGCGGACTTCCCGCAGGCCGTATAGGGGCACGTGCGGGTGCGCTGACCGCCCTCTTCCCCCGGCTCCCGTCCCTACGCACTCCCCTTCCCTTCCCTCTTCCTCCCCTTCGTTCCCTTCCTCTTCTTTCCTTCCCCTTCTTTCCTCCCCCTTTCTCTCCCTTTCCCCGCTCTTCCCCCTCAGCGTTCACTCATCGAAGGGACGCACATCGGGGTCAAACACCACGTTTGACCCCGATGTGCGTCCCTTCGATGGGGGGGGGAGGCGAAGCAGGCAGGCAGGGCAGGACGGACTCAGGGCAGGCAGGGCAGGCAGGCAGGCAGAGGGCAGGATCAGGGCTCGGGGAGAAGCAGGGAAAAGCGGGGAGGACGCCCGCTACACCACGGGGTCCGGGGTGAGCAGGTGGAGCTCGCGCAACACCGCGAGCACCCGTTCGTGGCGGTTGAAGGTGTACAGGTGCAGGGAGGGGGCGCCGCCCGCGAGAAGTTCCCGGGCAAGCTCGACAGTGTGTTCAACCCCCAGCTCAGGAGCGTACCCTCCGGCCTCTTCGAGCTCCCGCGTCAGCTCGACCGGTGCCGGCCGCCCCGCGAGTTCGGCAACCTTCCGCAGCTGCGCGCTCGTCGCGACCGGCATGAGTCCGGGCAGCACGGGCATGCGCAATCCCGCATCATGCGCGTCGCTCACAAACGAGAGGTACTCCTCCGCGCGGAAGAACAGCTGCGTGATCGCAAACTGCGCGCCCGCCTCCTCCTTCGCTATGAGCCACTCGATATCGGCTGCGCGGGATCGCGCGAGCGGGTGCCCGTTCGGGTAGGCGGCGACCGCGGTGCGGCCCACGCTCGTGAGGGCCGGCCGCTCCGCCCGGGCCTCTGCGATCAGCTCCACCAGATCCCGGGCGGACAGAGAGCCCGAGACCTCAGGCGAATCCTCCGTCAACCCACGCGGCGGATCGCCCCGGAGCGCGAGGAAGTCGTGCACTCCGGCGTCCATGATGCCGTGGATGGCGGCGCGGACGGTGTCGCGGTCCTCGCCGACGGTTGTGAGGTGCGCAAGCGGGAGCGCGTCCGTGTGATCACGCAGGTAGCGCAGCAGGTCAACCGAGGCGTCCCGGTTCGAGCCGTTCGCCCCGTACGTCACCGAGATGAAGTCAGGCCCCGCGGCGGACAGGTGCTGCACCGCGTGACCCAGGGCGAGCGCCGCCGCACCGCTGCGGGCTGGGAACACCTCGAAGGAGAAGCGGGCGCGTGTGGGGGCACTGCCTGTGAGAAGCGTCGGGGTCATCGCGCCGCCCCCGCAAGCTCAGCCGAGGCGAGTGCCGTGCCTCGCACCCGCGCGGCGATCTTCGCGAACGCCACGTCCCGCGCGAAGTCCGGCGAACCATGCCTCGGCTTCTCATCGATCAGGTACGGCGAGAAGCCGCAGTCGTCGGTCGAACCGAGCAGCTCCGGCGGAATGAACCGGGCGGCCCGAACGAGCTGGTCCCGGATCCCCTCCGCGGTTTCGAGCTTCGGGTTTGTGGGATTCGTTACCCCGAGCAGCACGCGCGGTGCTGCACGCCCCGCACGTCCGCGCGCACGGAGTTCCCGGCCCACGAGCCGGGCCACACGATCCGGCTCCCGCTCCCCCGCAGCCTGCACAAGGAAGTACCCGGCCTCGATCTGGAACAGCTCGGGGAGCAGCTCCGCGTAATCGACATCGGCGCTGTGCGCGGAGTCGTTGTCATTCCCGGGGCAGGTGTGCACGCCAACGGCGGCCCGCTGTTCGGCGCTCAGTCGATCCAGCACCCGATTGATCAGGGCGATAAAACCGCCGAGCGCCGTGGGTCCGGCCCAGGGGGCGCGGAGGTCGCGGCGCAGCGCCAGCCGCCCCTCGGTGAAGTCGATCGACACGCGCGTCGCGCCCGCCGCAAAGCAGCGCCGGATGTCCTCAGCGCAGCCCGCGACAACGTCCTCCAAAAAATCCTCGCGCGAGTATTCCCCGAGTCCGGCCTCCGGCACCATCAGGGACAGCATCGACGGCGAAATCACCGCCTGCTTCAGTGGGAGTTCCGTGAGGGTGCGGGCCGCCGCCACATCGGTGGCGGCCCAATCCCGAAACGTGAAGGGTCCCCGAGCGAGACTCGGGATGACCCGGTGGTGTCCGTCCGCAAACACGGCGAACACGGGCCCGACCGACACATCGGCGCTGCCGAGCGGGTAGCTCGCGAAGCTCTGCCGCCGCTGCTCACCATCGCTCACGATCGGCGAACCCGTGGCGGCGAACCGCTCCAGGGTATCCGCGACCGCATGCTCCTGCTCAGCGCGCAGTTCTTCAGCCGAGGCGAGTCCCGTCTCCGCGTCCAGCACGGCGCGCTGCAACCGGGACGGGCGGGGCAGGGACCCCACCGCCTCCGTGGGCAGCTCGCCCGTCGGCCAGGCCATCGCGCTACGCTCCGCGGACGGCGCGCGCCGCCTGCACGAGGTTTGTGAGGCTCGCCACAGTCTCCTCGTAGCCGCGGGTCTTCAGGCCGCAATCAGGGTTGACCCAGAGCTGCTCACCCGGGATGCGCGCCGCGGCGATCCGGATCAGCTCCGCCTGCTCCTCCACGCTCGGTACGCGCGGCGAGTGGATGTCGTACACGCCCGGACCAATCCCGCGGGAGTAGCCGTGATCGCCCAGGGGCTCCACCACGTCCATGCGGCTGCGCGCTGCTTCGATGCTTGTCACGTCCGCGTCGAGGCCGTCAACTGCGTCAATGATCTCGCCGAACTCGGAGTAACACAGATGCGTGTGGATCTGAACCTCGTTCGCGGCCCCGCTCGTGGCGAGCCGGAAGGAGCCCACCGACCAATCGAGATAGTCCGCCTGACGGTCAGCGTCGAGCGGCAGCAGCTCGCGCAGCGCGGGCTCGTCGACCTGCACGATCGAGATGCCGGCCTCGACAAGGTCGTCGATCTCGTCCCGCAGCGCGAGCGCAACCTGCTCGGCGGTGTGCGCGAGCGGCTGATCGTCCCGGACAAACGACCAGGCGAGGATCGTGACGGGCCCCGTCAGCATGCCCTTCACCGGGCGCTCGGTGAGCGACTGCGCGTAGGCTGACCAGGCCACGGTCATCGGGGCGGGCCGCGATACGTCTCCCCACAGGATCGATGGGCGCGTGGCGCGGGTGCCGTAGGACTGCACCCAGCCGTGCTCGGTCACGGCGAAGCCGTCGAGCAGCTCCGCGAAGTACTGGACCATGTCGTTGCGCTCGGCCTCGCCGTGCACCAGGACATCGAGACCGATCTCTTCCTGCAGTCGGATCACGCGCTCGATCTCTGCCCGGAGGAACCCGTCGTATGCTTCCTTGTCGATCTCGCCGCGCACAAACGAGGCGCGCGCCTTGCGGATCTCAGTGGTCTGCGGGAACGAACCGATCGTGGTGGTGGCCAGCTGCGGGATCTCAAGTTCGCGCTGTGCCTCGCGGCGTGCCGCCTCATCGGCACGGCTACGGTCAGCCTCGGTAACGCCCGCGGCGCGCTCACGCACCGCGCCATCCCGCACTCCGGGAGCGGCAGCGCGATCTGCGAGCACGGCGTCGGTGGCGGCGAGCTCGGCCTCGACCGCAGTGGCACCGGACTCCAGACCGCGTGCCAGGATAGCAACCTGCTCGACCTTCTGGTCAGCAAATGCGAGCCAGCTGCGCAGGCGGGAATCGAGCTGGGTCTCGTCCGCAACATCGTGCGGCACGTGCTGCAGGCTGTTGCTCGTGCCAATTCCGGTGGCGATTCCGGCGTCCGTGATGCGGGTAGCCGTGGCGAGCGCAGCGCGGAGGTCGGTACGCCAGATGTTGCGGCCGTCAACCACGCCTGCGATCAGCTGCGTGCCGGCAAATGCTGTCGCGAGGGAACCATCCGCAAGCGCGGACTCGGGCAGGCTCCCGCGGACGAGGTCCGCCTGCACGGCCTCGACGGGCAGCGCACCCAGCCGAGCGAGCGCCTGCGAGGAGTCGCCGTACGGTGCGGTCAGCAGGATCGCGGGGCGCGCAGTTCCCCGGGCAGCCCCGCCCAGTGTGGCGTAGGCGCGCTCCACGAGCGCGAGCACCTCAGCGCGGGGCACGGACAGCGAGTCAGACACGAGTGCGGGCTCGTCGAGCTGCACCCAACTGGCCCCGGCTGCGGCGAGCGCACTGAGCAGCTCCGCGTACACGGCCACAACCTCGTCCAGACGGTCGGCGGGGCGGAAACCCTCCCCGGCCTCGTCGGAGGCCTTGGCGAGGAGCAGATAGGTGACAGGGCCAACGAGCACGGGGCGGGACTCGATGCCCTGTTCTCGCGCCTCCGCGACCTGAGCGACGAGTGCGGCGGGGTTGGCCACGAGCGGCGTGCGCTCGTCCAGCTCAGGAACGCTGTAGTGGTAGTTCGTGTCGAACCACTTCGTCATCTCGAGGGGCTGGTGATCCTTGTCCCCGCGGGCGAGCGCGAACAGCACGGCGAGGTCACTGCCGGCGGATTCGGCGACGGCACCGGCAAAGCGGTGCGGGATCGCGCCGAGCGCGATCGTCGCGTCGAGCACCTGGTCGTAGAAGCTGAAGCTCTCCGGCACGGCCCCACCCGCGGCGGGCAGGCCAAGCTCGACAAGCCTGGCGCGGGTCGCGGCGCGCAGCTCGCGCGCGGTCTCCTGGAGCTGCGCCTCGGAGGTGGCACCCTTCCAGAACGACTCGATTGCGCGCTTCAGCTCGCGGCGGCGGCCAATGCGCGGGTAGCCAAGAATCGTGGCGGTGGGCAGCGTGGGGGCCTCGGGTGCGGCAGCACTCGGGTTCGCGGTCATGGGGGTTCCTCCGGATTTGGCGGTGAATGCCCGGTGGGAACCCCGGGCACTCACACGCTAACCGGCGGGCACGGCTTGGCGCCCTTGTGTTGCGCCATGTGAATTACGCCGTGTTACGGCCACGCTCTATCCGAGGTACGGCTGCAGCTTCGACAGCATCTCCGGGGTGACAAATGCCCGGATCTGCGTCCCCTCCTCGACGTACTCCGTGTCCATGACCCGGTTGCGCTCGTGCAGTTCTGCAACAAGCTCGCCGTGGCTGTACGGGATCACCACGGTGACCTCCTGGTCCGGCACCGGGAGCGCCGCAAACACGCGCCGCGAGAGCTCTTCAAGGCCGTCGCCCGTGCGCGCCGAGACAAACACGGCGTCGGGGACCAGGCCGTGCAACACGAGGCGCTGCGAGTCGTCGATCAGGTCAGTCTTATTGAACGCGACGATCTCTGGGATCCCCTGTGCACTAACCTCGGAGATCACCTCGCGCACAGTGCGCAGCTGGGCGCTCGGATCCGGGTGGGAACCGTCCACGACGTGCAGGATCACGTCCGCGTCGCCGACCTCCTCGAAGGTTGACCGGAACGCCTCGACAAGCTGGTGCGGCAGTTCTCGCACAAAGCCGACGGTGTCGGCGTAGGTGAACTGGCGGCCGTCGTCGGTTTCCGCGTGGCGAATCGCCGTGTCAAGGGTCGCGAAGAGCTGGTTCTGCACAAACTCCTGCGTGCCCGTCAGACGGTTCAGCAGGCTCGACTTCCCGGCGTTTGTGTACCCGGCAATCGCAACCGAGGGCACTTCGCCGCGCTTGCGGTTAGCGCGCTTCGCCTCGCGTGCGGGGGCAAAACCCTGGATCTGCTTGCGCAGTTTCGCCATGCGGGTGTGGATCTTGCGTCGATCCAGCTCCATCTTTGTCTCGCCGGGGCCGCGCGAGCCCATGCCGGCACCCGCGGAGCCGACCTGTCCGCCCGCCTGGCGAGACATCGACTCGCCCCAACCGCGCAGACGCGGCAGCAGGTACTGCAGCTGCGCGAGCTCAACCTGGGCTTTGCCCTCGCGGCTCTTCGCGTGCTGGCTGAAGATGTCGAGGATCACGGCGGTGCGGTCGATGACCTTCACCTTCACGACGTCCTCGAGTGCGCGGCGCTGCGACGGGGCGAGCTCGGTGTCTGCGATCACCGTGTCCGCGCCGACCGCTGCGACAAGCTCGGTCAGCTCTTGCGCCTTGCCCTTGCCGAGGTAGGTGGCGGGATCCGGCTTCGCGCGGCGCTGCAGCAGCCCGTCCAGCACCTCGGCACCGGCGGTCTCCGCGAGCGCGGCGAGCTCTCGGAGCGAGTTCTCCGCATCTTCGGTTGACTTCTCGGAGTAGATCCCGATCAGCACCGCCTTTTCCAGTCGGAGCTGGCGGTACTCGACCTCGGTGACGTCTTCCAGCTCGGTCGAGAGGCTCCCGACCCGGCGCAGGGATGCACGGTCTTCGCGCTCCATCCGGATCGCATCGAGGTCTGCATCGAGATCGTGTGTGTCGGCATCGAGCGCCTGCGCGCCGCCCGTGAGGTCACGGATCACTGTCGCCGATTCGGAGCGGCCAGCACGCGACAATACGCGGTCGAGGGCGTCATCGATGCGCGAGCGAGTCGCCTCGTTCTGCGCGTCTGCATCGGCGAACACCTGGTCTGAGTCTTCGGGTACACGTTTCGTCATGTGGCCTCCAGTGTACTCCGGGCGCGTCGAATCCGGCCGGGGCGTTCGCCACGGGCGTGTGGCACAGGTGTGTGGCACAGGTGTGTGCCGGCACACCTGCCCGCGCCTGAGATACTTATCAGGTGACTGAGCACTACTTCTCCGAGACTCCCTCCGGCGACCTGCGGCCCCGCGACATCGAGGTCGTCCTCGCGGGGGCCCCGCGCCAGGTGCGCACTGCCGGGGGCGTGTTCAGCCCCGAGCACATTGACCGCGGCACCGAGATCCTGCTGCGCACGCTCGACAAGCTCGGCACGGCGCAGCCCGGGCCCCTACTCGATCTTGGCTGCGGCTGGGGTCCGATCGCGCTCGCAGCTGCCCTCGAGTCCCCCGAGCGGGAGGTCTGGGCGATTGACGTCAACGAACGCTCCCGCGAGCTGACCCGCGGCAATGCGGCCGGACTGGGCCTCACGGGTGTCCGTGTCGTGGCCCCCGACGAGGTTCCCACTGAGCTGAACTTCTCGGAGATCCGTTCGAACCCTCCGATCCGGATCGGCAAGGACGCACTCCACGAGATCCTGCGCCAGTGGCTGCCTCGCCTCGCCTCGGGCGGGGTCGCGCACCTCGTCGTCGCGAAGCATCTCGGGGCCGACTCGCTGCAGCGCTGGATCGCCGCGGAGTTCCCCGAGCTCGCTGTCGAGCGGATCGCCCGCGACAAGGGGTTCCACATCATCCGCGCCACGCGGGGCTAGCTGTAGCGCCCACCAGGGCTCCCGGCGAGTCACCAAAAACACGGAGATTCACGAAGACCACGGAGATGTATCGCCGGATCGGCGACGCGGCCGCGGGATCTCCTGCGTGACGGTGCGGCACGACGGGATATGTCCCTCGCCACACACGGATCAGAGAAGCAGCGTGGCAATTCACGCAGAACACGGAGATTCACGCGAATCACGGAGATGTATCGCCGGATCGGCGACGCAGCCGCGGGATCTCCTGCGGCTTGGTGAGCGCGAGGCGGTGAGCACGGGCCTGTGCTCGCGTGGGGTAGAGCGGCGCGCTACGCCTCGGGGAGTTCGATCTGCCCGGAGAACACGAGTTCCGCGGGCCCGTTCAGCGAGACGTGCTCGCCCTCTTCGGTCGGGAACATGCGGACGGCGAGGCGACCCCCCGGCACATCCACGCGCCAGTGGTTCGGCATTCCTTCGCCACCCCAGTGGCGGAACGCCAGCGCGGCCGCCGCGGTGCCCGTGCCACAGGAGAGCGTCTCCCCCACGCCGCGCTCGTGCACGCGCATGCGGATCCGGCCAATGCCGTCCACAACAAGCGGGTCCTCGGGCACCACAAACTCTACGTTTGCGCCCGAGGCGGGAGCCGGGTCGAGGGCGGGGGCGCGGTGCAGGTCGAGCCCTTCAAGTTCGCCGGGATGCGCGAGGGCAGTCACCACGTGCGGGTTACCGAGATCGATGCCGAGCCCGGGGCGTGCCACGTCAAGCCCGTGCGCCGCGACGAGGCGTTCCGGGGCGAGGCGCCACCGCCCCAGGTCAACCGTGTAGCCCCGCTTCCCCGCAAGGACATCCTTAACGCCAGCGCGCGTCCCGATCGGCAACGTATCACTCCGCTCGGGTGACACGAGGCCTTCGGTGATCAAGTAGTGCGCATACACGCGGATGCCGTTGCCGCACATCTCGGCCGGGGTGCCGTCCGCATTCCAGTAGTCCATGAACCACTCGGCGTCGGGCTCGACGGCAAGCACGTCTGCCCCCTCCGGGAGCGCGCGCGAGCGCACCGCGCGGATCACACCGTCCGCCCCGATCCCCGTGTGCCGGTCACACAGGAATCGAATCTGCTCGGGAGTGAGTTCACACTCACCATCGGGATCGCTAAACAGCACAAAATCGTTGCCCGTGCCGTGACCCTTGGTGAACGTGAGCGTCGTCATGATCTCAGTCTACGGGGGCACGGAGGACCGGCGCTCAGCCGAACATCAGGCGTCGAGCCGCTTCCCCAGCACGGTGACGCTCGCGTCCGCGTAGCCGAGGGCTTCGTAGTAGGCGGTGACGCCGTGGTTTTCCGCGCGCACCATGAGTTGCACCTTGGGGCAGCCGCGTTTCCGGAGCCGATGTTCGACCTCCGCGATGAGGGCACGCCCGATCCCCTCACCGGAGCGTTCTGCGGCGCTCGCCAGATAGTAGATCCAGCCACGATGGCCATCGTCGCCGCCCAGAACTGTCCCCACGACTTCACCACCGTCTTCCGCCACGAGCAGCAGCTCGGGGAAGGCACGGTGCGCACGCGCCACATCCTCGCGTGGATCATTCCAGGGCCGGGTCAGGCCGCGAGCATGCCAGAGCGCAATCACCGCGCGCTCATCGGCGGGCGAATACTCACGGATCGCGTAGCTCACACGGAGCCTCCTTCGGTGTCGAACCCCCGAGCCTATCGGTCTCGGTGCACCGCTGTTACGGTGAGGCCATGTCTCCCTCAGCGCAGGCCCAGCCCAACTCCGACGCTTCGAAGCTCACCCCCACAGACCTCCCGCATCTGCGACGCTGCATCGAGCTCGCGGAGGCCGCGCTCGCCGCAGGCGACGAGCCGTTCGGCTCCGTGCTCGTCGACGCGCGCGAGAAGGTGCGCTTTGAGGACCACAATCATGTGGCGAGCGGGGACGCGACCCGTCACCCCGAGTTTGAAATCGCCCGGTGGGCAGCGGCGCACCTGTCCCCGGCGGAGCGGGCCGCGGCCACCGTGTACACCTCGGGCGAGCACTGCCCGATGTGCGCGGCCGCGCACGGGTGGGTGGGACTCGGCAGGATTGTCTACGTCGCGAGCGCCGCGCAGCTCGCCGCGTGGATGACCGAGTGGGGCGCGATCCCCGCGCCGGTGGCCGCGCTGCCCATTCAGGCCGTCGCCCCCGAAGTGCCCGTGGCCGGACCCGTACACGAGCTCACCGCGGAGATCCGCGCGCTGCACGCCCGGCATCGGGGGATCACGATCTGACGGCGGGCCCGAGTAGCGGGCGGAGTGGCGCCGGGATCGAGTTGCCTTGTTTGACGTACTACGCGTGACGTAGTACGTTTGATGAGGAAGCCACTCGACCCACCACCACTCGATCGACCATTGGAGGACCCATGATCGGAGCCGACGCGATCCGCGGCTACGTCGATCTCATGGTGCTCTCGCTGCTGCGGAGCGGCCCCTCGTACGCCTACGAGCTCGCCCAGCGCATCAACGACACCACGGGAGCCGACTACACGATCAAGCAGACCACCCTGTACTCGGCGGTGAAGCGGCTCGAAACCAGCGGCTTGGTGAGCTCGTTTTCGAGTCTCTCTCCCAGCGGCAAGCCGCGGACCTACTACCAGGTCACGGATGCCGGGATCGAGCATCTGCAGCTCAAGGTCACCGAGTGGCACCACACGAAGTCCGTCGTCGATCGATTCATCAAGGGAGTCGAAGCATGAACATCATCATCAGCTATCTCGAGACCATGTTCAGCGCCTACCCGCAGACGCCGCGGCTCCTCGAAGCCAAGGCTGAACTTCACGGGATGATGGAGGACGCCTACGCAAACCTTGTCGCGCAGGGACACTCGGAGAACGAAGCCGTGGGCCAGGTCATCCGTGACTTCGGGAACCTCGCCGAGGTCGCCCCCGAGCTCGGCATCACCGCTGAACTCGGTGCCGCGGCCGCTCCCGCGGCACCCGCCACCCAGACCGCTCCCCTGGCACCGGAGGCTCCCCCGCGGCCGCAGGCCCCGCAGCACCCGCCGGTCACCCTCGACGAGGCCCGCGGCTACGCCGAAGCGCAGCAGCGGATCCGGTATCGGGTGGCCATCGCGGTTGCACTCTTCGTGCTCTCCCCGGCCGCGCTCATCTTCCTCCCGGCCGCCGCCACGGCGGGCGCGGTGACGCTCAGCGCGGGCACCGCGACCATGATCGGGATCTTCACGCTGCTCGTCATCGTCGCGTGCGGGGTCATGACCCTCATGAGCACCGCGCGCGAGCTCGCACCGTACGGGCGGATCGAGCAGGGACGCTTCACCCCGGTCGCGGCGGTGACACAGTGGGCCGAGGAACTCGCCCAGACGCACGAGCCAGCGCGCATCCGCGCACTGCAGATCTCGGTGCCGCTCTGGATCCTGTCACCCGCACCGCTGCTCGCCTTCGCATTCCTGGACGACACAGTCGCGCAGAAGCAACTCTGGGTCCTGCTGGGCGTCGTGCTGATCCTCGGAATCGTTGCCGCGGGCCTGCTCGTGCTGCTCCCCACCGCTTGGGCTGAGTCAGTCCGGCACCGACTCGCTCACGGCCAGTCCCGAGCCGCGGGCAGCGGACCGAACGCAGACGGCTCCGGGGAGGACGAGCACAGCGTGGTCGGCGTGATCGCCGCCTTCTACTGGCCGCTCCTCACCGCGATCTACCTCGGCTGGAGCTTCATCGGGAACGCGTGGGGCCAGTCCTGGATGATCTGGCCGGTCGGCGCGGTGCTCTTCGGGGCGATCGCGGCGGGCGGCGGTGCCTGGGAGTCGTACCGCAAGAACCGCCGCACCCCGTAGCTCAGATCGCGGGCAGTTCCCCGGGGACGCGCCACTCGATACCCGGATACCGCTTGAACCAGCTCACCTGCCGCCGTGCATACCGTCGGGTGAGCGCCTGCGTCTCCGCGATTGCCTCGGCCTCACTCATGTCTCCGTCGAGCTGAGCGAGCGCCTGCGCATAGCCGATCGCGCGTGACGCCGTAGGCCCCTCGCGCACGCCTTCGGGAAGCAGCGCGTGGACCTCCTCAAGCAGTCCGTCCGCCCACATCCGCTCCACGCGCCGATCGAGCCGCGTCACAAGCTCCGCGCGCTCACTGTGCACCCCCAGGATCCGCGTGGCCTCGTGCCACCGCACCGGCTCGCTCGGCAGGGTCGTCTGCGCGTCCCCGCCGAGGAGGGCCACCTCAAGTGCGCGGATCACGCGCCGCGGATTCTGCGTGTCGACTGAGGACGCCACCGCGGGAGCGAGCTCCGCAAGTCGGGCGACGAGCGCTGGCACACCGGACGCTGCGGCATCGGCCTCCAGCCGGGCTCGCAGGGCCTCATCACGCGGGGGGAACTGAAAATCGAAGATAACGCTTGAGACATACAGGCCCGAACCACCCACCAGAATCGCGTCGTCGCCGCGTTCGAGAATCTCCGTGATCACCCCACGAGCGGCGGGCTGGTACCACGCGACCGTGGCCTCGGTCGCCGGGCTCAGCACGTCGAAGAGATGGTGCGGGATCCCGCGCCGAGCGGCGAGTGGCAGCTTTGCGGTGCCAATATCCATGCCGCGATAGAACTGCATGGCGTCGGCATTGACGATCTCCGCGTTTCGCCCGCGCGCAGCGAGGGCCTCCGCAAGATCGAGCGACAGATCCGACTTCCCGGTGCCCGTCGCGCCGACGACTACCCAGAGCGTCGGGGCGTGCCCGAGCGTCATCGCGTGCGGATCGTGGGCAGCCCGAGGCTCACCGCGCGCGGTGCCGTGTCCCCGGCGGGCGCGGGCACGCCGCAACTCTCGGCCTGACGCCGATCCCACGCATCGCCCGCTCGGGTACGGCGCAACGCATATACCCCGGCCACCTCATCGGCGATCAGGAAGTGCGGGGCCGCGGCCGTGATCTCGACGGTGACCACGTCACCGGGACGCGGCTCATCGGCCCCGTCGGGCAGCGCGAAGTGCACGAGCCGGTTGTCTTCGGCCCGGCCGGACAGGCGGCTGCGGGCTGAGTCTTTTCGCCCCTCGTTGCTGGAAACAAGCACCTCGGCACGGGTGCCGATCAGTGCTTCGTTCTCCTCGAGCGAGAGCCGATCCTGGAGCGCCATAAGGCGTTCGTAGCGTTCTTGTACAACGGCCTTTGGAAGTTGCCCGTCCATCGTTGCGGCCGGGGTGCCCGGGCGGATCGAGTACTGGAAGGTGAAGGCGCTCGAGAACCGGGATGCCTCGACGACGCGCATGGTGTCCTCGAAGTCATCGTCGGTTTCCCCGGGGAAACCGACGATGATGTCGGTCGTAATCGCGGCGTTCGGGATCTGCGCCCGGACATCGTCGAGGATGCCGAGGAACTTCTTGGAGCGATATGAGCGGCGCATTGCCTTCAGTACGGTGTCGGATCCGGACTGCAGTGGCATGTGCAGCGACGGCATCACGTTGTGGGTCTCCGCCATCGCCGCAATCACATCGTCGGTGAACGCGGCAGGGTGCGGGCTTGTGAAGCGAACGCGCTCCAGGCCCGCGATCTCTCCCATTGCGCGGAGCAGCTTCCCGAACGCTTGGCGATCGCCGAACTCGACGCCGTAGGTGTTGACGTTCTGACCCAACAGGGTGATCTCGATCACGCCGTCATCAACGAGCGCCTGTACCTCTGCGAGGATGTCGCCGGGGCGGCGATCCTTCTCCTTGCCGCGAAGCGCGGGGACAATGCAGAACGTGCAGGTGTTATTGCACCCCACCGAGATCGACACCCAGCCGCTCGCGGCGGAGTCGCGCCGCGTCGGTAGCGTGGAGGGGAACACCTCGAGCGCTTCAAGAATCTCGATCTGAGCTTCAGCGTTGTGACGTGAACGCTCAAGCAGTGCGGGGAGTGATCCCATATTGTGCGTACCGAACACGACATCCACCCAGGGTGCCTTCTCGAGGATCGTCCCCTGATCCTTCTGCGCGAGGCACCCGCCCACAGCGATCTGCATCCCGTCGCGCCCGCGCTTCACCCCGGCGAGATAGCCGAGGTTTCCGTAGAGCTTATTCGCTGCGTTCTCGCGGACCGCGCAGGTATTGATCACCACAACATCGGCCTGCTCCGGGTCCTCCGCCGAGACATACCCGGCGGCGTCGAGTGAGCCGGAGAGCCGCTCGGAATCATGCACGTTCATCTGGCAGCCGAGGGTGCGCACAGTGTAGCTGCGCGGGCTGCCATCGGGGCGCACGGCCGCGGGCGACGGGGCGATCTCGATACGTTCAGCGGATGCAAGACTCATGAGGCCCAGTGTATCGACGCTTCCCCCTCACTCAGCCCGGACGGCACCGAGTGACGGTGATCCGTCCGGTCCGCTGAGTGGTCGGCGCACGGAATTGAGGTGTGGTCGCGCTAGCGGAAGCGCACGCCTCCGCCGGATCCGCCCCGGGCGTTGCCGTCCAGCGCTTCTCGCGCGATGCGAGTTGCTGCTTCTCCGGACCAGCCGCGCCGTGCCAAGAACCCGAGGAGGCGGCGTTCGGCGACCTGACGATCGAGCCCGCCAAGCTTGCTCGCCCGCGACACCGCAGCCTCACGCAACAGGGAGAACTCTTCATCGCTGTCGAGCTCCCCCAATGCCTCATCAATCACGGCATCCGGGAGCCGCCGTTCTCGGAGTTTGATGCCAATTTGGGTCCGGCTCGCCCGCTTTGTCGACCGCAGCTTCTCCACAACCGTGCGCGCGAGCCCCAGGTCGTCGAGGTAGTGGCTTTCGCGAAACTCCTCGATGAGCACGTCAACATCATGGACAGAGTGATCCAAGCGGAGCAGCTCCTCTCGAAGCTCCCCGCTTGAGCGGGCCCGGCGTGCGAGGAGTTTCACGCCGTCGTTATACACCGGACGCGAATCAGCCTCATCGGGGTCCGGAGACGTGGGCTTCGCCGCCTCGGAGCGGACCGGAGCGCGCAGCGCGCTCGCGGGCCGCAGCCTGTCGCTGAGCGCGGTCACCACAGCCGCGGGCGCGGACGCCAGCGCGGGCTCGGGCTCGGGCTCGGGCTCGGGCTCAAGCCCAAGCTCGGACGGAAGCCCGACCTCAGCCTCAGCCTCGGCATCAGCCTCAGCCTCGGTCGCAGTCTCAGCCCATGCGCCCATTGGCGTGCCCCGGCCCAAGTCCTCGGGAGAGCCGCCCCAGGCGCGCTGCGGAAGCAAGCCACGGAGCTGAATGACCTCCGCGAGGTCTTCGCGGTCCGGCCCGCCCCCGGGCTCAGGACTTCCCGGGGGCGGCAGGAATCGCACAGCCATCGGCGTTAGGCGCTCGCGCGCTTCGCGTCTGCTGCAGCCGGAGCGACCTCAGCCTTTGCCTTCGACTTCCCCTCCGCTTCCGCGGGTGCTGCCTCCACAGCAGGCTCTTCCTTCCGGCCGTTCACGCCGAGCTTCGTCAGGATCTTCTCCTCGATCTCGGCGGCAATGTCCGCGTTCTTGATGAGGAACCGGCGGGCGTTTTCCATACCCTGACCCAGCTGATCGCCATCGTAGGTGAACCAGGCACCGCTCTTCTTAATGAGGCCCTGTTCAACGCCGTAGTCGATGAGGGACCCCTCACGGGAGATGCCGATCCCGTACAGGATGTCGAACTCAGCCTGCTTGAAGGGGGGTGCCATCTTGTTCTTGACAACCTTCACACGCGTGCGGTTGCCCACCGCGTCGGTGCCGTCCTTCAGCGTCTGGATGCGGCGGATATCGAGTCGCACCGACGCGTAGAACTTGAGCGCCTTGCCACCGGACGTGGTCTCGGGGCTGCCAAAGAACACGCCGATCTTCTCGCGCAGCTGGTTGATGAAGATACAGGTTGTCTTGGTCGCGTTCAGGCTGCCCGTGATCTTGCGGAGAGCCTGCGACATCAGTCGCGCCTGGAGACCTACGTGACTGTCGCCCATCTCGCCGTCGATCTCGGCCTTCGGTACGAGCGCCGCGACTGAGTCGATCACCACGAGATCGACCGATCCGGAGCGGATCAGCATGTCCGCGATTTCGAGCGCTTGCTCACCCGTGTCGGGCTGAGCAACAAGGAGCGCGTCAATGTCGACGCCGAGCTTCTTTGCGTATTCCGGGTCGAGCGCGTGCTCCGCGTCGATGAACGCGGCGATACCACCCGCGCGCTGTGCGTTCGCGATCGCGTGCAGCGTCAGCGTTGTCTTTCCCGAGGATTCCGGGCCGTAGATCTCAATCACGCGGCCACGGGGCAGCCCGCCAATGCCGAGCGCGACGTCCAGTGCGACCGAGCCGGTGGGGATGACCTCAACGGCCGCCCGCTCCTGACTCCCCATGCGCATGACCGCGCCCTTGCCGAAGTTGCGGTCGATCTGCGCGAGCGCTGCCTCGAGGGCCTTTTCGCGATCCTTGGGTGCTGCCATGATGTGCTCCTTGCGTGTGTGCGGGCGTTGCCGCGGGGTTGCTGCCTACGGACTGTCTCGGCCTCGGGAGAGGCAGACAAGGCACGGTGTCTTCGTGCTGCTCACCCTAAAACGGACCACCGACATTCCCGCCGCCGGATCCCCATTCTGTGGATAAGCGAGCATCAAACTCACCTGTTGACGAAGCTAGCACCCATCGAACACACTTTCGAACAGAGCCCCGGCGTGTTGCGCGCTTCGGTCACTCCTGCGGGTCGCGCAGACCCCGCCCGTACCGCCGCTCCGGCGGAATCTGGAGGTCGACACAGAGCGCCGCCCACACCTCGCGTGCGGCCACGCCACGCTCCAGCGCCTCTGCCGGAGTGCTCCCCAGCGCGGCGAGCCAGTGATCCCGCACCAGAACCCCCGCGTAGTCCTCGCCAAATTCCTCGGCGCATGCCCGCCGAAACTCACTCAATTTCATGCGATCCCCGTTCTCGCTTGATCTTCACACTGCCGGAAAATGGCGAAGCGCCCAACCCCCGAAGGGTATTGGGCGCTGCAACCGCACATCGGGTGCGCGGAGCATGCTCCGCGGCACTCGCCTACGAAACGAGCTCTGGAGCGAAGCCCGAGACAAGATCCGCCGGCACGGTGTCGGGGACACGATTCGCGAGGGGAAGCGAGAGCCCCTCCACGATTGCGAGACGCTCACTCACCTCACCCATAATGACCGAGAGTGGCGTGTCGAGCGCGTCGGCGACCGCGGCGAGAATCTCACTCGAGGCTTCCTTCTGGCCACGCTCGACCTCGCTCAGGTACCCGAGCGCGACGCTTGCGTCTCCGGCAACCTGGCGCAGTGTGCGACCCTTTTGCTGACGGAAGTCACGAAGCACATCGCCGATCTCTTGACGCATCAGCACCATGTGGACCCTCCTTCATTCGCACAGCCACCGGCCATGCGTCCACCCTACCCGCATGCACGTGGTGTGCAGTTACGGGAACGCCACCCTATCTCGGTGGTGTCATTAGGAACAACCCCGACACTACCCGGTCTATTCCTGAAACTTCGCTGAACCTGAGTCGAGACGACTCAAGTATTCAGGAATTATGCACCGGATCCCCAGTTTTTCCGCCTCGTGGGGCGGGCTCGTGCGTGGCCGCGTCGAGCAACGCCGCCAACGCAGCCCGCACCGTTGCAGCACGGATCAGCGGGCGATCCCCGGCAAGCGCCAGCGGAAAGGCGGTGTCGCGATCCCCCACGCTGAGCCCGATCCAGACTGTCCCGGCGGGCTGTCCCGTGTGAGGATCCGGGTCAGGCCCGGCCACTCCGGTCGTGGCCACGCCGATGTCCGCGGCGTGAGACACGTCAGGATCCGCGCCCAGGCCCGGCACGGCACAGGCGTTCCGCACACCGCGTGCCATCTGCCTGGCAACCTCAGCGTTCACCGGCCCCCGCGCGGCGAGCAGCGCGGCGTCCACGCGAAGTAACGAGTGTTTCACGGCGGTGTCATAGGCGACAACGGCACCGGAGAACACGCGTGATGCACCGGGAACTCCGACAAGCGCGGACGCTAGAGCACCTCCGGTCAGCGACTCGGCGACCGCGATCCGCAGTCCGCGCGCCGCGCCGGCGGTGATCACCGCGGCAGCGAGCTCCTGATCAACGTCTGGCTCGCCCATGGCGCTACTCGTTCGCGCCTGCAGCGCGCCGCGCCCGCAGGAAGCCCACGATGTAATCGAGTCCACTGAGGATCGTGAGGGCAACCGCGATTGTCATTGTGATGATGTTCAGCCAGATCGCGATGGGGGCGGCGTCGCCCATCACGCTCGCGAGCGGCAACAGCGCGAGCGTAATCGCAACGGATTGCGCGACAGTTTTCAGCTTCCCCATCCACGCAGCAGCCATGACGACGTCGTGCACGATCATGAGCCTGTGAACTGTCACCCCGACCTCGCGCACGAGCACGATGACTGTGATCCACCAGGGCAGCTCGCCCAAGATCGAGAGGCCAACGAGGGCGGCACCCGTGAGGAACTTGTCTGCAATCGGGTCGAGCAATTTCCCAAGGTCGGTGATGAGCCCCCGAGAACGGGCCAGGTAGCCGTCCCAGGCGTCGGTCGCGATCGCGAGTACAAAGAACACGGCAGCCGCCCAGCGCAGCGGGCCGTTCTGCCCGTCATCTGCCAGCAGCATCCAGACGAAAAACGGGGTGGCGATGATCCGCGCCGCCGTAATGATATTCGGCGCATTCCAGTTGCTGACGCGCGCGCCGGCCTCGTTCTCGCTCATGTGATTAGTCCCGTCCCGTGAGGCTCCAGGCGTCCTCGTCGTCGTCCCCGTCCACTTCTTCGAGTGTGGACTGGTACTTCGCGACGGGGTCGTCATAGCGGTCGTCATGCGTGGCCGTGTGATCCGTGGGCAGCGCCGCTGTCGGCGTATCCGCGAGGGCGGGAAGGACCGCGGTTTCGGGCGAGACGTGGCTCGCCGCGGCCGGGGCCGTCTGCGGCGCCGCGGGCGCAGGCGCGGGCGCAGGCGCAGGCCCACCCTTCAACTGCGCGAGCACGCCCGCGAGTTGTTCCGGTGCCACCAACACGTCGCGCGCTTTGGAGCCTTCCGAAGGCCCCACGATGTCGCGGGACTCCATCAGGTCCATGAGCCGCCCGGCCTTTGCGAAGCCCACGCGGAGCTTGCGCTGCAGCATCGAGGTCGATCCGAACTGCGAGCTCACCACGAGTTCGACCGCAGCGAGGAGCACCTCAAGGTCGTCGCCGATGTCCTCGTCGATGTCCTTCTTTTCGGCAACCTGCGCCACGTCCGCGCGATACTCCGGCTGGGCTTGCGCCTTCACGTGCGCAACGACCTGAGCGATCTCAGACTCGTTGACCCAGGCTCCCTGCACACGCATCGGCGTGGACTCACCGTTCAGCAGGAGCAGTCCATCGCCCTGGCCGATCAGCCGCTCGGCGCCGACCTCGTCGAGGATCACGCGCGAGTCGGTGCCGGAGGCCACCGCGAACGCGTAGCGACTCGGCACATTGGACTTGATCACGCCGGTGACAACGTTCACGGAGGGCCGCTGTGTCGCGAGCACCAGGTGGATACCCGCGGCACGGGCAAGCTGAGTGATGCGCTGGATCGAATCCTCGACATCGCGCGGGGCGATCAGCATCAGGTCTGCGAGCTCGTCCACGACAACGAGCAGGTAGGGGTACGGCTTGAGGACGCGCTCACTTCCGGCGGGCAGCACGATACTGCCGGCGCGCACGGCCTCGTTGAAGTCGTCGATGTGGCGGAAGCCGAAGCTCGCCAGATCGTCGTACCTCATGTCCATTTCCTTCACGACCCACTGCAGCGCCTCGGCGGCCTTCTTTGCGTTCGTGATGATGGGCGTGATGAGGTGCGGCACACCCTGGTAGACCGTGAGCTCGACGCGCTTCGGGTCCACGAGCACCATCCGCACCTCGGAGGGCGTGGCACGCATCAGGATGCTGGTGATCATCGAGTTAATGAAGCTCGACTTTCCGGAGCCTGTGGCACCAGCCACGAGCAGGTGGGGCATCTTTGCGAGGTTCGCAACGACAAATCCGCCCTTGACGTCTTTGCCGACCGCGATTGTCATGGGGTGTGTGCTGCGCAGTGCCCGGTTGGAGCGCAGCACATCGCCGAGGGCCACGTTCTCGCGGTCCTGGTTCGGGATCTCAATACCGATGGCGCTCTTGCCCGGGATTGGGGAGAGGATCCGGACCTCGTTCGAGGCGACGGCGTAGGAGAGGTTCTTGGACAGCGCCGTGACCTTTTCGACCTTGACGCCGGGGCCGAGTTCAACCTCGTACTGCGTGACCGTGGGACCGCGAGAGAAGCCAGAGACGCGCGCGTCAACTTTGAACTCCTCGAACACGCGGGCGAGGGCGGCCATGATCACGTCGTTCGCGTCCGTGTGCGCCTTCGGGGCGTCGCCCGCCGACAGCGCCCCCTGATCCGGGAGCTTGTATGCGGCCTGCTGAGCCGGCTCGTGCGCGGGGGCCACCACAAACGGAGCGGTCGGCGCGGCCGAATCCACAGCCGGCGCGGCCTCGCCGGTCTCTGCGGCGAAATCGTCCCAGGAGTCGTCACCGAGCCCCGAGGCGGGGGCCGGGGTCACCGACTCCACGGCGGCCTCAGCGTGGTCGAGATCGTCAAACAGTGCCGCGGGGAACACATCGGTGACGGGCTCGGGCTCAGGAGCGAGCGCAGACTCGAAGGCCACCTTGCGTGCCGGGGCCTCGTCCGGCGCGTCCGCACCGTCGAGCACCGAGTCGAGTGCATTCGGCTGCTCCGCGTATGCGGGGTCTTCCTCCCGGCCGGACGCGTTCCGGCGCCACCAGGGCAGGGCGCCCGGCTCGGACTCCTGATCCTCAATGTCAAACAGCGGCGTCTGCACGCTCCCGCGATCGCGGTCCCGCTTCGAGGCGCGCGGCTCGGCCGGGGACTCGCTCTCGACGACGCCAAACAGGAATACGTAGGCCTCGCGCAGGCGCTGCAGAATGCGACCCGGCGGGGTCTTCGTGACGATGAGCACCGACAAGAGCAGCAGCAGCGACAACACGGGCGTCGCAAACCAAAGCGTGAGCGCCGCGAGCGGTGTCCCCACCATCCAGCCAAGCAGGCCACCAGCCTCAGCCAGTGCGGGCATGCCATCACGCGGGTTTGGCTGGCCACCGTAGACGTGGGTGAGCCCCGCGATCGCCGTGATCGCAAGGAACAATCCGATTGAAATTCGACGGTTATCGGTGACGCTCGAGGGGTGATTGAACAGCCAGAGGGCAAAGCCCATCATGATGATCGGGAGGCCAAAGGCCACGCGCCCCAGGAGGCCACCAAATGTCCACGCGTCGAGTTGCACCGCGACGGGCTGGCCGATCAGGAACCACTCGATCACGGCCCCCGTGACCGCGAGCAACACAAGCAGCAGCGGGATCCCGTCCCGCCGGTCCTCGGGCGCGAGCGGCTCGACGCGGAACGCGCGCGCCGCGCCGCCCACGGCGTGGGCAAGGCCGTTCCACGCCCGCACGATCACGCCTTCCGTCGGCTGAGCTTCGACAAGCACCTTCGTTTTTGCGGTCGCCCGAGAGCCCGTAGCGCGGGATCCCCGAGCCGCAGTGCTCCCCGATTTGGAGCGCGACGAAGCTTTACTGGCCATACTCACTACGGTACAAGACACCACTGACACTCGGGGTCTGGGCCGGCGGCGCGCCAAATATCGGCGCGGGAGCACGCACCCCTCCCCCGCTGCCCGGCGCTACCTCCGCCGCAGCGAGCGCACAATCTTCTTCGCCAGCGGGAGCCCCTCGGTCCAGATCGTGTAGCCGGGCCCCGGGCGGTCCCAGGAACCCGCGAGCAGGTTTTCGTGGGAGGCAAATCCGGTCTTGAACGTGGTCACACCGTCGTTGATCAGACCGCCAAAGTCGTAGCGCTCGATCCCAATCGACTTCATGTGCCGGATCACGTGCCACTTCAGCGCATAGTTCGCCCGGAGCCGCTGTCCCGCCTCGCTCATCCCGCCGTACAGTTCGAAGGCCGTGCGTCCAGACTTTGCCATGTACAGGAACGCCACCGGGGCGCCGTCAACGTACGCAGCCCAGACGGGGGCGTCGTCCCCGAGCATCGTGAACGCATCGTGGTAGTACGAGTCCTCGTGCAGGCCAAAGTCGGCGCGCTCACTTGTGGCGCGGTACACCTCGAGGCACTCGTCAAGCTGCGCGATCGTCTCGACCGGCCGGATCTCGAGCGACTCTTCCCGCCCCGACTTCCGGATGTATTGCCGGTGTTTCTTCGACATGTCACCGATCAACTCGTCCTCGGACTTCCGCAGGTCGAGAATCAGCGTGCGCGCGGGGAGGATCGGAGTCTTCGCCGCACGCCACTTGGGGCCGAGCGGGAAGGTGCCAGCGTCCTCGTCGGGCTCGATCGAGACGGCGACCGCCCGGCGCGAGCCGTGGACGTAGGCGGCGACGGCGTCGGCAACGGCACCCGGAGCGGGAACCGGTGCGGGGAGATCTACGTTCCCGGCATCGCGCGCGACGACCGGGCCGCGGGGTGCATACACGAAGCCGCCCAGCGGGCCAGGCAAGGCCCGGGTCAGGAGTTGGCAGGCGCCGACAATTGGCGCATCGGTGCCGGATCCGGCACGGACGAGCACGCGCTCCGCACTCCACCGGTGCGCGGATTTCAGTTCCCCCCAGCCCCAGAGCTGCAGCGGGTGTCCACCGAGCTCACGGACTGTGCCGTCCCAGAGGTCGCGATCAGTGCAGGGGGTGACGGTGAGCGTCGCGCCGGGCTGAGCCGAGGAGGTCACGAACGGGTCCTTCCGAGTTTGCGAGCCACGAAGCCTGTCAGCTCCGCGAGCTCTGGGGAGCGCAGGAGGCGCAGGCAGAGCAGGTAGACGAGGCCGCACACGACGGCGACAATAACCGCGAAGAACACCGCGACGACCGCGTTGACCTCTCCGACCGCACCGCGCAGCAGGCCTGTCGTCACCATGCCGATGAGGACGGCGGGAACGGCCGCGAGGACAAACCGCACCACACTCTGCGTGATCCGGAGCCCGTCGATGGAACCGATCTTGCGGCGCAGCAGCAGCGTTGCGAGCACCGCCTGCACGATTGTTGCGAGCGACCACACGAGGGCGTAGGCCATGCCGATGAACGCCGGCGGCACAAACGTGGGCAGCAGCAGCGAGAACACGATCACGAGGCCCATCTGCACAGTGGTGAAGACAAACGGGGTGCGCGTATCGGACAGTGCGTAGAACGAGCGCTGCACCACAAACAGGAAGCTGTACGCGGCGAGGCTCAGGACGTAGGCCTGCAGGGCGAGCGCGAACTGATCCACCTGCAGCTCGGTCGCGCTGATGTTGATGATGCGCGCCACAAACGGGGCGGCCGCGAACAGCGCCACCGCCGCGAACATCATCACGAGGCTGATCTGGCGGGCCGAGGCTGAGAAGTCAGCCCGGAACTCGGCCATACGGCCGGTCTGGCCCCACTCGCTCAGCCGCGTAAAGTACGCCGTCGCGAGCGAGACCGCGATCACGGAGTGCGGCATCATGAAGATCAGCCACACGTTCCCCATTGCGCTCGTGGAGGGGCCCGCGCCGCTGCCGATGGCGACGACGTTGTTGGTGATCAAACCGCCGAGGTTCATCACGACGATCGTCGCGAGGCTCCACACAGCAATCTTCGCGGTGCGACCGAGGCCCACGCCGCGCCACACAAAATCCGGGCGGTAGCGGATCCCGGCGCGCCGCCAGGACACGAACAGGATCAGCCCCTGGGCGACAACGCCGAGCGTGGCGCTGCCCGCGAGCACCGCGATCGCGAGCGCATCCCAGTCCACCACCGATCGCAGCTGACCCGTGGGGTCCGAGCCGTACATCAGCATGAACACAACGATGCCCGCAATCGCGATCACGTTGTTCAGCACCGGGGCCCAGGTGAACGGGCCAAACACGCTGCGCGCGTTCAGGACTTCCCCGAGCACGGTGTAGAGCCCGTAGAAGACAATCTGGGGCAAGCACCAATACGCGAACGCTGTGGCGAGGGCGAGCTGGTCATCCGGCCACGTCACAGCGGTCAAGCGCACAATCCACGGCGCAAACAGCATCGCGATCGCGGTGATCACCACAAGCGCAACCGTGATGAGCGTCAAGATCTTGTTGATGTAAGCCGCGCCGCCGTCGGGGTTGTGCGCCGCCTTCACGATTTGCGGCACAAGCACAGCGTTTAGCATCCCGCCGAGCAGGATCATGTACACGATGTTCGGCAGCAAATTGCCGTTCTGGAACGCGTCGGCGGAGGTCGAGCCCACGGAGCCGATCGCGATCGCGAGCAGCATGGCCTTCGCAAGCCCGAGGATCCGCGACACCATCGTTCCCGAGGCCATGACGGCGCTCGCGCGCATGAGTCCAGCAGCCATTAGTAGTACGGATCCTTTCGCACCGCGAGCGACAAGCGCCGGGCCAGCCTGTCCCCCAGCTTGCCCCAGAAGGCGAAGGCCCACGGCTTCAGCGGGAGGTCGAACGCCCCAGCGTAGTCGACGATCTCTGGCGCGAAGGAGCGCTTGAATTGTCCGACCCCGTGCAGCGGGTGCGTCGTATCGTCGACGCGGTCTGACGGCGGGGCCCCGCAGAGATCGTGCAGCACCGCGCCGCGCTCGTTCGCCCAGCGGATCACTTCCCACTGCAGCGCGTGGGAGGCCCCGTAGGCGCTCTTCGCGCGCACGGAGGCCCCATCTTTATAGGTTGTTTTCTGGCCGAGCGCCATCGCGAAGGCGCCGGCGACGAGCTGCGGGGTGCCCGATTCGTCCGGGCGGTGTGCCAGGAAGATCTGCCCGGCACCGGCAGCCTCAAACGTCTGCCAGAACGCGCGGTAGTAGGACTCCGCGCGCAGCACGAAGCGCCCCTCCGCGGTCTCCTGGAGGAGCCGGAACAGCGCGGCGCAGTGTTCGTCGGTGGCCGCCACACGCGTCACGACGATGCCGTCTCGACCCGCGCGCGAGATCGCGTTGCGCGCCTTCTTGCCGATCCGCTTGAACACCTCTTCCGCGGTTCCCGATACATCCACAAGGATCGTGGAGGGGTTCGGGATGATCCGCACGGTGTCGCGGTACCCGGCGGCATGGAACGCCGCCCGGGTGTCTCGACCCGTTCGAGGCTCCATCTTCAGCAGGAACGCTCCGCGGGATCGCGCAAGCGCAGCGACGGCCGCAGCAACCTCGAGGACCCGTGCGACGTCTTCCCCTGCGGGGCCCGCGGGCAGGTGCCACCACTCGCCGAGCAGCGGCACACGCTTCGCAAGCACACCAACAGCGACCGGGGTCGCTCCGGGGCGCTCCACGATCACGCGGTGCGCGCGGTACCCACCCTCTGCGCATTTGACGCGCAGATAGGGGTCACCAGACCACACCTCGCCACCACCAGGATTCGCTGCGCACAGCGCATCCCAGTTGGCGATCTCGGTGTCTGAAGCAAGGCGGGCGACGGCCGAAGCCGCCGCCGTACCTGAGCCCGGAAGCACGCGCTACACCACCACCACGACAGGAACGATCATCGCCTTGCGGCGGAGCTTGGTCCCCACCCACCGTCCGACCGTGCGGCGCACGATCTGCTGCAGCTGGTGGTGGTCCGTCACGCCGTCACGCATTGCATCTTCGAGCGCCTTCGCGACCTGCGGCTTGATCTTCTCAAAGACGTGACGCTCCTCCGCAACACCCTTGGCGTGGATGTCCGGGCCGGAAACGATCTGCCCGAGAGTGGTCTCCACGACCGTGATCACGGAGATGAAGCCCTCTTCGGCGAGCGTGCGCCGATCACGCAGGTCATCCTCAGTCACCCGACCGACGCTCTTGCCGTCGACGTAGATGAAGTCGATGTCGATCTGTCCCACGGGACGTGCCACACCGTCGACGAGGTCAACAACCGTGCCGTTCTCGGCAATGACAGTCCGGTTCTGGGGCACACCGGTCTCGATCGCGAGGGCAGCGTTCGCAACAAGCATGCGGTGCTCGCCGTGGATCGGCATCACGTTCTTGGGACGAACGATGTTGTAGCAGTACAGCAGCTCACCCGCGGACGCGTGACCGGACACGTGGACTTTCGCATTGCCCTTGTGCACCACGTTGGCACCCAGCTTGATGAGGCCGTCGATCACGCGGTAGACGGAGGTCTCGTTGCCCGGGATCAGGCTGGAGGCGAGAATGACGGTGTCGTCCTCG
This sequence comes from Leucobacter sp. 7(1), assembly GCF_900163635.1. Taxonomy (GTDB): domain Bacteria; phylum Actinomycetota; class Actinomycetes; order Actinomycetales; family Microbacteriaceae; genus Leucobacter. The sequence goes on along the minus strand of NZ_FUID01000027.1, from coordinate 25,684 downwards.
CCGACCTCGACCTGGTGCTCGCGATTGACCATGCGGCTGAGCACTGCCATAGGCTCACCCTGCGAACCCGTCGACATGTATACGATGCGGTGATCAGGGATGTCGCCACTCTTCTTGAGATCCACGAGCACGCCCTCAGGCACCTCGAGGTAGCCGAGATCGGATGCGATCTTCATGTTGCGCACCATCGAGCGGCCGAGCAGCACCACACGGCGGCCGTTGGCCTGCGCGGCGTCGAGGACCTGCTGTACGCGGTGCACGTGGCTCGAGAAGCTCGCCACCACAACTTTGCCCTTGGTCTTCGAGATGACCTGCTCGATGACGGGTCCGATGTTCTTCTCGGGCGAGGTGAAGCCCGGAACATCAGCGTTTGTCGAGTCGGTCATGAAGAGGTCAACGCCCTCTTCGCCGAGCCGGGCGAAGGCGCGCAGGTCCGTGATGCGGCCGTCGAGTGGCAGCTGGTCCATCTTGAAGTCACCGGTGCCGATGACCAGGCCGGCGTCCGTGCGGATCGCGACCGCGAGCGCATCGGGGATCGAGTGGTTCACCGCGATGAACTCGAGATCAAACGGGCCGAAGGTAATTTCCTCGTCCTCTGCGACCACGTGGGTGACCGGGCGGATCCGGTGTTCCTTCAGCTTCGCCTCAACAAACGCGAGGGTCAGCTTGGAACCCACGAGGGGGATGTCCTCCCGCATCTTGAGCAAGTACGGGACGCCGCCGATGTGGTCCTCGTGGCCGTGCGTGAGCACAACCGCCACGATGTCCTTCAAGCGATGCTGGATCTTCGTGATGTCCGGCAGGATCAAGTCCACACCGGGGTGGTGCTCCTCGGGGAAAAGCACACCGCAGTCCACGATGAGCAGCTTGCCATCGATTTCGTAGACCGTCATGTTGCGGCCGACCTCACCGAGGCCGCCCAGCGGGGTAATGCGAAGGGTGCCCGATTCAAGGGCGGGTGGTGCGTAAGCGGGGTTGGGCACAAAGCCTCCTGTTTGTTAGCGGGTGGTGCCTGCGATCTGGGGCAGGGCACCGCCGGCAGCCGCGTTGCGGTCCGGCCTGAAGTTTGAAAGATCGACGCCCGGAACATTGGTGACGAGTGCGAGCTCGTCTTCAATCAGAGCCGCCTCCCACTCTTCCGGGCCGACGAGCGGGAGCCGCACGCGCGGGCTTCCGATCCGGCCAAGGCCGTGCAGAATGTACTTCGCGGCGACGGTGCCGGGCACGTGTGTCATGACCGCGCGCACGAGGGGCTCAAGATTCTGGTGTGCTTCACGAGCGGTGTGTAGATCTCCCGCGTTCACCGCGTCCACGATCACGCGGTACGGGGCGGCCGCGATGTTCGCGGTGACCCCGATCAGCCCGGTCGCGCCGATAGAGAGGTGCGGGAGCACGTTGGGATCGTCGCCAGAGAAGTACATGAGATCGGTCTGGTTCAGCACGCGGCTGACCTCACTCAAGTCTCCCTTGGCATCCTTTACCGCGAGGATGTTGGGGTGCTTTGCGAGGCGCAGGATCGTCTCGTACTTGATCGGGACGCCGGTCCGACCGGGGATGTCGTACAAAATGACGGGCAGATCCGTCGCATCAGCGACCATCCGGAAGTGCGTGAGCAAGCCGGCCTGGGTCGGCTTGTTGTAGTACGGCGTGACGATCATGACGCCGTCCGCGCCGGCTTTCTCGCTCGCTTTGTACAGTTCGATCGCGTGGGCGGTCTCATTGGATCCGCCACCGGTGATGATCTTTGCGCGCCCGCTGGAGACCGCTTTCGCGACCTCCACGAGCTTCAGCTTTTCGGGGTCCGTCAGGGTGCTTGTCTCACCGGTGGTGCCGGTGACCACGATGCCGTCAGCGCCGCTGACGATGCACTCATCGATGTGTTTCTCGACGGCAGGCCAATCGACTTCGCCGTCCGCCTGGAAGGGCGTAACGAGCGCGACGAGTACCTGTCCGAAGGGATTCTCCTGATTTGCCACCTCCCTAGGCTACCGGACGCTGCCGTCTCTCACTCATTCGGCGGGCACCGGCGCGGGAAAACCCAGGGAGAAAATGGAGAAATTCGAGGAATTCCGAGGAAACATTACGCCGGATTGCGGTGCCAACGCTCGATGTGGAATCGAAGCCCGGAGGCCGACACCTGCTCGGGCTGCGACTCGGCAAGGTGCCACTCCGACCCGATCTCGGGCGCAAAGGTGTCCGCGTCACTGACCTCGAGCGCGATCCGCGTCACGACGAGCTCCTCTGCGAGCGCAAGGGCCGAGCGGTAGAGCTCACCGCCGCCCATCACCCAGGCGGTGACCGCACCCGGAGCGGTCGCCGGGACCGCGAGATCTGTGCCGGGGCGCAGCAGCGCGAGCGCGGCCTCGAGCGACGCCACACGGGAGGCGCCCGGGGTCGCATACGCGGGATCCCGCGTCACCACGATGTTGCTCCGCCCCGGTAACGGCCGCACTCGGTCGGGCAGCGACTCCCAGGTGCGGCGCCCCATGATGACCGGTGCGCCGAGCGTGGTGCGCTTAAAGTGTGCCAGGTCCTCGGGCAGGTGCCACGGCATGTCGCCGTCGCGGCCGATGGCCCCGCCCGCGGCTTCTGCCCAGATCATGCCGATCCGAGGCGCGTCGGCTGTGCTCACACCGCGACCGGGGCCTTGATGCCCGGGTGGTGTTCGTAATCGAGCACCTCGAAGTCGTCAAGCGTGTAGTCGAGGATCGAATCAGCCTGGCGGATCGCGATCCGCGGATACGGGAATGGCTCGCGCGCGAGCTGCGTCTCGACCTGCTCCACGTGATTGTCGTAGATGTGGCAGTCGCCGCCGGTCCATACGAACTCTCCGGGCTCCAGCCCGGTCTGCTGTGCAACCATCAGCGTCAGCAACGCGTACGAGGCGATGTTGAAGGGCACCCCGAGGAACATGTCGGCCGAGCGCTGGTAGAGCTGGCAGGAGAGCTTGCCGTCGGCGACGTAGAACTGGAAAAACGCGTGGCAGGGTGCCAGTGCCATCTGGTCAAGTTCTGAGACGTTCCAGGCCGAGACAATGAGTCGGCGCGAATCGGGCGTCTGACGAATCTGCTCGACGACCTGCGTGATCTGGTCGATGTGCTCACCGTCGGGCGTGGGCCAGGAGCGCCACTGTACCCCATAGACGGGCCCCAGGTCGCCCTGCGCGTCTGCCCACTCGTCCCAGATCGTGACGCCGTTGTCCGTGAGGAACGACGTGTTGCTCTCGCCCCGGAGGAACCACAGGAGCTCCACGGCAACTGACTTAAAGTGCACGCGCTTGGTTGTCAGCAGCGGGAACGACTCCGCGAGATCAAAGCGGATCTGTCGGCCGAACAAGCTGCGCGTGCCCGTTCCCGTGCGATCGGACTTCGGGGTGCCATGCTCGTACACTTCGCGCAGCAGGTCCTCATAGGGGGTCAGAATCGGGTTCGCAGTCACCCCACCAGTGTACCTACCGACGGTCCTGTTTGGCCGTGAGCATGAGCAGATCGGCACGCGAGATGAACGCCGCCGAGCTCTCCCCTGGCTGCCACTCGGCTACCCCAAAGGACCAGCCCGGATCCGGCACAGCACGGCGCAGCCTATCCCCGGTTGCGGAGCCCGCAAGCGCATCCGAATCGATGAGCAGCAGGGCAAACTCGTCGCCACCGAAGCGCGCGAACACGTCTTCCGGGCGTGTATGTTCCTGGAGCGCTCGCGCAAAGCTCTGCAGCACCCGGTCGCCCTCGGCGTGCCCGAGCTCGTCGTTGACGGCTTTGAAGCGATCCAGGTCAAGGTAGAGCAGCGCAATCGGCTCACCGCTCCGCTGCGCCGCGGCCACGGCCTTGCCCAGCAACCGCTCGAAGCCGCGCCGGTTCCAAACGTCGCAGAGCGGATCCGTGATCGAAGCGCGTTCGAGGCGCCCTTTGAAGCGGCCGATCAGTTCGCCGATGACAATTCCCGTCACCGCAAGCGTGAGCAGAACCGGCAAGATCTCCTGATCGAATCGCAGCATCATGATGACGCCATAGACCACGATCCAGATGTATCCGAGCAGTCGCGCAAACCACATCGGGAGAAACCACACGAGGAGCAAAAAGAACGGCAGGAAAAGCAAACCCAGGTTGACGGCGCGCAGTGCGTTCGGGGCAAAATACACAGTGGGAACCACGGCGAGCATGACCGCAATCATGAGCAGTCCGGCCGCCGCAGGTCGGAATCGACGCCCGGCCCAGAGTACGATCAGCGCCGCGACAAAACACGCGATCATCGTGGCGATCAAGTCGGGGCGGGCCGACGGGCCGATCCGAAACACTGTCGCGTTCAGCGCTGCAAGGATCCCGCCCGAGAGCAGGAAGAGGGCGGTTGCGATCGAAAGCTCGCTCTGGCGTCTTCGCATCATCCATCCCCTTCCGCAGCTGCGGCTCACATTCCCAGCCGCGCGGTTGCCCGCATTGGGTCCCCCGAGTGTAGAGCACGACAGGCCCTCCAGAAAAACCGAAACCGGCGCGGGGCCGGGGATCTTACGATCCCCGGCCCCGCGCACGACCCGCGCACCGCGCGGCTGACACTGAGTGTCGGCTACGAACCGAGCCCGTCATCGAACACCGGCATTGCCGAGGTATCCGAGCGCGCATCAGCCTTCGCGAGCACCTGGCCACGGAAAAACGCCGGCTTTGACTTGGCCTGCAGGAGCATCAGTACGACACCGAGGCCCAGCACTACGACGCCAATGATTCCGACGAGCCCAATACCGCCGATATTGCTCCCCGAACCGAACTCGGGGTCCATGCTGTCGACAGTTGTCTGCACGAAAACTACGAGCAGCAAGAGGCCGCCGAGACCGGGGAAAACGAGCTTCGACATGATCGAGCCGAAGCCCTCCTTGATCGCGGTCCGCCGGAAGTACCAGGGGCTCGCGAGTGCCGTGATCCCGTAGTAGAAGCACACCATCATGCCGAGGGCCGTGATCGTGTCCCACAGCACATCCTCACTCAGGAACCGCATCAGAGCGTAGAACACCGAGGCAACGACCGAAGACAGCATCAGGGCAACATACGGCGACTTGTACTTCGGGTGGATCTTCTTGATCGCGGGCGGCAGCGCACCGTAGTGCGACATTGCGAGCAGCGTACGGGCCGGGGAGATCGCGGTCGAGTTGATCGAGGCCATCGCGCTTACGAGGATCGCGAGAGAGAGCATGATCGCGGCCGGGCCCATAACGGGGTGTGCAAGCGCGGCAAACACGTTCTCCGCGATCGCCGGGTTGTTCAGGCCGGTTCCGGTCTCGCCGAGTCCCGCGTAGGCGACCGTGGCGGCCGCGGTGCTGACGTAGAGCACAACGAGAATGAAGACAAGGATCATTGCGGCCTTGCTCTCCGTCGAGAGCCGCCCCTTCGACGGCTTCGTCTCTTCCCCCATGGTGAGAACAGTGTCCCAGCCCCAGTAGACAAAGATCGACACGGCGATGCCCGCCGCGAACGCGCTAAAGCTGTCAACCTCAAGCGGGTTAAACCAGGACAGCTCAGGGACGCGGCCGGCCTCATTCGCGGGGTCAGCGGCACCGACAAACATCGCGACGATGAACCAGATCATGATGGCCATCTGGAAGACCACGGTGATGTACTGGAAGATCTTGGTCGAGGTCATACCCCGGTACGAAATGAACGTGGCCACGGCCATGAAGCACAGGCACACAAGGATGTTGATGAACTTGTTCCCTGACAGCTCCGCGATCGAGGGATCGTTCGCCACGATGCTGATCGACTGGAACAGGAACTCCACCGCGATACCCGCGAGGTTCGAGAGCACGAGCACCGTTGCGGCGATCAAGCCCCACCCCGCCATCCAGCCGACCCACGGCCCAAAGGCGCGCGTTGCCCAGGTGAACGAGGTGCCCGAGTCGGGCATCGCGGTGTTCAGCGCGCGGTAGCCGAGCGCCACGAGCAGCATGGGGAGGAAGCCCATGAGGAAGATCGCGGGAGTCTGGTACCCGACCTCACTCGCCGCGGGACCCACGGCGGCGGTCAGCGTGTACGCGGGGGCGCACACGGACAGGCCGATGACCAGCGCCCCCATGACACCCACGGTGCCCGAGGGCAGCCCCTTTTTGCTAATTCCGGTGACCGAATCGAGTGTCCGAGTTCGTGGCTCGGGGGCGTTGAGGTCGTACTTCGCCATCACAACCGTGCTTTCTCGCGCGAGGTGGTGCGCATCGTCGGCGACAGGAGATTCGTCTGAGAATCCGCGCGAGGTCATCTTGGCCCCGATCCCTGGCATTCGGGCATCGAGTCTATGCAGCCGATGCCGATTTCCCTAATCCTTGTGAGGAATCCCACCGATTTCGTGCTTTTCCAGGCGAATTGCTTCGCGAATCGCCGCTCGTGCACGCTTTCGGTCACCGCATGCGTCGTACACAACGCCGAGCCGCATCCACGACTGCCAGCGTTCCGGCGCGGCCTCGGCCTCGGCCCGATACCGCGGGAATGCGGCGTCCGCATCAGCGCGCTCGGGACGTCCCGATGGGCGGGTCGACACAGGTTCATCCGGCATCTCGCCGGCAGCCGCCAACGCGTCCGCGAGCCGCGTCGCCTGACGGCCAAACATCAGCTCCCGCACGAGTGCCCACACCCCGAGCAGCGGGAGCACAAGCATCGCGACCCCCATCACGATGGGGAGCAGCTCACCGGATCGGAGCAGTCCGACCGCGCGGATGCCCGCGAACACGAAGTACAACACGAGGAGCGCGCTCATGATTGTGACGCCGATGATGGCGCGGATCCGGGCGCTCATGCGCGCTGCTCCGCCGTCGGCGCGGGCGCGGCGGGCGTGCCGAGTTCAGCGAGACCGAGCACGCTGTCGAGGCCGACGGTGAGCCCCGTCATGGTTGCGGCGAATTCCAGCGCCGCGTGGATCCCCGCGCGGTATGCATCATTCGAGTGCGTGTCGTGGACGACGCTCAGCACCTCCCCTGGCCCTCCGAAGCGGACCTCCTGCTTTGCGACAACCCCCGCGAGGCGGAGACTGTGCACCGGGATGCCGGCAACAAGCTGCCCGCGCGCAGGCTGCTCCGCGAACGGCGCAGCAACGGGGGCCCCGGCGCGTGCCTCGGACATCTGCTCCGCGGTGCGCACAGCGGTGCCGGAGGGCGAATCGACCTTGTGTGGGTGATGCGCCTCGATGACCTCGATCGCGTCGAAGTACGGGGCGGCGATCCGGGCAAGCGCGGTTCCGAGCACCGAGCCGAGCGAGAAGTTGGGCACCACGAGCACCCCGCCCTGCGCGCTGTCAACCCGCCCGGCGAGCGCTGCCAAGCGATCCGCGGACCAGCCGCTCGTCCCCACGAGCACACGCTGGCGACGTCGCAGCGCCCGGTCCACGATCGCTTCGGAGGCGTCCGGATGGCTCACATCGACAACGAGGTCCGCTTCCGCACCCTCATCGGGCGCGGAAGCGCTCGTGAGGCGCGCGATCAGTTCGAACTCCGGGTGCGCCTCAACCACCTCGCACACGAGGGATCCGAGGCGGCCTGTAGCACCGGTGACGGCAACGCGTTGTGACATGCCCTCTAAACTACCGGGTTCTGCCTGGCGGTCCCGCCGGGAGGCTACTCGGTTGTGCGCAGCCCCGAGCGGGACACGTCCCCCACCGCCACCACGGTGAGCGGGCGGGCAGCAAGCGTAGCAGCGACCTCGCGCACCTCCTCGCCGGTGACCGCGTGGATCAGTGCGAGCGAGGTGTCGAGGTCATACAGCTCCCCCGAACCGATCTCCGCTCGCGCGAGCCGACCCATGCGCGTTTCGGAATCCTCAAGCGCAAGCGCGGAGGAGCCAGCGACCTGTCCGAGTGCGCGCTCGTGCTCCTCAGCCGTGATCCCCGCATCGGCGAGCTTCTGCAGTTCCAGCTGACTGAGCTCCAGCACCTCGCTCGCCTTTTCGGGTGCCATGCCGGCGTACATGCCGAACACACCGGCATCCGAGTAGCTCGCGCCAAACGAGTACGCCGTGTAGGCGAGCCCACGCTTCTCGCGGATCTCCTGGAACAGGCGGCTGGACATGCCGCCGCCGAGCACCGAGTTCATGATGCCGAACGCGAAGCGGCGCGGGTCTGTCGATCGGAAGCCAGGTGCCCCGATCAGCATGTTGATCTGCTCGCTCGGACGCTCAGTGACGCAGATTCGGGGCGAACTTGTCGCCTGAGCGGTAGCCAACGCGACGTCGCCGCTCGCTTGAGCACGCCGGACGGGAGTGGCCGCACGATCTGTGTGCCACCGCTCCTCCGGGGAGGCGTTCAGGGCGGCAACCACCTGCGCCACAAGGGCGTCATGATCGACGGCCCCCGCCGCCGTGACCACAAGCGTGCTCGGATCGTAACGATCACGGTAGTGGCGATCCACATCGTCTCGGCGCGCGCCGCGAATCGTTTCCGGCAGGCCACCGATCGGGCGCCCGAGCGGGTGATCTCGCAGCACCTCTTCAAAGAGCTGCTCGCTGGCGACGTCTGCAAGATCGTCCGCAGCCATAGCGAGCTCTTCGAGGATCACGCCGCGCTCGGTCTCGAACTCTTCCGGATCCAGCACCGAGTTCGCGACCATATCCGCAAGCGCCGCAACCGCCTCGGGGAGGTCAGCGTCGCGTACCTTCGCGTAGTAGCAGGTGTATTCCTTCGCCGTCAGCGCGTTGTGCTCCGCGCCCATCTTGTCGAAAGTCGTCGCGATCTCATACGCGTTCCGCGCAGGGGTTCCCTTGAACAGTAGGTGCTCGAGGAAGTGCGTAGAGCCCAGGCTGCCCGGTGCGTCGTCCCGCTCCGCCTGCTCATCACGCGAGCCCACCCCCACCCAGAAGCCGATCGTCGCACTGCGCGCGCTCGGCATGAGTTCGGTCAGCACGCGGAGCCCGCTCGGATGTACGGTACGCCGCATCAAGCTGCCGTTGAGGTCTACGGTGAGTTCGGCCTGGTCCAGGGGCAGGAGGATCGGTTCGCGCATCCCCCCAGCCTATCCGGCACCCGGTGAGAGTGCCCCGGTGCCGGTCCGCTTAGCGCGACTGATCGCGCAGCCGCACGAGCCGCTCGTGCCCCGTTTCCTCGAATTCCGCGATCTCCGCGCGTGACTTCAGGAAGTCAGAGAACGAGCGGAAACCGAGCGCGCGCTCGGAAAACGACGGGTCCATGCGCCGCATCTGCTGCTTCACCGCGGAGCTGTATAACCAGCCGGAATCGTCCTTCTCTTGCCCCAGCCAGAGGGCCCGAATGAGCAGCCCCGTCGCCTCAAGATCGGGATCGCCGTCGTCGTCATCTGCGTCTTCACCATCCGCGAACGGTTCGAGCAGTTCCTCGAGCGTGGCGTCTTCGGCGGGAAGAACCGGTTCGGGAGCAGCTTCCTGGCGACGACGACGGCCACGAGTGCTCGGGGCAGGCGCAGCCTCGGCGTCGGCACTCGTGGCTTCGGGCTTAGCCGCGCCTTTTGCGGCGGTTGCGGTTTCAGCCTGGGGTGTGTCCTCTGGATCCGCAGCTGCGCTCCCGCGGCCACGGCGCCCCTGCGGGCTGCTCTGGCCGCGCTCTGGCCGCTCCGGAAGCTCGACACCGGGCAGCGCGTCATAGCTCGCAAACTCGTCGCAGGCGGCTTTCAGTGACTTCGCGGTGGAGCCCGCCACACCGATCCCGACAACGTACCGGCCGAGGCGCTTGCAGCGCTGCGCGAGCGGGACGTAGTCGGAGTCACCAGCGACGATCACCACGTGTGTGAGATCGTCGAGGCGGAACATGTCCTCAACAGTGTCGACTGCGAGGCGAATATCGGCACCGTTTTTCGCATAGGCCGCGGCAGGAAATAGCTGTACCAGGTCGACCGCCCGGGCCACCAGCTGTGAGCGGTACACCGCGTTGATGGGTGCCGACCAGTCCGCGTAGGCCCGGGTCAGCACAAGGGTGCCAAAGGATGAGGCGTAGTCGATGATCGCGCCCACGTCCACGGCGGCGGCTCGCATCCGCTCAGCAATATCCGGAGCAGTCGGGTCCTCGGTGATGCGCTGACGATCCCGCGAGAACGAGTTGCGCCCGTGCACCCGGTCATACCAGGAGAGCACGATGTTATCGAAGTCGAGGTAGACCGCGACGCGGCCGTTCTGGGTATCCGCCATGCGCCCAGTCTGACAGGCTCGCGGCCCGCTGTCACCGCGCAGACGCGACCGCGCCCGTCGCTCCCCTGGTGGGGCGCGACGGGCGCGGTGTCGATCCGGGCTCACACCCGGGCGCGGCGGTTACTCCGCTGCGGGGGCCTCAGCCTCGGCCGCGGGGGCCTCAGCTGCCTGCTCCTCGAGCACGGGCTCAAGCGAGAGCTTGCCGCGATCGTCGACCTTCGTGATCTTCACGAGGATCTTCTGGCCGACCGAGAGCACGTCGTCCACGCTCTCGATGCGCTTGCCACCGGCAAGCTTGCGCACCTCGGAGATGTGCAGCAGACCGTCCTTGCCCGGAAGCAGCGAGATGAACGCACCGAAGGCGGCGTTCTTCACGACGGTGCCGAGGTACTGCTCGCCGACCTCGGGGTTCTGCGGGTTCGCGATCGCGTTGACCTGCGCGCGCGCAGCCTCAGCCGCGGGGCCGTCGGTCGCGCCGATGTAGACGGTGCCGTCGTCATCGATCGAGATGTCAGCGCCAGTCTCGTCCTGGATGCCGTTGATCGTCTTGCCCTTGGGGCCGATCAGCTCGCCGATCTTGTCGACCGGGATGTTGACAGTGATCACGCGAGGCGCGGTCGGTGCCATCTCGTCGGGCGCGTCGATCGCCTGGTTCAGCACGCTGAGGATCGTGAGGCGAGCCTCGTGAGCCTGGGTCAGCGCACCCTTCAGCACGTCGGCGGGGAGGCCGTCGAGCTTGGTGTCGAGCTGGATAGCAGTGATGAACTCGGAGGTACCTGCGACCTTGAAGTCCATATCGCCAAGCGCGTCCTCTGCGCCCAGGATGTCGGTGAGGGCCGCGTAGCGGGTCTCACCGTTCAGCTCGTCGGAGACGAGGCCCATGGCGATGCCTGCAACGGGTGCGCGCAGCGGCACGCCCGCGTTCAGCAGCGACAGCGTCGATGCGCAGACGGAGCCCATCGACGTCGAGCCGTTCGAGGACAGTGCCTCGGAGACCTGACGGATCGCGTAGGGGAACTCCTCGCGGCTCGGCAGCACCGGCACGAGGGCGCGCTCGGCAAGGAAGCCGTGCCCGATCTCGCGACGCTTCGGCGAGCCCACACGGCCGGTCTCACCGGTCGAGTACGGCGGGAAATTGTAGTGGTGCAGGTACCGCTTGCTCGTGATCGGCGACAGCGAATCGATCTGCTGCTCCATCTTGAGCATGTTCAGCGTGGTGACACCCAGGATCTGGGTCTCGCCGCGCTGGAAGATCGCGGAGCCGTGCACGCGCGGGATGACCTGGACCTCGGCGTCGAGCGCACGGATGTCGCTCGTGCCACGGCCGTCCATGCGGACGCCCTCGCTGAGCACGCGGCTGCGGACGATGTCCTTGGTGACCGACTTGTATGCGGCCGAGACCTGCGCGTTGGCCGAGTCGGGAAGCGTCCCGGCCTCAACCTGGGCGGCGATGCCGTCCTTCACACGAGCCTTCAGCGCGTCGTCAGCGTTCTGGCGCTCCTGCTTGTCCGCGATCTGGTAGATCGGAGCGAGCTCGGTGCGTGCGAGTGCGTCAACCGCTGCGAGCACCTCGTCGGTGTAGGGCAGGAACACCGGGTAGTCGGCGATCTCCTTTGCCGACTGCGCTGCGAGCTCGGACTGCGCCTTGCAGAGCTGAGCGATGAACGGCTTTGCAGCGTCCAGGCCCTCAGCCACAACGGCCTCGTTCGGCTTCGTGGCGCCGCCGCGGATGAGCTCCCAGCTCTGCTCCGTGGCTTCTGCCTCGACCATCATGATCGCGACATCGTCGTTCCCGTTCTTGTCGGTGACGACGCGGCCAGCGACGACGAGGTCGAAGACGGCCTCCTTCAGCTGCTCAACGTTGGGGAACGCAACCCACTGATCACCGATCAGCGCGAGGCGAACGCCCGCGATGGGGCCGGAGAACGGCAGGCCCGAGATCTGGGTCGACGCGGATGCCGCGTTGATTGCCAGAGCGTCGTAGAACTCGCCCGGAGCGATCGAGAGCACCGTGATGACAACCTGGACCTCGTTGCGCAGGCCGCTCACGAAGGAGGGGCGCAGAGGGCGGTCGATCAGACGGCAGACGAGGATCGCCTCGGTCGAGGGACGGCCCTCGCGGCGGAAGAACGAGCCGGGGATCTTGCCGGCGGCGTACGAGCGCTCTTCGACGTCGATCGTGAGCGGGAAGAAGTCGAAGTGATCCTTCGGCTGCTTCGATGCGCTGGTGGCGGAGAGGAGCATTGTCTCCTCGTCCAGGTACGCGGCAACCGCGCCCTGTGCCTGCTGTGCGAGGCGTCCGGTTTCGAAACGGATCGTACGCTTACCGAACTTACCGTTGTCGAGGACTGCCTCGGCGAACTTGATTTCAGGACCCTCCACGGGTACTCCTTTACTTCAGGCGAGCACGCAGCAACCGCTCACAGACGCCGACGGCCTGCGAGTGCTGATCAACAGTGGAAGGCCACTCAGCGCACCGCCGCAACGGTCACCCTGAGGGATCCACCACCGAAGACCAGCCACCGTGTGCTCGGTTCATCGTTAGTGCGGACAAACGCCCGCACAGCCAGGCTATCATCGCCCACCGTCCTCGCGAGGTGCGAGTTCACAGTCGAGCAGCAGGCCAGCGAGTTCGCTCATCATCCGCACAGCTTCTTCACTCGAGGTGAGTTCGAGAATCACCGAGGGCGCAATACCGTCCTCCGCAGACAGGAGCATCCGCGCGGTGTGTGCCGCGGGGAATCGGGGACGAAACTCGCCGGCTGCCTGCCCCTCGGCGATGAGCTGTTCTAGGAGCTCCAGTTGCACTCGGGCGAACTCCGCTTCAGCGACCCCGAAACGCGGCTCTCGCGTCCCCACCGCGGAAAGCTCCATCAGGAGCAGCGTCGCGTCAAACGATTCCGATCCACGCTCCGGAATCCCGAGCTGGAGGCATGCGAGCAATCGTTCACGGGCACCGACGGACTCCTCCACTCGCGCCCGGCGCAGCTCGGTGTACTCCGTAGTGGCCGTTTCATAGGCCGCCGCGTAGAGGTCGATCAGGTCAGGGTAGTAATAGGAAATCGACGCGGGCGTCACGCCCATCTCCTTCGCAATGTCGGTGAGCCGCGCGGCCGCCATCCCCCGATCCACGAGCAGACGCGCGGTCGCGGCTACAATCTCTCCCCTGCGCTGCTCCTGCTTTCTCGGTCTCGCCATGCATCGATTCTGACAGATTTGGCGATTCGGCATTCTTTACTTAAAGTTTAACAAACGAATGGAGACTGCAGTGCCGCAGATAGTACGAATTGCCCTTGCCCAGACAGCCCACATTGAGACCTTCGCGAGCGGCGGCTTCGAACACCAGCTTCGCGCGCTCGTTGAGAGACATCCCGGCTTCGATCTCTGGGTGTTCCCCGAGTTTCACCTCGAACCGGATCAGGCCCACAAGCCGAACTTCCCACTCGCCCGCGCCGTCGACGATGCCGCGTTCGCACGCCTCGGCGCGCTGGCTCGCGAGCTGGGTATCTGGCTTGTCCCCGGGACTGTCTACGAGCGCGCGGCAAGCGGTGACGTACACAACACCGCCCTTGTGTACAGCCCCGACGGCGAGCGCGTCGCAAGCTACCGCAAGATGTTCCCCTGGCGACCAGCTGAACTCTCGCACCCCGGGGGCACGTTCGAGGTATTCGAGGTGCCCGGGATCGGCCGCATCGGGCTCTCCATCTGTTACGACATCTGGTTTCCCGAGCACACGCGACACCTCGCATGGCTCGGTGCCGACCTGGTCCTGAACCTCGTACAAACGGGCACCTCGGACCGCGAGCAAGAACTCACTATTGTGCGCGGCAACGCGATCATGAACCAGGTCTGGGTGGCATCGGTCAACGCCGCCGCCCCCACTGGTCGGGGGCGATCGTTGATCGCTGATCCGGCCGGCACCGTCGTTGCGTCTTCCCCTGACGCGAGCGAAGAGATCCTGACCGCGGTGATCGATCTCGGTGCCGCTGCGCGCGTGCAGACGGAGGGCACCGCGGGCGTCTCCCGCCCCTGGCACCAATTCCGAGATCCCGATGCCACGATCCCGTTGCCCCTGTACGCGGGCGAAATTGCCCCGAGCCGGTGGACGCCCTCGCGCGGTGAGGGGATCCGGTAATGTCCGCAGCTCCCACCACGCTCCTCACTCGCCTCGGTCTACTCGGCGTCATCTTTTTCGGGCTCGCCTATATGGCGCCCGGTGTGGTCACGTCCACGTTCGGGGTCGTATCGCAGGCCAGTCATGGAGTTGCGCCCACGGCGTACCTTGTCGCGACGCTTGCCATGAGCCTGACCGCGGTGTCCTACGCGACGCTCTCCCGCGCCTTCCCGACGTCAGGTTCCTCCTACAGTTACGTGGGTAACGTGCTCGGCAGACCACTGGGGTTCTTCGCGGGCTGGCTGATCCTGCTCGACTATTTGTTCCTCCCGATGGTTGCGTGGCTGATCCAATCGATCTACCTCAACGCCCAATTCCCAGCAATCCCGATCTGGGTGTGGCTCCTCATCAATGTTGGCCTCACCACCGCGATCAATCTCTTGGGGATCTCGCTGGCAAGCCGCGTCAACACCTGGCTCACCGTGGTCGCGATGGCCACGGTCGCCGCAATGACACTCGTCATCGCGGTCGCTGTATTCTCGATCGCAGATGTTGACCTGGGTGCCCGCGCCGGTGATGCGATCTGGAACTCCGACACCTCACTTACCGCAATTGGCACAGCCGCGGCTGTAGCCGCCTACTCGTTCCTCGGATTCGATGCGGTCAGTACGCTCAGCGAGGAAACACGAAATCCGCGCCGCAATATCCCCGTGGGCATCGTCGCGGTTGTCCTCATTGGCGGGGTGATCTTCGTAGGCGTGTCCTTCGTCATGCAGCTGATGCACCCGGGCGGCCAGTTCGATGATCCAGACATCGCGGGCTACACGATGTCCGTCGCCGCGGGAGGCCAGGTGTTTGCCGACGTGACAAATCTGCTCAGTATCGTGGCGGGCTTCGGGTCGGGGATCGCTATCCAAGCGACATCGAGCCGTTTGTTGTTTGTGATCGGCCGCGACGGGGCACTCCCCGGCACGATCTTCGGTCGCTTGAGCAGGACCTTCCGGGTGCCTTGGGTGAACATCCTGATCATCGCAGCCATAGGCATCATGGGGTCGGGACTCGATCTTGAGCGCGCAACATCCCTGATCAACTTCGGAGCATTCCTCTCATTCGCCCTCGTCAACATCGCCTGCCTCCGTTTCCTATGGCGACGACGATCTGAGGTGCCGCGGTGGCTCACCGCTGTACTGGCGACGGCCGCGGTGGGTGGAATCCTGACCGACCTCTACCTGTTCTCACAGCTCCATGAAACTGCATTCATGTTCGGGGCAGGCTGGCTTGTACTCGGCGTCGGCGTTCTTGCTTGGGTGACCCGCGGATTCCGGCGCCCCATCCCGAGCATCAGCGACGGCGCATAGCCTGCGCCTGGCCGCACCACCCTCTACACTGCTGTCTGCGGCATTTCGCGGTCCCGCGTCCGTGGCCTGCCGCAGACAGCACTGGGGGTACGACACATGGGCGAGAAGACGGACCCGCGCGCACGGCGGCGCTTCCGGGTGCAGACCCTCATCGGAGTTTCCCCGCTGTTCATCGGGACCGTCATCAACGGCCTGATCCGGCCGGCGCTGGCGCGTGAGCTACCACTCACCGAACGTCGGGTCGGAGGCTCCGTGCGGGGGTCGGATCGCTGGTGGGAGGCCGATGCAGAGACCGCTGCGGACCACCCCGTGCTGACCGCGTTCCTCGGGCTCAGCGACGGGGCGATCGGCGGGATCTGTCTGCTCGCCTGCGTGGTGCTGGGGCTGGGCGCGTGGCTGTGGGGCCGGCGCTACCCGAAGAGCGCCTGACCGACGTACTCCCCCGGCGCGATCCCGCGCGGAATCGCCCACAGTCCCGAGCCGACGTGGCGCAGGTACTCGTTCATGCTGTCAGCCTTGAGGCTCTGCTGGACGCGGACAAACGTTGCCGGATCATTCTGGAAACTGATGAAAAAGAGGCCGGCACCGAGCTGTCCAAGCGGATTCGAGCCATCAACGTAGTTGTAGCCGCGGCGCAGCATCCGCGCACCGTCGTTCTGCTCGGGGTGCGCAAGCCGCACGTGAGCATCCGTCGCAATCGCAGGACCGCCGGCGGTCGAGACAGCCGCGAAGTTGGGGGCGTCAAACTCGGCACCTCCTGAGAGCGGCCCGCCCTCGCCCTTGGTGCGGCCCACAATCCGCTCCTGTTCGTCCAGCGATGCCCGATCCCATGTCTCGATCGTCATGGCGATCTTGCGCGCGACAAGGTAGCTCCCGCCGCGCAACCACTCCTGTGGGTGCGACTCCGGAACCCAGATGTGATCCGCGAGCCCGTCCTGGTCCTCGGCCATCACGTTGGCGGTGCCGTCTTTGAAACCAAACAGGTTGCGGGGCGTGTCCTGACTGACTGATGTGGACGCTGTGCGCCCAAATCCGAGCTGGCTCCACACGATCCGGGCCCGACCCATGGCGATCCTGCTGAGATTCCGAATTGCGTGCACCGCAACCTGCGGATCATCCGCGCACGCCTGCACGCAGAGATCACCGCCGGTGCTCCCCTCGTCAAGGAGGTCGAACGCGAACGGGGGCAACTCCAGGAATTCCGCGGGGAGCCGCTCCGCGAGGCCAAAGCGATCGTGCCCGTCAGCGGTGGCGAACAGCGTCCGCCCGAACCCGAAGGTGAGGGTGAGGTGCGCCGCGTTCAACCCCAGCGCTTCGCCGGTATCGGCGGGTGGGGCGAGCGGCGGCCCATCGACTGCGCCGCCCGCGCCGATCTCTTCCCCGCGCGTGAGCTGCTCGGCGGCATCGGTCCAATCGCGCAGCAGCGCGATCAGGCCGGCACGGTCCACGCCGCGCAGCAGCGAGAAACTCGCGAAGTGCAAGCGATCCTGCGCGGGCGTGACAATACCCGCCTGGTGGCTGCCCGTAAACGAAACGGTGCCGGATCCGACACCGTCTGCCGCGCTCGCGCCAAGACCCGTGGCACCCGCGATCGCCACACCGCCGAGGCCGCCGACGGCGAGTCCCGCGGCCCCCGTGCCCACGAGCCCGAACAGGCCGCGCCGGCTCACCCGGCGATCGCCCGGCGAATCTGACGATCCGCCGGGCGTCGATCCCGCGCCGCGCCTATTCAGCGCTGACTCCGAGTACCGTGTGCGTGAGCTGCGACAGGGGCTCACTGAGGGCGTTCAGCTGCGCGCCGAGCTCGCCGCGCGCGGCCTGATCCACAGTGGAGTAGTCAACGAATCCGGCCTCGTAGTCGCCGTACTCGGCGAGCAGTTCGAGCATCCCGGCGAACTGGGCGTCAAGCGTCTTCGTGAGCTCGGCCCCCTCTGCGCCCTTCGACGCAGCGATCTCTCGCACTGACTCGTACGCGACCTGCGCGCCCTCGACGTTCGCGGTGAAGTCGTACAAGTCGGTGTGCGCGAACTCGTTTTCCTCGCCCGGCAGTTTGCCGTCCGGCGCAGCGATCTCGTCGAGCAGACCGATCGCGCCATTTGTGATGTCGCTCAGAGTAAGCGTGAAGTCCTCTGAGTGCACCAGGTCGTAGAGCGAGGTGATGTCGGTCACGAGCTGCTCCCCAAGCGTCACGCGCTCCGCCGAGGTCAGCGCGTTGATCGCCTCATCCGGATAATTCTGCTGTGCTGCATCGAGCCAGAGGTCCATCTCGATCCGGTGGAAGCCGGTGAACGGCAGCCCCTCTGCCTCGGCACCGGGCTTGCGGTAGTCGATCGACGGATCAAGATCTCCGAACTGCTCGGCGGTCGGCTCGATCCGCTCGTAGCTCACCCGCGCGAGCGGGAACAGGCGCCTCGCCTCGGCGTCATCGCCCGCGGTGTACGCGGCCACAAAGGCTTCGACCTGCGGCAGCAGTTCGGCGGCCTGGCTCTTCACATAGGCTGTGTAACTCGCTACCGCGGCGGCCTCGGCCTCGGCATCATCCGCGTTCGCCGCAACCGTCTCGCCAGTGACGGTGAAAGGCGTCTGGCCGATCCCCGCGCCGACCATGCCGGGCTTGCAGACTGTGAAGTAGTCGCCGGGCTGCGCCACGAGCGTGAGGTCGCGGCTCGATCCGGGCGCGATGTTCTCCACTTCCCCGACGATGCTGAGTTCGTTCTCCGCGAGCACGTAGAACTCGGTGACTTTGTCTCCGGAGTTTGTCACGGTGAAGGTAATGGGGCCGCTCGGAGCGGTCGCCGCGCTGACGGCGCAGCTGTCGGCACCGGAGTCGACGGTCAGCGCGGTGGCTGCGCCGGAACCGGTACCCGCGTTGGGCACACAGCCCGTCAGCGTCAAGGCGCCGGCCACCACAAGGGCGGCGAGAGTGAGTGGGGGTCGAAGCTGCACGATGGTTCTCCTTGAGGGTAGGGAAAGTGCGGGTTACGGGCGTGCGGACGGCACGGCCGACGTCGGTTGGGTGCCGGGGACCGAGGCCGGGCCAGCGGGCACGGGGATGCGGCGCAGGGCGCGGCGCAGGAACAGCGTCATCGTGGGGACGAGGTACAGGGCGTAGGCGAGTAGCTCGAGTTTTGTCATCTCGGGCGTGAAGCCGATGGTGCCCTTCAGCACGCTGCCCAGGATTCCGTCGGGGGCAATCACCTGCGGGATTCGGAACGCCCAGGCGGATTCGCCGTACCAGGACTGGACCCACGCGCTCGCACCCTCGGGTGCCAGGGCGAAGGGCCCGGGCAGAACCGCCGCCTCCTGCAGATCGTGAATGGCGTAGGCCACGACGCCCGCGGCGAAAATGATCAGCAGTGCGCCGGTCCAGGTGAAGAACCGTGCGAGGTTGACGCGCAGCAGGCCGCGGTAGATCAGCCACCCGAGCAGCGCAGCGACGACGATGCCCGCAACAGCCGCGGCGAGCCCAACAAGGGGGCTGTCCCCCGATGCGCGCGTCGTCGCCCAGATGAACAGCGCGGTCTCCAGGCCCTCGCGCCCCACCGAGAGGAACCCGACGGCCACGATCCCCCATCCGGATCCCGCAATAGCGTCGCCCAACTGCCCTTCCAGCGCCCCGCGCATGCTGCGCGCGGTGCGGAGCATCCAAAACACCATCCAGGTGACAAGCCCAACCGCGAGCAGCGAAAGCGATCCGCCGATGATCTCCTGGGCCTGAAACGAGAGCCCGTACGCCCCAAAGGTCAACACGGCACCGACGATAAGCGAGACTGCCACGGCCAGGGCAACCCCTGCCCAGATCCGCCAGGCCACGTCACGGCGGCCGATCCGCTGCACATACGCGAGCAAGATCCCGACCACAAGCGCAGCTTCCAGGCCTTCGCGCAAGCCGATCAAAAACGTTCCGAGCATGCGTGGCGGCCTTACGTTCAGTGATGATGTGATGATGGTTAGGCCAACCTCAGCTAAACCGGGGATCACACTACTCCTGCGCACCGCCGGATCGCAAGCCCACATCCGATGTGATCGGGGAATTCGCTTCGGGCCGCCCCGCTTCGCCCACGCCCACGCCCACGTCCACGCCCTCGCCCTCGCCCTCGCCCTCGCCCTCACCCTCGCCCACGCCCTCCGCTGCGCCCACGCCCACGCCCTCGCGCTCGCCCTCGCCCTCGCCCTCGCCCTCGCCCTCCGCGAGGGGTTTTATCGTGCCGTAGGGATTCTGCGCAATAAACGACACCTGCCAAATAAAAACCCTCGGGGACGCGGGATCCGCCGCACGGTATCGGGGACGCGGGATCCGCCGCACGGTATCGGGGACGCGAGATCCGCCGT
The DNA here is from genome assembly GCF_900163635.1 of Leucobacter sp. 7(1). Classification (GTDB taxonomy): domain Bacteria; phylum Actinomycetota; class Actinomycetes; order Actinomycetales; family Microbacteriaceae; genus Leucobacter. Next base: position 5,762 of record NZ_FUID01000027.1, on the reverse strand, counting down.
GCGCTGCCGCACACGCACGCACGCCCACACACCCCACGCAAACACCGCAGCCCCCGCCGATTCGGCGGGGGCTGCGGTGTGCGGGCGCTGCTTACAGCGCGTCGATGTCGATCGTGTGCACGACCTCGGTGCCGATTGCCTCGGCGAGACTGTCAATCACGTCCTGCGCCACCGGCGCGTCGATCGAGAGCACCGACAGCGCGGTGCCCTTCTTGTCGTCGCGTGCGATCTGAAGGCCAGCGATGTTCACGCCAGCCTTGCCGAGTACGCTGCCATAGGCCGCAACGATGCCCGGCTGATCCGTGTAGCTAAACACAATCAGGTGCTCGGGGATCGGGAGCTCAACCTCGTAGCCGTTGACCTCGACGATCTTCTGGACCTGCTTCGGACCCGTGAGCGTACCTGAAACGGAGATCACGGTGCCGTCGGTGAGCCCGCCGCTAATCGTGATGACGTTGCGGTAGCTCTCCGAAGTGCCGTCCACCGAGAACTGCACCTCGACGTTGCGCTGCTCAGCGAGGAGCGGTGCGTTGACGTAGGACACGGGGTCGCTGACGATCTTTGAGAACACTCCCTTCAGCGCAGCCAGGCGCAGCGCCTCAACGTTGCGCTCGGCAAGCTCGCCGTGCACCTCGATGTTGATCGAGGCCAGACGGCCTGCGGCGAGGCCCGCGAAGACCTGGCCCAGCTTCTCAGTGAGCGGCAGACCGGGACGCACGTACTCGTCGATCACGCCACCGGCGACGTTCACCGCGTCCGGGACCAGGTCACCCGCGAGTGCGAGACGCACGGACTTCGCGACCGAGACGCCCGCCTTCTCCTGTGCCTCAGCGGTGGAGGCCCCCAGGTGCGGAGTGACGTTGACCGTCGGCAGCCCGGTCAGCGTGGTGTCGGCCGGGGGCTCCTGCACGAACACGTCAAGTGCCGCACCGGCGATCTCGCCTGCGGTCAGCGCTTCAGCGAGCGCAGCCTCGTCGATCAGGCCACCGCGTGCGACGTTGACCACGTAGGCCGTCGATTTCATGGCGCGCAGCTGTTCCGCACCGATCATGCCGAGCGTCTCAGGGGTGCGGGGCATGTGGATCGTGAGGAAGTCTGCACGCTCCACGAGCTCGTCGAGTGTGACGAGCTGCACGCCCAGCTGCTGCGCGCGAGCCGCGGTGACATAGGGATCGTAGGCGACAAGCTCGACGCCGAAGCCGCGCAGGCGCTCGGCGACGAGTGCACCGATCCGCCCCAGGCCGATGATGCCGATTGTCTTCTCGTAGAGCTCCGTTCCCGTGAAGGAGGAGCGCTTCCACTGCCCCACCGAGAGCGACTCGTGCGCACGCTGCAAGTGACGCGCGAGGCCGAGGATGTGTGCGACAGTCAGCTCAGCGGCGCTGATGACGTTCGAGGTGGGTGCGTTGACGACCATCACGCCAGCCTGTGTGGCAGCCTTGATGTCGACGTTGTCGAGACCGACACCCGCGCGGGCGACGACCTTGAGCTTCGGTGCCCAGCTCAGCGCCTCGGCGTCGATCTGGGTGGCGGAGCGCACGAGCACCGCATCGGCGGACGCGAGCGCCGAGCGCAGCGCATCGCGATCGGTACCGTCGACGTGCACCACCTCGAAGTCGGGGCCAAGCGCGGCGATGGTGGCGGGTGAGAGTTGTTCGGCGATCAGCACGACCGGCGCAGACATCAAGCGAATCCTTCGGGTCAGCGACAGGGAATCTGCGTGAGGAACACGCAGACCTCTACCCTACCGCCGCGCCGGGCGTGTGCGGTGCGCACTGCAATATTCCGCCATGCGCGCTCGCCCGCTACTGCGCGAAGTAGGACGACTCCGGGATCACATGCATCAGGTCAATCTGCAGCACGGCAACCGCGGCGATTCCTGCCGCGAGCAGGAGAATTCTTGCCCAGGCGCCGCGCCCGCGACCCAGCAGTAGCGCACCAGCGAGCACGATAATCGGGAGGAGTACGCCGGCAATCAGCCAGAGCCAACCTGACACGCTGAGCCCCATGCCGAGCGCTCCGCTGAGACCGAGCATGCCGGTGAGGTTGCCTACACCGGTGATCGTCGCATAGACGTACAGGCCGACAAGGGCCACGCCCGCCGCCCAGGACAGGATACGTTGCGCCACGATTATGCCCCCCGAGTAATCAGCATCGGCAACGGCAGCAATACCACGGCTCCGATCGCGAGCAGGATCGCAAGCCGCGCGGTCCGGTTGCCCCGGCTGAGCGCCACCGCCATGAAGAACCACAGGGCTGGGGCGAACGGTGCCGCCCAAAACACGATCTGCTGCAGGATCCCGCCGATGGACCCACTGCCCGCCGCAGTCAGAGCGTTCACCGCGGAGTACGCCTGCGCGACGATGAACCAGCCCACGGTGTACAGCAGGTAGATGCCGCCGAACACACCGAAGGATACAAGTGCGCCGTTCGAAACCTGCGTCCGAGCAGCTTCGGCATCACCCGCAGGGTCCGCGTCAAGCTCTACGTCCGCGAGCGCCTCGGGTTCCGGATTCGCCACCACCTCTGGGGTCGCGTCAGCCGCGCCCTCCACTGTCCAACCGCTCGCAAGTGCGCTCTCCCGAGACATCCGAACCGACTTCTCTCGCATCCCTCTAGCCTAGCTTCGACAGGCTCGGAGACACCCGGGAGGCATCGGATCCCGCTATATTCGAAGTGTCCCCTCCCATTGGAAGAGAGCAGCCATGACCGAAACTCCGAAGAAGAAGGTTGTTCGCGTCGAGCAGCCCCAGTCCGCCGAGCCGGCCGCGGCGCGCACCTCGACCGATTCGGGTCCCGCGTGGACTCCCTCGCCCGAATCGAAGGCGAAGGCCACGCGCCTGCGCATCATCTCCTGGATTGCGTGGGGCCTGGCAATTGGTGTGCAGGCGTTCGCCATCTTCTGGATCCTGAAGCAGGTTCCCGTCAACATGTGGCTGTTGATCGGCGCGATCGTTGTGACGGGCATCCTCTCGGTCGCCGGGTCGCTGTGCTGGAAGCAGGCCAACCGCCTCGATCCCGCATCCGAGCGCGACAAGGTCAAGTTCTTTATCCAGAACCAGCTCGGTGCGATCATGTCGATCGTGTCGTTCCTGCCGCTCATCATCATGATCTTCTTGAACAAGAACATGAACGGAAAGCAGAAGGCCCTCGCTGGCGGCATCGGCATCGTGGTCCTGCTCATCGCTGCGGCCTTCGGCGTGTCCTATCAGTCGCCGTCGCAGGAGCAGTACGCCGCAGAGACGAACATTATCGAGCAGCTCACCGGCCAGGACGAGGTGTTCTGGACCAAGAGCGGCAGCGTCTTCCACGTGTGCGACGCGGTCCCCGATGTGAACAAGGAATCGAAGGACGGCACCATCTACCGCGGCACCGTCGCAGCGGCGCACGAGGCCGGCAAGGATCGCCTCACCCTGAAGTGGGAAAACGAAGCCACGAAGTACTGCGGATTCACGCAAGAACAGGTCGACGCAGTCAACGCGGCAGTCGAGTCGCCTGCCACGTCTGAGGCACCGGCCGAGGAGGCTCCTGCCGAAGAAGTTCCCGCCGAGTAGGGCCTGCCGCACGGGCTGCAACTCGAGGCCCCGCACCCGTCCGGGTGCGGGGCCTCGGTCGTTCGTTCCGCAGGAGATTCTCGGGCTGCGTGCCGGATCCGGGCCGAAATCTCCTGCAGAGTCGTGAATCTCCGACGCGCTGGTGAACGGGTGTGGTGAACGGGTTTGGTGAACGCGTGCGCACGCAGCTTTGCCCGGGGTGTGGCCGGAGTGAGTTCCGGGGTGGATTTCGGAGTGGATTCCAGAGTGTGTTCCGGGGCTGACCCAGGCCCCGAAGCCTTGGGACTTGGGGGCGGGAAAGTTTCTGGAAAACCTTTCTGCTCTGCCCACCAGGAGTTCCTTCGTCTCAGAATTGTTGCCCCCTGAAACCCCCTGTTTTCGGGGCCTGAATGATGCTCCTATAGCTGTCAATTCGTTGGAGCAGTGGTTTCGAGCCATTCCCGATAGGCCAGCGCAAGCTCATCATCACGCATGAGTCCACGCTCGATACGTGAGATCTTGTTGAGCCACACGTTGAAGTGTGTTCCTGCTTGTTGCAGCGTCACCCCGAGTGCTTGCCTGAGTGGGCGGAGATCATCAACTCGAGGCACTTCAACATCTTTCGTGAGGAGCGTGAAGACTTCACGCGCGATCGCCCGCTTTAGGCAGCGGATGATCTCTTTGTTGCTCTTCCCTTCTGAGCGTTTCTTCTCGACATACGCTTTCGTGCGTGGTTCGTAACTCATGCGCACGAGCGCGATCCGGTGGAGCGCGGAGTTCGCGTGGCGATCTCCGCCCCGGTTAAGCCGGTGCCGGCTTGTTTTGCCTGAAGACGCGGGGATCGGGCTGACTCCGCAAAGCGCGGCGAACGCGGCTTCTGAACGGAGCCGACCCGTGTTATCTCCTCCCGTGATCAAGAGCTGAGCGGCAGTGACAGGTCCGACCCCTTGGGCTGCGAGGAGTGCTGGGTTGGTGCATTCGGTGAGTGTCTTGAGTTCCTGGTCGAGGGTGTGGATCTCGGCTGCGATATACCGGTGCCTGCGGGCGAGCGCCCGTAACGCAATCACGACCCCTTGATTCTCGGGATACCGACGAATATCGAGATCTGCGAGCCTTGTGATCAGCGTCTCGTCAGGCACTTCGCGGAACCGTTCGCGCAGCAACACGGGCGCGGTCACGAGCAATGACTTGATCTGGACTTGCGCAGCCACACGTGCTTTGATCGCTGACCTTCGGGCAGTGACCAAGTACCGGATCTGTTCGACATTCCCATCACCAGATTTCGGGGTAGCTTGCTTGGTCTGGGTGAGGGCCGTTCTTGCGGCGGCGTAGGCATCAACGGGGTCAGATTTTCCGTTTATGCGGCGCAACTGCCGGTTTGGGCGGATCACCTCGATGACGTGGTGTCCGAGAGCGGTGAGGTGGCGGGCAAGACCGGCCCCGTAAGAGCCGGTCCCTTCGATCCCGACACGGACGAGGACGCCGTGCATGAGGATGAACGCGGTCAGGGCGGTGTACCCGGCGGGGGTGGTGGGGAACTGTGCGTCTACGAGGTGTTTCCCGTTCTGGTCGATGATCGCCGCGTGGTGGGTATCGGCGTGGGTATCGACTCCCGCATAGGTTTCGCGGTGTTCAGCGATGTTTGTCATGATGGTTCTGCCTTTCCATTCCAGTTGGGAGGCAACCGGCCGGGCGGGCAGACAGGACGTTGAAGAGGCCTTGTGACCAGGCTCCTATGAGGTCATGTCCGCCTGGTCGGGCCCATGAGGCCTCGTCCGGGTCGACGGATCATTGCAAAGACACGAAGCCAGTCAGTGGTTGAGTCAGCCCCGAACGAGGCACTTACCAGTATCAACGTCAGTGGTCCATGGTGAACTCCCCCCATGCCCGCCAATGGAGAGTTCACCCCCGCGCAGCGCCGCCGCGTCGCAGAAGCGGTGAGCCGACTCGAAACTATCGAGACGCACCAACGCGTGCTCGATGCGGAACGCGTCACTGTCCTTGCTGACGCCCTCGACGCGGTCGTTGGCGGCGCGCCCGGGGCGGGCCAGGAACTTGGGTACCGGGCCCTGCGCTTAGAACTCGCCGCGGCCCTCTCCCGGAGTGAAACCGCTGTTGAACGGCTCCTGGATCTCGCGTCTTCTCTCACTTCGCACTACACCCCCACACTCGGAGAGGTTCAGGCTGGGCGGATCAGCCTAGAGCACGCCCGCGTCATCACCGACGCCG
>NZ_FUID01000074.1 GCF_900163635.1 Leucobacter sp. 7(1) | reverse complement strand
AGGCGGTCTGGGCGGTGTTCGACACCACCACCCTCGTCGACGTCACCGACGAAGGTTACGTCGGGGTCTACAACATCCTGTTCGGGGTCGCGGTGTTCGTGGTGCTGATCTTCTTCTGCCTGCAACTGATCACCGGACTCATCCACCGCGACCCCACCGCCCTCACCCGCGCCGCCCTCGGGGCGGCGAAAAGCATCCTCGGCTCCTTCGTCGCCATCGGACTCACCGGCCTGCTGCTGGAGATCACCGATCAACTCGCGGTCGGCATCGTGCAAGCGACGGGGAACACGATGGAATCCATCGGCGACCGCATCACCCTGCTTGCGGCGGGGTTCGCGGGGATCAACATCGCCGCCCCCGGCGTCGGGGCGATCGTCACGATCTTCCTCGCGGGCCTTGCCATCAGCGCGGCGGCAATCGTGTGGTTCTCCCTCCTAATCCGCAAAGCCCTCCTGCTGGTCGCAATCGTGTTCGCCCCCATCGCTCTCGCCGGGTTCTCCTGGGATGCGACCAAGGGCTGGTTCGGAAAGTGGGCGACGTTCGTGATCGCGCTGATCTTGTCGAAGCTGGTGCTGGTGGTGATCTTCCTCGTCGCGATCACCCAAGTGTCCGCGCCGATCGAGCTGGATCTCGCGTCGATCAGCGACCCCATCGCCGGGGTCGTGCTGATGTTCATCGCCGCGTTCGCCCCGTACATCACGTACAAGTTCGTCACGTTCATCGGCTTCGATATGTACCACTCGATGAGCGCGGAGCAAGAAGCTAAGTCCGCGCTCAACCGTCCCGTCCCTGTGCCGTCAGCACCGAAGACCGACGGGGCGAAGAAGGTACTCGATGCCGCCGGCGATAAGGGCGGCGGCGCGGCACCATCCGGTGGAGGCACCCCGCCCGCAACGACTGCGACGCCCGCAGTCGGAGGGGGCGCAGCGGCAGGAGGTGGTTCCGGTGGCGCGGCCGGTGCGGGTGCCGGGAGCGCGGGCGGCAGTGCGGGCGCAGCCGGTGCCGGAGCTGGCGGGGCTGCTGCTGCGGGACCGGCGGCAGCGGTCGTTGTCGGAGCTCAGGTGGTCGGTGCGGCAGCGACCGCGGGGCCGAAGCTCGGCGGCAAGGTCGGCGGTGCCGCGGAAGGGCACGCGGCAGGGGCCGGTGAGACTGTGCAACCCGCACCACCACCGCCTGCACCGAGTCACACGCCGACCGCGCCACCGGCATGCCCGGCACCCTCGACGCCTCCGCCTGCGCCGTCGCCGAAGCCGTCTGCCGGGAAGGAGTGAGACTGATGTCGACTCAGCACAACACGAGCAGTGCGGGGTTTGGGTTGCGGGCGATGCAGTTCTCCCGCCTCACCCGCCGCGGCATCCTCCTCGGACTGTCCATCCCGCAACTCATCGTCCTCGCCATCGGTGTCCTCTCCATCGTCGGTGCCCTCTACGCCGGCGGCGGGATGCTGCTGGCCTGGACCGCACCCATCTGGCTCCTCTCCGCAACGCTCGCCTGGACACCTGTCGGTGGCCGGAAGCTGGTCGAGTGGGTGCCCGTCACCGCCCGGTGGGTCGCCCGCACCCAGAAGCGGCAGACGGTGTTCCGCCGCCGGATTGTGAAACCCCGCCCCGCAGGAACGTTGGCGTTACCCGGTGACGCGGCGTCGCTTCGGGAATGGGAAGACCCGGACACGGGCGCGGCGATGATCCACGACCCCCACGGCCAGACCCTCACCGCGATCGTCGGCGTCTCGCATCCTGCGTTCGTGCTCCTCGACCAGGGCGAGCAGGAACGCCGGGTCGCTACCTGGGGGCGCGTGCTCGCCACGACCTGCCGGTCCGGGAGGATCGCCCGCCTGCAAGTGTGCGAACGCACGCTCCCCGATGGAGGTTCCGGACTGATCGAGTGGTGGCAACGCCACGGCACTGACGACGGGTCTTGGACCTCCACCGTGTACCGCGAGCTCATCGACCGTGCCGGACCCGCCGGGGAACGCCACGCCACCACCATCAGCGTCGCCCTCGACCTCAAAGCTACCGCCCGTCAGGTCCGCACCAACGGCGGCGGCATCAAGGGAGCCGCCGCCGTCCTACGCCAAGAGATGACCACCCTCGTGACGGCGTTGCGGGCGGCGGAGCTCACGAACACCGGGTGGCTCACCCCCGCACAGGTCGCGGTGATCCTCCGATCCGCCTACGACCCCGCCACGGCCGCGATCCTCGAACGGAACACCGACATCGGGCGCACGCTTGCGACCGCGGGGCCTGTCGCGGTGACCGAGTCGTGGGATCGGTTGCGGTCGGATTCCGCGTTCCATGCGGTGCTGTGGGTGTCGGAGTGGCCGAGGTCGCAGGTGTATCCGGGGTTCCTCGCCCCGGTGTTGTTGTCGTCGGGGATTCAGCGGGCGTTCTCGCTGGTGTGTACGCCGATCCGGTCGGATCAGGCGGCACGGGATATCCGGAAGAAGAAGACCGAGCTGATCTCGGATGCTGCGCAGCGGCAGAAGATGGGGCAGATCGAAGACGCCTCCCAGACCGCCGAATACG
>NZ_FUID01000063.1 GCF_900163635.1 Leucobacter sp. 7(1) | reverse complement strand
GCGGGGCACAACTTCACGAAACAAGAACCCCTGATCCACAAAGCAGAAAAGAATTTAAGAAAGTTGTACGCGCTTCATGTGGGACGATCGGCTGCAAGTACCCGAGCCACTCAACTCCGCCCGGAGTCGCGCGCGAACACGCGAGTAACGCTGTCGCGCCTTCGCCGGCCGCAGCTCGAGCACATGACCCGCCTCGGCAACAGTCAAACTCGCTCATGCGACGAGCCGCATCAGCACCCGATCCCGATCCGGAACGGTCCTCAGCGCGCGCTGCAGTCAAGAGCGTGACTCAGCCAACCGGGACGCTACCGGTTGCGTCGCGACTTCGATGAGTTCGTTCTGCAGTCGTTCGCCCCACTCGGTATGCCGAACGCGTCCACGTCTCGATCCGGCACCCCTTACTCGCTCGGGAAGCGGACCATGCCCTCCTGGCTGACGCTGGCCACGAGGTTGCCCTCGCGGTCGTAGAACCGGCCGTGGGTGAGTCCGCGGCCGCTCTGCGAGGTGGGGGACTCGAGCTCGTACAGCAGCCACTCATCGACGCGGAACGGACGGTGGAACCACATGGCGTGGTCTAGGCTCGCGAAGCGCATGCCCGGCGTGGCCCAGGGGGTTCCATGCTGCCGGGCAACCGGCTCCAGGAGCAGGTAGTCGCTCGCAAACGCGAGGGCCGCTGAGTGGATCAGGGCGCTCGCATCGAGTGTGTCGCGGCTCCGCATCCACACACTCTGACGATTCGTGCGCTCCGCGACCTCCAAGATGATGTCGGACTCGACGTAGCGGAAGTCGAAGGGCCGGTTCAGTACCCAGGAGGCCTGCCCGTTGCTTGCGAGGTGACCGTACTTTTCCCAGACTGTCGGCAGCGAGTCCGGATCCGGCAGATCCGACATGTCTCGCCGCTCCTGGTGCTCGACTCCCTCATCCGGCACCTGGAAGGAGGAGATCAGTGACATCAGCACCTGCCCCTCCTGGTAGGCCTGGACGCGCCGGGTCGAGAACGAGCGGCCGTCGTAGAGCCGATCCACTTCGAAGGTCATACGCTCGGCGCTGTTCCCGGGGCGAAGGAAATAGCCATGCATCGAGTGCAGTGCTCGGCCCTCGGGTGCGGTCGTGCCCGCCGCCGCGAGTGCCTGCCCAAGGACCTGCCCACCGAAGGATCGACCGTGCCAGGTGGGCAGCGGCGGTCCCGTGAGGATGTCCTCGCGGGTGCGCGCACCCGAGTCGAGAACCGAGAGCATCGAGAGGAGATCGGCGGCGGTCATGGTTCCTCCAGGAGGCGGGTCCGAGCGGATAAGTCTCTCAAGTCTAGGGCTGTGACGGGTGGCGGCGCGGGATCCCTCGCGGGTGCGGCGGCGGTAGGCTTGTGGGGATGGCTGCCACACTGCTGCTCGCGGATCACGCGACGCGAGACGACCTCCGTATCTTCCTTGAGCGCCTACAGAAGGTGGGACAAGACGAGGTGCGGATCTTGACGCGCGGATCGACGCTCGCCGTGTACGGCTGCACGCAGGCGCCCCGCGGGATCACGGATTCGGTTCCCGTCGTACTTGTGATGCGCGCGTTCGCGCTATCCGAAACTCCCGCTGAGGACGTCGACGAGACGGTGTTGGGCCGGTCCCTGTTGGACCGGATCGCGCGGCTCGGGATTATCGGGCTCGCGCTTGATGTTCCGGACGTCACCGCGATGGTGGCGTGGGCCGGCGTGCTGCCACCCGTCACCGGGTGGGAGCCCGCGGGTGCGATCGACGCGGCCTCGCTCGGGACCGTCGCCGGCGAGGGGATCGCGCGCGTGGCCGAGCTGCTGCCTGCCGACCCGGGAGAGGCGCTGGTGCACAAGGTCCGCGCGTCTGTGTGGGGCGCGGAGATCGCGCCGGGAATCCCGGCCGCGGCTGCCTTCGCCGCGGAGACGCTCGGGTTCCTGGGGGAGTCCGCGCCTGTGCGCGTCTCGAAGTCGCTGACCTGGACGCGACTCTCCTCAGATCGCGGGCACGTGGTGGTGCGCTCCCTGCTCGGCTAGCGGCCGCGGTCCTAGCGCCGCAAGCGTATGTTCTGCCCCGGCAGGGACTGGCGCAACCCCGCCGAGAAGTCAATTCGGTACGTTCGCAGATTCCGTAGGGTGCGAAATTGGAGCCTCGGCGAGATGTCGTTGCGATGACCCGGGCCCCGTGGCGGAAAATTGGGTTCGCCCGGGATCAAGGAACCCCCGTCGAGAGCTCAATTTCGTACCTTCTCTGGAGTCACGAGGTGCAAAAGTGGCATCTCAGGGCGGGTGCCGGAGGTGCAGCGGGGCGGGCGCGGATGCGGGCGCAACGCACTTGTTCGGCATTGAGCCTTCATAGCTTTCGCATATAGTTGGGGTGTTGGGGGATGATCCACCGGCGACCGCTCAGTGAGGACAGCATGACGATTCGACACTCCCAATTTCTGCAACGCAAGAAGGGTCACCGCCCTGCGCGCGGCTGGCTCGCCGGCGCTCTCGGGCTCGCACTTGCATGCGCAGTGGCGCTCCCCGGAAATTTGGTCCCGGCGACGGCAGCGGTGCCGGATCCGGTAGTCGAAGAGGCCACGCATCTCGGTGCGCCGGATCAGGTCGAGATCGTGATGGGCCCCACGGGTGAGGAGCAGGATCCGTCTGTGACGCCTGAGGTTTCGCCGATGCCTGAGCGGGTCGACGAGGCGGACCCGCCGGCGGACACCGAGGCGGGTGACCCGCCGTCCGAGCAGCTTGACGCACCCGATGTGCCCGAGTCGACGGATCCGCCGAGTGCTGGCACGCCCGACGCGGCGCGTGCGCCAAGCAATTGGCGCAGCATTACCGGCAAGATCACGCTGCCCAAGGAGTCCCCGAAGGAGTGGCTTACCGGCATTGAGGTGATGATCATGACCGAGACGCCGATACCCTGGGGCGGGTCAACCGAGATGATCGGCGATGTGACGACCGCGACAGTGAATCCGCAGACCGGGGCATGGCGTACTGAGCCGTTGCCGCCGGCGAAGTACGAGATCGATTTACGGTTCAAGCTCATGATTGAACTGCCAGAGGGGAATCCTTGGTACGGGAAGCTTCCCAACTTGCGCGAGCCAGCCGGAACGCGCACTGACCAGGGGTGCTTCCTGCCGCCGAAATGGAATCGCCCAGTGGCTGACATTCGGAGCGGTTCGGCGAAGCCAGTGAATCGCACGATGCGTTCGGCTGCGGCATTCTCAGGGCGACTCACGGCACCTCCGGGTACGCGCGGACTCAGTACCGTTCATGTGTTTGCGAAGCTCGTGGGGAGCACTCAAGCCTGCAATACCTGGCAGACGAGTTCCTTCGTTGGCTTCACCATGGAAGACTCCAAGGCCCTCGAATTTCAAGTCGTCGGCCTAGATCCAGGGACATACGTGTTCCGTGCGGAACCCGGTGCTTACCAGGTCCCAGACGGAAGGAAGTTTTCCCAGGACATCTCCGATCAGCTCTGGAACAACAAGAACCTCACCTACACGCAGGCCTTCACCGGACTCGCGGGAACCCCGGTGAAGCTTGGGATCGGAGAGCGCAAGGGCATCAACTTCACGCTCAAGAAGGGTTCCGCATTCCGCGATGTGGGCTGGAGCGACAAGTTCTCCCGCGAGATCGAGTGGATGAGCTCTTCCGGGCTGTCTACCGGGGTCGCCGCGGGCTCTGGTCATCTGCCGTACCACAACGGGACAACCTCGCGTCCCGCCCGCAAGTACTTGCCCAAGGACGGGGTCTCTCGAGAGGCGATGGCGGCGTTCCTCTACCGGCAGAGCAAGACGAAGTTCACGGCTCCGAAGGTGTCGCCGTTCGCCGATGTCCGGCCCGGAGACAAGTTCTACACCGAAATCACGTGGATGCACGCGAAAGGTTTGTCTACGGGGACGAAGCAGCCCTCGGGTAAGCCGAAATACCTGCCGAAGTCAACGGTGTCCCGTGAAGCGATGGCGGCGTTCCTGTATCGGATGTATCGGCCGGGCGGAAAGGAGCCCGCGAGTTCGCCGTTCAGCGATATGCGGCCCGGGAGCAAGTTCTACCGGGAGATCGCCTGGATGCACCGCTCGGGATTGTCGACAGGCAATGCCCAGCCCTCCGGCAAGCCGAAATACCTGCCGAAGTCAACGGTGTCCCGTGAGGCGATGGCCGCGTTCCTCTACCGGGCGCAAAAGCTCTCCTAGTCGCTGTGCGCGGCGGCGCGATGTCGTCGAGGGGGCGCACCTCGGGGTTACTCGTCAGGTTTGACCCCGATGTGCGTCCCCTCGGTATGGGTGGAGGGCGGTAGGGCGGGCGGGCTTTGCGGGCAGGCTTGTCGGGCAGGCTTGGCGCGCGGGATCGTGGCCTTGCGGCCGTCGGGCGCGCGGCCCGCGGCCCGGGTGCAGCAATTTCAGCGAACCTCAGCTAGGATAGGGAGGTCAACCGGAGGAGTGTTTTCATGGCAAATGTCAACGGCATCATCGACCCGCCCATCGACGATCTGCTCGAAAAGGTGGATTCGAAGTATGCGCTGGTGATCTTCGCCTCGCAGCGTGCTCGTCAGATCAACGATTACTACACGGATCTGCACGACGGCAACCTGTTCGATAACGTCGGGCCGCTCGTCGACTCGTCTGTCGACGACAAGCCGCTGTCGATCGCACTGCACGAGGTCGTCGAGGGCAAGCTCTCGATGACCAAGCGTGCCGCGGAGGACGCAGCGTAATCTTCTGCTGCTTTCGCAGCTGTGTCGGTGGCGTCGGATACCCTGAAGGGACCGGCGCCACCGGTGTTTTCGGGGTGCGCCCCAGTTTCTCAATTACTTCCTACGCTCAAGGAGTCCCATCGTGTCGCTGCGTCAGTTCACCTCGGAGTCGGTCACCGAAGGCCACCCCGACAAGATCTGCGACCGCATTTCTGATTCCATCCTCGACGCGATGCTTGCGCAGGATCCCGGCGCGCGCGTCGCCGTCGAAACGCTCGTGACGACGGGACTCGTGCACGTCGCTGGCGAGGTATCGACGAGCGGCTATGTTGAGATCCCGCAGATCGTTCGCGACGCGGTGCGCGAGATCGGCTACACGAGCTCCGAGATGGGCTTCGACGGCTCCTCCTGTGGTGTGTCCGTGTCGATCGGCCAGCAGTCGCCCGACATCGCGGACGGTGTGGACAGCTCGCTTGAGCTGCGCACGGGCGCACTTGACGACGAGCTCAGCCGCCAAGGTGCGGGCGATCAGGGCATCATGTTTGGCTTCGCCACCGACGAAACTCCGGAACTGCAGCCGCTGCCGAGCTGGATCTCGCACCGTCTTGCCGAGCGCCTCACTGAGGTGCGCCGTGCGGGCATCATCCCAGAGCTCCGTCCCGACGGTAAGACGCAGGTCACGATCGGCTACGACGGGGATCGTCCGGCGAGCATCGAGGCGGTTGTCGTCTCTACGCAGCATCACCAGAGCATCAGCCAGCCCGCCCTGCGTGAGGCCGTGGAGCGGGAAATCATCCGACCTGTGCTCGAGCGTGTTGACTTGCCGAGCGCGCAGGCTGAGCTGTTCATTAACCCTGCCGGCCCGTTCGTGGTTGGTGGCCCGATGGGCGACGCCGGGCTCACCGGACGCAAGATCATCATCGACACCTACGGCGGTGCGAGCCGTCACGGTGGCGGTGCGTTCAGCGGCAAGGACCCGTCGAAGGTGGATCGCTCCGCCGCGTACGCGATGCGCTGGGTCGCGAAGCACGTAGTGCGGGCCGGGCTCGCGAAGCGCGCCGAGCTGCAAGTGGCCTACGCCATTGGTCGGGCACACCCGGTCGGGCTCTACGTTGAGACCTTCGGCACCGAGACCGTGCCGCGCGAGCGCATCGAGGCGGCCGTGCGTGAGGTCTTCGACCTGCGCCCGCTCGCGATCATCCGCGATCTCCAGTTGCTGCGGCCGATCTACGCGCAGACCAGTGCCTATGGACACTTCGGTCGCGAACTTCCCGACTTCACCTGGGAGGCCACGCCCCGCGTCGCGGAGCTGCAGGCCGCCGCCGGCGTCTAGGTGCGCGTGGGCTCCGCGTTCGAGCGCGCAGAGGGCGCAAACGGGCGCGCCGTCGCGCGTGTCCTGCTTGACTCGGCGCTGCCGCAGCTCGATCATCTCTTCGACTACGCGATCCCCACGGAGCTGGCCCACGACATACGCGTTGGCCAGCGCGTCCGCGTGCCCTTCCGCAACCGAGAGCGGAAGTCATTCGGCTACGTTATTGAGTTCGTGGAACGCAGTGAGTTCGGGGGTGAACTCGCACCGATTGCGGACCTCGTGACCACCGTGCCGCAGCTCACACCGGAGGTGTGGCAGCTCGCCCGCGCCGTGGCGGATCGGGCTGGGGGATCCGCGGGCGACATCCTGCGTCTCGCGATCCCGACGCGCCAGGTGCGGGTTGAGAAACAGCATCTTGCCGCCGCTGAGACTATGGCTGAAGCTGAAGCTGAAGCTGAAGCAGGGGCTGAAGCAGGGGCTGAAGCTGAGAATGAAGAGCTTGCCGGGGCCGAAGTCGGTGTGACGGCTGGCGCGGCTGAGGGCCGTGGCGCACGAGTCGTGGCGCTTGCCGCCGAAACTTCTGCGCCGGTGCCGGTGCCGGTGCCGGTGCCGGTGCCGGTTCCGGTTCCGGTGGCAGTGGCGGAGGCCGCCGAGCCCGAGCCCCAGCCCGGGCCGGAGTCCGAGCCGGCGTCGGCGGGAGTCGTTGGGGACGCAGTCCCGGACGGCGTCGCTGATGCTGATGCTGATGCTGATGCTGATGCTGATGCTGAGGCGAATGCAAATGCTGATGCATCAATCAGTGCCGGTGCTGGTGCGGTAGCCTTCGCTGGCGCTCCGGCTGGCGCTCCTGCTGGCGCTACGGCTGACGCCGCCGGTGACTCCCTGGGGGCGCGCGATTCCCGTCGGGGAACCGATCCCGCGGCGGCTGTTGCCGCCGAACTCATCGCGGGCGCACGCCTCGCTTTCACCGCCTCACACGGGCCGGAGCGCCTGCACACGGGCGAGTGGGTGGGCAGCTGGGCCGCACAGCTGGCCCGCACGGCGATCGCTGTGCACACGCTCGGGCGGAGCGCGATCCTGGTCACACCCGACTACCGCGATCTCGACCAGCTGCGGGATGCGCTGGCCGCGCTCGGCCACGAAGACGCGGTCCGCGTCGACTCCCGGCAGTCCAACGGCGAGCGTTACGCGAGCTTCTTGCGCGCGCTCGACGGCGTGCCGCGGATCATTCTAGGGAACCGCTCGGCGGTGTACGCCCCGGCCCACAACCTCGGCGCGATCCTGTTCTGGGATGACGGTGATCCGGTGCTCGCCGAACCACTAACCCCCTACGTGCACGCCCGGGATGCGGCGCTCGTGCGCGCCGAGCAGTCGGGGGCTGGCCTGTTTTTCATGGGGCACGCGCGGAGCTCCGAGGTGCAGCGGCTCGTGGAGCTCGGGTACGTGCGGGATCAGGAGTTCCCGCCGCGCCGCACGCGGGTGATCCACGCGGACTCCTCGATCGCCCCGGATGCCTTCGCGGGGCGGGTACCGGAGTTTGCGGCGCGCACGATCCGGGAGGGCCTGCGCAGTGGCCCCGTGCTTGTACAGGTAGCGACGGCAGGGTACGCCCCGGTCGCTGTGTGCGGTGACTGCGGAGATCTGGCCCGGTGCCTCGCCTGCGCCGGCCCGATCGGCTTCCGCGTCGTGGGGCGGGCCTCCTGCCGCTGGTGCGGCACCTACGCGAGTGACTGGCGTTGCGGCACTTGCGAGGGCGAGCGGCTGCGTGAACGCGGCATGGGGTCCGCGCGTACCGTTGAGCAGTTTGAGCGGCAGTTCTCCGGCGCCCGAGTGATTCTGAGCGACGGCGAGCATCCGCGCGAGCGTGTCGATGGTCGTCCGGCCCTCGTCGTGGCTACACGCGGTGCAGAACCCCTCGCGGCGGGTGGCTACCGCGCGGTGATCCTCCTCGACTCGGAGCGGCTACTCAGCCTCGAGACGCTTCGCGCGGGGGAGGATTGCCTGCGCTGGTGGGAAAACGCCGCCGCGCTGGCGGCACCCGATGGGCTCTGTCTGATGGCGTCCGGTGGCGGTCCCGTTGTGCAAGCGTTTGTGCTCGGTCAGGGGTCCGCGTGGCTGCGGAGCGAACTGCGTGACCGGCACGCGCTCCGATACCCGCCCGCTGTACGTGTGGCAAGCGTGAGCGGGGGACCGGACGAGGTCGAGCGCGCACTGAAGCAGATCGCGGAGCTCCCCGGGGTCGATTTCCTCGGGCCCACGTCGATCCCGCCCGGCGGTGCCGCGCGCACGCCAGCGGGGCTGGTTCGTGCGATCGTCCGCTTTGAGTACGGTCAGGGCGGGGAAGTAGCGCGTCGGTTGCGCGGCGCGCTTGTCGCCGACGCGGCTGGGGCGTCTTCTCGCACCCGGAGTAAGAGCGCCCCGGGCCGGGCGCGCCCCGAGGCGCTGCGTCTCCGATTCGACGATCGCGGCGTGTTCGACGGCTGATCTGGGGTTCCGGGCCGATCCTGGCATACGCTGTGCGCATGGATGGACTCAACGAGCTTGTGCTCGCGGCGGGGGATCGACTCTGGACGTGGGCCGTGTTGCCCGTCTTGGTGGCGCTCGGCCTGTACTTCACGATCCGATCCGGCGTGGTGCAGTTCCGGTGGTTCCCCGAGATGCTGCGGACACTCACAAATAAGACACCGACACACGCGGACGGCACGCCGCAGTCGGTCTCCGCGTTCCAAGCGTTCACGATTTCGGCGGCGTCCCGAGTGGGCGTCGGGAACATTGCGGGTGTCGGGACCGCCATCGCGATTGGTGGCCCCGGCGCGGTGTTCTGGATGTGGACGATGGCGTTTATCGGCGGGGCGTCGAGCTTTGTCGAGTCGACGTTGGGGCAGCTGTTCAAGGTGAGGGATCCGCACGGATTCCGCGGCGGCCCCGCCTACTACATGTTGCACGGACTACGCTCGCGCTGGATGGGCACCCTGTTCGCCGGCATCCTCATTGTGTGCTTCCCGTTCGCGTTCTCCTCGCTGCAGGCCAACACGATCAGCGCGACACTGCTCACGAGCGTCAGCGCTGGCTCGGGAAGTGCCGGCTGGATCACGCTGGGCGTGGGGATCGTGCTTGCGATCCTGACCGCGCTTGTGGTGTTCGGCGGGGTGCGCCGGATCGCGAGCGTCACGCAGGCCGTCGTGCCCGCGATGGCGCTCGCCTATCTGCTGCTCGGGCTTGTCATCGTGTTCCTGCACATCGAGCAACTGCCGGCAGTGTTCGCGTCGATCTACACGCAGGCGTTTGGCTTCAACGAGGTCGTAGGAGCCGCGTTCGGCATGATCCTGATGACGGGCATCAAGCGCGGCATGTTCTCGAACGAGGCCGGCCTCGGCTCCGCCCCCAACGCCGGGGCGAGCGCAGCGGTCACGCACCCGGTGAAGCAGGGCCTGGTACAGACCCTCGGCGTGTACTTCGATACGTTCCTGATCTGCTCGATCACGGCGTTCATCATCCTGGTGACGGGGCCGGATCTCGCGAACGCGACGCGGGGGATCGGCCTCACACAGGAGGCCATCGTCGGCACGCTCGGGCCGTGGTCGAACATTCTGCTCAGCGTGATTATCTTCCTGCTCGCGTTCAGCTCGATCCTCGGGAACTACTACTACGGGGAGTCGAATATCGAGTTCATCTCGACAAGCACCCGGGTGCTGTTTGGGTACCGCGTGCTTGCGGTGCTCGCAATCTTCGTGGGTGCGATCGCATCAGCGGATCTCATCTGGAACACCGCCGACGCGATCATGGGGGTCATGGCGCTGGTCAACCTCGTGGCGATCGGTCTGCTGTCGGGTCTCGTGTTCCGGCTCATGCAGGACTACTCCGCGCAGCGCCGAGCTGGGCGAGACCCGGTGTTCACACGCGCGCTGATGCCCGATGTCTCCGGCATCTCATGCTGGGAAGACGAGCAGAGCGTGACCGGGCAGATCGCCGTCGAAAAGCGCTGACTTCGCGGTGCCGGATCCCGCGCCCGGATCCGGCACCGCGATCCGGCACCGCCTATGTTCGCGGCTACGCTCCGCGCAACCGCTCCGCGACGAAGTCGACGTCCTTGTCGCCGCGGCCCGAGAGGTTCGCGATGATCACGGCGTCCCGCGGCAGCGTCGGAGCGAGGCGCATCACGTGGGCGAGCGCGTGCGAGGACTCGAGCGCCGGGATAATGCCCTCGGTGCGGGTGAGGAGCTGGAACGCCTCAAGCGTCTCCGCGTCGCTCGCGGTGACGTATTCAGCCCGCCCCATTTGCGCGAGGTGCGCGTGCTGCGGGCCTACGCCCGGGTAGTCGATGCCGGACGCGATGGAGTGGACCGGAGCGGGCTCCCCGTTCGCATCCTGCAGCACCTTCGTGTGCATGCCGTGCAGGGTGCCCGGCGTGCCGAGCGTCATCGTAGCTGCGTGGCGATCCCCGTCGAGGCCCTCGCCCGCGGGCTCCACGCCGATGATGCGCACGGACTCATCGGCGAGGAACGCGTCGAAGAGCCCCATCGCGTTAGATCCGCCTCCGACGGCGGCAACCAGCGCGTCGGGCAGCTTACCCTCGGCGTCGAGGATCTGGGCTCGTGCCTCGCGCCCCACGACCGACTGGAAATCACGCACCATCGAGGGATACGGGTGGGGGCCCACCACCGAGCCGATCGCGAAAAAGTACTCGTCGGGGGCCGATGCGTACACGCCAAACGCGGAATCCACGGCCTCCTTGAGGGACTGCCCGCCCTCCTCGACTGCTACGACCTTCGCGCCGAGAAGCTCCATGCGCACCACGTTCGGATGCTGCTTGGCCACGTCGATCGCACCCATGTGGATTTCGCACTTCAGTCCGAGCAGCGTGGCCGCCGTGGCGAGCGCCACCCCGTGCTGCCCCGCGCCGGTTTCCGCGATCAGCGTGGACTTGCCCATTCGCTTCGCCAGCAGCGCCTCACCCAGGCAGTGGTTGATCTTGTGCGCGCCCGTGTGGTTGAGATCCTCGCGCTTCAGGTAGACCCGAGCTCCGCCGAGCTCACGTGTCAGGTTCTCCGCGAAGTAGAGCAGTGAGGGCCGACCCACGTACTTCGAGAGGAGTGCCTGGAGCTCATCGTGGAATGCGGGATCCGCGGTCGCCTCGGCGTAGGCCGTGGCGACCTCCGCGATCGGCTCGACGAGGAACGGGGGGAGGGCCGCGCCGCCGAACTCGCCGAAGTACCCGGCCGCGTCAGCGCGGTAGGGGGAAGCCGGGTGCTCGGTCGGGAGGGAAGCGGTCTGTGTCATGTCGGGTCCTTCGTGCTGGGCCTCTCGCAGACACAAAAACACCGCCTACGAGGAGGCGGTGTCGGGGTGCATGCAAATGCGTGAAGAGTGACCGCCCTAGGCGGCCCACCACTGATTCACGAAATGCATGAGGCGAGTGTAGCACCCCGCTGCATCGATCGTGTCGGAGGTGCTCGTTATGATCGACACGATGACCGCGCAGCCAGCTTCCGTCCGGGGATTCTCGAGCGAGACCCACGCGCTGCAGCGTGCCGACGGCGGACTTGCGTTGGCGCTCGCGCCCGGACTTACCGACGCGGGGTGGGATCCGGATCCACAGTTCTTCTCGGGCTTTGCCACGCAGCCACTTGTGCTCGCACGCGGTCTGCTCGCCCTCGCTGATGTGACCGCTACTCGGTACTTCCAGTACGTGCCGACGACGATGCGTGACCCCGTTCTGAGCGCGCACGGGGATCGGCTGCGCGTGGAGACATTCTCCGCGTGCAACGGGGTGTACGCCCGCCTGGACCTGCTGGCGAGCGGCTTTGACGGCGGGGAGATCGCCCGAGGCACCACAAACGTGGACCTGGGTGCGGGATCCCGTGCCGTGCTGGCCGCGGTGCGGCGTGCCGAACTGCTGCATCTGTCTGTCGGAGGTGCCGGGCTCACGCTCGCTACCCCGGCACAGCAGAACCACGAACGGCCCGTGGTGATGCCGGATCGGTGGGTCCGGGCACTCGGAAACGTCGCAGAACTGCACCGGCGGCTCACGCCTCGGATTGATCTCAACGCGGTCGAGGCACGCGGGTTCCTCGCCGCCGTTCCCGCAGCGACGGCGAGCGGCCGCACCGTGTGGCTGGCCCGCGCCCGCGACGGGATTCGCGTGAGCGGCCGTCCCGCCGCGGGCGCCGTGGGCATCGCGGGCCTGCACCGGCTGAGCGCGGCAAAGCGGCTGCTGCCGCATGTGACCGGACTCACTGTGTACGGCGACGACTCCTCCGGTGCCAGCGCAGTGGAGATCCAGCTACCGGCCGCCCGGCTCAGTCTGGGGCTCACGGCCGAACCGTGGCGCGGGCACTCCGGCGAGGGCGCGCTGCTCTCCGCTCTCGCGGGGCCGGAGGTGTCTTTCGACGCGGAGCGCATCGCCGAGCTGCTCGCGTTCGAACCCCGACTCGACATCCCGCTGCTCGCACGGCGCAGCGAGCTGACGGAGGCACGGGTGCGGGGCGCGGTTGCGGTGCTCGCCGCCGGTGGCCGGGTGGGGTGGGATCTCGCCGACGGCGCCTACTTTCACCGGGAGGTCCCGACATACGCCGCGACCGCCTCACGAGATCAGCCGCGACTCGCGGCCGCCCGCACGCTTGTCGCGCTGCGCCGGGTGGTGCGCGGGGAACGCGGCACCGACGCCGCAGAGACATGGACCGTACTGGGAGTCGCGCCCGGTACCGAATCCGTGGTGCGTCGCCGCGGCGGCACACTGAGCTGCAGCTGTGCCTGGGGGCTGCGCCACGGGGCGGGCCGTGGCCCCTGCAAACACGAGCTCGCGGTCACGCTCTCGCTGACCCAGCCGCTCACACAGCCGCTTACCCAACCGGAGGATTCATGAGCCAGATCACCACGCCAGACACTCCGGCCGCGCTCGCGCGAACCCTTGATGTGTTCGCCGAGCTGGGGTGGGTGGCGCAGCCCGCTGACGCCGCCGCTGGCCTGCCGCTCGGAACGCCCGAGCAGCGCCGGATCGCGCTCGCCGGGCTGCGCACGGGGGAGTGGGGCGTGTTTGAGGCAACGAGTCCGCAGAGCTATGGCTGGCGGAGCTGGTTGGGGGCAGACATCGATGCGGGCCTGCTTGCGCTGTTCGCGATCCGGCTCGGCGTCACGGTGCGGCGCGCGCTTGCCGTGCTGCCCGGAGGGGAACGACTCCCCGAAGTCTCCGTTGTCGAAGCGGTCTGCGACCGTGGTGACGCCTACGCGACTGAGTTCGTGACGCTGGCATCAACGGGTGCTGGTCGGCTGTGGGTGGATGCGACGTCGCGCTTCGCGGGAATCACTGTGCGCCTGGTGCACCGCCTGAAACTGCCGGTGCCGCAGCGGCTCGACTACCTGCGAGACTGGGCCGTGTATGCCCTGGGTTCCCCCGGGAACGACGGCTGGCTGCAGCCGCGCCAACGGCCCGCGATCGATCTCACGGAGCTCGCCCCGCGCTTCACCGAGCACGCCACGGTGGCGGTCGCTGCCGGACTCAGCGTCACCGGGCCATTCGGCCAACTCATGCACGCTGCACTCGAGCGCGGCTGGCTTGACGACAACGCGGCTCGGGAGCTCGCCTTCGCGGGCCTCGACGCGGCGCAGCGCCCGGGAGATCGAAAGGTCTGGACGGCGCTGCTCACCGACAGTCTCGGCCTGACCGCGCCGGATCGCGTCGCCGCGCTGCGGGATCGGGCCGACGCGCTTGTCTCCGCGATCGCCACGGGTGACGCCGCACTGATCGAAGCGTTTGGCCCGCCGCTCATTGCTCACGGCGACGAGCAGACCGTCGCCGACGTGCTCCAATTGGGGCTGGGAGCTCGGACAAAGAAGGCGCGCCGCGCACTGCTCGCCGCGGCCGCCGCGCGACCGCGGCCCGCGGCAGCCGCGGAACTCGCGCCGCTCATCTCTACGATTGCCACGGGTTCCGACGCACCGCTCGCCCGGGCCGCACGCACGGTCCTCACCGCCTGGGGGATCGACAGCGACACCACCCGGGAACGAGGACCGCTGGGGGATGACACCCCAGTGCGTGGCGTGTGGCTGCCGACGCCGCCGCTGTGGGATGTGCCGCGCTTCGAAATCGGTGAGGTCAGCTCCGGGGCACTCACCGCAGCCGCCGCCGCGCTGAGCGGTGCCCCGGAGAGTTCCCTGAGCGACCCCGCGGCCGAGCGGTTGCTGGCGCTCGCGAACCGCGTGGCGCGGACGGACGCGACGGCCGCCCGGGTAGCGCTGCGCGGGGTCCGCCCACAGTGGGTGCCCGGCCTGCGCGGAATTGCGGAGTGGGTCGCTGAGCAGCCGATCCCCATGCTCGACAGGCCTCCGCGCAGCGACATTCCTGGCTCCAGCGCTACCGTGTACCAGCCCGTCCCCGCCCGCGACGCCGCCGTACTGCAGCAACTCGGATCGGTGCCGTCGTTGCTCTCCACACCCAGTTGGGACGATCTCCGCGTGGACCCCGCCGACCTCGTTGCGCGATTGCGTGACTACGGTGCGGCGGGCGCACGCGCGATCGAAGCGGACGTGCTGCTTGCATTGCTGAGGCTCGACCTCGGACGGGTCACCCCCGAAATCTCAGCAGAGCTCGCCCAGAACCGCGTCCCCGTGATCGGGCAGGACGGTGCGATGCTTGCCACACCGGCTGGACCCGCGGTACTGCGCTACATCGCAGACCCGCTCCAGGAGCCCGACCGAGTGCTGGACTCGCAACGGCACTGGTGGGCCCCGGGCGCGCTCACCCTTCCGGCATCGCTGGCGGAGTTTCCTCCGCGGCTGCGCACCGACACGGTCCATAGCGGGCTCAGCCTGGACGCCTGGCCGGGTGGTGGCGACACCGCAGGATGGGGCATCGAACACTCCGAGCTCGCCGGCCTTGGCCGTGATCTTGGCGTGCTCGTGACCCGTTCCGTCCCGCTCACCCCCGGTCTCGCCGTGAACCTCCTGGCGGCCCAGCGCGGCTTCCACGAGCGCGCAGTTGTCGACGGGGCTCAGGCCGTGCGGGACGCCTGGGCCCGCGGCATCCTGATCCCTGGGGTGGCGGATCCCGCGCGGCTCGATTGGCAGGAGACGCCTGGCAAGCTTGCCGCGTTCGCGGCGGCCTGCGCCGAGCTTGCCGATGAGGGGCTGCTTGCCGTCGTGTGGCCGTTGCTCGATGCCCTCGTCGCCCGCTCGCTCCGCGCACCCCGATTGCTCGCGGGCACGCCTGAGCTTGTGACGTATCTGGGGGAACTCCTCCCCGCCGTCCGGCTCGCTGTCGCAGCTGGCCTCGCGCCCGGGCATTCACTCGCGCTGCTCGGAACACGCGCGCTCGCGGCCGCCCCCGGGAATTCCCGCGCGGTCGGGCTCGCCCGGAAGATCGTGGCCGAGTTACCGGAGGACACCGAGCCTGCGCCGCCTGCCACACCCGGTACCGCGCACGAGTCCGCGCCTCGTGCTGCCGTGGCACACCTGAGCGATGCAGCGTTCGAGGAGGCATGGCCGTTGCGTCGGGGCGGGGGCCCAGCGATCGACGATGGTGCCGCCGTAACGGCGCGCTGGCACGATCCGAAAGCGTCGACGCGCTTCCTTGACATTGGGCTCGCCTTCCCCGCAGGCCGGCTTGCCGACTCGAGTCACGGGGACCGAGTGTTCCGCACCCGCACGTCCTGGTTCTATGACCTCGAACACGAGGGGCAGTGCGGCATGACCGAGGGCCCCGACACTCCGATCCAGCACGACGCTCGTGCCTGGCTGCGCTGGGATCCGGCCTCCGCCGGCGGAGCCGGTGCGATGGTTGTCGCCGAACACCGCAACTGGCTCGACGGCACAAACGGCCCGCTCCGTCGGGACGGGGCGGTGCCGCCACTCACCGCAGGGATGGTCGCGGTGATGCTGGGAAGCATGAATCACGACAACGGGCACGCGTTCACCGTCAGGGAAGCCGTGCGCTCCGAGTTGTTCGGCGCTGCCACGGTGCGGCTCGCCGTGGCGAGGCTGCTCCAGAACGCGGACTATTCGCCGGTGAAGCTCGTCGGGCTGATCGAGAGTGACCCGGACACACTCACCACACTGTGGCCCGCGCTCACGGAGTCCGTTCGGATCGCGGCTGCGGCAACGGGGACGCCGCCGCGCTGGCTGAACCGGGTGCTCGACGTTGCACTCGGCCGGGCGGAAATCCTCCGCGCAGCCGCTGACCGCGGACACCTCCCGGCGGACGCAGCGACCTGGCCCGGGCTCTCCGAGCTCGCGACTCGGACCGGCTCGCAGGCAGCGTTCCGAAAGGCGCGAGAATTGCGCGCGGAACTCGACCTGGCGGTGAGGTGAGATAATAGGAGGATGCGCATCGTCTTCGCCGGAACTCCCGAGTTCGCCGTTCCCAGCCTGCAGGCGCTCGCCGCCGCGGAGCACGAAGTTGTCGGGGTGATCACGCGGGAAGATGCCCCGCTTGGACGCAAACGAGTGCTCACCCCCTCGCCGGTCGCGGTGGCGGCCGAAGAACTCGGAATCCCCATCCTCAAAGCGAACCGACTCGACGACGCGGCGACAGCCTGGGTCGCGGAACGCGCACCCGAACTGGGGGTGATCGTTGCCTACGGTGGCCTCGTCCGCGAACCGCTGTTGAGTCTCCCGGCTCACGGCTGGATTAACCTGCACTTCTCTGATCTCCCGCGGTGGCGCGGGGCCGCACCTGTGCAGCGCGCACTGGAAGCGGGGGAGCACACCCTCGGCGTGACTGTGTTCCGGCTCGTCGCCGCGCTCGATGCGGGCGACGTGCTCACCCGAGACTCCCGAGAGTTCCCGCCCGGGACGTCGGCGGGCGCGGCGCTCACCGAACTGTCCGATTTCGGCACGGCTGCGGTCCTCGCAGCTGTGCAGCTGCTTGCGGCGGACCCCGCCGCAGGGCAGGCACAGACGGGGACTGAGACGTACGCGCACAAGCTGAGCCGCGAAGATGGGCGGCTCGACCTGACGCGACCCGCCGATGCCGTGCTTGCCCACTGGGCCGGGGTCACCCCGGAACCCGGAGCCTACGTCACACACGATGAGCAGCCGATCAAGCTGCTGGAGCTTGCGCCGCGCAGCGAGACCGATGACACGCACGCACCCGGCACCGTCACACTTACGGGCAGTGTCGCGGTCCTCGCGACCGGCGCCGGATCGCTGGAGCTCCGCCGCGTGCAGCCAGCCGGAAAGCCCGGCATGGACGCGGCCGCCTGGTTACGCGGCCGTGGGGGACAGGCGGTGCTCGCATGAGCCCGGCAGCTCAGGGCGGGGAACGCTCGCAGGGTGGTCAGCGTTCTCAGGGCGGGCAGCGCTCGCAGGGCGGTCAGAACTCGCAGGGCGGGCGCGGACGTCGGCCGGGCAATCGCCCGCAGCGGGCTCCCCGCGCACACATTTCTGCCGCGCGGCTTGTCGCCTACGACGTGCTGCGCGACGTTGACGAGCGGGAGGCCTACGCAAACCTCGCGCTTCCCAGCCGCATCCGTGACGCGGAGCTTGACGGTCGTGACGCCGGCCTCGCCACGGAACTTGTGGCGGGCGCGCTGCGCTGGCGCGGCCGCTACGACCGCATTATTGAACTTGCCGCGGGGCGCGCCATCGCGGACATCGACTCACGCACCCGCAACGTGCTGCGCCTGGGTGTGCACCAGCTGCTCGGCATGCGCACCGCCGCGCACGCCGCGGTGAATGAAAGCGTGGAGCTGCAGCGGCGGGTCGGGAATCAGAACGCTGCGGGCTTCGTGAACGGCGTGCTGCGCGCCGTCGGCCGGCGCACCCCGGAAGAGTGGGACGCGGAGATCACCGAAACCGCCCGCACCGCCGACGATGCGCTCGCAACACGCACCTCGCACCCCACCTGGGTGCTGCGGGCGCTGCGCGATGCGCTTCGGAAAGAAGGGCGCGAGCAGGAACTCGAAGAACTGCTCGCCGCCGACAACGACGCCCCGCGGGTAAGTCTCGCGGTACTGCCGGGGTCCGGAGTGCTCCCGGCAGAGCTCGCCGATGATCTCGCCGATGATCTTGCCGAGAACGACGCAGAGCCCAACGGCCCCACGCTGAGTGCCACCGGGCCGTCGCCGCTCGGGCTCGAACTCTCGGGCGGCGACCCGGGGCGCGCGATCGCCGAGCTCGACGCCCCCGAGGGTCGTGTGCGGGTGCAAGACCAAGGCTCCCAGCTCGCGGCCCTCGCGCTGACCCGCTCGCGACCGGTGCGCGCCGGAGAGCGCTGGCTCGATCTCTGCGCCGGGCCTGGCGGGAAGACCGCGGTCCTCGGCGCTGAAGCGCTCGTGGGCGGGGCAACGGTCCGCGCCAATGAGGTCTCCGAACACCGCGCCGAGCTTGTGCGCCGTTCTGTGGCAGGGGTCGCGGAGGCCGTGGAAGTCGTATCTCACGACGGCCGCGAAGACGCCGCGTACGGCGGCGAGACCTTCGACAGGATCCTCGTCGACGCGCCCTGCACCGGGCTCGGTGCGCTCCGCCGTCGCCCGGAGGCGCGCTGGCGCAAACAGCCGTCCGACCTTCCAGAGCTCACCGCACTGCAGGCCGAGCTTCTCGATGCCGCGGTTGCGCACCTGGCACCGGGCGGCACGCTAGCCTACGTCACATGCTCACCGCACCTCGCCGAGACCCGTATTGCCGTGGAGCGGCTGCTGCAGCGCTCACCCGGGCTCATCGAGCTTGACGCGCGGGAGGCCCTGCGAGACGTGGCGCGGGGAGACATCGACATCGCGGGTGACGCGCTCAGCGCCCAGCTCTGGCCGCACCGCCACGGCACCGACGCGATGTTCGTGGCCCTCTTCCAGCGCGCGTAGCCCGGGCCGGGCTTTGCTCAGGCCACCACCGCGAACCACCGCCGAGAACGCAATCTCGCTCGTTGATGGAGCTTGCCACGTGCGTAAGTGAAGTTTTGGCGTGGGATGTGCCTGGATGAGTGTGAGTGCCTGGATGAGTGTGAGTGCCTGGATTGAGTGGGGGATTGGCAGGGTGTGGGCATTGACCCACCCTGCCCAGCCCGCGTCCTTCGCCCAGAACGCAATCTCGCACCTTTTTTGGGTCATTGAGGTGCGTGAATGCGGACTCGGTGAGGGTTTTGGTGGTGTGTGCATGAGTCAAGACAGAAAACTCCTGGCGAGCAGGTCGTCTGGCGCGTTGTGATGCCTTGCAGAGTGCGAGAGTGCGAGAGTGCGAGAGTGCGAGAGTGCGAGAGCGAGGTTCCGGCACCGGCGGGGTAGGCGAGTAGGGTGGCGCGGTGTGGGCAGGAACGGGCTGTGGGCACAGGGCGGCCGGCTCAGGCTAGGGGAATCACACCGCCTCACCAAGCCAAACATCACTCTGCTCTCATCAGCCTGCTCTCCTCACTCTGCTCTCATCAGCCTGCGCTCCTCACCCTTCCTGGCCCCTCCTCGTCCTTGCCCGCATGCACTGTCGCTGAGAACGCAATCGCGCACCTTTCGGAGGCGGATGAGGTGCCAAATTGCGGGGTCGGCGCAAGACTGGGGCGCGCGTAGAATGGGAACGTGACCGCGCAGCGCATTAACCCCAGCATTCTGTCCGCCGACTTCGTGAACCTTCAGGCCGAGCTTGAGGCGATCCGCACGGCGGATCTCGTCCACGTCGACGTCATGGACAACCACTTCGTACCGAACCTCACGATGGGCCCGCCGATCGTGGAGCGCATCCAGGCAGTGTCCCCGGTCCCGCTCGACGTGCACCTCATGATCGCCGACGCCGACCGCTGGGCGCCGGGCTACGCTGAGCTCGGCGCGTACTCCGTCACCTTCCACGCCGAAGCGGCGGCCGATCCGGTCGCCCTCGCCCGCAAGATCCGCGACATCGGTGCCCGCGCCGGCATCGCGCTCAAGCCCGGCACCGACCCCGAACCCTACTTGGAGTTGCTGCCCGAGTTCGATCAGGTCCTGGTCATGACTGTCGAGCCCGGCTTCGGTGGCCAGTCGTTCATGGCAGACATGATGCCGAAGCTGCAGCGGTTCGCCGAGGCGAAGTCTCGGCTCGGCCTCGACCTGTGGCTGCAGGTGGATGGCGGGATCACGAAGGACACGATCGGGATCGCCGCAGAAGCTGGGGCCGACACATTTGTGGCTGGATCGGCGGTGTATGGCGGGGTCCCCGAGGACCGCATCGCGGAGCTCCGAGTGGCCGCGGCGAAGCACACACACTAGCTCGCCGCGCCCGGCGGGAGAGGGCCATGTGCCCATCCGGCCGGTGGCCGTGCGCGCGGCCGGACAGAAACGCGGTAGTGTGGTCCTGTGAAGTCGTTTGACGATCTGTTCGCGGAACTCAGCGCGAAGGCCATCTCCCGCCCCGAGGGGAGCGACACTGTCGCGCGCCTCGACGCCGGTATCCACTCGATCGGGAAGAAGATCGTGGAGGAGGCCGCCGAGGTCTGGATGGCCGCGGAGCACGAGTCCGACGCCGAGTGCGCTGAGGAAATTAGCCAGCTGCTCTACCACTTGCAGGTGCTCATGCTCGCTAAGGGTTTGACCCTCGAGGACGTGTACACGCATCTGTAGCGTCGGTGCCCTTTCGCGCGCCGACGCTTGCCGCTGACCTCACCATCACCCGGCACGCTGCAGATTCGGCTGCCACCACGGAAGGAATCCCTCCACTCATGCTTCGCATCGCCGTCCCCAACAAGGGATCGCTGTCAGAGATCGCCGCCGACATGCTGACGGAGGCGGGCTATTCGGGCCGCCGCGACAGCCGCAAGCTTGTCCACGCGGACACCCGCAATGATGTCGAGTTTTTCTACCTGCGCCCCCGTGACATCGCGACCTATGTGGGCTCCGGTGCCCTCGATGTCGGCATCACTGGCCGGGATCTGCTGCTCGACTCGGGTTCCGCCGCGACGGAGATCGAGACGCTTGAATTTGGCGACTCCACGTTCCGTTTCGCGGCGCCCGCCGGGGGCGAACTCTCGGAGCTGGAACACCTCGCCGGGAAGCGGATCGCGACGAGTTACCCGCAGCTTGTTGACGACTTCCTGCGCGCGCGCGGGATCGTCTCCTCGCTCGTCAAGCTCGACGGTGCCGTCGAGTCGGCGGTGCAACTGGGTGTTGCCGACGCCGTGGCGGATGTGGTGTCGACAGGTGCGACGCTGCGTGCGGCCGGCCTGGAAATCTTCGGCCCGGTCATCCTCGAGTCGACCGCGGTGCTGATCGGCGGCCCAAACGAACACCCCGGGATCGAGCGACTGTTGCGCCGCCTCCGCGGTGTGCTCGTGGCCCGCAAGTATGTGCTGATGGACTACGACCTGCCCGCGGACCAGCTTGAGGCTGCGTCCCAGGTGGCCGGTGGCATGGAGTCGCCGACGGTGTCGCCGCTGAAGGACGAGGCCTGGGTGGCCGTCCGTGTGATGGTGCGTGCGGATGAGGCGAACACGATCATGGACGAGCTGTACGACCTGGGTGCGCGCGCAATTCTGGTGACGCCGATCCACGCTGCACGGCTGTAACGGGGGAGCGGATCATGACTCTCGCAACTCGGGTGATCCCCTGTCTTGACGTCGCCGCAGGCCGCGTCGTGAAGGGCGTGAACTTTCTGAACCTGCGTGATGCAGGGGACCCGGTCGAGCTCGCCGCGCGCTACGCAGAGCAGGGCGCCGATGAGCTCACGTTCCTCGATGTCACCGCCACGGTCGACGATCGGTCCACAACCTACGACGTGGTCCAGCGCACCGCCGAGCAGGTTTTTATCCCGCTGACAGTCGGCGGCGGGGTGCGCAGCGCTGAGGACGTGGCGCGCCTGCTTGGCGTCGGTGCGGACAAAGTCGGAATCAACAGCGGGGCAATTGCGCGTCCCGAGGTGATCGGCGAGATCGCGGATCGCTTCGGCGCGCAGGTGCTTGTGCTGTCGCTCGACGTGAAGCGGAGCGATCGCATGCCCTCCGGCTTTGTGGTGACCACCCACGGTGGCAAACGCGAAACCGACCTCGACGCGATCGCCTGGTGCAAGGAAGCGGTGGAACGCGGGGCCGGCGAATTGCTCGTGAACTCGATGGACGCCGACGGCACACAGGAGGGCTTCGACCTGGAGCTCACGGCACTGGTTCGCGCCGTCTCCGATGTTCCCGTCATCGCGTCTGGCGGCGCGGGCAAGCTCGAACACTTCGCGCCCGCCGTGGCGGCTGGGGCCGACGCGGTGCTCGCCGCCTCGGTATTCCACTACAACACCTTCACGATCGGTGAGGTGAAGCGGGCGCTCGCTGATGCGGGCCACACCGTGCGCCTGACCGGCGACACAGCGACGGGAGCGTAAACCGTGACCACAAACTCGGTTCCCGCGGAAATTCGCTTCGATGAAAGTGGACTGCTCCCGGCGATCATTCAGGACGACGCCTCCGGCGAGGTGCTGATGCTCGCCTGGATGGACCACGAGGCGCTGCAGCGCACGCTGACCACGGGACGGGTGACCTTCTGGTCTCGCTCCCGGGGAGAGTACTGGCGCAAGGGCGACACCTCCGGTCACCGCCAGTATGTCCGAAGCGTTGCGATGGACTGCGACGGCGACACGTTGCTCGTCCGCGTCGAGCAGCTCGGTGCGGCCTGCCACACGGGAACGCGCAGCTGCTTCACCGGCCGCGAGATCCCGGCGATCGTCGGTGACTCTGCGGCACCGGACGCCTGATCCGCATCACCTGAACGCTCGGGTGCGTTAGGGCCCGCCTCGCCCGATAGGCTGAGACGGTGACCCTGACGACCACTCGCGCAGCGTTTGACGCCGCGCGCACCACCCACGCTGTGATCCCCGTCTGCCGCGAGGTGTTCGCTGACGCGGATACTCCGGTCAGCATCTACCGAAAGGTCGCCGGATCGCGCGCCGGCACCTTCTTGCTGGAATCCGCGGAGCAGGGCGGCGTGTGGACGCGCTTCAGCTTCGTGGGGGCCGGCAGCTTCGGCGTGCTGAGCGAGCGCGATGGCCGTGCCCACTGGGTCCCCGGTTCCGCTGCGGAGGTCTCCGAGGAGCGCCTGCTCCCAGGCGGCCTGGGGCATCTCGCACCCGTTGCCGCACTGCAGGCTGTGTACGAGCGCTGGCGCGCCCCGCAGGTGGCCGGTCTGCCGCCCCTCGCGAGCGGCTTCGTCGGGTACCTCGGCTGGGACACGGTCCGGGAGTTCGAGCGCCTCGAGCACGGCCCGACACACGGTCCTGGGCTGCCGACGCAGGGTCTCAGTTTTGTGTCTGAGCTCGTGGTGATTGATCACCGTGAGGGCAGCGTGGTGCTGCTCGCCAACGTGCTCAATGACGCCGCGCACGCGGATGGAGCGCCGGATCATGCCGCGACGACTGCCGACGCCCAGTGGGCTGACGCGCAGGCCCGGCTTGACGCGCTCCAGGCCGCACTTGCGGCCCCGATTGCCTCGCCGCTGGGTGTGCTCGACCGCGACGCGATGCCGGATCCGGCCCGCCTCACCACGACGCCAGAGTTTATGGCCGCGGTCGATGTCGCGAAGCGCCACATCGTGGACGGTGATGTGTTCCAGGTTGTGCCCTCACAGCGCTTCGACCAGGAGTGCAGCGCGGCGCCGCTCGATGTATACCGTGTGCTGCGCCACCTGAACCCGAGCCCGTATTTGTACCTGCTGCAGCTCGAGGACGCTGACGGCCAGCCGTTCGCCGTTGTCGGATCGAGTCCCGAAGCGCTCGTCACCGTCCAGGAGGACGGCCACGTGCGCACCCACCCGATCGCGGGTTCCCGGCCCCGCGGCGCGACGGTTGAAGAAGACCAGCTGCATGAGCGCGAACTGCTCGCGGACGAAAAGGAACGCGCTGAGCATCTGATGCTTGTGGATCTCGCCCGGAATGATCTGCTGCGCGCCTGCGAGCCGTCCTCCGTGGAAGTCACCGAGTTCATGCGCGTGGAACGCTACAGCCACATCATGCATATCGTGTCAACAGTTGAGGGCCAGTCGCGGCCGGATCAGAGCCCGATTGATGTGTTCCGTGCCACGTTCCCTGCCGGAACGCTCTCGGGTGCTCCGAAGCCGCGTGCACTCGAGATTATTGACGCCCTGGAGCCCGTCCGTCGCGGTGTGTACGGTGGCGTGGTCGGCTACTTCGGCCTCGGGGGTGCCGCGGATCTCGCAATTGCGATCCGTACCGCCACGATCAAAGATGGCGTGGCGATGGTGCAGGCCGGTGCGGGAATTGTTGCGGACTCGGTGCCCGAGTCCGAGGACGCGGAGTGCCGCAGTAAGGCCGCCGCTCCACTGCGCGCCATTGCCATCGCGAACACGCTGCATGATCTGAAGGGGGCGCACGATGCGCGCTAAGTTGCTGTCGCTCGGAGGTATCGCGGTGGCCGGCGGTGTGGGCCTGATGGCCGGCGCCCAGCCCTGGGTGTCGTTTATGTTGGACGGGACCCACGAGCTTGTTCCGGTCACCGGGCACGAGGTCAACCCCGCCCTGTCCCCGGTTGCAATCGCACTGGTCGCAGCGGCGCTGGCGTTGACAATCGCGGGTCCGGTGTTCCGGCGGGTGCTCGGTGGCCTCGTTGTCCTTCTCGGGGCCGGGCTTGTTGCACTCACTGCGGGGGTGATTGCGAACCCGCTCGCCGCCGTGACTGGCAAGATCACTGAGCTCACCGGAATCACCGGGGGTGCTGCGACAAATGCCGTGGTGTGGAGTCAGCTCTCGACGTGGGCGTGGGTCAGCGTCTTCGCTGGTGTCGCCGCCGCGGTAATCGGTCTTCTTGTCGTGGTCTTCGGGGGTCGCTGGGTGACCGGCGGTCGGAAGTATGACACCGGCGGTGCAGCGAGCAAACGCGCCGACGGCGGAACCGATCGGATCTCGGACTGGGACGCGCTGAGCGACGGCGACGACCCGACCGCAGAAATCCGCTAGGCTTGACCTGTACAACCCCGTTCAGAGGAGATTCATGAGTACCCAGCACGGAGACCCCGGTCACGGTGATTCGCCAGCCGCATGGACGGCGGTCGTAGTGATGCTGCTTGGCGTTGCCGCCGGCACCGTCTTCTTCTTCCTGCACAACGCCACCATGGTGTGGGTGTGCGCCGGCATCGTCCTCGTGGGCGCAGTGTTGGGCTGGGTCCTTGCGAAGGCCGGTTACGGCGTCAACGGGCCCAAGTTCACACCCAAGCCGCACGAGTAGAGTGCTCGAGCAACTGCTCGCGGGTTCCCTCGAGGACGCGCAGGCTCGCCAGGAGCTTCGGCCTACCGCTCAGGTGGAGGCCGAAGCTCTTCGGCGTCCCCCCGCCCTTGACGCGCTCGCGGCGCTCGCCCCCGCTGACCACATGAAGGTCATCGCTGAGGTGAAGCGCGCGAGCCCCTCGCGCGGCCACCTCGCCGAGATCCCTGAGCCCCAGACGCTCGCCGCTCAGTACGAGGCGGGCGGCGCAAGCGTGGTGAGCGTGCTCACCGAGGAACGGAAGTTCAAGGGCTCGCTCGCTGACCTGGACGCGGTCCGTAAGGCCGTGAGTATCCCGGTGCTCCGCAAGGAGTTCATCGGGGACGAGTACCAGGTCCTCGAGGCACGTGCCGCGGGCGCTGATCTTGTGCTGCTCATCGTTGCTGCGTTGCCGCAGGATCGGCTTGCGGCCCTGTACACGATGGTGCGCGAACTCGGCATGACGCCGCTCGTTGAGGCACACTCCGCCGATGAGGTGACGCGCGCAGTTGATCTGGGCTCGCAGCTGATCGGTGTGAACGCGCGTGATCTGCGGACTTTTGAACTTGATCGTGATTTGTTCGGCCGTGTGGCCGATCAGATCCCCGCTGGCGTGGTCCGTGTGGCCGAGTCTGCGGTGCTGGGCGTCGCTGACGTGCAGCACTACCGCGAGGCCGGTGCCGATGCCGTGCTTGTGGGTGAAGCGCTCGTCACCAGCGACCCCGTCGCGACGCTGCAGTCGTATCTCAGCGTCTGACCCTGAGGAACTCCATGACACACCTGCCCGAGCCCGCATCGACGCCCGCTGAGGCCTCGGGCGGGCACGTCACGTCCCTGCGCGATCAGCACGGCCCCTTCTTCGGCGACTTCGGTGGCCGGTTCATGCCGGAATCCCTGATCGCCGCCATCGATGAACTGACTGTCGCCTACGAGGCGGCGCAGGCGGATCCCGTGTTCCGCGCCGAACTCGTCGAGCTCCTCGAATCGTATGCGGGCAGGCCGTCGCCGATCACTGAGGTGCCGCGGTTTGCCGCGCACGCGGGCGGCGCACGGATCTTCTTGAAGCGGGAAGACCTGAACCATACGGGCTCCCACAAGATCAATAACGTGCTCGGCCAGGCGCTGCTGACGCAGCGACTCGGCAAGCGCCGGGTCATCGCCGAGACCGGCGCGGGGCAGCACGGTGTTGCGACCGCGACCGCCGCAGCACTCTTCGGGCTGGAATGCACAATCTACATGG
Organism: Leucobacter sp. 7(1); assembly: GCF_900163635.1. Taxonomy (GTDB): domain Bacteria; phylum Actinomycetota; class Actinomycetes; order Actinomycetales; family Microbacteriaceae; genus Leucobacter. The sequence goes on along the minus strand of NZ_FUID01000063.1, from coordinate 35,158 downwards.
GCGAGGTCGACACCGAGCGCCAGGCGCTCAATGTTGCACGCATGCGCCTTTTGGGTGCGGAAGTGATCCCGGTGCGCACCGGTTCCCGAACGCTGAAGGATGCGATCAACGAGGCCTACCGTGACTGGGTCGCAACCGTGGATCACACAAACTACATCTTCGGCACGGCCGCTGGCCCGCACCCGTTCCCCGCGATGGTGCGCGACTTCCAGAAGATCATCTCGGAGGAGGCGCGCGCGCAGCTCCTCGAGCGTGTGGGGCGACTGCCCGACGCGGTCGTGGCCTGTGTGGGCGGGGGATCGAACGCGATCGGCATGTTCGACGCGTTCCTCGACGATGCTGACGTCCGGATTTACGGCGTTGAGGCCGCGGGCGACGGCGTCGACACCCCCCGGCACGCAGCATCGATCGAACGGGGACGCCCCGGGATCCTGCACGGTGCGCGCACGTTTGTGCTGCAAGACGATGACGGTCAGACGATCGAGTCGCATTCGATCTCGGCCGGGCTCGATTATCCGGGCGTCGGACCTGAGCATGCCTGGCTCGCGGACATCGGCCGCGCGGAGTACATTCCCGCCACCGACGACGAGGCCATGCAGGCGCTGCGCTTGCTCAGTCGCACCGAGGGCATTATTCCCGCGATCGAGTCGGCCCACGCACTCGCGGGCGCACTGCGCCTCGGCCGAGAGCTCGGGCCCGACGCGGTGATTGCCGTCAGCCTTTCTGGGCGCGGCGACAAGGACATGGCTACGGCGGGCCGCTACTTCGGCCTGTTCGACAACGAGGCGGAGATCCAGGAATGAGCGTCACCACCCAGTCTCGCGTCGCGGAGACGATTCGTGCGGCGAATGCGGAGCGGCGCGGTGCGCTGATCGGCTACCTGCCCGTCGGGTTCCCCGATCTGGACACAAGCGTCGAGGCCGCCATCGCGATGGTGCACGCCGGCGTCGACGTACTCGAGTTCGGCGTTCCCTACTCCGATCCTGTGATGGACGGTGCAATCATCCAGGAAGCCACGCAGACCGCGCTGGCTGGTGGGTTCCGACTCGCACACGTGTTTGACGCAGTCCGCCGGGTGCGCGACGCTGTCGATGTTCCGGTGCTCATCATGACCTACTGGAACCCCGTCATGCAGTACGGTGTGGACCGCTTCGCGGCGGATCTCGCCGCTGCCGGCGGTGCCGGGCTCATCACGCCGGACATCACGCCGGAGGCTGCAGCCGACTGGATCGAGACGAGCGATCGGCACGGTCTCGACCGCGTGTTTCTCGCCGCTCCAAGCTCGAGCGATGAGCGCCTCGCGCTGGTGGCCGCCTCGACAACTGGCTTCGTGTACACAGTCTCCACAATGGGGATCACGGGCGAACGCGCTGAGCTCGATGCTGCGGCTCGTGGCCTGACCGCGCGGCTTCGCGCGCAGGGAGCCGAACTCGCCTGTGTTGGCATTGGGATCTCGACCGCGGAGCAGGTTGCTGCCGCGCTCGACTACGCCGATGGCGCGATCGTCGGCACCGCGTTTGTGCGTGCGCTCCGCGACGGTGGAGTTCCGCAGCTCGCGGAAACCGTGCGCCAGATCGCCGCGGGAACCGCTGCCCGCTAGAATGACCTTGACGGCCGCGCCTCCGGCGCGGCACCACCCGTAGCTTCCCGCGGCGCTGCCGCAGGCGAAAGAGGAGTGAATGATTCTCCCACTGAGCATCCCGAGCCCTGAGATGCAGTTCCTTCAGATCGGTCCGTTGCGGATCTATTTCTACGCGCTCTGCATCATTGTGGGGATCGTGCTCGCCGCGATCTGGACCGCGCGCCGGATCGGCGAGCGCGGCGGCGAACGCGGCGCGGTGTTCGACTTCCTCGTGTGGTCGCTGGTGCTCGGTATCGTCGGGGCTCGCCTGTACCACGTTGTCACACACTGGGGCGACTACTTTGGCGCCGGCAAAAACCCGCTCGAGATCCTCGCATTCTGGAACGGCGGCATCGCTATCTTCGGCGCCCTGATCGGCGGCGGCATTGGTGTGCTCATTGCCTCGAAGATCTCCGGGATCCGGTTCTGGTCATTCGCGGACGCGCTTGTCCCGGGCCTCCTGCTCGCGCAGGCGGTGGGTCGCCTCGGCAACTGGTTCAACCATGAGCTCTTCGGCGGGCCGACGACCCTGCCCTGGGGCCTCGAGATCGAATCCAGCAACGCCGCTTTCCCGATTGGCCTGCCCGAGGGCACCCTGTTCCACCCGACCTTCCTCTACGAGGCGCTGTGGAACATCCTTGGCATCATCGTCCTGCTCGCGATCGAGCGCAAGTGGCGCCCGCGCTGGGGCATGTTCTTCGCGATGTACCTCGTCTGGTACGGCATCGGCCGCGCCTTTACCGAGTCGCTCCGCGTTGATCCGAGCCTGCTCTTCCTGGGCATCCGTACGAACGTGCTCGCCGCGCTGCTCGCAATTGTTGTCGGCATCGTTGTCTACATCGTGCAGCGTCGTCGCCACGTCGGCATTGAGACCTCGGTGTACCTGCCGGGCCGGAGCAACCCGCTCGACTCGGTCCTGAGTGACACCGCAAATCCTGAGGAGTTTTACCACGTGCTCGATCACGGGGACACGCCGGCCGGGGCAATTGCCGCCGAGTCCGCCGCCCCCGCGAGCGCCGCAGTGCCTTCGAAGTCCGAATAACCAACAAGGAGTGTAGATGCGCCACGCCAAGATCGTTGCCACATGGGGCCCCGCGGTCTCCAGCTACGACCACACGCTCGAACTGATTCGGGCCGGTGTCAATGTCGCCCGGCTCAACATGTCGCACGGAACCTACAACGTGCACGAGGGAATCTACCGGAACATTCGGCGCGCTGAGATCGAGGTCGGACGCCCGATCGCGGTGCTCGCGGACCTGCAGGGACCGAAGATCCGGCTGGGGAAGTTCGAGGGCGGTCCGTACCAGCTTGAAGTGGGCGACGAATTCGCGATCACGACGCGTGACGTCGTGGGTACCCGCGAACTGGCGGGCACGACGCACAAGGGCCTTCCCGGCGACGTGAAGCCCGGGGACCCGCTCCTCGTGGACGACGGCAAGGTGGGTCTGCGCGCAGTGCGGGTGACCGAGGATACCGTGTATACCACGGTTGAGATCCCCGGCGCCGTGTCGAACAACAAGGGAATCAACCTGCCCGGCGTCGCGGTCAACGTTCCGGCGCTGTCCGAGAAGGACGAGCAGGATCTCCGCTGGGCGCTTGCGCTCGGTGCCGACTACATTGCCCTCTCCTTCGTGCGTGACGCTGCAGACATCACCCGCGTCCACGAAATCATGGACGAGGAGGGCACGCGGCTCCCGGTGATCGCGAAGATCGAGAAGCCGCAGGCTGTTGAGAACCTCGAAGAGATCGTCGCGGCGTTCGACGGCATCATGGTGGCCCGTGGAGACCTGGGCGTCGAGATGCCGCTCGAGCGTGTCCCCGTGGTGCAGGCCGAGGCGGTCGCGCTTGCGCGGCGCAACGCGAAGCCCGTCATCGTGGCCACGCAGGTGCTCGAATCGATGATCGAGAACCCGCGCCCCACCCGTGCAGAGGCCTCCGACTGCGCCAACGCGGTGCTCGACGGTGCCGATGCGGTGATGCTTTCCGGCGAGACAAGCGTGGGTGCGTATCCCGTCGAGGCGGTGGCAACCATGGCCCGCATCATTGAGGCCACCGAAGAACACGCGCTCGATCGAATCGAGCCGCTGGGCGCTGAACCCCGCAGCCAGGGCGGCGCGCTGACCCTCGCCGCCTCCGAGGTTGCCGACTTCATCGGTGCTCGCTATATCTGCGTGTTCACGGAGTCCGGCGATACCGTGCGACGCATGTCGCGCCTACGCCGGCCGATCCCGATCCTCGGCTTCACTCCCGATCCCGGCACGCGTCGGCGCATGGAGCTCACCTGGGGTGCTCGCAGCTACGAGGTGCCACGCGTCGACAGCACGGATGAGATGTTCGCGCAGGCTGACGAGCTCCTGCTCGAAAAGTCGCGCGCGAAGATCGGCGAGAAGGTTGTCATCATCGCCGGATCCCCTCCCGGGATTGTCGGCACCACAAACACGCTTCGGATCCACCGCATGGGGGAGACAAGCGGGCAGTTGCCCGAGGCGGGGCCGCGCAAGCACACCCTTCAGGGCGAAGGCGCGTAGTGTTCGGGCGTGCTGCAGCCGGGGTCGGGCGACCGACCCCGGCTTGGCGGGCTCACCGCCTCGGGAACTCGCTCGGGCGCGTTGGAGCCGCCACAGTCCTCGCTTCGGCGTTACTCGGCGTCACTGCGTGTGCGCCGGAGCCGGGGGAGGAGGCGGTGACGCCGAAGCCCACCACGAGCGCTCCGAGCACTGTGGCACCGACGACCACGCCTCCGACGACCGCAGTCGCAGATCCATTTGCTGCCCCCATCACGTTCCCCGCGTGCGCTGACTTGGTGTCGGCTGAGCAGGCGCGGGAACTGAGCGGGCAGGAAAGCTTCACGCTGTTCGATGACGATGTGACGGCGATGCTCGCGCAGCAGGCGAAAGACATGATCTTCGGGCCCGCGACGCTCACCGCGCTCGGGCTGGCGGATCCGCTGATGCGCTGCAGCTGGGGGATTCCCAGTAGCTCAGCGAGTACGACGCTGCTGATTGGTGTGCTCCCTGAAACGGCCCGGACCGAGTTCCGTGCCGCGCTCGATGCGTCGGACTTTGCGCAGGACACTGTCGGCGACGTCGCGCGGTACACGCTGGTGACGCCCGGCGGGATTGCCACCGTGGTGCAGCGGAACAGCTTCATCGGCGACCTCTGGGTGGCCGAGGTGGGAACCGCGGGCGGGGAATTCGCAACGCCCGCGATCGAGGCGATTCGGGCTGCGAATACGCCGTAGTCCGCTGAGCCCGTACACGCAGAACGGCTCGGTTCCCCACGGGGAATCGAGCCGTTCTGCGTGTGTCGAGATGTCGGCCGGCTAGCGTGCCCGCCCGTGCTGCGCTGCGATCGGGCAATCGAAGGGGTCCCGCGCCGCGAGTCCCACGCGGTTGAGGTACTGAATCACGATGCCATAGGACTGCAGCAGCGAGGTCTCCGCGTAGGGGACATTCAGGGTGCGGCAGTGCTCTTTCACGATCTGGCTAGCCTGCGCGAGGTGTGGGCGCGCCATGCTCGGGAACAGGTGATGCTCAATCTGATAGTTCAGGCCGCCCATAAGCCAGGTCGCCCACCAGCCGCCGCGAATGTTCCGGGACGTGCGGACCTGCTTCGTGAAGAAATCGAGGCGAGCATCGTGTGCAATGACGGGCATGCCCTTGTGGTTCGGGGCGAACGAGGCCCCCATGTACACGCCAAACACCGCGAACATGACGCCGAGGAAGGCAAATGCCTTGCCCAGCGGCAGCAGCACGAACACGGGGGTGAGGAAAAGTACAAAACGGCCGATGATGAGCGAGAGTTCGATCCAGCGACCCTTCACTGGCTCGCGGCTGCACAGGTGCTTGATGCCGTGCAGGTGCAGATTGAGGCCCTCGAGCGTGAGGAGCGGGAAGAAGAGCCAGCCCTGACGCTTGGTGATTGCGCGGATGAAGCCGCGTGACTCTGCAGCGCGTTCCTCCACAAACGAAATCGTGTCCGTCTCGATGTCCGGATCCTTGCCAATGCGGTTCGGGTTCTGGTGGTGGCGGGAGTGCTTCGAGTCCCACCAGGAATAGCTCATGCCGATGAACCCCATCAGGCCACGCGCCAGCCGATCGTTTGCCGGCCCGGTCGCGAGGATCACCCGGTGTGCCGCCTCGTGTGCAACGAAGCCGATCTGGGTCAGGACGATGGCCAGTGCCCCCGCGATGAGGAGCTGGAACCAGCTATCGCCTAGCAGGATGAACCCCGTGACGACGCCGCCCATCGCGAGCGTGATCCCGACACCGACGAGCGCGTAGAAGCCCGGTGCGCGGCGCAACAGGCCGGACTCCTTGGCGATCTGCGACACCTCCCGATACGCCTTCGCAACCGGAGGGAAATCTCCGGTCTTTGCCCGCGTCAGTCGCAGTGGTCCGAGCCCGGAGAGCGCGGGGGAAGAGGTCGTCGTCATCGTACGGCCACCGTTCTGTTGGCGAGTCCGTGACGAACTCGGCAGCACAGCCAAGGGCGGTTGCCGATCGCTAGGTCGAGCCTATCCAGGCGGACATGCGAAGTCGGGTATGCGGAGCCGGATTCAAGGGTGACTGTGAGGTGAACTGACACGCACGGTCCTCGCTTGGGTGAGACGGGCGTACCCTTGACGTATGAGCACGCAGAAGAACCGATTCCTCACCGCAAGCACTGCCTGGATGGTCGGGGGCGTTATTTTGGGTGGCGGGATCGGGACCGCGATTGGCATCGCACTGGGGCTCGTCGGCATGGGCATGGGAGTCGGCATCGCGATTGGTGCGGTCGTGGGGTTCATCGGTGGAATGCCGCGCGGTGAGGACGAGGCTGAGGCTGAGGCTGAGGCTGAGTTATCGTTGCCCCATGAATGATGTGGTTCCGGCGAGTACCTTCTGGTTCACTCTTGCTCTGATTAACGCGGGGCTCGCCGAGCAGAAGGGTCGCTCGCGCTTGGCCTGGTTTGTCGTGAGCCTGTTCTTTGGCCCGATCGCTACGGGGTTGATCGTCGTGTGGGAACGCCCGGACTCGACCGCCGAGACGTGGGGTGACACCTTTGCGCGCTACGGAGCAGCGAAGCGGGCTGAACGTCGTGCAAAGCAGGCTGCGAAGGACGCCTCCGGTTCGCGCATCTAAAACAGTGGACAGTGACCAATATTGGTGTATGGTCTGAATACGCAGCCGTTGCGTATTCGAGGGGGAATCCATGACCACAGAACCGGGCACTCACGCCAGCGCCGAAGCGTTCGACACGAGGGCCGCAACATCTGCACTGACCTCGGGTATCGCAAGCATCGTGCTCCTTGTGTTGTTTTTCACCCCCTGGTTTGGGGCCTACCTCTGCTACGCAAGCATCGCCCTGGGGGTGCTGAGTATTGTGGCCGGCAGTATCGCGCTCAAGCGACACCAGCCGAAGGGCCTCGCGGTGACGGGCCTGCTGCTCGGCGCGGTCAGCGCCGTGGTCGGTATCGGGCTTGTCCTGTTTGCGCTTGTGTTCGTCGGTGCGATCCAGATCTAAGCTCCAAACGTGAGGCTGGAAACTCTTGGCCCACACGCACGAAGGCCCCGACTCCCCAGTGTTTCGTAGGGGAGTCGGGGCCTTCGTTATTGGTGCCGGATGCGGGACTTGAACCCGCACGTCTTTCGACAACGCATTTTGAGTGCGCCGCGTCTGCCAATTCCGCCAATCCGGCTAGCCGTGCTGCCGCCGGGCCGTGAGGCGTCCGAGCGACAGAAACTACCCTAGCGCAGCCTGGGGGCTCCGCGTGCACGAACGCGCCGCCACGCCCGCGCAGATGCCTTTGCTGTGCAGAACCGCCGATGAATTCAGGGAAACGTGGTGCCGAATGTCGTAAGCTGAAGGGGTGAATGACCAAAGCACTGCATCGAACACCCCGCGCCGCGTTGTCGTTGCGGAAGACGAGTCCCTGATCCGCCTCGACATTGTCGAGACGCTGCGCGACAACGGCTTTGACGTGGTCGGTGAGGCCGGCGATGGCGAGACCGCGGTCAAGCTTGTCGAGGAGCTCCGTCCCGACCTCGTCGTTATGGACGTCAAGATGCCCCAGCTCGACGGAATTTCCGCGGCCGAACGCATCAACAAGCAGCAGCTCGCCCCCGTCGTGCTGCTCACGGCGTTCAGCCAGCGCGAGCTCGTGGAGCGCGCCAGCGAGGCTGGAGCCCTGGCATACGTGGTGAAGCCCTTCACCCCGGCCGACCTGCTCCCCGCGATCGAGATCGCGCTCTCCCGCTTCCAGCAGATCGTCACGCTCGAGAACGAGGTTGCCGACCTCGCCGAGCGCTTCGAGACGCGAAAGCTCGTGGACCGCGCCAAGGGCATCCTGAACGACAAGATGGGCCTCAGCGAGCCCGATGCGTTCCGCTGGATCCAGAAGGCGTCGATGGATCGCCGCCTCACCATGCAGGACGTGGCAAAGACGATCATCGACCAGCTCGGTACCAAGAAGGACTAAGCCAGGTCACGAGAAAACGCCCCGGATCCATTATGGATCCGGGGCGTTTTCGTGTTCGTGCCGCGGGACGCTAGCCCGAGATCCGCTTGTAGAAGTTCGTGATGCGCACGGTCGAGCAGCGCTGGCCCTGATCATTCGTAATCACGATCTCATGGACGGCGACGCTCCGGCCCAGCTTGATGGGCGTGCACACGCCGGTCACCTTTCCGGTGCGAGCCGAGCCCGTGTGCGTCGCGTTGATGTCGAGACCAACAGCGACGTGCCCCTCGGGGGCAACGAGGTTCGCGTGCATGGAACCTAGTGTCTCGCCGAGCACGACGTAGGCCCCGCCGTGCATCAGCATGATCGGCTGCGTGTTTCCCTCCACGGGCATGACGGCGACCGCTCGCTCGGCGGTGAACTCTGTGAATTCGACACCCATTGTGGTGGCAAGGGCACCGATGCCGCGCTCGCGCAAGTAGTCGAGCTGATCCGCGGGGACGGCAACCGATTCGGGGGTGGGCGCGGCGTGTTGGGTCATAGTGGCGAGGTGGCCTTCCGGGTCAAACAGTGTCGGGTCGCACGCGCCCGCACAAACTCGACAGTGTGAACGTCGGTGGTGACTTGTAGGCTGGGCGTGTGTCGAATACGCCTCAGCCTACCCTCATGATCATCGACGGCCACTCGCTGGCCTTCCGGGCCTTTTACGCGCTCCCGGTCGACAGTTTCCAGACCCAGACGGGGCAGCACACGAACGCCATTCACGGCTTCATCGCGATGCTGATCAACCTCCTCAGCAACGAAACCCCGGACGCACTCGTTGTCGCGTTCGACATTTCGCGGCACTCCTTCCGCACGGAGGAGTACCCCGAATACAAGGGCACGCGGGGCGAGACCCCCGTGGAGTTCAAGGGGCAGATTCCGCTACTGCAGGAGGCACTGCACACCATGGGTATTCGTACCCTGGAGAAGGAAGGCTACGAGGCGGATGACATTCTTGCGACGCTCTCGACCCGCGCTGCGCACGCGGGCTACCGCGTTCTTGTGGTGAGCGGCGACCGCGACACTATTCAGCTCGTCGACGATCGTGTCACGCTGCTCTACCCTTCGAAGCAGGGCGTGAGTGAGCTCACCCGCTATGACGCAGAAAAGGTCATGGAACGCTACGGGGTGCGACCCGAGCAGTACCCCGAGATTGCGGCGCTCGTCGGGGAGACGAGCGACAATCTGCCGGGGATCCCGCGCGTCGGCGAAAAGACCGCGGTGAAGTGGATCAACCAGTTCGGCTCGCTCGAGGAGATCCTGCGCCGTCAGGACGAGATCGGTGGCAAGGTCGGTGAGAGCCTGCGCGAGAACGCCCATCTGGCAGAACGCAACCGGCGACTCAACCGGCTTGTGCGCGACGTGGAACTCGATGTTGAGCTCGACGACCTCAAGCGCGGCGAGATCGACATGGCTGCCGTGCAGGAGATGTTCGCGAAGCTCGAGTTCCGTACACTCCTGCAGCGTGTCGGCAAGCTCGCGGGCGCTGAAGTGCCGACGGGCGGCGCAACGTCCGCTGCGACGCCGCTTGCACCCGAGCGGCCCGCCGCCAAGTTGTTGATTGATGAGGAGCTGGGGGACTGGCTTGCGAAGGCTGATACTCCGGCAATCGTGATCCAGCACAGCGACGCGGGCTTTGAGGTTGGCGCGGCCACCCCCGAGTCAACTGTCCGTTTCCAGTGGATCCCGGGCGGGCGCGATTACTCCCAGTTTGAGGAGTGGCTCGCCTCCGACGCCCCGAAGGTGTTCTTCGACGCGAAGCGCCAGATCCGCGCGGCTGACGCGGCAGGGGTGCGCATCGGAGGAATCACGGGGGATCTGTTGCTCGCCGCGTACCTGCTGCGCCCGGCAACCCCCGAGAAATCGATCGCCGAGGCTGTGTTCCGGTTCCTGGGCGAACAGGTTCCTGAAGGTGACCCGAACCAGCTTGTCCCGGAGGAGGGGAGCGCGGCGGACGCTGCAGCTCTTGCTTGGTATGTGGTGCGCGCACACACGGCTGCGGTGAGCCGTTTCCCGGATCGCACCGGCGAGATCTATGCCGACATTGAGTTGCCGCTTGTCGCGGTGCTCGCGGACCTTGAGGAGCGCGGCGTCGAGATTGATCTGCCGCTCTTTGAAGCTCACCACGCGGAGCTGACCGAGCGCGTCACCAGCCTGGAGCAGGAAGCCTTCGCGGCAATCGGGCACGAGGTGAATTTGTCTTCGCCGAAGCAGCTCCAGGTTGTGCTGTTTGAAGAGCTGGACATGCCGAAGACGCGTAAGACGAAGAGCGGCTACACCACCGACGCCGCCGCGCTCGCCGACCTGCAGCAGAAGAGCCCGCACCCGTTCTTGGGTGCCCTGCTCGCGCATCGCGACGCGAACAAGCTGCGGCAGATGGTCGAGACGCTGATCAAGGCGGTGCAGCCGGACGGTCGGATCCACACGACCCTGGTGCAGACGGGCTCGAGCACTGGGCGTCTCGCCTCCACGGACCCGAACCTGCAGAATATCCCTGTACGTTCCGAAGAGGGCCGCCGGATCCGTGAGGGCTTTATCCACTCGGCCGATTTCGAGACGCTGATGACGGCCGACTACTCGCAGATCGAGATGCGGATCATGGCGCACCTCTCGGGTGACGAAGGCCTCATCGAAGCCTTCAACGCGGGGGAGGACCTCCACCGCTTCGTGGGCTCACGGATCTTCGGGGTGCCGCCGGAGGAAGTCACGAACGAGATGCGCGCAAAGGTGAAGGCGATGTCGTACGGTCTGGCCTATGGCCTGTCCGCGTTCGGTCTCTCGAAGCAGCTCGGCATCTCGGCCGCAGAGGCCAAGCAGTTGATGACGGATTACTTCGAGCGCTTCGGCGGGGTGCGTGACTACCTGCGCTCCGTGGTGGATCAGGCGAAGCGGGACACGTTCACCGAGACGATCTTTGGCCGCCGCCGGCCGTTCCCGGATCTCGCGAGCCCCAACCGGATCCTGCGCGAAAACGCAGAACGCGCGGCGCTGAATGCGCCGATCCAGGGCTCGGCAGCCGACATCATCAAGATCGCCATGATCGGGGTCGAGCGCCGGATGCGTGCAGCCGATTTGCGTTCGCGCATGCTGCTGCAGATCCACGATGAGCTCATGTTCGAGGTGGCCGCCGGCGAGTGGGATCAGCTCGAGGCCATCGTGCGCGAGGAGATGGCCGGCGCCGCTGAGCTCGACGTGCCGCTCGAAGTGCAGGTGGGGCACGGCACGAACTGGAACGCCGCGGCCCACTAGTGGAGCCGAAGAACCGCGTGATTCCGCGACTGGCCGAACGGTCGAGTCCCGGAATCACGCGGTTCTTCGCGTTCCAGCCCACCCGTTCTGCTGAGATAGATCCATGACCTCCGATATTTCCAAACGCGACCTCGGCCGCTTCGTGACTGAGCGCCGCCGCGCCCTCGGCATCACCCAGCGCGAGCTTGCGACCCGCCTGCACGTCACCGAGTCCGCGGTGTCCAAATGGGAGCGCGGACTCTCCTATCCCGACATCACGCTTGTGCAGGCGCTGGCGGCGGAGCTCGGCGTGACCGGCAACGAACTGATCAGCGCAAGCGAGGACCATGAAGGACGGGCCGTGCAGCGCGACGCCCGTGCCTACCGGGGCTGGCGCTCCGCGATTCTCTGGAGCACCGGCATCGCCTACGCCGTCACCCTGCTGAGCTGCTTCATCGTGAACCTCTCGGTGTCACACACGCTCAGCTGGTTCTGGATCGTGCTCGCCGCTGTGGCTGTCGCGTTCTCGCTCACCACCCTCCCGCTGCTTCCGATCCCGCAGCGCGGGTGGAGCGCGCTGGGAGGCGCAACGGTGAGTCTCGGTGCCTTGCTCTTCATCGTGCGCGTCCAACACGCTCCAGGGGCCTGGATCTGGATCGTCTTCGCCGCGGTACTGTTCGGGCTCGTGTGCGTGTTCGCGCCGATCCTGCTTCGCTCAGCAGGGCTCCCCGCGCCCGTCAGTCGGCACCTCACGGTGTTGGCCCTCGTCATCGACACCGTCGCGCTCGCCCTGCTGCTCGGGGTGATCGCTCTGGCAACGGGAAGGCCCGAGCTGTGGGCACATCCGATGCTGCCGCTCGCCGGGATCGGGTGTCTGCTCGTGTGGGCGATCGCACTGACGATTCGGTACCTCCCGGCATCCGGCTGGATCCGTGCGGCGACAGTGTCGCTGTTTCTCGGTGTGGCAACCCCCGGCACCAACTGGGCAGTGAACCGTGTGCTCGGTGAACACTGGAGCTGGGCGCCGGACCTGCTGCGCTGGGACGATACGACCCTCGAACCGAACATCCTCCTCCTCATCGCTCTGGGCGGGTTGGCTGTTGCGGTGGCCTGCCTGATTGCCGCCGCGGTGTCCGGAACGGCAGCGAAACGCCGCGAATCACGGCTTGCTCACGGGTCAAATACCGAGGTATGATGAACCGTCACATTTGTGGCGACTCAACCATGTCCACATGCGAGTCGAGCGCCTCACCCTCCGCGAGAGTCATCTCACGGAAACCGGGGAATCACGCGCGTCTCGCCTGAATATCCTGTCCATTCTGGAGACCAATTACATGACGAACGCAACGACCACGAGTAAGCAGGTCGCAGTAAACGACATCGGCTCTGCCGAAGACTTCCTTGCAGCGGTCGAACTGACCATTAAGTCCTTCAACGACGGAGACCTCATCGAGGGTACCGTTGTGAAGATTGACCGCGACGAGGTTCTCCTCGACGTCGGGTTCAAGACCGAGGGTGTGATCCCCTCGCGCGAGCTTTCCATCAAGCACGACGTCGATCCGGATGAGGTCGTCCAGGTCGGCGACTCGGTCGAGGCGCTCGTTCTCCAGAAGGAGGACAAGGAAGGTCGCCTGATCCTGTCGAAGAAGCGCGCTCAGTACGAGCGTGCTTGGGGCGACGTGGAGAAGATCAAGGAGAACGAGGGCGTCGTTACCGGCACCGTCATCGAGGTCGTCAAGGGCGGCCTCATTGTTGACATCGGGCTCCGTGGCTTCCTCCCCGCTTCGCTCATCGAGCTGCGCCGCGTGCGCGACCTCACCCCGTACCTGGGTCAGGAGATCGAAGCAAAGATCCTCGAGCTCGACAAGAACCGCAACAACGTGGTCCTGTCGCGCCGTGCGCTCCTCGAAGAGACGCAGTCCGCAACGCGCTCCTCGTTCCTCGCCGAGCTCAAGCCCGGCCAGGTTCGCAAGGGTGTCATCTCCTCGATCGTCAACTTCGGTGCGTTCGTTGACCTGGGCGGCGTTGACGGCCTCGTGCACGTCTCCGAGCTCTCCTGGAAGCACATCGAGCACGCCTCCGACGTCGTCGAGGTGGGCCAGGAAGTCACCGTCGAGGTGCTCTCTGTCGAGCTGGATCGCGAGCGCGTGTCGCTGTCGCTGAAGGCTACGCAGGAGGACCCCTGGCAGGTCTTCGCACGCACCCACGCGATCGGTCAGATCGCCCCGGGTGTTGTCACGAAGCTCGTTCCGTTCGGCGCGTTCGTTCGCGTTGCAGACGGCATCGAGGGCCTCGTGCACATCTCCGAGCTGTCGGGTCAGCACGTTGAGCTTGCTGAGCAGGTCGTTTCGGCCGGCCAGGAAGTCTTCGTCAAGATCATCGACATCGATCTCGATCGCCGCCGCATCTCGCTCAGCCTCAAGCAGGCGAACGATGGCGTCGATCCCGAGGGCACCGAGTTCGACCCCGCACTCTACGGTATGACCACCGAGTACGACGAGGCCGGCGAGTACAAGTACCCCGAGGGCTTCGATCCGGAGACGCAGGAGTGGAAGGAAGGCTTCGAGTCGCAGCGCGAGAAGTGGGAGCTGGAGTACGCAGCCGCACAGGAGCGTTGGGAAGCACACAAGAAGCAGGTTGCTGCCTCGCTCACCGAGATCATCGCGGCTCCGGCTGCGTCGGAGACCGGCGGATCGACCTTCTCCAGCGACTCGGCTTCGGCCGGTGCGCTCGCTGACGACGCAGCACTCGCTGCGCTGAAGGCACAGCTCGAGGGTAACTAACCCTGAAGCAGTTCGCAGGCCCGGTCACCGTTTCGGTGGCCGGGCCTGCGGCGTTTCGGTGCGCGTGCGCGGGCACGTCCTCCCCACCCAAGGGTGAGTTTCTGGGGCTTCACGCACGCGAAGCCCCAGAAACTCACCCTTCGATGAGCGTGGGGCGTGCGGCACGCTCGCGGAGAGCGCGGCGCAGGCGGCGCACGAGCCAGACCACGATGACCACGAGCAGGACGAGGGCGAGTACGGGCACGACCACGGCGAGGAGCGTGAGTGCCACTGCGCCAAGATCCTCGAAGAAGCTCGCGACGGCGGCACCGGCACCGGCGGTCAGCACGTTCAGGACGGGCCGGGCCACGGCCTTCAAGATGTGGGGGATCAGCGCGATCCCGATCCCGAGCACAAACGGCCAGATCTGGCCGGACGACACAAACACGGCCGGATCCTGCACGGCCACGGTATCGCTCGCGGCGCCCGCGGCGAACACCATTCCGCCGGAAGCGGGGCGGACGACGCTCTGGAGCACATCGTTCACTGTGTCGAGTGCGGGAACTTTGTCCACGAGTATCTCAATCACAAGCAGCACGCCGAGGATCCCCAGCGACCACTCGTTCTCGATCCAGCCCCAGCCCGCGGGGAGCTGCACAAGCTCGGTGAAGCGAGAGAGAAGCCCGAGCCCAAGCAGCGGAATATACGCGTTCAGCCCCGCAGAAGCGGCGAGCGTCGCGCCGGTGATGAGTTCGAGCATGTCTCTCCTCGCGTGGCAGGGTGGCTCTCTGACGCTACGCTAACACCATGACGGTAATTGCACTGACCGGCGGAATTGCCTCCGGCAAATCGACGATCGGGCGCCGGCTTGCTGAGCTCGGGGCCACGCGCATCGACGCGGATCAGCTCGCGCGTGACGCGGTTGCGCCGGGCACTCCTGGGCTTGCGCGGGTGGCGCACCGATTCGGCGCGGATCGGGTGCTGACTGTGACGGGGGAACTTGACCGGGCGGCGCTGGGAGCAATCGTGTTCCAGGACGCCGCAGCGCTGCAGGATCTCAACGCGATTGTGCACCCCGAGGTTGCTCGGTTGTTCGCCGCTGCGGTCGCCAATGCCCAGGCCGCGGACCAGCGGAGCATCATTGTGTACGAGATTCCGCTGCTCGCCGAGACGGGCCGCGCGGGGGAGTTCGACACTGTTGTGGTCGCAGACGCGCCGGAGGAGCAGCGCGTAGCACGAATGGTTGAACTGCGCGGAATGTCCGAGGCGGACGCCCGGCGTCGGATTGCACAGCAGGCAAGCGCGCAGCAGCGGCGGGCGATCGCGGACGTGATCATTGATACTTCGGGGAGCGAAGCCGACACGCTCGCGCAGGTTGACGCGCTGTGGGCGCGGATCGCGGAGGAGAGCCGGGCGTAGCGCACGGCCGCCGGGCGCTACGCCCGGGCAATCTCCGCAAACCAGTCGAGCTGCAGCTGCGCGATAAACGCGATCACGAGCACGGTCACCAGGATCATGACCCACGACCAGGACGCGAGCTGCTGGAAGAGTTGTCGAGTGCGCTCTGATGCGGGGATGTCGCCCGCCGCTGTGGGGCGGAACGCGCTCACCCACCAGAGCGGGATCGTGACTGCCCACACGACCATGCACCACGGGCAGAGCGTCCCCAGACTAAACACACTCTGTGTGAACAGCCAGATGACAAACACAAAGGCTCCGAGCAGTCCGAGCTGGTACACCCGCCAGAACCACGGCGCGAAGGTGGCCCCGGCGAGGAGCGCAACACCCACGAAGATCGGAGCCATGAACCCGGCAACGCCGATGATTGTGTTGCTGAATCCGAACAGTGAACCCTGCCAGGAGTCCATGTTGGGTCCGCATGTCACGAGGATACTGACCGCACAGTTCGGCACGTAGCCGGGCTGGGCGAGCGTCTTGATGTACTCGGTGAGCAGTTCCCACGACGCGAAGAGGCCGATAGCCCCCGCGATGATTGTGAAGAGTGCGAAGCCGACGGGGCGCTTCGCGGTGCGAGGTTCAAGGCTCATATCGCCGATCCTACTGCGACTGCCTGCGTGCCCAGGTGTGAGTGGCGTGAGTTCCGTAGCCGGGTGGAAAGCTTGGCCCGCCGCGGCACGGTTTCTGCGGTTTTTCAGTGGACCGTGACATAATGAAGTGCGGTGTACGGACCCTGGAACGGGTCCGACACGCACAGTCTTATGGCGACCGTTGGTTGTCACCGGTCCAAGAGCGACCGAGCGCGGGTGGTTGACACCCGCGGAGAACCGCACGCACGGCACCCCCGTGCGACGAAGAATTGCCGGAGCAAGTCAGGCTTTCTCCGGGCATAAGGAGACACCAGCAATGGTGAAAGACACCACACCAGAACAGAACGATGAATCGCCGCAGCTCGCTGAGGCCCTCGACACTTCAGAGGCCACTGCGGAGCTCGAAGCTGCCGAGGCCGACTCGGTGCGCGATGCAGATCCCGTCACCGAAGCGGCGCCCGCCGGCCCGCAGCTCGTGCTGCCGCTCGCGGATATGACGCCCGCCGAGCGCTTCCGGGCGACGACGCGGCTCATATTCCTTGCTCCCGACGTGCCGCCGATCCCGCCTCGTCCCCGACGCAGTGAGCTCCGCCCGAGCGAGCTGCGCCAGCTCGACGACATTCTGGACCAGCGGTTCGAAGCCGAAGCGCCCAGCGAGGAACGTGAGCAGGGCTCGCAGTCACGGCGCACCCGTCGCCGTTCCGGCGGCTCAGAGGTGCACGCCGAAGAAGAGGCGCCACGGCGTCAGCCCCGTCAGGCCCCGGTGATCACCGAACCACAGCGCATCAAGGGATCGACCCGGCTCGAGGCAAAGAAGCAGCGCCGCCGGGATGGTCGCGACGCTGGACGGCGTCGCGTGGTCATCACCGAGTCCGAGTTCCTGGCCCGCCGCGAGTCCGTCGATCGCGAGATGATCGTCCGCACCACCGCGGACCGTGTGCAGATCGGCGTGCTTGAGGACAAGGTTCTCGTGGAGCACTATGTCGCGCGCTCCAGCGAAAGCTCGCTCATCGGCAACGTGTACCTGGGCCGTGTCCAGAACGTCCTGCCGAGCATGGAAGCGGCGTTCGTGGACATTGGCCGCGGCCGCAACGCTGTCCTCTACTCTGGCGAAGTTGATTGGTCGGAGTTCGAGGGCGGCAACACGGCGCGCAAGATCGAAAATGCGCTGAAGCCGGGCGACCAGATCCTGGTGCAGGTCACCAAGGACCCCGTGGGTCACAAGGGTGCCCGCCTCACGAGCCAGATTTCCCTGCCTGGGCGATTCCTTGTCTACGTGCCCGGCGGTGCCATGAACGGCATCTCGCGCAAGCTCCCGGATACGGAGCGCGCGCGCCTGAAGAAGATTCTGAAAGAGGTGCTCCCGAGCGGTGCCGGCGTGATCGTCCGTACCGCGGCCGAGGGTGCCACCGAGGATCAGCTGACGCACGACGTGCAGCGGCTGACCCGCCAGTGGGAATCCATCCAGAAGCGCGTGGCGAAGGGTGGCGGCCCAGTACTGCTGCACTCGGAGCCCGACATGCTGATCAAGATCATCCGCGATGTGTTCAACGAGGACTTCCAGCGGCTGCTGATCTCGGGCCAGGACACGTACACCGTGATCGAGAACTACCTCGCACAGGTGGCCCCTGACCTGCTCACCCGCGTGGAGCACTTCGACGGTGACCGTGATGTATTCGACGAGTACCGGGTCACGGAGCAGATCGCGAAAGCACTGGATCGCAAGGTGTGGCTGCCCTCCGGCGGTTCGCTGGTGATCGACCGCACCGAGGCGATGACCGTCGTCGACGTGAATACCGGCAAGTTCGTTGGCTCCGGGGGAAACCTCGAGGAGACTGTCACGAAAAACAACCTCGAGGCCGCCGAGGAGATCGTGCGCCAGTTGCGCCTGCGTGACATCGGCGGGATCATCGTTGTCGACTTCATCGACATGGTGCTCGAGTCCAACCGCGACCTCGTGCTGCGCCGCATGGTGGAGTGCCTGAGCCGCGATCGCACGAAGCACCAGGTTGCCGAGGTGACCTCGCTTGGGCTCGTGCAGATGACGCGAAAGAAGCTCGGCCTCGGCCTACTCGAGTCCTTCAGCGAACCATGCGACGTGTGCGCCGGGCGGGGCGTCATTGTGCACCACGAGCCTGTGTCGCGGCACCGGAGTGAGGCACCCGTGCGCAGTTCGAAGCGCGGTCGCGGCCAGCAGCAGCATCAGGCACCACAGCCGGAAGCGAAGTCGCAGGCACACGCAATCTCCGACGGTGCCAAGAACATGCTCGCGCAGGTCGCCGCGTCGACGCTTCCCGCAAAGGATGAGGCTCACGATGAGGAAGTCCCCGCCGCTGAGGCGTCGGGATCCACGAGTGCTGCCGCGCCGGCAGGCCGCCGCGGATCGCGGGCCACGGGCCGAGTCTCGGCGCGCCCGTCGCGGCAGTCTGATGCGGATCAGCAGGAGAGTGCACCTCGCTCAGGTGCAGGATCGAGCTTCGGAAGTGGCGCGGGATCGCCGGCGGCTGCAAGCGCGCCCGCGGCAGGCGGCAACCTCCTCGACTCTGTGCTCAACGCGCTCCCAGACGCGCCGAGCGCGGGCACCGGGCGCGCCCGGAGCCGCCGCGTCTCGACCGCTCCGCTTCGCGGCGGCAGCGAGTCGCGTGCGGATGAGGCACAGGCGGCGCAGCTCGCTCTGGCCGAGGCGCTGGAAGCCACGGTGCGCCGGAAAGAGTCGGATCAGGCATGACACGCGGGACCGCCTATTTGACCAGTGGGCGGTCATCGAGATATTATTGAGTGTTGGCGCTGCTCTGGCGGCGACACCTCAGACTTCGAAGTCCGGCACGGCCGCGCTTCGACACGCAGGACAATCCTCAAGAAAAGGGTGACAAGTGGTTTACGCAGTAGTGCGCACAAGCGGCCGTCAGGAGAAGGTCGAGGTTGGCTCGATCATTACCGTCAATCGTGTAGCAGGGGACGCAAAGGGCAAGCTTGAGCTTCCCGCCGTTCTGCTCGTCGACGGTGAGAAGATCACGACCGACTCGGCAGCGCTTGCCAAGGTGAAGGTTACGGCTGAGGTCCTCGACGACCTGCGCGGCCCGAAGATCGTCATCCAGCGCTACAAGAACAAGACCGGCTACAAGAAGCGCCAGGGGCACCGTCAGGATCTGACCCGCCTCAAGGTCACCGGCATCAAGTAACTTTTCCAGGCACTACCGAAGGAGTAGAGACTCATGGCATCCAAAAAGGGCGTGGGCTCCAGCAAGAACGGTCGCGATTCGAACGCGCAGCGCCTCGGCGTGAAGCGTTTCGGTGGCCAGCAGGTCAACGCGGGCGAGATCATCGTCCGTCAGCGCGGAACTCGGTTCCACCCCGGCGCAAACGTCGGGCGCGGCAAGGACGACACTCTGTTCGCACTTGCAGCAGGGGCAGTCGAGTTTGGCGCGAAGGGCGGCCGCAAGGTCGTCAACATCGTTTCCGCAGCCTAACTTAGGCTTTTCGACGGCGAGGCGGGCTTCGGCTCGCCTTTTGCCGTATCTACCGAAGGATTTCTCAGCATGGTGACATTCGTTGACCAGGTGCAGGTGCACCTCCAGTCCGGTCGTGGGGGAAACGGGTGTGTTTCAGTCCGGCGTGAGAAGTTCAAGCCACTCGCGGGCCCAGACGGCGGGGCGGGTGGGAACGGCGGCGACGTCGTGATCCTCGCGGATCCGCAGGTGACGACCCTGCTGGAGTACCACCGCCGGCCCCACCGGGTCGCAGAGAACGGCGGCTACGGTGCTGGCGGCTACCGCGCGGGGACGACCGCGGAGGACCTGATCCTCCCGGTTCCCGTGGGAACTGTCGTGAAGGACGCTGACGGGGAGACCCTCATCGACCTGAACGAGCCCGGCATGAGCATCGTTGCCGCGAAGGGCGGCATCGGCGGGCTCGGGAACAATGCGCTCGCCAGTGCGAAACGCGTGGCCCCGGGCTTCGCGTTGCTCGGCACCGATGGCTGGTCGGGTTCGATCACCCTCGAGCTGAAGACAATCGCTGACGTTGCGTTCGTCGGCTACCCCTCCGCGGGCAAGTCGAGCCTCATCGCGGCGATGAGCGCGGCGAAGCCGAAGATCGCCGACTACCCGTTCACCACGCTGCACCCGAACCTCGGTGTCGTGCAGGCTGGCGACTCGCGGTTCACCGTCGCCGACGTACCTGGTCTCATTGAGGGTGCGAGCGAGGGGAAAGGGCTCGGCCTCGATTTCCTCCGCCACGTTGAGCGCTGCAGTGCGCTCCTGCATGTGCTGGATTGCGCGACGCTGGAGCCTGGCCGCGACCCGCTCTCCGATCTCGAGATCATTAAGGGTGAGCTCGGCGCATACCCGGTTCCCGAGGGACAGGTTCCGCTGCTCGAACGGCCGCAGCTCATTGCGTTGAACAAGATCGATGTTCCCGAGGCACGCGAGCTCGCCGAGTTCGTGCGTCCGGAACTCGAAGCGCAGGGCTATCGCGTATTCGAGATCTCTACGGTGTCCCGCGAGGGGCTGCGCGAACTCGGCTTTGCCCTGGCGGAACTCGTCGAGGAAGCGCGCGCGACCAAGCTTGCCGAAACCCCGGAACAGCCGCGCATCGTTCTGAAGCCCAAGGCTGTGAACGACGGCGGCTTCCGGATCGTCAAGGAGGGTGGCAGCTACGGCACGATCTTCCGGATCCTGGGCGAGAAGCCCGAGCGCTGGGTGGCCCAGACTGACTTCCAGAACGATGAAGCGGTGGGGTATCTCGCGGACCGGCTGCAGAAGCTCCGCATCGACGACGCCCTGATCAAGGCTGGCGCGGTCGCGGGCGACGCGGTCGTGATTGGCCCCGGATCCGGCGTCGTCTTCGACTGGGAGCCGACGGTCACCAGCGCCGCCGAGGTGCAGATGGGCGTGCGCGGCAGCGACGCGCGGCTTGAGCCGAACGAACGCCGCACCAACAAGGAGCGGCGCACCGACTACCACGTGCTCATGGACGCCAAGGCTGAAGCCCGCGCCGAACTCGAGCGTGAACGCGAATCGGGGATGTGGAGCGAAGAGTCGTGAGCGTCGGCGCCGAGCTGCTCGCGGCACGACGCGTCGTCGTGAAGGTCGGCTCGTCGTCCGTGAGCGGCGACAACGCCGTGCAGATCCCGACGCTTGTCACCTCGCTCGCGAGGCTGCACGCCGCGGGAGCCGAGGTGATCCTTGTCTCCAGTGGCGCGATCGCCACCGGGGTGCCGTTCCTGAACTTGGCCGAGCGGCCCGAGGACCTTGCGACACAGCAAGCAGCTGCGGCGGTGGGGCAGAACATCCTGGTGAACCGGTACCAGCGCGCGCTGAGCAGCCATGAAATCATTGCTGGCCAGGTGCTGCTCACGGCGCACGACATCGACAACCCGACCCACCGCGGTAACGCGCGGCGAGCGATCGAGCGGCTCCTGCAGCTCGGGATCCTCCCGATCATCAACGAAAATGACACCGTTGCGACGCACGAGATTCGCTTTGGTGACAATGACCGTTTGGCCGCGCTTGTTGCACGGCTGATCGGCGCGGACCGCCTCGTGCTGCTTTCTGATGTCGACTCCCTGTACACCGCACCGCCGACAGTTGTCGGCGCGCAACGGATCCCGCACGTGCCGTATGGTGACGATCTTGCGGGCATCGAGATCGGTGCCGCGCAGTCTGGCTGGGGCACCGGGGGAGCCGCGACCAAGGTACAGGCCGCGCGGCTTGCTGCGGACGCGGGCGCACACGTCCTCCTCACCGAGACGCGTCTGTTCCCCGCGGTGCTTGACGGCACTGATCATGGCACGCGCTTCGACGGTCGTCCGGCGGAGGCCACAGACGGAGACTGAGCCGCTAAGCTGAGGTCATGTCCCACGCAGATCTTTTCCTCGCCAAGCTCGAGCGTGCCCGCGTCGCTGCGCAGTCGCTCGCCACAGTGACCACCGCGCAGAAGAACGCCGGTCTGGAAGCGATTGCTCGCGCTCTGGAGAGCAGCGTCCCAGAAATTGTGGCGGAGAACGCGAAGGATCTTGCGCTCGGGGCCCAGAACGATATTGGCGAGGGGCTGCTCGACAGGTTGCGGCTTGACGAGGCGCGGCTGCGTGGCCTCGCGGAGGCCGTGCGAGCGGTCATTGCGCTGCCGGATCCGGTGGGTGAGGTGCTACGTGGCTCGACACTCGCAAACGGGATCAAGATCAACCAGGTCCGCGTGCCGTTTGGCGTCGTCGGTGCGATCTACGAGGCGCGACCCAACGTGACGATTGACATCGCTGCGCTCGCGCTGAAGAGCGGGAACGGCGCGGTCCTCCGAGGCGGCACCGCTGCGGAAAACAGCAACCGAGTGCTGGTGGCCCTGATCCAGCGCGCCCTGCACAGCGTTGGCTTGAACGGGGAGGCCGTCCAGACGATCGACGAGTTCGGGCGCGAGGGGGCGTCGCGGCTCATGCGTGCCCGCGGCTACATCGACGTGCTGATCCCGCGGGGGAGTGCCGGACTCATCTCGACGGTTGTGCAGGAATCGACAGTTCCCGTGATCGAAACCGGTTCGGGTGTCGTGCACGTGTTCGTCGATGCGAGTGCCGACGAGGAAATGGCCGTCGGTATCATCACGAACGCAAAGACGCACCGGCCGAGTGTCTGTAACGCCGCGGAAACGCTGCTCGTGCACCGCGATGCGGCTGAACGGATGCTCCCGCGACTCGCGCGAGCGTTGCAGGACGGCGGCGTCGAGCTGAGCGGCGACGAGGCCGCGCGTGCGGCTGCTGAGGGCATTGCTCCCGCAACCGAGGAAACCTGGTCCACCGAACACCTCGCGCTCGCTATGGGAGTTCGCATCGTGGCGTCGTTGGACGAGGCGCTCGATCACATTGCGCGCTACTCCACGAAGCACACCGAAGCTATTGTCACGCAGGACTACGCGAATTCCGAGCGGTTCCTCGCTGAAGTCGACTCTGCCGTCGTGATGGTGAACGCCTCGACCCGCTTCACCGATGGCGGGGAGTTCGGCTTCGGGGCCGAGGTCGGAATCTCCACGCAGAAGCTGCATGCGCGTGGCCCGATGGGTCTCTCCGAACTCACGAGCACAAAGTGGCTGGTGCGTGGCGGCGGCCAGATTCGGTAACCCAACGCGGTACACTGGGAGACAGTATTTACATCCGTCACGAATGCAGGGGTTTTCATGTCACTTCTCGCCACGATGGCCGTCGCCGCTGAAGCGGGCCACCACGTCGTAAACGAGCTGCCGTTCCCGGCACCCGTCTACGGTGTCATCGCCTTCGTCGTCTTCACGGCTCTCGCCGCGGTGACGTTCTCATTCCGCGATGTGGCAAACCGCCACTCGCAGAAGGCTGAGGCATACGCACGCGAGCATGGCGCTCAGCAGCACTAGTTTTCCCCTGCCCGATACGGCAACGGCTCGCCGTCGCCGTATCGGGGTGATGGGTGGGACATTTGATCCGATCCATCACGGGCACCTCGTCGCCGCAAGCGAAGTGGCTCACCACTTCGAGCTCGACGAGGTCATTTTCGTACCCACCGGACGCCCCTGGCAGAAGAGCAACGTCTCGCCCAGCGAGCACCGCTATCTGATGACGGTCATCGCCACCGCCTCGAATCCGCGCTTCGCGGTGAGTCGCGTGGATATCGACCGATCCGGCCCCACCTATACAGTTGACACGCTCCGCGACCTGCGCGAACAGTACCCCGATGCGGACTTGTTCTTCATTTCCGGAGCCGACGCGGTTGAGCAGATCGTGAGCTGGAAGGACGTCGATCAGCTCTGGGAGCTCGCGCACTTTATCGCGGTATCGCGCCCGGGCCACGAACTGTCGCTTTCAGGATTGTCTGGGAAACACGTAAGCTTATTGGAAGTTCCCGCATTGGCGATCTCGTCAACTGACTGTCGTTCGCGGGTAGCCAGGGGATATCCGGTGTGGTACCTCGTGCCGGACGGTGTCGTGCAGTACATTGCAAAGCACGAGTTGTACACCGAGGAAGCGACTGAGGATGACTGAGCAGGACGAACAACGACCGCTAACGCGGCGTGAGCTGCGTCTGCGGGAGATGGGTGAGACCGGCGCGCTTGACCTCTCCGAGGTTCAGGCAGTCGAAGCCGACACCCCCGTTCCCGCGGCGCAGCCTGAAGCGCAGTCGGTTGAGATTGAGATCTCCCCGCTGCATGAAGACGGCACCCCTCGGAGCCGGCGCGAGATGCGCCAGCTCCGCGAAGAGGCGCTCGCTGCGCAGGCCGAGCAGGCAACCCCCGTTGCCGCCGAGCCGGGCGCAACAGCTGAGCCAGCAATAGCGGAAGAGCCGGCCGGGGCCGCCGAGGCTGAAGCGACCGCGCCCGAAGCGACCGAACCTGAGGCCACCGAGCCCGCCGCACCCCTCACCGGGGAGATTGACTTCGACTCACTGATTTCGCCTCCTACGGAGCCGTTCACGGTGGACGAGTTGCGTCAGGCTGAACAGTCGGCTGAGGCAGAAGCTGCCGAGCTTGCCGAGCCGTCAGTCGAAGACACCGCGCCGAGCGCGCCCGCGGAGAGCGGGGACGAAGCCGAGGCCGTCAACGAGGTCGAGGCCGCGATCGACGACGCCGATGAGGCTGCGGCACCCGCGAAGCCGAAGCGACGCTTTCCTTGGAAGAAGAACCGTGCCGAAGACGAGGACGGTTCTGCTGCCGAGGCCGGTTCTGCTGACGAGGACGAGGCCGCGGCTGAGGCGGCTCAGGATGCGGCCGCGACCACCGACGAGTCGGATCCTGCCCCCGAGGCGGTATCGGACGGCGAGACAGTCGAGGCTCCCGCAGATGCGGCTCCGACCGAGGTCATCACCGGAGTTGTTGTTGAGGAGGCACCGGCAGCCGCTGGCCCCGAGACAATCGAGGTTCGTCCCGAGCCCGCCACTGTGGCGACGCCGATCGCTGACGTGGTTGTGCCCAGCGATGACGCGCCCGACGTATTGCCCGTCGCGCCGCAGGCTCCCGGTGACGAGCCCGAGGTTGCTCCCGTGCCAGCCGAACCGGTGAGCGCGAAGCCCGCATACTCGTTCCCCGACATTGCTCCCCCGGAGGAGTGGCGATCGGTCTTCGACGATCCCGCAACGCGTACCCAGCCGGGTTCCGCGGGCCCCGAGGCCGGCGGGGACTTTGACGACCTGATCTCCCGTGCTGTCGCGCAGGAAGGGGCGACCGCGAGCTCGAACACGTCGGCGCTGATCCTGCCCGCGATGCCCGAGGATACGGGCGGCCTGACGGGCCCGCTCGGCGGCACTGGTGAGCTGTATGTCACTGGCTCGCTGAAGCTGCCCAAGTCGCTGGGGGAGACCGGCGGCCACTCCTCGCTGCACGACTCCATCGAGTTCGACCCCATCACCGGGGCCGCCACCGAAGACCCGCAGACCACCGGCCAGGGTCCCGCGCCCGTGTCGGCACGCCACGCCGTGAGCGCCCGCATGGACTCCAGCATTCCCGTCGTCGCGAAACCCACCAAGGAACGCAGTAAGCTTCCTCTGGTACTCTCGCTCACCGGCGGTGGCTTGCTTGTCGCTGTTGTGGCCCTGGGCGTCTGGGGCGCGAGCAACGGGATGTTCGGCTAACCCGAACCCCACCCGTTCCATGACCAATCAAAGGAACTGAACTGAACACGCAGACCACTCCGCGGCGGGACTTTCTCGCCGACCTCGCGATCGCGGTACGTGCCGCCGACAAGCTCGGTGCCACGGCACCTGTTGCACTCGAGGTCACTGAACACTTCGGCCTCGCCGACGCGTTCCTCATTCTCACCGGCAGCGTTGAGCGCAACGTGCAGGCGATCTCCGACGCGATCGAAGACGCCCTGAACGAGGCCGGCGTCCGTACGATCCGGCGCGAAGGTCGCGGAAGCGGCCGCTGGGTCCTCCTCGACTTCGGCGATGTGATGGTGCACATCTTCCACCAGGAAGAGCGCGACTTCTACCAGCTCGAACGCCTCTGGCAGGACAGCCCCGTTATCGACATCACCGGCATGATCGAGGTACCCGCCGTGGCGAGTGCCGAAGCCGCTGGCGGCGACGAATAACGGCACATTCGAGGCACGCCCGGGATCGCGCGATTTGCGTCCGCCCCCGGGCCGTGCGGTAGAGTAGAGGAGTTGTCGGGGGAGCATTCCTCCGACTTCCACGGGTCTGTGGCGCAGTTGGTAGCGCACCTGCATGGCATGCAGGGGGTCAGGGGTTCGAATCCCCTCAGATCCACCACCGTGCTCTTAATAGAAATAATGGGGCATTGAATAAGATTCATGTCTGTTAAATCTAGATGCCCCTCCGCTTGATGCAGAGGGGCATTGGATTTTTTCGTCTGGGTCCCTAATGTGCTCTTAATTGAACCAATGACCTGGTAGTCGTTCTCCTCGAACTCTGAAGAGTTGGAAATGGCGGTGCGGAAGCCGTCCGCGCCGAGGAAAGCGAATGCGCTCGCGTATTCAGGGATAGCGTGCCAGCTACCGTCTTCCTCTTCGTAATGCACGAGGACGCGCTCAAAGAAGACTTGGTTCATGAGACGACGGACATTCCCGGGAGCCTTGCGGTAGTTGTCTGCTAGATCACGAGAGATCTCAAGCGCAAGGTCGATGACCGTATCACCTTTCTTCTTTGCTGCAAGGTGAGGTTCAAGTTTTCGACGTACTGAGGTCATTTCTCCTTCGAGCTTTGCTTGCTCCTTCTTGAGTACCTCCACAGAGATTGCCTCGTTGTAGTGAGCCTCGAGGAGTTTCTGTTGCTTGCGTTCGATCGTCTGCTTCGTGGTCTCAAGCGATGCGCGTTCTTCGTCATCCTTGAGTTGAAGCTCCTTCAGATCGCGTCGAAGTAGGCTGGCAAATCTATCAAGAAAGGCGGCATTGACACTGATGCGACGATACAGCCGCTCGATAAGCTGTTCCGCGACTGACACCTGGATAGAGCGTAGATTGCATCTCGTACGTCTTGCATGCCGACCGGTGCAAGAGAAGTACTCGTATCGTTCGCCGCTTTTACTTGCTTTGGTCTTCTGGATCATGAGCCGCGAGTCACAGTGTCCACAAAACAATGTCGACTTCAGGTAATGCGCGTGTTTGCGTGATCGCTCTCCGCTCAGGCGGGATCCCATGATTGTCTGCACGGTGTCGAAAGTTATCTTGTCGATCAGTGGCGAATGTTTACCGGGGTACTGAACACCTTTGAACGTCACGACTCCTGTATAAAAGGGGTTCGACAAAATATTGTGCAGTTGCCTTGCTCCGACCGGGCCTTCTGCCATCTTCGGAGTTGGCACGGTCGTGAGGCCTCTGCGATTCAACTCCTCGGCCAGTGTCTTCACTGTCCAGCCGTCTCGCGCATACGTCTCAAATGCCCACCGCACGAGATCCGCGCGCTTTTTATCTACTGCAATTGTTCTAGCTTCAGCGCCGTTCTCGAAAGTACGAACATTGAGATACCCCAGCGGGGCGCGACTCACGCTGCCACCGGCTTTCACCTTTTCATTCATGCCTTTGAGTACTTCGTTTGCAAGGTTGCGTGAGTAGAACTCGGCGATGCTCGACATGATGCCATGGAGCAACATGCCGCCTGGGGTCTGATCAATGTTCTCGCTTGTCGAGACAAGTCGGATGTTGTGCTGTTGGAACTTTGAATTGAGCTTGACGTCATCTGCCCGATTGCGCGCAAGTCGGTCGAGCTTGTGGACGATGACGTAATCGATCTGCTCGCCTTCTTCTTCCAGGTACCGGAGCATTTCTTTCAGGGCAGGACGGTTCGTTGACGTACCGGATACGCCGCGCTCGACGAACTCCTTAACAACCATCGCGCCCATCGATTGGGCCTTTTTCTTGTTGGCGTCTCTCTGCGCGGGGATGGAGAAGCCCTCCTCGCGGCCTCCGCGCTCGGCCTGTTCCCGAGTGGAAACACGGAGATACGAGACGGCGCGTTTGGGGGCGAAGCTCTGGGTGAGCGCTGCGAATGGATCGAGGGCTGTTGGCGGTGCAGCGGTGGCTGCTCCTGTGGTGAATGGTGACATACTCATGTCTCCATTGACGCTTCTTTCGTAAGAAGAGTCCAGCCCATTTTCAGGCGGAATCATGCGGTTTTCCACAGGTTCGCCGTGCTCTTCAGGTGACCCCTTATTTGTAGAAGACATAGACGCGATCCTCTCGCTCCACCAGATCCACCATGTCCTGCACTTGCTCACGAAGCACTTCGAGGTCTGGGGTCAGGTAGTCGTAGTACAGGCCTCGTTCTGAGACGAAGTCCTCAATCTCGCGTTCCCGCTCGTCAAGATCGCAGACTGACCTGAGTGCTGCTTCTTCGTGACGAAACACGGCGATGAGTGAGTTGTGAAAGCCCTCCATAATGTCGCCAGACATTGCGTTCACGTTTGGGAGGGACAAGTACGCCTGAAGTCCAGGGTCGCGATCGAGCTTGTGATCAGTGAGTACCTCCTGCAGCTCCATGATCGTGCTGCCGTCGTAGCAGCCGGGTACCTGGACGGTCATCTCGAGCTCGCCCACGCGCACTTCGGTTGGGACGAGGAGTTCCTCGAGCGTCAGTGGATATGGCTCCCGGTAGCTGATCGTCTGAGCGCTCGGGTGCGCGGTGCGGATCAGGTGGGTGCCGAGCCAGTCGATCTGCTCCACCACCCATGCGGGAGCATCTGGGTTCGAATAGAGCGCTAGGTACTCGTCACGCATGGCCGCATAATCTGCTTCGCCGGTGCGTCCAAACGCTGCGAGGGCGCTCGAGCGGTCGAGTGCTCGTCCGAGGACGTGCGCGATGCAGCGTGCGGTGCCGTGCTCTATCAAGGTCTTGTATTCGGAGGCTTTGGCGATGCCGTCAGCGATGTGGTCACCGAAGCGGTGGGATGCGACTTCGACTCTGCGCCAGTCGGGTGTCATGCGAGACGGTGCGAGGTGCGCTTCGCCAAGCTCACGGCGCTCTGGCATTGCTTGTTCTGTGGGTTGAGGTTGGAAATGTTCGTTCATGATGTGCCTCCTTTCTGAAGGTCGATAAGTTCAATTCGCTGATGCAGTGATGAGGGGCTATGCCTCGTCATCGCTCGTTTCGAAGCAGTCAGCTTTTGGTGGTTTGACTCCGGGCTTCGTATAGACGTGGATCACGGGCATGCCCTCGATAACCTGATGGCCAGCGTCAGCAATGATCCGGTAGTAGCGACTGAGGTAGTCGTAGATCGCTTTATGATCGAGGGCGATGATCCCGATTGGGAATCTGCCTTGGGATGCTGCGATCCGGATCGTTTGTTCCCAGCCGAGTCGTTTGACGCTCTCGTCAATAAACGCTTCGGGGCTGGAGTAGCTGCCGATGTATCGGTCGCTGAACTCTTCGATCAGGGCAGGTACGTCGTGCTCGAAGGCGGCTCGTTCGTCTTCGGTGAGGGCATGCCTGCTGTAGATCAGTGCGGCGTCTTGGATGTACGAGTCATCGTTGAGACGGCAGCTCTTGTTCGTAGTGGTTTCGTGCTCGCCGGATGGCTGAGCGGGGTGTTGTTCGGGTGTCATGGGGCACCTCCTTTCAGGGTTGAGTTGGTTCTCCAAGGCATCGGCTTTCGCCGAGCATTGGCCGGTGGGTTATGCGGTACTTGGCCCGTCTCGAATCAGCGGAAGAAGCTCGTTCGGGGTGACCACGATGAAGAGCTCACGCTGCAGTTTCGGCTCGCTATCCATGGCTCGAACGAGTTGTGCTTTGCGCTTCTCGTACGGCACTATCCAGACGACGAAGGGGTAGATTCCGTCGGTGCGTTTCTGCTCCGTGCCACTTCTGCGATGGTGAATGAACTGCCAGCATTTGCCGATCACCCGACCCGGATTTTCTGTCGCTCGGTCTACCTCCAGGAAGTAGCGGTCGACATATTCAGGGCTGGTAACGGTGACGGATAGGTCGGGTTTCAGCGTGGTGGTGACGCCGTGTTCGTTCAGATAACGTCGCCAACACTCTGGCTCATTTCTCACCTCGACCTGCAGCTCCGGATGCTGCACGCTGAGTTCGTTCAGGAGGATGTTCATCTCCGCGACGGCGAGCGTGTGCTCGAGAAACGTCGTCGAATAGTGGTGCGGTCTGAGTCTGGATCTGCTGCCCGTCAGATGCCGCATCCCCTTGGTCGTGAGCGTCCAGATCGTGACGGTCGAGCCGCCTTGCCAGCCTCCAATTCGTCGCTCCAATCGTGTGAGGAACTGCCGATCATGCAGCGTCCAGAGGTGCCTGAGCGTCTGCCGTTTAGCTGAGCGCAGGCTGCCATATTCGGTGATCGTCAGCCTCACGAGTTGGTGCGTGGTGAGGAAGCGATGCTCACGGATCAGCTTCAGCAGCTGCTCGTAAATGGGATGGTCGTGGTCAAACATGAGCGTTCTCCTTTCGTATCGGTGCAGCTGCTGGGCTACCTCCTGGCTCGGGCTGCCGGGTGACCCCACACTTGGGGTCAGTCACTGCCACGAGCGTTCGTGCTTTGGCGGAACCTTGCGCTTCTTGGGGTGTGTTCAGGGGCGCGAATCGTCTTCCGAAACGTCTCGAGGATCTGGGCTGGAATCTGATCGTGTTCATCGTTTCGCCCTCCCGATGCCGCCGCTCGCTTCGGCTGCATCGTCGAGGTTGCTCTGCTCGATGAGGGCGAGAATGCGCCGCTCTGTCTCCTCCGCACTCACGCCATACCGGTCATGTGAAGCGGCGTAGACGATCGATGGATCAATGACCGTGGCGCTTGGTGGTCGGGTCTTGATCGTCACCCAACCGGTCGCTTCACCGCCTTGAAGCACGTTCGAGTAGGCGTGGTATTTCGGCAGCTGCATCAGATCTTGTGCCACGAGTTGTGGGATCTGTTTGGCTGTGGTTTGCGCGTCGTAGCCGTTCATTCCGAAGTAGATTTTGTTCCTCGCGTTCGCGTTCATGGCCTCACGCATCGCTGGATCGAGCTGGTTGAAATACTGGTGCGCCATCGTGAATGCACCACCGAGCGAGCGAGCTTGTGCGAGCGCATCGGAGAGGTCGCCGGGGATGCCAGCGATGAAGTCGTGCACCTCGTCAATGAAGATTTCGACGATGTGACGACGCTCTTTCGGCACCGACTGCCGGGCTAAAAGCGCTGACCATAACTGCCCAATAAGCAGCGCCCCGATGAGCCGCGATGCGTCCGCTCCGAGCAGCCCTCGGTTGAGGTTCACCACCACGATGCGACGCTTCGAGATGATGTCGGTGACGTTGAACTTTGGCTGCGATTGACCGAGCATCGCCCTGAGTCCTGGCCGCAGAATGATCTGGCGGAGCTTGTTCAAGACTGGTGCGATTTCGACAGCTTGTGCCTCTGGTTTCTTGGCTTCGTATTGACGCCAGAAGCTCTCCGTGCCGAGGGGGTCCTTCTGGCCTTTGAGTACCTTCTTTCGAAACGACGGGTTTGTCAGCAACGGCTGCAGCCAGAGCAGATTCGCTTCCGGCACTCGAGCAAGCGTGAGAAACGAAGCCGAGAGAATATCTGCGGTTCGGATACCCCAGTACTCCTTGAAGAGCAACTCAAACAGCGCCACTAACGCGTCGGCTCGAAGGTGCGCGAACCGGGCGGGGCCTTGCAACTGGGAGAACCCCACCGGGTCAGTGTTCGTGGGATCGATCACGACGACGTCATCGATCCGGTCAGCCGGTACGCGCGCCAGCACATCGGTGGCGAGGTCACCCTTCGGATCGATGATGAGGCTACCTCGGCCAGCGCGCATGCTGTCCTCGATCAGGCCGAGCATCACTGTCGACTTCGCAGAACCGGTCGGGCCTACGAGCTGCGTGTGGAACACAGCGTCACGGATAGGGAGCGCGAACTTCTCTTCAGGCCCCGGTGCTGCTGTCACTCCAATGACTCGACTGTCGCGCACGAGGTTCTTCTGCGGTGCGAGTAGCTTCGGATGCAGCGACCCCAGTAACGGTAGCGGTGGTTCACCGGTGGGCCAGGCAGTGAACGCCATCAGTTCGGACGAGCGCAGGGCGAGCGGCCACCGCCACGGTGTTCTGGCTTCGTGGAGTTTCAGCGGATGGCTGGCGGTGAGTCTCAATCTGACTTCGTTGGTTTCGACGGTGCGCAGTGATCCGAAGACTTGGCGGATGAGGAACTGGGTACGAACCCGCGTCCCCATCGCGCCGATGCGTAGGTTGGCGTGGAAGCCATGCCGTTCACGCACCTCAGTTGAAGGTTTTGCTGTCAGGTGTTTCGGGGCAGGTGTGCCGAGGAGCAGGTCGAGCCAAGGCCGATGGCTTTCGGGATGCCAGTAACTCGGCGACAGGCGCCTTCCGAGCAGGAGTTGGAGTACGACCCGCTCACCGTCCTGAAGCTGGCTCACCGTGCCGTACAGCGCCCGAACCGCCGCCGTTACGCGATCCGGGTGACTACTGAGTGGCCTACCACCGGAAACAGTGACCTGAGCGGCATCGTCCATCTCAGCGCGTACCCGTCGAGGTGTCGTCACCCGCACCGGAGCGTGGGATACCAGCGCGTCTTTAATCGCGGGGATCCGGTGCGCTTCTGCACCCAGCAACCAGCGCGCGCCGTTGTGATCTGCTCGGAACTCGAGCACGATCTGCCCAAGCTCTGGGGCGGTGGCGAACCGTTCAAGGACGGCAGCAACGTTCGATGGAGCGAGGACATCGCTCCAGGTGAGCTCACGCCATTCGAGGGTTTTCGGTCGGCCTCCGCGCCGCTGCAATGTTGCTGGCTTCGTTGGTTTACTGCTGCTACTCATGATGCTCACCCTCCTCATGCGTATTGCTGTGCGTCTTGGTATGGACGACTTGTCCGGTTTCGTCAAGGTACATCGCAAGCAGCAACAGAGCTCGTGCGAACGCTTCCTCGTCAAACGTTTGCTTCCATACCGGCACGACTCGGAATCCCGCCTGGTAGTCGCTACCTTTTGGTCTGCCTGGTCGACGTCGAGATTGCTTACTCATGGTCGACCCCGCGTTCTGGCCGGGTGGTGACCTACTCGTCCCAGGGGTTCCTGAACCTGTGCCACAGCCTGATGCCGATGATCACGATGGCGACGATCCCGACGATGAGAAACACCCACCACAGCTCCCGGAGCATCGAGATCGTCAGGTTCAACAGAATGACTGCGCCGAACAGGTATGCGCTCCCGCGTAGCAGCCTCGCCATCATCGAGGTCGGCTTCATATCTTCGGACATGCTTCACCCCTCTCATCGCTTTGACTCCGTGGTCGATGTTTCGTCGCCGCTTACGAGGCCTGCGCCTGCCGGATGGTCGCCGGGTACTGGGTAGCCCCACTTCACCAGCGAAATGAGCGACGGTTCGCTCGAGGGAATCTCGTTGCCCCAGATGTCCCAGTTCAGCCGCGACGGGGCGGGACGACGAGCAAACAGCTCGAGCATCTTCGTGTCCTCATTCGCGCCGACAAGACGTTCAACCATGAGGTGCAGCTCTTGCGGCTTCGTACTGTGCGATTGCAGCGCGTGGAACCCCCAGTTGGGCTGGGACTTGAACGCCACCCTGGTGCCTTTGCCACGCATGCCGAGGAGCATCAGCTCACCGGCATTACGGAACGTGTTGCCGAGCGTGAAGCGACCCTTGGCCCAAAAGTAGAAGTTCTTATAGTCATATCCCCAGGCTTTGAGTACCTCGAGGCCGAGCGGCACGGTGGCGGCGGTGACCCAGAGGAAGCAGAAACTGTTCTCGGCGGCGATCTCTCGCACGGCTGATCCGAGGCCGAGGAGCCGTTTGTCGCTCATAACCGGGTAGTGGTCTTCGGCGGCGGCATAGCCTTTCGAGTTTCCGCTCCGACGCTGATGCAACCCCCAAGGGGGATCGGTGTAGACCACCGTGTAAGTACCGGGTTTTGGTGCCCGGTTCTCATCGAGATGGTCGCGTGGCTGGTCTGTTTTTGGCATGGCTGTAGCTCCTTTTCTGCCCGTGCCGGATCGATCCGGCTAAGCACTGCTGATATTTCGCTCGCTCCGCTTACTCACCGGCCTCTTCAGAAACGAGGCGGGAAGCGGCGCGGCTTCTGGGGCTGTTATACCCCGCTGGGACAAGTCCCTAAAAGAGGCAACTCCTCGCGATCGACGCTCGACGCGACACCGAAGTAACAGAGGTGGAAGGTCGAAAACGGTGCGCCGAAAGTAACCGTTGTTTTAGTTGCAACAATGCGGAATCTGCTGGTGTTTTACGAGATCAGGATCTGCGCCAGCTACCTCCTGATCTCGTACGGCGGAGCGCTGTCGACGGTGTCGCACATCTGCCGGATTGCTTCGTTGCGGTTGTGGTCGAGCTCTGCGGCGAGGCTGAGGATGGTCTGCCTGAGTTCCTCGGAGGTGCGGTCGAGTTCAGCCTCGAGCGCGGACACACGTACTGCCTGGCGCTTGCGCTGCCACTCCTTGAAATTTCCCCACAGTCCAATCAAGGTGAATACGAGCAAGACGCACATCAGGATTGTGACCGGGATGAGGGCGAGGTCTGTCGGGCTATTCCAGTCCATGGTCTACAGCTCCCGGTTCAGGCGCATTCCAGCACCGATGGCGTAGCCGGAGATGATCTGCTCCATGAAGTGCGCGGTTGCCGGATTCGTCTTGATATGGAGCTCTGCCTGGTTCACCAGCACCGACACATTCGTCATGGCCACGGAGGCCAAGAACGCGTGCCCTTGTTCTTGAACGGCGGCGATCTCTGCTCGTGCCGCAGACTGTTCGATCTCGCGCTTGGTTGTCCGTGCGACCGGGGTGCTGAGGGCCTGGCCCTGCTGGGTGGTCATACCGCCGAAGAGGGCGACTTTGTTGTTTGCCATGATGCGTGTCCTTTGAGAAAGAGAAGCACCCCTCGGTTCCTGGGGTACCTCTATTCTCGAAAAGTCCTAGATTCTGCGATACGCAAAATGAGGGTAATCGGTGCCATAAAATTACCTAGTGTGCTCCCACACTGCACCGGCGCAGGAGGAAATAGATGGCTAGGAATGTTCAACCAGTTGCCCAGCGGGTCTGA
The DNA here is from genome assembly GCF_900163635.1 of Leucobacter sp. 7(1). Taxonomy (GTDB): domain Bacteria; phylum Actinomycetota; class Actinomycetes; order Actinomycetales; family Microbacteriaceae; genus Leucobacter. The sequence continues at coordinate 47 of NZ_FUID01000063.1, read as the reverse complement.
TGCAGGAACAGGTGACAGTTCTAGTCAGGCCGCGAGGGCCAGTTCTT
>NZ_FUID01000012.1 GCF_900163635.1 Leucobacter sp. 7(1) | reverse complement strand
AGTCGGGGAAGTTGAGGACACGGAAGGTGAGATACACCCCGAGTGCCATCACGCCATAAATGAGGCCGAGTTCGATTGCACCGATCATGGTTACTTCACCACGTTCGCGGCGCGGTCGACGAGGTCGGCCGGCAGTTCGACACCGAGGCGCTTCGCAGCGCCCAGGTTCACGGTGAGTTCAAGGTCCTTCGACGTCTCGACCGGCATTGTCGCGGGATCCTCGCCATCCTTCAGGATCCGGATCGCCATCTCGCCCGTCTGCTTGCCGAGCTTCGTGTAGTCGATACCCACGGTTGCCGCAGCACCGCCGTCGACGTGGGTGGAGTCCGAGCCAATGACCAGGATGCCCTTGTCTTCGGCCACGCCCACGATCGCACCGATGCCCGAGGCGACGAGGTTGTCGCTCGGGGTGTAGATCGCGTCGACATCGCCGAGCGACTCGGTGGCCTGCATGAGCTCGGACGCGTTTGTGACAGTGGCCTCAACGACCTCCATGCCGTGCTTCTTCGCTGCGGCGCGAGCCAGCTCGACCTGCACCTGAGAGTTCACCTCGCCGGAGCCGTAGACCACGCCGATCTTCTTCGCGTCAGGCTTGATCTCGGCGATCAGATCGATCTGCTCAGCGACGGGGCTGAGGTCGCTCGTGCCGGTGACGTTGCCGCCCGGCTTCTCATCGGAGGCCACAAGGTCAGCCGCAACGGCATCGGTGACGGCCGTGAACAGCACGGGGACGTCCGTCAGGTTCTGGGCCGCAGCCTGCGCGGACGGGGTCGCAATCGCGAGCGCCAGGTCCACCTTGTTCGTCGCGAAGGTCTGCGCGATCGTCGTGGCGGTTGCCACCTCTGCGTTTGCGTTCTTCTCGTCGAAGGTCACCGTCTCACCCTCGACGTAGCCCGCGTCAGCAAAGGCCTGCTTGAAGCCTTCGGCCGCCGCGTCAAGCGCGGGGTGCTGCACGAACTGGCTGATCCCGATCGTGACCGAGTCGGCGCTCGAACCCTCGTCCGAACCGCCGGCACCCGAGGTGCAGCCGCTCAGCACTAGGGCCGCGGATGCGGCGAGACCTGCGAAGACGAGCGTCCGGTGACGGAAGCGTGTGCCTGCCATGGGTGTTCCTCACTCCAGTGTGATGTTCCTCGGGTCATCGTTCCCCGAGGGTGTTGCGTTCCGGTGCCGCGAAAGCATCGGGTCCGTTGCTCGATCGTAGTGAGCTTCCGCCCAACTACCAACCTGACAAGGGAAGGTTAGGCAAAACGGGCAATGGGAGCACTCGATTTGCGGTTGCACTAGACAGTTTGTGCAGATTCTTCGCGAGATGCGTGCGAAGTGCACTGGGCTGCCGACCCCAGACTCAGGCCCGCGGGGTGTCCCCCGCGGGCCGCGCCACTACGCTGCGACGGGTGCGCCGATCCCCTCAGCGACAACCGCAGCCACGACAGCATCGTTCTCCGCAGGATCACCGATGGAGACGCGCACGCCTTCTCCGGCGAACGCACGCACCGAGATGCCGTGGCGCTCAAATGCCGCCCCTGCATCGGCCGATGCCTCGCCGAGCGGCAACCACACGAAATTCGCCTCGGAGGGCACGACGGTCAGGCCCTGCGCGACAAGCGCCGCCGTGAGGCGGGTGCGCTCGGCAACCATCTCGTCGATTCTGAGCTGCAGCTCACCCTCGGCCGCGAGTGAGGCCACCGCTGCCTCCTGTGCGAGCCGGGTCACTGCGAACGGGATCGCGACCTTGCGCAGCGCCTCCGCGACCTCCTCCGGAGCGATGGCGTACCCAACGCGAAGCCCGGCCAGCCCGTAGGCCTTTGAGAACGTGTGCAGCACCGCGATGTTCGGGTAGCGGCGGAAGAACTCGATACCGCTCGGTGAGTCCGCGCTGCGGTCGAAGTGCACATATGCCTCGTCGACAACAACAAGTACGTTGCTCGGCACCTGCGCCATGAACGCGTCAAGCTCGGCTTCGGTGACAACCGTACCGGTCGGGTTATTCGGGTTGCACACGAAGATCAGGCTGGTGCGGTCCGTGATCGCCGCCGCCATCGCGGGCAGATCGTGGCGCGCATCCGCATCGAGGGGCACCTCGACGGGTACGGCACCGGCCACGCGAACGAGGATCGGGTAGGCCTCGAATGAGCGCCAGGCAAACATGACCTCATCCCCGGGGGCTGTCATCGCGTGGATGAGCTGGCCGGCGACCTCCACCGATCCGGAGCCAAGGGCGATGTTCTCGGGCGAGACCTCGAAACGGCGTGCGAGTGCCCCCGTGAGTTCCTCGGCGGCGATGCTCGGGTAGCGGCTAATCGCCTCAGGCAGCACATTTGTCAGGTGTGCCACGACAGAGGGCAGCGGGGGGTACGGGTTCTCGTTCGAGGAGAGCTTTACGCTCCGTCCGTCCGGGCCCGCCGGTGCGGGCTTTCCCGCACGGTAGGCCGCGATTCGCTCGAGACCCGGACGAAACGTTTGCGTCGCCTTCGACATGCGCACTCCTTGTTGTGTGGGGCCGCACGCGAGCATCGCACACAGCCGGCTGACCTGCGTCACTCTAGAGACGTCGAGGCCACCTCGTCAAACCGTACAATCCGGTTCCGACAATCTGCTCAGTTCGTATAGCATTGCCGGAGGTTCGCAGTACAGGATGCATGTTCGAGGAGGATCATGAGCATCGACCAGTTAGACGTCCGGCTTCTCACACTCATCAGCGAAAACGCGGGAATTTCGGTCGTTGAGTGCGCGCGCCGGCTGGGCGTGGCCCGCGCTACCGCGCAGGGGCGGCTCGACCGGCTGCGGCGCACCGGGGTCATCGCTTCCGAGGCGCCCAGCATTGATCTTGCAGCGCTCGGCTATCCACTCCGCACCTTTTGCACGATTCAGATCCAACAGTCGGTCGGCCACCAGCGCGTTGCCGAGGGACTCGCCCAGATCCCCGAGGTCCTGGAACTCCACACGATCACCGGCGACTACGACATGATGGCCACAATCGTGTCGCGTTCCACGCGCGACCTGCAGCGAGTGCTCGACCGGATCTCCCACACCGAGGGCGTGGCGCGGGCCTCGACGCGTCTGGCCCTAGAGAGCCACTTCAAGAATCGCACTCTGCCCCTGGTGCGCAGCACTGTGCTCGCGGATGAGGCGCCTCGAAAGCCCACGCAGTAGCCAGAAAATCCACGGAGAATCCCGCGCGGCAACGACTTCTGGCCCGCCCGCCGGTCCGTGACCACCCAATTCCCCGCGGCCCACCACTGCGTTTCGCGCTCGAGCCCGCGCGTCGCCACCGCGCTGCGCTTTCCTCAAAGACAGCAGACGCACAGCAAGGGTGGTGGCCTCACTCCGCGAATCCACGGTCCGTTCCCGACGCCTGTGCGCCCGAGCGCACGGCATTTCCCTCGCTCGGCTCCGCCGCAGTCGAAAGGAATGACCGTGTCACGTCTGGCCCGCACCACTTTGAGAACACTCGCACTTCTGGGCACCACCGCGCTGACCGCTGGTGCGCTCGGTGCCTTCGGTATCATTGCCGCTCCCGGGTTCGCTGCCCCCGCGTTTGCAGCCCCCGGGGACGGCGGGACCGGGAGCATCACCGTCCATAAGCACGAGCAGACATCCGCCCCGCTCGGTCCGAACGACGGCACGGAGCTGGATCTCAGTGGCCAGTCCGTCAACCCGCTTGTCGCGGGCTTCCGCAGCTGCACGATCGGAGGCATCGATCTCGCGACGCAGACTGACTGGCTCCGCCTGAAGAATCTGGTCGTCACTGCAGCGCCCAATCCGGCTCTCCCGCCGATCGTCACTGAGAGCGGCACGCAACTCCCCCTCACGTGCGGGGCCGAGCAGCTGACCCAAGCGAACGATGGAACAACGACCTTTGCGGGTCTTGCCGCCGATCGTGCCTACGTTCTTTTTGAGAGCGCGTCCCCCGATGGGGCGCTCAAGGTCGCGGCCCCCGCGATTGTCACGGTCCCCTACCCGGGAACTCAGGCCGGGACCTGGAACTCGCATCCGCACATCTACCCGAAGAACGTCATCGTCGGCAGCGGCGCAACGAAAACCAGTGCCGCGCAATTTGGCGTCGTGTATTACACAATCACCGTTCCCATCAAGCCGCTCCCGCAGGGCGAGACCTACTCAGAGTTCATTATCGAAGACCAGCTCTCTCCAGATCTCACCTACGCCCGTGCCGCGACGGTCAAGCTCACGAGCTCAACAGGCAGCGCGGTACCCCTCACGCAGGCTGATTACACCCTCACCGGGGATCTCAACACGTCGAAGACGAAGCTCGTGCTCACCCTGTCTCCGTCCGGGCTGGCAAAGCTCGATGCCAACATTGAGGGAAAGCTCGTCTTGCGCTTCGGGACACAGGCGGTGACCTCGAACAACGCGAACACCGCGCTCGTCAAGATCAACGGCTCCGCCAGCGTCAACCAGCGCGCCCACCGCTCAGGTAGTGGCTCCGGGGTCGAGACCCCCGGACCGGGTTGGTCCTACCCTGGACAGCACTATGAAGTGTTCGTGAAGGATCCCCAAACAGGCGCACGCCTCCCCGTAGCCGGTGCCGGCATCCAGACCTATATGCACCCGGACCGTACGGCCACAAGCTGCCCGGCAAGCCCTGCAGAGATGCTTAGCCACCCGGACTGGGATGATGGATTCCTCGGACCTGCCCCCGAGGACAATCTCTCAGACACAACCGGGATCAGTTGGATAGCCGGGATCGCCGACCTCGGCCTCCTCGAGGGGCCCTACTGCGGCTATATCGACATCATGCCGCAGGGATACAAAGGCGTGACCGGACCGTACCTGCACGTCGTCACAGGCCCCGACGGCACAACCGAGGTTGAGCTCTTCCGTGTGGACATCATCGCTGGCGACATGCCACCGTTGCCCGAAACCGGTGCCGCGGGGAATATCTTCCTTGGTGTCGGTGGTGCCGCGCTTGTGCTCGGATCTGGGGTGCTCATCATTGCTCGTCATCGCACTGCATCTCGCGGGTAGCGCGTGACCACCCATGCGCCCTTGGCCAGAGTGACTAGTCTGCCTGCCCGAATTCCCCGGTTGCCACAATGATCGCGCGGGCCACCACCGCTTCCCGCATCAGGAAACCGAGGATCGCGGGCGTTGCCTCTGGGTCGATCTCGATCCGGGGCACGTTCAGCGCGTGCACCACAAACCAGTAGTGGTGCACGCCGGTCCCCTCGGGCGGAGACGCCCCGCGGAAGGCGGGCTCGCGACGCTCGTTCGGGAGGGTGAGTGCGCCGTCGGGAAGCAACTCACTACCCGGCGCACCGGCTGACGCCCCCGCCCCCGCGGCGAGCTGCGTCACCGAGGCGGGGATGTTCGTGACCGCCCAATGCCAGAAGCCTGACCCCGTGGGCGCATCTGGGTCAAAGCACGTCACCGCAAAACTGCGCGTCTCGGCGGGGAACCCTGACCAGCTCAGTTGGGGCGACCGGTTCGCCCCTCCGGCCTGACTCCCGTACAACTCCGCGGGGAGGGGTTCACCGTCCTGGATGTCCCCACTTGTGAGGGTGAACCCTGGAACCTGGCGCATCTGGGCGTACGGGTTGATCGCCCCGCGCCCCTGCGGTGCCTGCGTCATCACACGCTCCTGCCTGCTCGTGCGCCGTGGGAGTCCACCCCGGCGCGGCGTGGCCGCTCACGCGGCGCCGTCTGCGCCTCAGCATACGAGGTCGCGCCCCGGGCAGCCAGGGGTACGGCCGCTATACTGGGCCCTGATGAGTGGCGCGCCTGCGCCGCACGAGATCCGGGGTGAACATGGCTGTGACGACAGGTTCAGAACGAGCCCGAGCGACCCTCGCGTATCTGCGCCGCAAGATCACGACCGGCGAGTGGCCGGTGGGGAGCAGGATCCCGATCGAGCCCGAGCTCGCGGAGCAGACCGGGGTGGGGCGTTCCACGGTGCGCGAGGCTGTGCGATCGCTCGCAAGCATCGGCATGATCGAGACACTGCCGGGCCGCGGCACGTTTGTCCGCTCGGCCGCCCCGACAAGCACGCTCCTCAACGAATTCCTCACGGACTTCACGCTGGAAGAGATCCTGAGCTACCGCCGCGCCCTCGAGATTGAGGCCGCGCAGCAGGCCGCGATCCACCGAACCGACGAGGACGTGCTCGCGCTCGAACTCGCGGCCACCGAGGAGATCGGATGCACACGCTGCCCCGTGCTCGGCTTTGCTGAAGGCGGCGATTCTGCGTTCGACAGCAAGTTCCACCGCCTCGTGTTCGACGCGGCAAAGAACCGGCTGCTCGCCGCGCTCTACGCCGGCATCAACGACCGCCTCCGCACCCCGGAGCACCGCGGGCGGCTGGCAAACGTCGCGACCGGCGCCGAGATGGAACGCGACCACGCCCGGGTGCTGGACGCGATCCGTCGCCGCGACTTCATCGACGCGGTCCACGCGATGGTGGATCACGTGGACCACGACGTCGTGATCGTGAACGACCAGCACGAGGTCGTGCCGCCACTCTCCCGCACGCCTGAGCAGCAGCAGCGCATCGATACGGCCCGTGAAGCGCAGGAGAAGGCGCAGGTCTAGCGACCACCGTCGAGCCTGTGTGTGACGTAGCTGAGGAGCGCGTCACGCACGAACATTGCACCGTGAGGCCCGCCATAGTTCGCGGCGAAGCGTTCGTCGAGGACATACATGTTCGCGAGTCCCGTGACGTAGCCCGCGAGGTCGCCCGCCGGGTCGTTCGCGGGCGTTCCCGGTACTCCACGTAGCCAGTCGATGTGCCGCTCGGCAAGCTGCTCGGCCTCTGCTGCTGCGGGATCAACGCCGCGTTCTGCGGCCTCGATCCAGGCCCGGTTCAGCTCGGCCACCTGCCCCATCCAGGACATCCGGTCAGTCTCGCCGAGGCCGCCCCACCAGGCGCTGCTGCGCTGAGCCGCGTCGTTGCCCCAGCGCCGCGCGACCTCCTCCCGGTGCTCGGTGTGATCAAATCCTGCAAACATGTTTTCGGACATCAGGTCCCTTTCGGTGAGTGAGGCGGGTGAAGTGGGTGCGGTGGACTGGTCAGCGCGCGCCTGGCGAAGCGCCGCGATCGTCCGTTCGACGGAGCCGATCTGCTCGGTGATCCGGCCACGCTCACGCCGCAGGAGTTCGAGATGGGAGGACAGGATCCGTGCCTCCGCGAGTTCGGGGGCCTCGGCGCTGCCCAGCTGCGCGTCCTGTGCGGCTAAGACGTCCGCAATAGCGTCGAGCCCCAAGCCCAGTTCCCGCAGCAACAGCACGCGCTGCAGGCGCACCAGCGCCCGCTCGTCGTAGTAGCGATAGCCGTTGCTTCCGATCCGGCTCGGCTGCAGGATCCCCACACTGTCGTAGTGCCGCAGTGTTCGGGAGGTTGTCCCCGCTGCGCGCGCCACCTCTTGGATAGATCGCTCCATGTGTCCTCCGTGCGCTCTGCGAGTGTGCCGGGCGGCACCGCTCACGGTTGTGTGAATACCTTCACCGTAAGAGTTGACGTTACGTCAATGTCAAGCGTCGGATCCCGCACCGTACACCCGCCCGGTGTTCACCAACGCCTCACCCAGCCGTGGCGCGTACCATGGGAGACGTGTCTGACGCCAAGATCCTGCTCTACTACGTGTTCGCCCCAGTTGCCGACCCCGAGGCCGTGCGCCTGTGGCAGCAGCAGCTCTGCGAGTCCCTCGGGCTGCGCGGGCGCATCATCATCTCCCCTCATGGCATCAACGGCACCGTCGGCGGCGAGCTTGACGCCTGCAAGCAGTACGCGCGACGTACGCGCGAGTACACACCGTTCGCTGGCCTCGAGGTGAAGTGGAGCGAGGGCTCCGGCTTCACCGAGACCGCGCCGACAATGCTGCACGGCGTCGACCGCAGCGCGCCGTGGAGGCGCTCCGCCGACTTCCCCAAGCTCAGCGTCAAGGTGCGCGACGAGCTCGTCGCTTTCGGCATTCCCGAGGAGACCCGCGTCGACGCGGACGGGATCGTCGGCGGCGGCACGCATCTCTCCCCCGCCGCGGTGAACGAACTTGTCGCCGAGCGCGGCGACGACGTCGTATTCTTCGACGGACGCAACGCCTGGGAGGCGGAAATCGGACGCTTCAAGGGTGCCGTCGTGCCGGACACCCGCACCACCCACGACTTCATCACCCAGATCGAAAGCGGTGCCTTCGACGAGCTGAAAGGCCGACCCGTCGTGACGTACTGCACGGGTGGGATTCGCTGCGAGATCCTCTCCGCCGCGATGATCGAGCGCGGCTTCGGCGAGGTCTACCAGATCGACGGCGGCATCGTCCGCTACGGCGAGGCGTTCGGCAATGACGGCCTGTGGGAAGGGTCACTTGCGGTCTTCGACGGGCGCGAAGCGATGGAGTTCGCTCCCGGTGCCGCGCAGCTTGGCACCTGTACGGTCTGCGGCGCGCACACGACCGACCTCGCGAACTGCGCCGATCCGGACTGCCGCACCCGCTTCGTGGCCTGCGCAACGCACACCGACGCACACTGCCCGGCGCACGCACCCGTCGCGGCGTAGCCCGCGCCCGGCGCGCTACTCCCGCGGGAGGCCCGCGAGCATCCGGGTGATCGCGGCGTCGCTCGCGCGGAGCGCGTCTGGCTCGGTGAAGTGCCCAGCCGCGCAGAGCATCCCGAGGCCGTGCACCAGGCCCCACAGTGCGCGGACCTCCGCGTCGTCGACCAAGCCCGTGGCGGCGACAGTCTCGGCAAGCACCCGCTCAAGGCGCTCAATTCGCGGGGCCATCGTCTCGCTCGGCTGCGTCGGCACGCACACGAGCGGATCGTAGACAACGTTGAAGGCGTGCGGGTGCGCGACCGCGAAGCCGATGTAGGCAGCACCGCCCGCCCGGAGGCGCGCGTCGACCTCTGATCCGGCACCGTCAATCGCGTGCTCGACCGCCGCGGTGAGATCGTCCATGCTTCGCTCCGCGAGCGCCTTCAAGAGTCCGAGCCTGTCGGTGAAGTGGTGGTAGGGCGCGTTGTGGCTCACGTTTGCTGCGCGGGCAACCTCACGGAGGCTGATCTCGGCGGCAGGCATCTGCTCCAGTAAGTGGAGCGCGGCCTCTTCTAACGCATCCGCCAAGCGACCGTGATGGTAGGAATCCCGAGAACTTGACATGAGCAACATTGTCCCCTATCTTGACACTGTCCACACTGGTTGACACTGTCAAGATAGGATTCCTCGTGCCCGCTGCGCTCGTGATCGACGGCCACCCCAATCCCGATTCCCTCTCTGCGGCGCTCGCGCGCGGTTATGCCGAGGCGCACGGTGACGCGCGTCTCCTGGCCCTCCGGGATCTCGACTTCGACCCCCACATGCGCTTCGGTTATCGCCAGCGCATCCCCGTCGAACCCGACCTCGCGGAGGCTCGCGCGGCACTCCACGCGGCAGCCCGGATCGTCGTGGTGGCACCGATGTGGTGGGGCGGAGTCCCCGCACTCCTCAAGGGATTCTTCGACCGCGCGCTCCTCCCCGGCGACGAGTATCGCATGTCGAAACTCGGCCTCCCGATCGGACTCCTGAGCGGGCGTTCGGGCCGCTTCTTCATGCTCGCCGACACCCCGGCGGTTGCGCTTCCCTTCACCGGCAACGCGGCGGCCGGCCAGGTAGCGCGGCACACCCTCCGCTTCGTCGGAGTGCGTCCGTTCCGAGTCCACCGCCTTCTCGGCGTGGGCACCGCGAGCGATCGCCGGATCGCCCGCTGGATCGAGCGCACCGCACACATCGCCGCGGCCGACGGCCGCCGCGACGCCTCCCACCCCACTCAGCGCCCCGCGGGCCCACGCTCTCAGCGATCACCGGTTCCTGCACTCAGCGAGGTCGTTTAGTCTGCAGATGTGAACGTAGAACCCGAAGGGCGCGCGCCAGAACCCGCCTACCGGTGGCTCCCACCCGAGACCCCGGTGCCCGTGACGGGCGCGCCCGCGGACGTTGTCTTCCCCGCCCCCGACACCCAACTCGTCGAGTGGAACAGCGCGACGCCCGAGCAACGCGTGCGGCTCACGCTGCTCGACCGGGCCGTCGACCGGGTGCTCGCGATCCAGCGCCCACTTGTGCTCGCGCACCTGCGCCGGGTCGGTGCCCGCAACCCGCACATGTCTCCCGCGCTCCTGGCCCGCTCGCTCGAGCGCCGATACCTCGCAGCGGTTACCGCGGGCGGCAGCGGCGTGGGGGCCGCGGCCGCGGTCCCGGGCATCGGCACCGTTGCGGCGCTCGGAATCGCGAGCGCTGAGACCGTCGGCTTCCTTGAGGCAACCGCGCTCTACGCCCACTCGCTCGCGGAACTCCACGGCGTCGCGCTGCGTGATCCCGACCGCGCCAGGATCCTGGTCCTGACGCTGCTGCTCGGCGACGAGGGGCTGAGTTTGCTCCGTCAGATCACACAGCAGGCGTCCGGCGGCACCTCGCGGTCTTCGTTCTGGGGCGAACTTGTTTCCTCTTCGATGCCGCGGCAACTTGTCGGCCCGCTCGTCGGCCAGCTGAAGGACCTGTTTATCCGGAAAGCGGCCCGCGCGGGCGGCGCCTCGGTGATCAGCAAGGTCATGCCATACGGCATCGGCGCCGTGCTCGGTGGCTCCGGCAACTACGTGATGGCGCGGCGCGTCGTGGCGCGTTCTCGCACCGCCTTCGGCCCCGCACCACATGCGCTGCCGGACGAGCTGGCCCTGCTCCGAGCCGAAACTGCCGCGAAGCCCACCCTGCGTGAGCGTTCCGGCGCGCGGAAAGAGGATCGCATCGCGCGCAAGGCCGTGCGCGGTCAGCAGCAGGCCGTTCGCTCCAACAAGAAAGCCGAGCAACAGGCCCTGCGCGCCGAGCCCCGGGACTAGCCCGGGGCTCCACGCAACGCCTTACCAGATGCTCACACGCTCCTCCGGGTCGAGCCAGAGTGCGTCACCGGGCTGCGTACCGTAGGCCTCGTGGAACGGGGCAAGGTTGCGCAGGATCTGGTTGCACCGGAACTCGTTGGGCGAGTGGGGGTCGATGGTGAGCAGACGCACAGTTTCCTCGGGGCGAGACTTCTGCTGCCAGGCCTGGGCCCAGGAGAGGAAGAACCGCTCCGCGCCCGTCAGCCCGTCGATGACGGGCGATTCGGCCCCCGCGAGGGAGCGCAGATACGCCTTCCACGCGATTTCAAGCCCGGACAGGTCACCAATGTTCTCGCCGATTGTCAGCTCGCCGTTGACCTTCTGGCCGTCGGCACCCTCGGGCGAGAGCTCGTTGTACTGGCCGATGAGCGCGCTCGTCAGTTTCTCGAACGCGGCGCGATCCGACTCGGTCCACCAGTCGGTGAGGCGCCCCTCGCCGTCGTAGCGGGAGCCCTGATCGTCGAAACCGTGGCCGATCTCGTGCCCGATGACCGCTCCGATGGCGCCGAAGTTCGCGGCCCCGTCGACGTTCTTATCGAAGAACGGAGGCTGCAGGATCGCCGCGGGGAACACGATCTCGTTAAAGCCCGGGTTGTAGTACGCGTTGACAGTCTGCGGGGTCATGAACCACTCGTCGCGATCGATCGGCTTGCCGACCTTGCCGAGCTCGCGCAGGAACTCGACCTCGGATACGCTGCGTGCGTTGCCGAACAGGTCTCCCGAGTCGGCGGTGAGCGCGGAGTAGTCGCGCCACTTCACCGGGTACCCGATCTTGGGGGTGAAACGGTCAAGTTTGTCGAGCGCGCGAGTGCGGGTGTCTGCGCCCATCCATTCGAGCTTCTCGATCGAATCACGATACGCCTCAATCAGGTGCTCGACCAGGCCATCCATCGCGGCCTTGGCGTCCTCGTCGAAGTGCCGTTCCACGTAGATCCGACCCACGGCCTCGCCCATCGCGCCCTCAACGAAGGAGACCCCGCGTCGCCAGCGATCCCGCTGCTCCGTCGCCCCCGTGAGCGCGGTGCCGTAGAAGTCGAAGTTGGCTCGGGAGATTTCCTGGGAGAGCAGCGCCGCAGAACTGCGCACGATCCCCCAGATCGTCCACGCCTTCCAGGCCTCAAGTTCGTCCTCGACAAGCAGTTCCGAGAGCCCGGTCAGCGCCTCGGGCTGCGCGGCAACGACCTCGGCGAACGCAGCCGACGGGGCGCCCATTGCCTCCAGGTATGCAGACCAGTCGAGCTTCGGGGTGATCTCCCCGAGCTCCGCGAACGTGCGGAGGTTGTAGAGCTTCTGGATGTCTCGGCTCGCGACCTTGTCCCAGTGTGATGCGGCGATCCGGCTCTCCAGGTCGTAGCTCAGCTCAGCCAGACGCTCCGCGTCAGCGACCCCTGCGAGGCCCAGCATGCGCGCGATGTGCGCCTGGTACTGGGCACGGATGTCGGCGAACTGCTCTTCGCGGTAGTACGACTCGTCTGGCAAGCCGAGGCCACCCTGCATCACGAAGACGACGTAGCGCGCCGGATCCCCCGGGTCATTGTCAACGAACATTCCAAAGAAGCCGCCAAGGCCGCGGCGCTCCAGCCGCGCCACGTGCGCGATCAGGTCCTCGGTCGTGCGGAGCGCAAGGGTGCGCTCGATCTCGTCCGCGATGGGCTGGGCACCGAGTTCGTCGACGCGCGCCACGTCCATGAAACTCGCGTACAGCGCGGCAACCTTGTCAGCCTCAGCAGCTGCGGGGGCACCGGGTGCGGGGGCGTCGGTGCCGGTAATGATGTCCCGGACCGCCTCTTCGGCGTTCTCCGCGAGTACCGCAAAGGAACCGTAGCGCGCCTTGTCGCCCGGGATTTCCGTGCGTTCAATCCACTTCCCGTTGACGTGCCGGTACAGGTCGTCTTGGGGGCGGACGGCAGGATCGAGTTCATTGAGGTCGATGCCGGAGGCAGGCGCTACGTTGCTCATGCGTCCAGACTAGTCGGGACCCCTGACGTTGCCCTTTGGGTTCGCACACGCGCCTCGCAGCCCCGGCCAGAGATGCGGTGAAATGTTTGGCCGGATCAGGCACGACTGTCCCGCAAGCAGCCGCTACGGTAGTCCTCATGCCCGAGCAGTCCGCCAGTTCCCCGGTTCCGCGACCCGAGTCACGAGACGCGGCGGCGAGCGCTCGCACGGAGCGCCGCCGGATCGACCGCGGGATCGCGAATCTGGCGATCCCCGCCCTCGGCGCGCTTGTCGCGGAGCCGCTCTTCCTCCTCGTGGACTCGGCGCTCGTGGGGCACCTGGGGATGGCACCGCTCGCCGGGCTCGCCGTTGCGGGCGCGATCCTGCAGACCGCTGTGGGGCTCATGGTGTTCCTCGCCTACTCGACCACCCCACTTGTGGCCCGCCGCCGCGGGGCCGGGGATCTGCGTGGGGCCGTGCAAGCCGGGGTGGACGGCCTGTGGCTTGCGCTGGGGATCGGGGCCATCGTAGGCGTCGCGATCTGGCTTCTCAGCGGGCCGCTCATCGCGGCGTTCGGCGTCGCGCCCGATGCCGCGGAGCAGGCCCGGATCTACCTCACCGTCTCCTGCCTGGGGATCCCGGCGATGCTTGTTGTGTTCGCCGCGAGCGGGCTGCTGCGCGGGCTGCAGGACACCCGCACTCCCCTGGCAGTCGCGACAATCGGCTTCGCAATCAACGCGATCCTCAATGTGTGGTTCATCCGGGGGCTCGGGTTCGGGATCGCGGGCAGCGCCTGGGGTACGGTCATTGCGCAGTGGGGCATGGTCGCCGTGTACCTGATCGTGATCGTCCGGCATGCGCGCCGGGCTGGGGCGGGCTTCCTACCGCACCGTGACGGGCTGGCGCACGCCGGCCGCAGCGGCGGGTGGCTGTTCATCCGCACGCTCGGGCTGCGCGCCGCGCTGCTCTCGACTGTGTTTGCGGCAACCAGCCACGGCACCGCCGCGACCGCGGGCTATCAGATCGTCTTCACGATTTTCTCGACAGCTGCGTTCGCGCTGGACGCACTGGCGATCGCCGCGCAGGCCCTGATCGGCGACGCCCTCGGCGCGAGCAACGCCCGCCGCGCCCGCCTCATCACGCGACGCAGCGTGTTCTGGGGCATCGTCTGCGGGGCCGTGATCGGCGGGCTCCTCGCCGCCACAAGTCCGGTGCTCGGCCGGGTGTTCACCGGGGAAGCCGCGGTGCTCGAGATCCTGCCACCCGCGCTGTTGGTGCTCGGAATCTCGCTCCCACTCGGCGGGCTCGTGTTTGTGCTCGACGGCGTGCTCATGGGGGCCGGGGACGCGCGCTACCTGGCGTGGACAAGCATGGTGAACCTTGCTGTGTACCTGCCAATCCTGTGGCTGCTCACTCAGCTTGCCCCGAGCGGCGCCCCGGCGCTCATCGCGCTCACGGCGGGATTCACGATTGTGTTCATGCTCGCCCGCGCCATCACCCTGGGGCTCCGCGCCCGGAGTGAACGCTGGGTGCGACTCGGGGCGTGAACGTCGCGTGAATACTCGGGGGTAGCGCCTCACTTCCGGGCCTCCCGCAATCCCAGCGCCCGCGACGGCCCTAGACTCATCTGATGACCACCCCTGACGCCGCGTTACGCTTGCGCGCCGCCCGCCGCTGGACCGCCGGCATCATCATCGTTTTCGCGCTCCTCGGCACCGGGTTTGGGAGTTGGTTGAGTCGCCTTCCAGCCGTGCGGGATCACCTGGGGGCGAGCACCCTGGAGATGAGCGTGTTCGGCCTCATGCTCGCGCTCGGGTCGCTCACCGGGTTGATCTTTTCTGGCCGCACGGTCACCTGGCTGGGCCCGCAGCGTACGCTCGCGGTCGGCATCATCGGCCAGGCGATCGCAATGCCCGCGGCAGCACTGCTGTTCTGGGCCGGCGCGGTTGTCCCCGCAGTCATCTGCCTCATTCTTTTTGGCATCACGTTTGCGACCTCGGATGTCGCGATGAACGTCAGCGGTGCCGCCGCGGAGCGAGCCCTCGACAAGCCCCGCATGCCGCTGTTCCACGCCGCGTACAGCCTCGGAAGCGTCAGCTCAATGGGGCTGGGGGCCCTCGCCGAGGCCCTCCACATTTCGGTGCCAGTCCACCTCGGAGTGCTGTTCGTGTGCCTCGTTGTTGGCGTCCTCCTCGCACTGCGTATGGTGCCCAACACCGCGCAGGACAGCGAGCCTGAACCGCTGCTGCACTCGAGCGTGCACACCGGCCCGATCCCGATCGTGGTCCATCCCGAGTCCGCGATGCCCGGGCCGCCCGTGCCCGGTGGGCCGGGTGCCCCACCCGCCGCACCAGCGCCAGCACCTGCGCCGCGCCCCTACACGCCGTGGCGGGATCCGCGAATCCTGATCATCGGCCTCATCGCGATGAGCATGAGCCTCGCCGAGGGCACCGCGAGCGACTGGCTCCCCCTCGCACTTGCCGACGGCCGTGGCTTCACGAACACCGCTGCCACGCTCACGCTCGGAGCGTTTTTCGTGTCAATGACGCTCACCCGCATCGCGGGCTCCTGGCTGCTCACGCGCCTGGGCCGCGTGGTCGTGTTACGCGGCGGGGCGCTGCTCGTGATCCTCGGCGTGGTCACCATGATTCTGGTGCCCGCTTCGTGGGCCAGCGTTGCCGCTGCCGTGCTGTGGGGCATTGGCTGCGCGTTTGGCTTCCCTGTCGGGATTTCGGCGGCGGCCGACAATCCCGCGACAGCCACTCGGGACGTCGCCGCAGTCTCCGCTATCGCGTATACCGCGTACCTGCTTGGCCCGATGCTGATCGGGTTCCTCGGCGAGCATTTTGGCCTGCTGCAGGCATTCTGGCCCCTTGTCGTGTTCGCGGTGATCGCGTTTATCTTCGCCGCAACGGCACGCGAACCGCAGCGCGCTCGATAGGTTGTTGCCGGATCCGGCGCATGCCACACACCGCCGGGCCGCGCCGCCCGATCAGGTTCCCACCCACTGCGGGGCAAGTCCGAGTAAACTACGGCGGGTGCGAATCGTTGTTGCTGACTGCTCTGTCGACTATGCCGGCCGGCTCTCGGCCCACCTGCCCCGGGCCAAGCGTGTGCTCATGCTCAAGAACGACGGCAGCATCCTTGTCCACTCTGACGGCGGCTCCTACAAACCGCTGAACTGGATGAGCCCCCCGTGTTCCCTCGCGCCGGTCGAACTCGAGGCCGAGCAGGAGGCCGCAGGCATCGTCGAAGCGTGGCAGGTGACGCACAAGAAGACTGCCGACAAGCTGATCGTGTCGATCTTCGAGTTTTTCCACGACAGCTCCCACGACCTCGGCGTCGACCCTGGCCTCATCAAAGACGGCGTGGAAGCGCACCTCCAGGAACTCCTCGCTGAACAGATCGAAATCGCCGGTGAGGGCCATACGCTCGTGCGACGCGAATACATGACCGCCATCGGCCCGGTCGACATTCTCGCGAAGGATGCGAGTGGCGGATCGGTCGCGATCGAAATCAAGCGCCGAGGGGGGATCGACGGTGTCGAGCAGCTCACCCGGTACCTGGAACTCATGAACCGCGACCCGAAGCTCGCCCCCGTGCAGGGCGTCTTCGCGGCGCAAGAGATCAAGCCGCAGGCCCGCACACTCGCGGAGGATCGCGGGATCCGCTGTCTCGTGCTCGACTACGACGCGATGCGCGGCATGGAGGATCAGAACACCCTGTTCTGATCACTCCCCAGCAGAACGCTCCCCGCCGAAGTTCTCGCCGCCATAGTCTTCTTCGCGGCGTCTGCGACGAGGATTCGTGGTGGCCTTCAGGAACAGGCGCACCAGAGACTGCTTCTTCTCGAAGTAGGCGTGCGCCTCGATCTGGCCGGCCGCGTACTGCGCGTCGAGTTCGCGCAGCGTCTCTTCCGCTGCAGACGCGTCAAAGCGCGAGTGCTGCGCACCGAACTCATTCGACTCGCGAATCGGCATTGCTGTCCTCCCCCGTGTGGTGGCCCGGCGAACTTCTTCCCCGCCACTCGCCTACTCCCGCGGAATCCCGCGGCCGCACACCCGCTTTTCTTCGGGCGTTCACGCATCGTTTCCGTCCCGGTCGCCGCCCGGAGACACAGCGTGCATAGCGTGGGACTCGGCTCGACATGACCGGGCTCTGACCCTCCGAAGAAAGTAGCACCCCTGCATGGTTTCCCTCATTACTCTGGACGTCGCCGGCACCACCGTCAACGAGCGCGGTGCGGTGTACGACACCCTGAAGTCGGTTGTTGAGGAGGCGCTGTCCGTCACGATCTCCGACGAGGATCTGCGCCCCGCGCTGGGCGCCAACAAGGCCGAGGCGATCGCCGGTTTCCTGAACAAGTTCCGCGGCGAGGCCGACCCCGCCGAGGTCGAACGCCTCTTCCTCGAGTTCCGCAGCAAGCTGGAGCAGAGCTACCGCGAGAACCCGCCCGTCGAGCTCCCCGGCGTTGTCGACGCGATCCGCCGCATGCGTGCCGCGGGCATGCAGGTCTCGCTGACCACTGGTTTCGACCGTGGCGTGACCCAGATGATTCTCGATGAGCTCGGCTGGACCGTCGGCCCCGAGGCCACCGACACCGTCGACTTCGCGATCACCTCCGATGACGTCTCCACGGGCCGCCCCGCACCGGAGCTCATCCAGGTCGCCATGCAGCGCTCGGGTGTCAC
Source organism: Leucobacter sp. 7(1) (assembly GCF_900163635.1). Classification (GTDB taxonomy): domain Bacteria; phylum Actinomycetota; class Actinomycetes; order Actinomycetales; family Microbacteriaceae; genus Leucobacter. Next base: position 1,481 of record NZ_FUID01000012.1, on the reverse strand, counting down.
CGATCCCGCCGAGGTCCTCGCTGCGGGCGACACCGAGCTGGATCTCGCAGCGGGCATGAACGCGGGTGCCAAGTATGTTGTGGCTGTGAGCACCGGCGCACAGAGTGCGGAGCACCTCGCAACCTTCCCGCACACCCACGTGTGCGATGTGCGGGATCTGCCCGAGCTGCTCGGCGTGCCCGCGATCCAGCCCGCACAGTGATCCCGCCCCGCACCTTCGATCTCGCGGTCGTCGGCGCCGGCGTGATCGGGCTCGCCCACGCGGCGCTCGCGCAAGAACGCGGGCTCAGCGTGGTCGTGATCGAGCGCACGGATCGCCCCGTGGGTGCCTCGATCCGCAATTTCGGCCACGTCGGGATCACGACGCAGGAGGGCGAGGGACTCGCGTACGCGACCGCGGGGCGGGGCCACTGGCTCCGCTTCGCGGAGCGCGCCGGGTTCTGGATCCGCCCCGCGGGCACCATGATCGTGGCGCGGGCCGAGGATGAGTGGGCGCTCCTGCATCGCTTTGCCGAGCTCCGTGGCGACGCTGTGGAGCTACTCACGCCGGATCAGACCCGCGAGCGCGCATCAATTCAGGATCCGCGCCTGTTGGGCTCGGCGTACTGCGGCAACGACCTGCGGATCAACTCACCCGAGGCGATCCCGGCGCTTGCCGCACACCTCGCGGAGGCAGGGGTGGAGTTCCGATTCCGCACCAACGTCACCGGTGTGGAACCAGGGCTCGTGCGCACGAGCCGTGGCGACGTACCCGCCACGCAGGTCGTCGTGGCAACCGGACACGACCTGGATCTCCTCTTCCCGGAGCTCGCTGACGAGGGGGAGTTTCAGCGGTGTCTGTTGCACATGCTCGAAACCAATGCCCCGGCGGGCAGCCACTTCGATCCGGTGATCCTCACCGGCACCGCGGTAATGCGCTACGGCGGGCTCTCGCAGCACCCGGAGGCCGCCAGCATCCGGGAGCGGATGCAGCGTGACACCCCGGAGCTGCTCGAGGCGTTCGTGAACGTCAAGATGTCGCAGCGCCCGAACGGGCGGCTCGTGATCGGCGACACACACGCCTACGCGCACACGCATGACCCGTTCAAGGACGAGTCTCTGGACACGCTCCTGCTGCGCGAGTTCGCACAACTGCTCGGTGCGCCGCTCACGGTGCGCCGACGCTGGCACGGTGAGTACGCGTCCGCGGCGGCCGAGGACTTCTACGTGCGCGAGCCGCACCCCGGCGTGTTTGTCGCCTGTGTCACCAACGGCACCGGCATGAGCACAGGCATGGGCTTCGCAGAGTCCGTCCTCGATCGAATGTAATCCCCGTCCGGTGGCGGATCCTGCGCTGCACAGCATTTCCGGTGCCGCGCAGGATCCGCAGCCCTTCCCCGCCGCTTTCTGCTCCGCTCCACTCGACGCTATTCCCCGCCCCTCGACGCCGCTCCCCGCCGGGGCATTGGTTTCGAGCATGTGCAACAGACACCGCTGAAACT
>NZ_FUID01000043.1 GCF_900163635.1 Leucobacter sp. 7(1) | reverse complement strand
GGGTCTGATGCAGGAACAGGTGACAGTTCTAGTCAGGCCGCGAGGGCCAGTTCTTCGTTCATGATGGTCTCGAATTCGATGGGCGTCAAACGGCCCAGACGTGCCTGGCGGCGTCGGCGGTGGTAGGTCCGCTCGATCCAGGTCACGATGGCGATGCGTAGTTCCTCGCGTGTGGCCCAGGAGCGCCGGTTCAGGACGTTCTTCTGCAGCAAGCTGAAGAAGGATTCCATCGCGGCGTTGTCTCCGCAGGACGCCACTCGGCCCATGGATCCGACGAGGTCACGGCGGGTGAGTTCACGGCGTAGTTTCCTGCTTCGAAATTGCGAGCCGCGGTCCGAATGGACGATGCAGCCGTTCACGTTTTCGCGCATCCGGACGGCGTTGCGGACAGCGCGGACCGCGAGTGACGCTTTCATTCTCGAGTCGATCGAGTAGCCCACGATCCGGCCGCTGAACGCGTCTTTGACGGCGCAGAGGTAGAGCTTGCCCTCAGCAGTCTTGTGTTCGGTGATGTCGGTCAGCCAGAGCTGGTTCGGTCGGGAGGCTTCGAACCGATGACGCTCACGCCCGTGCTCGTCGATGACGACGCAGAGATCGTCGTGAACGGCGGGACCGGGCTTCTTGCCGTTCTTGCCGCGCTTCTTACCGAACACGCTCCACCAGCCGTTCTCGGATGCGATACGCCAGGCTGTTCGGTCTGACATCGCCTGGCCCTCGTCGCGGGCCTCGTCCGCGAGGAGCCGATACCCGAACTCGGGGTCATCGCGGTGAGCATCGAACAGGGCGTTCGCTCGATACGCCTCCTCGAGTTCCCGCTGACTCACGGAGTTGCGCAGCCACCGGTAATACGGCTGGCGAGCAAGCTTCAATACCCGGCACGACACCACGACAGGAATCCCGTCCGCGGCGAGCTCACTCACGAGCGGGTAGAGCCTTTTCCCGGTAGATGAGCCTGAGACAAATACGCGGTCGCGCGACGCAGGACCTCGACCTCCTGCTCGAGGAGGCGGTTGCGCTTGCGGAGCTCACGCAACTCAGCGGAATCCGACGATGTCTGGCCGGGCTGCTCGCCAGCGTCGATCCGCGACTGTCGCATCCACTTGTCGAGAGTGCCGACATGGACACCGAAGTCCTTCGCGATCTGCGCGAGCGTGACTTCTGGATCACGGTTCTCCGCAACGCGGATCACGTCGTCGCGGAA
>NZ_FUID01000031.1 GCF_900163635.1 Leucobacter sp. 7(1) | reverse complement strand
TGAACCGTCCCGGGTTCTCTGCCGCTTCCTTTCGAGTTGAAAGGATGGCGTCATGCCAAAGAAGATTGATCCCCAGGTGCGTGAGCGAGCCGTCAGGCTCGTCCTCGAGCACCGGGCCGAGTACCCCTCGAACCAGCAAGCCGTCGCCGCGGTCGCTCGCCAGGAAGGCGTCGGTGCCGAGTCTCTGCGCCGCTGGGTAATCCAAGCCGAAATCGACACCGGTGACCGCGACGGTCAGACCAGCGAAGAATCAGTTGAGATCAAGCGCCTCAAGGCCGAGAACAAGCAGCTTCGCGAGGACGTCGCGATCCTGAAAGCCGCGACGACTTTCTTCGCGGGGGAACTCGACCCCCGCAACCGATGATGCGCGCGTTCATCGATCAGATGCGCGCCGAGGGTCATGCAGTCGAGTCGATCATTCGCGTCTTGTGCGAGCAGGGCGTGAAGATCGCTGCACGAACCTACCGGGCCTGGGCCAGGCCCCGCATCGCGAACCGGACGATCACCGACGCCCTCGTCGTCGACGCCGTCCGCGACGCCGCCTGGACAACCGTGGCCGACGCTGCTGGTGTCGTGCGGCGGAAGATGACCCCGGAAGGGCTCTACGGGCGCAAGAAGATGACCGCGCTGATCCGCCGGACCGCGATCCCCGAAGCCTCGCGCGGCGCCGTCGACCGGGCCATGCGTCTGCTCGGCCTGTCCGGGGTGACACGCGCGAAGACGATCCGGACGACGATCCCGTCAAAGGGCGGCGTCCGCGCCGGGGACCTGCTCAACCGCGACTTCACCGCGCCTCGCCCGGATCACACGTGGGTGATGGACTTCACCTATGTCCGCTCGTGGGCGGGCTGGGTGTATGTCGCGTTCATCCTCGACGTCTACTCTCAACGCATCGTCGCCTGGCATGCGCAGACCAGCAAACACGTCGATCTCGTCATGACCCCGCTGCGCATGGCGCTGTGGGAACGGGGCCGCCAGGGCCGCCCGATCGAACGCGATCAGCTCCGCGCGCACTCCGATGCCGGCTCCCAGTACACATCCGTAGCGTGGACGGAGAAGCTCGCTCTTGACGGGATCGCCCCATCGATCGGGTCCGTCGGTGATGCATACGACAACGCCCTGATGGAGACGATCAACGGCCTCTACAAGGCCGAGTGCGTGCGCACCACGATCTTCCACGACGGACCGTTCAAGACCATCGCGGACGTCGAATACGCCACCGCTGGCTGGGTCGATTGGTACAACCACCGCAGACTTCACGGTAGCCTCGGAATGAGCAGCCCCGTCGAATACGAGGCCGCCTACTACAAGTCCCTCACCCGAGAGATTCTCCCCGCATAGAAGCGGCAGAGAACCCGGGACGGTTCA
>NZ_FUID01000038.1 GCF_900163635.1 Leucobacter sp. 7(1) | reverse complement strand
CCGGCCGCGTCACGATCGACCGACCACCCAGCCGAGTCAGATTCAGCACCGACCCGGCACCACCCAAGCAACGAGATGAACGGCCAAACCCACCGGCCGAAGACCCGCACGCACCACACCCGTTCTGAGCCCTGAGCCCTCAGCTCGGAGCTCTGCGCTCTGCGCTCTGCGCTCTGCGCTCTGCGCTCTGTGTTCTGTGTTCTGTGTTCTGTGTTCTGTGTTCTGTGTTCTGCGCTCTTCGCTCGGAGCCCGGCGATCTGGCGACTACGTACGGACTGATTCTCCTGGACAAGTGAGGCACGTCGGTTCGACCTCCGCCTTGCAGTTCTCGGATACTGCGGGTACCCGGCTTGCTGCGCACCTCACCCGGGAAGAGAACTACTGGGCGTGTTTCTCCCAGAGAGTCCATCCTGTGCGTGACCGTGGTGGGTACACCCGCAGACGGCGGGTCTGTACTACGAGCGTCCCGGCGAAGGGGGAGTAGGGGTCCGAAGCGGGAAGGTGTGGGCGGCCGCTGCCGCGGCGAGCGCTTCGCGCACCGCCGCGAGCGCCGGGTGGGCCTCCTGGGAGGCTCGCGCCGAGCTGAACACGCTGCGATGCGGGGCGCCAGGAAGCTCGAGAAGCCGAACGTCACTGCCGGCGTGCACGAGTCCGGGGAGAAAGCCGGCCGCGTTTCCTGTGGCGATGAGGCGCTCGTGTGCCTGAAGATCTGAGGTTTCGTATCGGACTTCGGGCTCGAAGCTTGCGGCGCGGCACGCCTGCTCGCCCCAGTCCCGCGTGGCGGTGCCCGAGGGTTCCATGACCCAGGGCAGTTGGGCAAGCTCGTCGATTGTGGTGGCGGCATCGAAACGGACGTCGCCTGCGCCCTCCGGGGGGAGCGCAAGGAAAATCGGGTCGTTCACGAGCGGGACGCGGTCCAGGCCGGGAAGGTAGCTGCGGGAATGGCCTGGATACTCCTCCGCGATTACGAGGTCGACGCCGCGGGCAGAGGTTTCCCGGAGCGCTTCGCCCGGCTCCCACTGCACAATTTCTAGGCGCAGCTTGGGATGCTGCGCGCGGAGTGCGCGTAGCGCCGGGGGCGCCAAGGCGAGGAATGCGGATTGGAATACGGCAATCCGGATCGTGCCGCGTACCTCGTCGCGGGCACGGTGCAGATTCGCCTCGGCGCGTTCGAGACCCGCGAGGAGCTGCTCTGCCTCTGCTGCGAGGACCTCCCCAGCTGCCGTCAGGGCAACACCGCGTCCTGCTTTGCGGAGCAGCTGAGTGTCGGTTTCCTGTTCGAGCAGACTCAACTGCTGAGAGACCGCAGACGGACTGTAGTTCAGCGCCTCTGCCACGGCACGGATCGTACCGCGGGTCTGCAGCTCTCGGAGGAGGCGAAGCCGTTTCATGTCGAGCACGGTGCGTGGTCCTTTCGGTCGGCGTCGACTCAGCTCAATCGTTAAGAAGATCTCATCTATATCAGTCAATTGCTCGCGCTTTACTTCATCATAGGGGCGCGCGACACTGACTGGTATCCCTCCGCTGGCCGCTGCTGCCGGTATCACCGAGAAAGGCCTCATGTGAACCACTCTGCTGTTCGCCCCCAGGAGCTTGCTGACGCTGCCGTTGCCCTGACCCGGAAGTGGGCCGCGACTGCGGCGACGATTCCCGCGGATTCATCGGCCGAGCTCTTGGCCGGCGTGCTCCGAGACCCACACGGGCTCGACTTCACGGTTGGCTTCGTGGACGGCGTGGTCCGGCCAGAAGATCTCAGCGTGGCCGCGGCAAAGCTTGCCGATCTGGTGCCGCTGACCCCCGGATTTTTGCCGGGGCCGATGCGGGCCGCGATTCGGCTCGGTGGAGCGCTCGCGCGACCGTTCCCGGGGCTTGTGGTGCCCATTGCCCGTCGGGTGCTACGCCGGATGGTCAGCCACCTCATCATCGATGCGAGTGAGACGAAGCTGGGACCGGCGATCGCAAGGGTGTCTCGGGACGGGGTTCGGCTGAACGTGAACCTCCTAGGTGAGGCGATCCTCGGTGAACGCGAGGCTGAGCGTCGTCTCTCGGGCACACACACGCTGCTTGCCCGTGATGACGTTGACTATGTCTCGATCAAGGTGTCCGCCACGGTCGCCCCGCACAACCACTGGGGCTTCGAGGAGGCAGTTGCGCACATCGTTGGCCAGCTCGTCCCGCTGTTCGAGCGCGCCGCTGCGGCATCGCCACGTAAGTTCATCAATCTCGACATGGAGGAGTACAAGGACCTCGATCTCACCCTCCGTGTCTTTACCCAGATCCTCGATCGACCCGAGTTCCGGGACTTGGAGGCCGGGATTGTGCTGCAGGCCTACATGCCCGACGCGCTCGGTGCCATGATCCGCCTGCAGGATTGGGCCGCCGCTCGGGTGGCGCAGGGAGGCGCAGCGATCAAGGTGCGGCTCGTCAAGGGTGCCAACCTCCCGATGGAGCTTGTGGATGCCGCCCTCCACGGCTGGCCCGCTGCGACCTGGGGAACAAAACAGCAAACCGACACGAGCTACAAGGCCGTGCTTGACTACGCCCTGACTCCCGAGCGTGTGCACAACGTGCGCGTCGGGGTCGCGGGGCACAACCTCTTCGACATCGCACTTGCCTGGGTGCTTGCCCAGGCGCGGGAGGCCGCGCACGGAATCGAGTTCGAAATGCTGCTCGGGATGGCCACGGGACAGGCCGAGGCGGTGCGGCGTGATGTCGGCTCGATCTTGCTCTACGTACCCGTCGTGCACCCCGCAGAGTTCGACGTCGCGATCGCGTACTTGATCCGACGCCTCGAGGAAGGCGCGAGTACCGAGAACTTCATGTCGGCGGTGTTTGAGTTGACCGACAACTCGGCGCTCTTTGCGCGTGAGGAGGCCCGATTCCGCGCCTCGCTCGATGCTCTTGCCGCGATCACCGGCGACGGGGAACCGGCGCACTTCACGGTCCCATCACCGAACCGCGTGCAGGACAGGCGCGTGGGCACCGTCGAGGGTCGTGAGAACCGCGTCGAGCAATGGGTGATCGCCGGTCGCACCGGGCACTTTGAGAACGCCCCTGACAGCGATCAAGATCTGCCGGGTAACCACGAATGGGCGCGCGGGATCGCGCAGCGCATGGTGTCCTCGGATCTTGGTCGAGATCAGGTTGCCGCGGCCCATGTTGACGCTGAGGCTGAGCTCGATGCGATCCTGGAGCGCGCCCGTACAGCCGCCGAACCGTGGCAGGCTCTCGGAGCCGAGGAACGTTCCCGGATCCTGCACCTGGCGGGGGAGATTCTTGAAGAACGCCGGGCCGATCTGCTGGAGGTGATGGGTGCCGAGTGTGGCAAGACCCTCGACCAGGGCGACCCCGAAGTCTCCGAGGCCATCGACTTCGCACACTACTACGCGATGCTCGGGCAGCAGCTCGAACTGGTCGACGGCGCGCAGTACCGGCCAGTGCGCCTCACCGCGGTCGTCCCGCCGTGGAACTTCCCGGTCGCGATCCCCGCGGGTGGGGTGCTCGCGGCCCTCGCCGCCGGATCCGCCGTGGTCATTAAGCCAGCCTCCAACGCCGCGCGTTCGGGTGCGGTCATGGTGCAGACGCTCTGGGACGCCGGGGTACCCCGCGACGTGCTTCAGCTTGTACAGTTCCCGGATCGCGCCCTGGGTTCACGCTTCGTCGCCGATCCTCGAATTGAGCGACTCATTCTGACCGGGGCGTACGAGACGGCAGAGAGTTTCCGCGCGCTCCGTCCGGAGCTTCCGATTCTCGCGGAAACGAGTGGGAAAAACGCGATTATTGTCACGCCGAACGCCGACCTGGATCTGGCCGCGCGTGATGTTGTGCAGTCCGCGTTCGGCCACGCCGGGCAGAAGTGTTCCGCGGCGTCGCTCGTGATCCTCGTCGGTTCTGTGGCGAGTTCTCAGCGGTTCAGAGGACAGCTCATTGATGCGGTGCAGTCGCTGAGAGTCGGCACCCCCGAGCAGCTGGACACACAGCTGGGTCCCGTCATTGCGGCACCGAGCGGGAAACTACTGCGCGGTCTCACGAAACTTGGGTCGGGGGAGAGCTGGCTCATCGAACCGCGCCCCGTCGCAAGCGAAAGCCCGTTGTCCCGGGATCGGGAGGGCGCGAACAGCCTGTGGAGCCCCGGTGTCCGGGAGGGCGTGAAGCGCGGGTCTGAGTACCATCTCACCGAGTACTTTGGGCCGATCCTGGGCATCATGAGTGCCGCCAACTTGGACGAGGCTATCGACCTTGTGAATGACACCGATTACGGTCTCACGAGCGGACTGCACTCACTCGATCGTGCGGAACAGGCACTCTGGCTCGACCGGGTCGACGCGGGAAATCTCTACGTGAATCGCGGCACGACCGGTGCCATTGTGCGCCGCCAGTCCTTTGGCGGATGGAAAAAGTCCGCGATCGGACCCGGCACCAAGGCTGGCGGCCCGAACTACCTGCACGCTCTGGGGAACTGGGAAGACGCGCCCGTCTCGGGAGATCTCCCCGCGCCCCGCCACGCGGTGGCGGGGGTGCTGCGCGCGGTGGGTGCGTCCCAACTCGCGGAGTCTGAACTACGTTGGCTTCACAGTGCCGCAAGTTCCGATGCACGCGCCTGGGATTCCGAGTTTGGGGTGGCGCGTGACGACTCCGCGCTCGGTGTGGAACGCAATGTGTTCCGCTACAGGCCCGCCACGGTCACGATTCGAATCACGGCCGACGCCCAGCTGCACCACGCGGTACGGACAATTCTGGCGGGGATCGCCGCTGAATCCCGTGTGAGCGTCAGCAGCGGACAGGAACTCCCCGAAGCGATTATGCGGGCCTGCGCGCAGGCGGGAGTCCGGGTATCGGTCGAGGATACGGCAGCCTGGGAGGCTCACGTGCGTCGCTTGGTAGACGCCCGGGGGCCTGAGATCGGTGCGCGGATTCGGCTGGTGTCGGGCGTGGCACGCGAGGCAGAGATGGGGGTCATCACCCGCGCCTCCAGGGGCACGCCGGATCTCGCCGTCTACGGCGGCCCGGTCGTGTCCGCCGGCAGAGTGGAAATGCTGCCCTTCTTCCGGGAACAAGCAGTCTCGATGACTGCACACCGCTTCGGGACTCCGATCTCCGTTTCGGCCGACCTCATGTAGTGCCGACCTCATGTAATGCCGACCTCATGTCGTGCCGAACAGCTCGTAGTTGTGGGGAAAACCACAGTTCATCATCCGTCGATACACCGTCCGCCACTGTGGCGGACCACACAGGAGGACAACGATGTCTGATCACACTTGGCTCTTCATCGCAGTGGGCGCGTACTTCGCGGTATTGCTCCTCATTGGATACCGGGCATTCAGAAAAACGAGTGGCCACGAGGGCTACATGCTCGCCAATCGAAGCCTCCCGCCCTGGGTAGCTGCCCTCAGCGCGGGGGCCTCCGATATGTCAGGCTGGCTCATCATGGGGTTGCCGGGCGCGGTGTATCTCGCGGGGTTGATCGAGGCCTGGATAGCGATCGGTCTCACGATCGGTGCCTACCTGAACTGGCTGATCGTGGCACCTCGGCTCCGGGTGTACACGGAGGTCTCGCGGAACTCGATCACTGTCCCGAGCTTCTTCGAGAATCGACTCCGAGATCGCACCCATATTCTGCGCACAGTCTCCGGCATCATCATCGTCGTGTTCTTTACGCTGTATATCTCGTCAGGCATGGTGGCGGGAGGCGTCTTCTTCGAGTCGGCCTTCGACGGTGACTACCTGACCGGCATGATCCTGGTCACTGTCGTGACCCTCGCCTATACGATGTTTGGCGGATTCCTCGGAGCGTCGCTGACCGACGTGCTTCAGGGACTGATGCTTGTCATCGCGATCGTCGCGCTCCCCATCATCGCGGTGATCTCCGTCGGGGGCGTCGGTGAGGCAATGGCGCTCGTTGGGTCTCTGTCGCCCACTCACTTCGACCTGTTTGGCGGGACGGGCGCCACCTCAGCGACGATCATTGGTATCGCGTCAGGTCTGGCATGGGGGCTCGGCTACTTCGGGCAGCCACACATCATCGTGCGGTTTATGGCGCTGCGCGACACCCGGGACGCGAAGAGTGCCCGCCGGATCGCGCTCGGCTGGCAGGCCCTCTCGCTCGCCGGGGCGGTCTTTGCGGGGCTTGTGGGTGTCGCCTACGTGGCGCAGAACAACATCGATCTTGCCAACCCGGAGACCGTGGTCCTGGTGATGGGGCAGACGCTCCTGCACCCGCTCTTCGCTGGCCTGGTGCTTGCGGCGGTGCTCGCGGCCATCATGAGTACGTTTTCCAGTCAGCTCATCGCGACATCATCGGCGCTTGTAGAGGATCTCTACCGTGCGTTCGCGAAGACGCGGCCGTCAGAGAAGACGTTGGTGCTGCTGGGCAGGAGCGGCGTGCTTCTCGTCGCGATTGTTGCGGCAATTCTCGCGCTGAGCCCGAACGACTCCATTCTGGGACTCGTGAGCTTCGCGTGGGCTGGCTTTGGTGCGTCCTTTGGGCCGATCGTCATCCTCAGTCTCTACTGGCGCAGGCTCACAAACTGGGGGGCGATCGCGGCGATGGTTGTCGGTGCGGTGACGGTGTTCGCCTGGGGCGCCGCATCGGGCGGCATCTTCGACCTCTACGAGCTGCTCCCCGGTTTCATCTTCGCGACGATCACCGCAGTCCTCGTGAGCCTTGCGACCTACACGAACAATAATGAGATCCAGCGCGAGTTCACCGAGACCGGCGCGCTCCTCGTGCCGCGTGGCAAGTGAGCGGAGCATTCAGCCGACGTGGGTTTCCGTATCCGCGCGGAGGGGGAGTCGCATCACTGTCTCGTAGCCTCCGTCTCGCGTTGGTGCGGAAACAACCGTACCGCCGAGTATCTGCGCACGCTCGCGAAGTCCGATCAAACCGAGTCCCGCGCCAGGGAGCGCAAGTGACGGGGCCCGCGCCGGTGCGTTTGTCACGCGCACCTCGACGGCGTCCTCTCCGAGTGTGCCCGTCACCGTAACTGGGCTCCCCGGTGCGTGCTTCCGCGCGTTTGTCAGTGATTCCTGAACTGCCCGAAATACCGCTCGCTGTACCGGGATCCCCAGAGTGTCGGGGAGGTCCAGATCCACGGAGACGGGCAGATCCGATGCCGCAATGAGGGCGGGGACATCAGCAAGTGAGGGTTGGGGTGCGGGGACAACAGGTGCCCGTTCGCCCACTCGAAGCACGAGCAGCATTGTGCGGAGCTCCTCAAGGGTCGCGACGCAGAGTTCGCGTATGGTTCGCGCCCCGGCGTGTGCTGCCGGATCGCGGGTGCTGACCTGCAGCGCCCCCGCCTGCACCGCCATGAGGCTGACCTGGTGGGAGACCACGTCGTGCATTTCGCGAGCCAAGGCTTCGCGTTCCGAGCGCACCGCGGTGGCGGCTGTCTGGGCGCGCTGCTCCTCATGGACCGTGCGGAGCTCAGCGAGACTCTGCACCAGCCGTCGCCGGGTTGCCCCGAGAATGCCGACCGCGGCAGGCGCAATCGCGAACATCGCGGCCGTCGTCACGAGTGCTACGGGGTGCAGCGGATACGGGCCCGTCAGCTGGCCGATCAGGCCGGCGGCAAAGACTCCGAACACGGCAGTCACGAGCACCGCAGTTGATCCTCTCCTGCTGGCGAGGGCGTACACCGCGACGACAGCTGCGACTGTCGCGCAGCCAAAGAGGAGGCCGGGAAGCGTCAGGATGACCGCGATCGCGGGGGTCCGGTGGCGCAGGAGCAGGCCCGCGGCGGCCAGAAAGGAGAGGGCACTCGCGAGGGGGGCGGAATCCAGGAGCGTCACCGCGGCCTCCGCGGAAGTCGCGAGCAGAATCAGCGCCGTACACGCGCTCGAGGAGAGTCTCACCGGGTCGGTTCCGCAGTGAGGATGTCGGCACGCGCCGCGATCAGTGCTGCTGGCACGCGGCCGGTGACCCGCAGTTTCGCGAGAATTGCTGAGACGTGATCCTTCACCGTTCCTTGGCTGAGATGGAGTGCACGCGCAATCTCCGCATTCGAATCGCCCCGTGCCAGCTGTCGGAGCACGGAGACCTCGCGATCTGTGAGCGTGTCGACGAGCGCCGCCGCCTCGGGGTCTGCGCCGCCAGCACGAATTGCGGTGCGCATTCGGTGCGCCGGGGATCCGGCGAGCACTACTCCGCCAGCTGCCGCCGTGCGCACAAAGTGGGGCAGATGCTCAGGGTCCGTGTCCTTCAGCAAGTAGCCAGCGGCCCCAAGCTCAAGTGCGGTACGCACGGTGTCGTCCATATCAAACGTCGTGAGCATCACGACCTGGGGCGGATCCGGCAACGTCCGCAGGTGCCGGAGTACCGTGAGTCCGTCTGGTGCAGGCATACGGATGTCGAGCAGCACCACTGACGGCCGATGTGTGCTGACGAGATCCGCTGCAGCGCCGCTGTCGCCGACCCCCACCACGCGAATGTCATCCGCAGCCTCAAGGATCAAGGTGAGGCCCTGTCGGACGAGCGCCTCGTCGTCGATGATGACCACCGAGATTGTCGCGTCGCGTAGCTCATGCATGAGGACAGGATAGGGGGCTTGTCCTGGGAGCTGGCGGGTGTTTCTGAGGTTCCGGCCACCCGGCGGGGCGCTCCAGCCGTCCGGCGGGTACCGCGGCCGTAGCGCACCCGACAACCTTGACGTGATGGGTGCCACAGGTTGCGCCCGCAGAAGGAGAACCATGAGCCGTACGCACGCCCCTCACCGCAATTCCTCACGTGTGTTTGATCGTGGTGCCCTCGGCACCGAAGATCTGGGGCGGCTATCGCTGCGCCTCGCGCTTGGCGGGGTTCTGCTCGCCCACGGACTCCAGAAATTCACGGTCATGGGCGTGGACCAGGTGGGTCAGTTCTTTGCCTCGCTTGGCCTCCCCGCTCCCGAACTCGCTGCGGCGCTTGTATCCACGCTCGAACTTGTCGGGGGTGCCGCGCTTGTGCTCGGAGTGCTGGTCCGGCCCATTGCGGTGCTTGCGGCAGCAGAACTTGCGGTTGCCTCTCTGACTGCGCACACAGGGTTTTTCGCGGACGCGGGCGGGTGGGAACTCCCCGGCGTCATTGCGCTCTCGCTCCTCGGCCTCGCCCTGCTGGGCGGCGGCAAACTGACAGTGCTCGGTGCGCTGGTGCGTCGCATTCCGCCCCTGTTGCGCTGAGGGCACCGTTCCCTCGCGCGTGGCGCGCCGGGGCGGGAGTATGATCGCAGGGCGGCGAGAGCGGGGAGGTGGCACAGATGAGTGCACAGCCAGTGATGGCAATCGGGTTGCAGCGCATGCTGGGCCGGAGCCGGCATGAGCCACACCGGGTCGCCAGCCCGCTCGAACTGTTCTTCGACCTCGTCTTTGTGGTCGCGGTCTCGCAGGCCTCCCAGAACCTGCACCACGGGATTGTTGCAGGCCACGCCGCGCAAGCGACGCTGTCCTACGCGATGATCTTCTTTGCGATCTGGTGGGCGTGGATGAACTTCACCTGGTTTGCGTCCGCGTTTGACACCGATGACTGGCTCTATCGCAGCATGACGATCCTGCAGATGGGCGGCGTTCTCGTGCTCGCCGCAGGGGTCCCGAGCGCGATGTCCGAGGGCACCTGGACGCTTGTCACCTTCGGCTATGTGGTCATGCGGGTCGCCATGATCGGGCAGTGGGTGAGGCTCGCGGTCTCCGACCCCGCTCACCGCGCCGTGGCGCTCCGTTTCGCCGCGGGGATCGCCGTGGTGCAGCTTGTGTGGGTGGTGCGTCTCGCGTTTCCGCCAGAGATGCAGCTGTGGTCCTTCTGGATCGCGGCGCTCCTCGAAATGCTCGTCCCGATCTGGGCGGAACGCCGTCAGCGGACACCCTGGCATCCGCACCACGTCGCCGAACGATTCGGGTTGTTCACCCTGATCCTGCTCGGGGAGAGTCTGCTGGCATCCGCGAACGCAATCATTGACGCCGGGTCGAAGGTGGAGGCGTCGTCCGGGTTGATCGTCCTCGCCGTCACGGGCTTGCTCATTGCCGCGGGAATGTGGTGGATGTATTTCGGTTTCGATCAGGGAGACCAGATGGCCGCGTCGCGAACCGGTTTTGGCTTCGGTTACGGGCACTACTTTCTCTTTGCGGCTGCTGGTGCGGCGTCGGCAGGAATCGAGGTCGAACTTGACCTCATCACCGGAGAAGCGTCGTATCTTCCAGCCTCTGCGGCGTCGGCGGCGCTCGCCGTGCCCGTAGCGCTCTTCATTGTGTCGGTGTGGGGGCTACTGTTGCGGAACCGAATGACGGCGCGCGCCAGCTTCGTATTTGTGGCCACTGCGGCGATCATCTGTGCCTCAATCGCCGTGCCGCTGTCGACGGTCACCGTAGCTGCAGTCTGCGTCGTCGTTGCCGTTGTTACCGTGGAGCAACAGCGTTCCCGCGCATGACGCGCCCACTGTATTGAGCAATCAGGTTTCTGTCTCGGTCTGTGCGGACGGATCCAGGTACCCTTCCGTCCAAGCGATTCGACCGAAGTCGAGTTTTGTTCTCACCTGTACGCCGTTGGCGGAGTATTTCTTCTTGATTCGGTCCAGGTATTGTTTTGCGGTTTCGGGGCTGATCGCCATCTCTGCACCGACCTGTTCGAGTGTGAGCCCCGAGGCGTACAACACGAGTGATCGTTCCTCTTGAACACTGAGCTGAGGGCGCGAGGAATCTCCCGCAATCACGGCTGCGAGTTCCGTGGACATCCAGCTTTCGCCGCGCGCGCAGGCATGCACGGCAGCCAAAACGTCTGACTCGGAGTCGCGTTTCCCGACGACCCCGGTCACCCCGGCACGCACGATTCGGCGTACAAGTAGCGGGGATGCCAGCGCGGAAAAGACGAGGATGCGCAACCCGGCACCCAAGAGTCGCTCAACCACCCCGACGTCGACGCTCGGTTTGCGATCCACCATGAGGTCGAGGATCAATAGGTGTGGTCGGGAACTGGCTGGGGCCTCACGCACCCAAGTCGTAAATTCTGGTGCCGATTCGCCGCTGAATACGATCTCGAATGATCCGTCTGTACGCAGGAGCTCTTCGGTTCGGGTGCGCTGCAGAACATGATCTTCCACGATGGCCACACGACATTGTGGCGTCCCTATTTGATCCATCTGTCCCACTCTCTGACGTGGCGCTGGTTGCGCTCTCAGATCGTACGACACCAGCGAGTCAGGTGGGTGACGCGCGAATGCGGTCAGCGGGGAAGTTTGTGCGGGTCACTCGTGCGGTCTCGAGTGGGGATACTTCAAAACCGCACGAGTGGATACAGCCGTCTGCGCGTCACAAGTGATGAACAGACACAGCGAATCGCAATGATTCACTCGTCCATACGCGCAAAGCTTGTACGGACATTTGATTGTACGATCGTGGCAGGTCGCGTGGTGACCCCCGTATGTGGGTCACCTGTCGTGTGCGTTGTGGACGCGGGCTCCCCGGACCTTGCTATGTTCAACACATCCGCCTTTCTGAGACCGAGGACCTGTTCCAGATGACCGCACTCCTGTCCCCACTTGTGCGCGACCTCAGCTCGCCGAGGCCCGGTTGGGCCGAGACGTCGCTGCATGAATCGATGCGACGAGTGACCCTCGGGTTGATCGCGGTCTGGCAACTCGTGATGAGCTGTGCTGCGGTGGTGTCGCTGGGGTGGAGCGCGTGGCCGCTCCTTCTCTTGCACGCAGCGCTCGCACTCCTCGCCGTCCTCGCGCTACTCAAGTTCCGTCGAATGACCCTGTGGCCGCTCCCACTGGGAATGGCTTACTTGGGACTGCTTGACTATGTGTGGAGCGGAGATCTTACTTCGGTGCTTGTATTTGCCGCGTGCTGGCAGATCAATTTTGCGAGTTGTGCACTGGGCTTGATTCTGTTCCGCTCCATTGTGACTCCACTCGTGCTTTGTGTAGCCATCACGGTGAGTGCCGGACTGCTCGCATGGCTCCCTGGATGGGGTGCTGACCTCCCAGTCTCGATTATCGTGACACAGTCAGCGATCATCTTGGCGCTGCGCTTTGGGCTGCCGGCACTATTTGCACTTGCTCGGCACGCCGATTCAGAGGAGCGGGTGTTGGCGGAGGCCACTGAACGTGCCGAGATCGCGCATCGGACGGGTGTCCAGATCGCAGAGGATGCTCGCGTGCTGCATGACACGGCGGTCAACACGCTGGGTGCAATCGCGAACGGGGGAGCGGGAACTGCAGACCCCCAACTTGTGCAGGACCAATGCGCCCGGGATCTCACAGTTCTCAGCAAACTCCAACAGGATCGGGTGGCACCCTCGCAAGCAGGTGAGTCCCTGCTAGAGGCCCTGTCGTCAGCCTGGATCTCGGTGGAACGGACGGGCATCGCTGACAGCGAAGTCGCACAGATTCTCCGACGCGAGGATCCGCGGACCGTTGTGGGCTTTTCTGGCGCGCTGCGAGAAGTTCTGACAAACGCCGGAAAACACTCGCGCGCACCCGTCGCGCAGGTGCACCTGAGCCGCTCGGCATTCGCCTTCGTCGCTGAGGTGCGAGATGAGGGTGTGGGTTTCGACTCTGACACAGTCGCGAATCGAGGGTTGGCGCATTCGGTGCGTGCACGGGCTGAGGAACTCGGGTTCTTCGTCGACATCCAGTCGTCTCTCGGAGGTGGGACTCGGGTCCGGCTGACGCTCCCGCTCGGTGCCACAGCTGCGACGACTGAAGAGGTGCCCGACGAGACTGTCCGAGTGAACCGAACGATCTCGTCCCTGCTCCACCGAGCTGGACTGCTCTGGGCCGTGGGCGTGACCGGTGTGAGCGTGATTCTGAGCGCGGTAAACGATGCGAACTACCACGTGTCAACGCTCCTCATGCTCCTCGGAATGGTGTCTTCCTGGGTGCTGGCCCGGAGGTCGACGTTAGAGCCCGCCGGTCGACTCCGCCTCAGCATGCTGGTCATTGCTCCCGGCGCGATCTTCTGGTGCGCGGCGGCGACCGTGGGCTTTGGTGATACCCACGCGATTCATTGGCAGGCGCTGGCTCCGACCGCGCCATTCGTGCTGGTACTCTCCATGAACCGTCCCGGGTTCTCTGCCGCTTCCTTTCGAGTTGAAAGGATGGCGTCAT
>NZ_FUID01000018.1 GCF_900163635.1 Leucobacter sp. 7(1) | reverse complement strand
GAGGTTCTCGTGATTTCAACCAGGCTCGCCGCTACCAACGTCCTGGCCGGGTACAGCTAGTCCGCGCCCGCGCCGCCGCACACTCAGAGCGCATCCATGGGTGAGTTTCCGGGCCTTCGTCGCGGGCAAGCCCCGGAAACTCACCCATGGATGCTGGCGACGGCGGCGCGGTTGGTCTCGCCGCGCTGAGTCCTGCCGCGCTAGTTCACGTCAGCACGCCAGCGCGTGAGCCAGCCGAGGAACACAGTCACCACCGCATACGCGACAAGTACGGCGAGCCCGCCCCAGATCCCGAGCGGCTGCGCCGACTCGGGCATCGTGGGGTCCACGGTGGACATACTGTTCATGACGCTCGCACCCACAAACGCGTCGCTGGCGGCTCCGGGGAGGAACTTCGCAAGTTGCGCGCTCCAGTCCCAGAACCCCGCGGCCATGCGCAGCACGGGTTCCACAAACTGTGTGAAGACGAGGGTGAGCACGATCGCGAAGGCCTGGTTTCGCACAAGCAGTCCGACACCGAAGCCGATGACCGCCCAAATCGCGATCGCGCCCAGGATCCGGGCGATGAGCGCCCAGACCGCGGGATCGGCAAGCGCCGCATCGCCGCCCGTGGCCGCGAAGATTGCGCCGCCGGCTGAGACTGCCCCGACGACGCCCGCGAGCCCGAGGACGAGCCCCATGATGAGCAGCACAATCACCTTGCTGCCGAGCACGATTTCGCGACGCGGCTCGAGGGTGAAGGTCAGGGCGAGGGTGCGATGCCGGATCTCGCCGGTCGCCATGAGCGCGCCGAACAGGAGTGGGATCACGTAGCCAAACGTCGATACCGAGGAGTACACGAGTCCCGCGGCCTCTTGTGCGGGAAGTTCGATGCCGCCCATCTCAGTGGCGAGCGTGCCAAACATGAAGGCAAATACCGCGGCCATCATCGCGGAATACCCGGCGAGGACGATCGCGAGAATCCACCAGAGTTTGGTGGACCGGACCTTCCGCCACTCGGCGGAGATGCTGCGGCTCAGGCGGCTCATGCGTGGGCTCCCTCGTGCGGTGTGCGCGCGCTGGGCGGCTCGGGCGGTGACCCGGTGGTCGCGCCGTTCGCGCTGCCGTCGATGAGGTCCAAGAAGCTTTGTTCGAGCTGCCCGGCTTCGATGCTGAGATGGCTGAGCGGGATCGCGGCGTCGAAGGCTACGCGCCCCACTGTCGCGGGATCCAGGCCGGTGACGCGCATTGTGTCGCCGCGCGTGCCGCGCACCTGCGCTCCGGCGGCCTCCAGCGCGCGGCCGAGCCCTGCCTGATCGCCGGCCGAGACGAGCACGGTCTCCTCGCCTGCGCCGCGCTGGAGCTGTTCGAGCGTGCCCGCGAACGCGAGTTCGCCGCGCCGGATCACCACGACGTCATCCACTGACTGCTGTACCTCGCTCAGGAGGTGAGAGGACAGCAGCACAGTCTTGCCCGTGCTCGCGAGGTGGCGGAGCAGCACCCGGATCCAGCGGATTCCTTCGGGGTCGAGTCCGTTAATGGGCTCGTCAAGTAGGATCACGTCCGGGTCTCCCAGCAGGGCCGCACCGAGTGCGAGTCGCTGGCGCATGCCGAGCGAGTAGCCGCCGGTTTTCCGATCCGCCGCGTCGCTGAGACCCACGAGCTCCAGCACCTCAGCGCAGCGTTCTTCGGGGACCCCGATGGCCCGGCGCGCAATATCGAGGTGTGCCCGGCCCGTGTGCGCGGGGTGGAAATCTGCGGAGAGCGAGGCTCCCACGGTGAGTGCGGGGCGTTCAAGCTCTGCGTAGGGCACCCCGCCGATCGTGGCGGTGCCGCTGTCTGGCCGCACGAGCCCGAGGATCATCGCGAGGGTGGTGGTCTTGCCGGAGCCGTTCGGGCCCAGGAATCCGGTGACTCGACCGGGAGCTGCGGTAAAGGTCACATCGCTGACCGCGCGCACGGAGCCAAAGGTCTTGGTGAGGCCCGTAACGCTGACGGGGTGGTTCATAGGCCGTCCCTTCGCGTGGATCGTGCTGGTCCTTCCATGCTAGCGAGGCCCGCAGGCCGCGGAAACCCCGCGGCCTGAGGGCCTCGCCCGGTGGAGCAGCCGAGCCCTAGTGGCCGCCGCCCGTGTAGGGGCCGGTCACGGCGAGGCGCTCGAGGTGCGCGGCGAGCGCAAAGCGCGGATCCACATTCGCGTCCTCGCCCGCGACGAGCTGCGCGGCCCACTCGCCCACCTTCGGTGCGAACTTGAAGCCGTGGCCCGACAGTCCGGTCAGGGTCACGATCCGGCCGCTCGCGCTGCGATCGATCACGGGCAGGCGGTCCGGCGTGTAGGCGCAGTGGTGCACGCTCTCGCGGACAGGCTCCGGGTTGATCCCCTCGAACAGCTCCGCGGCGCGCTGGCCGATCCGGATCAGCTCCTCGCGGGTGTGGTGCGTCGGAACCTCCGACACGTCCCGGAATACCGGCCACTCGGGGTTCGTGCACGCTTTGAACGCGTAGCCGTCGAGGCTCGGGGCGCCGAAGAAGTGGACAGAACCGGCGTCGCGGAGGAACGCGGGGAAGCGCTCGGGTACGAACAGCTCGGGGCGCTTCGGCATAAACCAGGTGAGGCCGAGCACCTGCAGGCGCAGCAGGTCATCGAGCTCGGGGGAGAGACGCGTTGACCAGGATCCGGAGGCGACCACGACGGTGCGCGCGAGCCAGGCTCCCTGGGTAGTGCGCACCACGACGCCGTTTGGACGCTCTTCGATGTCGATCACGGGGGTGTTGAAGAACAGCTGGGCCCCGTTCGCCTCGGCGAGATCCAGTGCGCTCATGATCGCGACCTCGGGGCGCAGCCCGCCGCCGTGTGCGTCGAGCAACCCGACGTCCCCGTCTTGCACCCGGTGCTGTGGGAACTCGGCGCGCAGCTCCTCGGTGCTGAGCATCCGGTGCTCGAGATCGAACTCGCGCACGGTCCCCTGCGCCGTAATGAGATCAGGGAAGCCCTCCGGGGCGATGCTGAGCGCGCCCACCTCGAGGTAGATGTCTCGGCCCGATTCGCGCTCGAGTTCGCGCCACAGCTCGCGGGAGCGCTGGATCATAGGGACGTAGGTGCCGCCCTCGTGTACGGCGGTGCGGAACACGCGGGACTCACCGGCGTAGGAGCCGTGCGAGTGCACCCGCCCGAACTGTTCGATGCCGACGACCGAGAGGCCCTCGCGTTTGCTGAGCTGCCAGAGTGCCATCGAGCCGACGGCACCGGCACCAATGACCACTACGTCGGTCTGCTGCAGTTCCATGTTGTCCTCTTTCAGTACGGGGCGGTGCCGGATCGCGGATCCGGCGGAGCGTTGAGTGAGGGCCGCGGGCCCGGTCCTGCTAGGCGAGGGCGGGTGTCTCCCACAGGTTGAGCTTCGTGCCGATGCCGTCGCGCACCGCGTTGCGGTACACCTGGGTGGCCCAGGCCACGTCTTCGACGGGCATCCCGCCGACGGAGTAGATGAACACCTCGTCTTCGTGCTGTCGGCCGGGGGTCTTGCCCTGGATGATCTCACCGATGTCTTCGAACTGCTCGGGGGTCATGCGGCCGTCGCGCACACGGTCCACGAGGTGCATGCCCCAGATCCCGACAGTTTCGTGTGCGGGGGCGGGCAGTTCCTCGGCCCATGCCTCGTAGATGCGGCGGGCGTCGGCGACGTGGCGGGAGCGCACAGTGAGCGACTCATCGAGAGCGAGGTGGGCGGAGCAGCAGATGAAGGCACCGGGCTTCACCCACTCGTCGGCGATGTGCGGATAGTGTTCAGAGCCCGACTCGCTTGGCACGGCGACGCTCACGATGTCCGAGTCGCGCACTGCAGCTTCCATGTCGGCAACCTGCGTGATCGTGGTGATCTGTGGGAAGCGCTCCCGGGCCCACGCGATGAACGTGTCGACGCTCGCCTGCCCGCGGCCCGCCACCTTGACGGTGTCGATCCCGGGGCGCACCGCAAGGAAGGACTCGAGCGAAGTGCGGTTCATTGGACCGGGGCCCACGATGCCGACGACGCGGGCGTCTTCGCGGGCGAGGTAGCGGGCACCGACGCCCGGGATCGCGCCGGTGCGGTAGGCGCTGAGCAGGTTCGCGGACATGATCGCGAGCGGGGCCCCGGTGTCCTTGTCGTTCAGGGTGAACATGAGGATCGAGCGGGGGAGGCCCCGCTGCTTGTTCGCCACGTTCGAGCCGTACCACTTGCACCCGGCCATTTGGTAGTCACCGCCCAGGTACGCGGGCATCGCCATGAACCGGCGATCGGGGCCGTCCGTGGGCATGCCGGGGAACGTTTCTTCCGCGGGGAAGTAGATCTGCGCGCCGTGCGAGTTATTCTCGGTGCCGGCCATCCGGTAGTCCCCGGCGGCGAACAGGGCGAGCATGTCGGTCATCGTGTCGACGCAGGCGGCCATGTCGGTCACGCCCGCGCGGATCATGTCGGGCTCGCTGAGGTACAGGAAGTCGATCTGGGTGTCGGTCACGGCGATGTGTCTCTTTCACTTGGCGGCCGGGCAGCTGCGCCCGACGCGGGCCCGGCAGTGGGCGTCGCGAATAGCGCCAGCCTAAAACTATCCATTTGGATAGTCAAGCGCGTGAAGAGTCCGTGCGCCCGCTGCACAGGGGCGCGCGCACTGAGTACAGGCGCGTGCGCTAGTTCGTTGGTACCGCCGCGGCGACGAGCTCCCGCATCCTGCGCACGGCGGGAGCGACGTCCTCGGGGAGTACAAGCTGTTTGAACACGATCCCGTCAAGGGTGAACCAGATCAGCTCGGTGAGCGCGGCGTCGTCGACGCCCAATCGTGTGAGCTGGCGGGCGATCGCGTCGCGGTAGGAGCGATAGTGCAGTTCGGCGAGCGGTCGCAGCTCGGGTCGCCGCCGGGACTCGAGCAATAGCTCATACTGGAACGACTGAATGCTGGCCTCGCGCTCGGCGAGCGACTCGATCCCGCCCGCGAACTCCTCCGGCGTCAACGCCTCGGAGAGCATGTTCGAATCGCGCAGGCTCGTGTGAATGGCGTACTCCATCGCCTCTGCGATGAGCTGATCTCGCGTGCCGAAGTGGTGCCGCACGAGCCCGTGGGACACCCCGGCCTCCGCCGCCACAGCGCGATAGGTGAGTGCCCGGAGCCCGCCCTGTGCGACGACGACGACGGTGGCTCGGAGCAGGGCTGAGCGCCCGGACACGTCATTCATGTGTCCGAGCGTACGCGACGACGCGGCCCGCGTGCGCGGCAGCCGTGGCTGTGCCCGTCGGTGAGCCCGCACCACGATGTCCGATTTCCGCGCGCGGCTGCCAGCTCTGACCGCGAGAATGGAGGCGTGAACCCACCTGACGCCGCCCTCCCAATTAGCCGTGACGCGTGCTACCGCGCCATTGCGGGACGAGACGCGCGCTGGGATGGTCGGGTCTACCTGGGCGTGACGAGCACGGGAATCTATTGCCGCCCATCGTGCCCCGCTCGAAAACCGAAGCCTGAGAACTGCCGCTACTTTGCGACGGCTGCCGCGTGCGTTGCCGCGGGATTCCGGGCCTGCAAGCGGTGCCGTCCCGACGCTGTCCCCGGGACGCGGGATTGGGATGCGCGGGGCGACCTCGTGGCGCGAGCCGTGCGCCGCATCCGGGACGGCGCGGTCGACACCGTCGGCGTTGCGGGCCTCGCCGATGAACTGGCGGTCAGCGAACGGCACCTGCGCCGAATACTGCTCGACGGGCTCGGCGCGAGCCCTCTGCAGCTCGCCCGCACGCGCCGCGCCCACGCCGCCCGCGCACTGATCGAACAGACAACGCTGCCGCTCGCCGATGTGGCGTTCGCTGCCGGCTTCGGGAGCGTGCGGCAATTCGGAGACACCATGCGCGAGGAGTTTGGTGTTGCACCCTCGGCGCTTCCGCGGCGCGCGGCAGACAGCGGTGGTGCCGGTACCCTCAGCGTTGACACCTCGAAGGCTGATGTTCCGGTATCTGACGAACGGCCCCGGCTGGCCCTGCGTCTGCGCACGCGCGCCCCGTTCGACCCCGCGGCGACGCGTGCCTTCCTCGCCGCGCACGCGATCCCGGGCCGCGACGGGGTGGGTCCGGGCGCAGAGACCGCGCACGCCGTCGACGTTCCAGGCGGCACCGCAACGGTGCGGATCAACTGGGACGCGGTGCCTGCCGTGGCGGCGCAGGGCGGCTCAGAATCCGTGGATGTTCCGGTGGTGCTGATACTGCCAAGCCTCGCCGACACGATGCCCGCGATCTACACCGTGCGCCGCATGCTCGACCTTGACGCGGATCCTCGGCAAGTTTCGGATGCGCTCAGCGGTGACCCGCTGCTCGCGCCCCTGCTCGCGCAGCGGCCCGGCCTGCGCCTGCCCGCCGCGCGCGACCCGCACGAGTTCGCCCTCGCGACCGTGCTCGGACAGCAAGTTTCCCTCGCCGCCGCGCGCACCCTGCAGGGCCGCCTTGTCGCCGCGTTCGCGACGCCAGCCTCGGATGCGAGTGCCGCTGCCGGATCCGGCATCTCGGATTTTGTCTCGCGCGTTGACGTGAGCCGCGTCGCCGCACACACTGCCTCCGAGCTGCAGTCCACGCTGCGCATCACCGGGGCCCGGGCAGAAACGCTGCGTGCGCTCGCGGCGGCGCTCGCCGCCGGGCTCGATCTCGGACCCGGTGCTGACCGCGTGCGTGCGCGTACCGAACTCGCTGCGATCCGCGGGATCGGGCCCTGGACCGTCGAACTTGTCGCGATGCGCGCGCTCGGCGATCCCGACGCGTACCCCGCGGGAGATCTGATCCTGCGCCGCGCCCTCGGTGTTGAGAAGCCCCGAGACGCTGAACGCCTCGCCGAATCCTGGCGGCCGTTCCGCGGGTACGCGACACAACACCTCTGGGCCGATTTCCTCGCGGCCGCCGCACGAAAGGACACCCCGTGAACCTCGCACCTCGATCCGGCGCAACCGCCCCGCTCGCGCACGTCACCGTCGATATTGTTGGCCACCCGTTCCGGGCGATCTGGACCCCGGAAGACGGGGCGCTGCGCGCGGGCGGCTTCGCAACGCCAGGCGACCCCGACGCGGACAGCCTCCTCACCCGCCTCGCGGCCCTCGATCCGGCGCTCGCTGCGCGCGGGATCGCGTCAGAGGAGACACCTTCGGGCCCGATCCCCGACGCGCTCCGGGCGTACGCGTCGGGGGAGCTGTCCGCTGTGGACACAATTCCGGTCGCCCAGCCCGAGACGCCGTTCCGGGGCGAGGTGTGGCGCGCGCTCCGCACGGTTCCGGCCGGTCGGGCGGTCACGTACACGGAGCTCGCAGGGCTGGCTGGCCGCCCGAGCGCGGTGCGTGCCGCCGCCTCCGGATGCGCAAACAACCTGGTTGCCCTCGTGGTCCCCTGCCATCGGATCGTCCGCGCTGACGGCGGGCTGGGCGGGTACCTCTTTGGCGTCGAGGTCAAGGAACGGTTGCTCCAGCACGAGGGTGCCCTCCTGGGCTGATTCCGCGCGGGGAAACCCCCACCTTCACCCGCTACGGTTGAACGCATGTCACCCCGCACCCTGTTTCGCACTTTCGCATTCGCTGAACTTGTCACCTGGGCGGGGTTGATTACGGCGTTGATCCTGCGCGGCACCGGGGTGACGGATGCGCTCGTGCGTCCCGCCGGTGGCGTGCACGGTTTCGTGTTTCTCTCCTACGCGGTCATCACGGTGTTCGTCTGGGTGAACCAGCGCTGGAACATTGGGGCGGGCATTCTTGGCTTGATCTCGGCCGTGGTTCCGTTCGCCACGCTCCCGTTCGAGCTCGTGATGGACCGCAAGGGCAAGCTGCAGGGAGTGTGGCGGCTCGCACCGGGGCGCGATGAACCGCGCGGATTCGTGGAGCACGTGCAGGCCTGGGTGCTGCGGCACCCGTTCCTCGCGATCCTGATCCTGGTTGTGGGCGTCACGGCCGCGTTCTCGCTGCTGCTCTGGATGGGTCCGCCCGTTCCCCGCGCGTAACCCGCGCACCCTCACCCCGCGCGGGTCCTGCCTGCCTGCCTGATTGCCTGGCTTGCTTGCTTGCTTGCTTGCCTGCCTGCCTGCCTGCTTGCCACCCCTCTTCGAGCCCGCCGAGAACGCAATCTGGCACCGCGCAGGCCGAGGCAAGGTGCGTAACTGCGTTCTCGGCGAAAGGCGTGCGTGGGGGTGCGGCGTGTGGGTGCGGCGTGGGTGGCACGGGAATTTGGGGTTGGAACGACAACACCCCCGGCCAGGAGGCCGGGGGTGTTGTTCTCTGGAGGGACCGACGGGAATCGAACCCGCGTTCTCAGCTTGGGAAGCTGATGTCTTACCATTAGACGACGATCCCAGAGGCGTAACGCCGACCCAACTATAGCAGGATCGGTGCCGCTGATTCACATCGCCCGCGCGTGTTCATTCGGGGCTGCGCGGGCGATGCGATTGCGATTACTGGCAGATCGCCTTCTCGGCGACAGCCGCGGCTCGATCCTCGACGGTCCAGGGCATCTCGGGTGCCGCCCCGGCACCCGCCGAAATTGCCGCAAGCTGCTGCGCGAGACGCTTCACGAACTCGGCACCCGCGCTCGAATTGTTGAGGGACACCACCACGGAGTACCCGGAGGCAGGGTCGTGGTACGCCGCCGTCATGGTGCCCGTGATTGAGCCCGAGCGGCCGTACAGTGGACCGATCTTCTCCATACCAAACGCCCACTGGCGACCCTCGGTGTCGGGGTCCTCGGTGGGTGCACCGTTTTCGTCTCGAGCCGGGTTCTTCGTGGGCTGCACCTCGGTGGTGACTGCGCCGGCCTCGCCACCGAAGCCGCCATCCAGGTACTTCGCGTAGAAGTTGCGCAGATCCGTGACAGTGGTGACCGTGGCACCCGCGCCGGCGAGCATGGAGGGGGAGACCTCTGCGACTTCGACAGGGCCAGCATCACACACGGGAGCGCCCCCGCTCATGGGGTAGCTGAGGCCAGTCATTGTGGCGCCCGAAACCGTCGTCGCCTGCATGCTGGGGTAGTACGAGGAGTTCATCTTCGCGGGCTCAAAGACGGACGTATTGAGGAGCTCGTCGATGTCTTGGCCGGTCTCCACCTTGAGCACGCGAGCGAGGATGATGGCGTTCGTGTCGGACTGGTGGAAGTCCTTGCCCGGCCACGACTTGGGGGAGTGCGCGAGGCCCTGTGCGATGAGCTCCTGCTCCGGCCAGGGGCGTGTCGGATTGTTCGCGAAGAGATCCCCGAACGGGCCCTTGAAGTCTGCGACGCCGCTGCGCATGTCGCAGAGCTGTCGGTAGGTGATGCCCTCGATCCCGGACTGCCGGGTGAGGTCCTCGGAGATCTCGCGATCCAGGTCAACGCGTCCCTGGTCGACGAGGTCGAGGAGCAGCGCGCACATCACGGGCTGTGTGGCCTGGGCCCCTCGGATGCGGCTTGATCCGCTGACCGCGTCAGAGCCGTAGCCGCGCACGTACTCGCCGCCGTCAGTGCCCCAGACCCCAACCACAGCCTCGGATGATCCGCTGAGCGCCAGAGCGGTCGCGATCGCACTATCGATCCCGGACGCGAGCGTCCCGTCGATTGAATTTACGTCACCAGCTGCAGAGCCGATTCCGCCGCTGGTGCAGCCGGAAAGGGCCATTGCCGCGGCTGCGACAACTCCGACGACCGCGACGCGGACGCGATGAGCACGTTTCGGGATCACTCTCGACCGCCAATCTACGCGGGAAGCATATAGGACACAGAACAGGGAAAGTCTACTGGGTGTCCGTCCTGACAACATTCAGGGAGGCAGAGTGAGGCTATCCTTACTAGACTGCTGCAGTGACGATCTTTACAGATGACGTGGTGTCGGCAGTGACCGGGCACATGAACGGCGACCATACGGACGATAATCTCCTGATCGCGAAGGCGTTTGGTTATCCGGAGGCGACGGGAAGCCGCATGGTCGGTGTCACCGGTGACGGTGGCGTGTGGACGGTGTCGGATCCCGCGGGAGAACACGAACTCGCGGTGGCGTGGCCCGGTGGCGCGATTTCTGAGCGCCCGGAGATCCGGCGTCAGGTCGTCGAGCTCTACAAGGTCGCGTGCGACAAGCTGGGCTTGCCTGCTCGTGAGGAGCATGCACCCGCAGCTGACTCTGGTGCGCACGCGCACGGAGATCACCACGGCCACGGGAACCCGCACGCTGGCGGCCACCCGCACGCTGGCGGCCACCCGCACGGTGCCGGTGCGGAACCCTCAGACGGTCCGAAGCCGTTCTCGAGCGTGATCCGCGAGAGCTCGTGGGGCGATCACTCGGACAGCGAGGGTGCCACCTTCATGGAAGACATCATGCGTGGTGTTGGCACGAAACAGGACTACATCGACCTCGTCGCGCAGCACTACTTCATGTACGAGGCACTCGAGGTCGCCGCTGAGCAGCTCAGCGCGGATCCGGCGCTGGCCGGGTTCCACCCCGCCGGGCTGATCCGGATGCCCGCGCTTGAGGCTGACCTCGCCCACCTGCTCGGCGCGGACTGGAAGACGCAGATCGCCCCGGTCCCCGCGACGGCGGCCTACGCCGCGCGGATCCGCGAGATCGCGGCTGAGGGCTGGGCTGCGGGGATCATCGCCCACCATTACACCCGCTACCTCGGCGACCTCTCGGGCGGCCAGATGATCGCGAAGCGCGTGGCCAAGCAGCACGGCCTTGAAGCTGACGGCATCGGCTTCTACAACTTCGACGGGCTTGGCCCGCTGGGCGCGTTCAAGAACGCGTACCGCGCCGAGCTCGATGCCCTGGGTGAGCGCTTGGACGACGTCGAGCAGCAGCGCATGCTCGACGAGGTGCGCGCAGCCTACGGCTTCAACACCGCCGTGTTCGTCGACCTCGGAGTCGCGAAAGCGCGGAACGCCTAGCCTGCAACACGCACCACCGGGGGCGCGTCGGGGATCACTGATCCGCGGCGCGCCCCCGGCGCATGAACGACTATTCGGCGGCCTCGCGGCCGCGCATGAACCGCACCACGTTCGGATCAACGATCACGTCACGGGGCTGGAGCGGGCGTTGCAGGAACAGCCCGTCGAGCGAGCGAACGCGGCTGAGCGCGACGTACGTTTGGCCTGCGCTGAAAGCGCGAGGCCCCAGGTCGATCACGGCCGCGTCATAGGTGTGCCCCTGTGACTTATGCACGGTCACGGCCCACGCGAGACGAAGCGGGAACTGCTCGAACTCGGCGACAACCTCTTTCTCAAGCTTTTTCGTCTCGGCATCGTAGCGGTAGCGATAGCGCTCCCACACGGTCGGCTCGACCTCGTACTCTTCGTCGTCCACCTCGACCCAGACCGTGCCGTCAACCCGAGAAACTGTGCCGATCGTGCCGTTCACCCAGCGCCCGTCGGAGTCGTTGCGGAGGAACATCACTTGCGCCCCCGGCTTGAGCTCAAGCACCTCATCGGCAGGGTAGGTGTTTTCTCGGAACTCCCCGTTGACCTCGGCGACCGCGCGCACGGCCGTGCCGCCGATCCCGGCGAGACGTTCAGCATTGATGCGGTTCACCGTCGCGTTGGTCGTGGCCAAGGTAATGACGTCGCGCGGTGCCGGCCGCGCCCCGGCCGCGTTCAGCTCGGCGGCCTGGTCCGCCTGGACTACGCCGTGGCGCACGGCACCGAGGATCGGCTTGAAGCGGTCGTCACGCTGCCGGTGAACCTCAACCAGCTCGATGGTGCTGAGTTCGGTGGTGGCCCACACGTTGGCGTCAAAGAACCAGAGAGAACGGTAGGTGTCGGCGAAGTAGGCGCGCTCGTGCGGATCCCGCGGTGGCACCGGGGGGAGCTGGTACGGATCGCCAAACATGATGATCTGCGCGCCTCCGAACGGATCGTGGCGCTTGCCGCGCGCCTGCCGCAGCGAGCGGTCGATCGCGTCCATCAGGTCCGCAGACACCATCGAGATCTCGTCGATGACGAGGGTGTCGATCGAGGCGAGCATCTTCTTGAGTTCCGCGGGCTGATCAAGCTCCTGATCGGCGATCACCCCGGTGGGAAGTCGGAGGAGCGAGTGGATCGTCTGCCCGCCAACGTTGAGCGCCGCGACGCCGGTCGGGGCGCAGACGGCGATGATCTTGCTCGTGTTCCACGCGAGGTGGTTCAGGATCGTTGACTTGCCGGTGCCCGCGCGGCCTGTGACAAAGATGTGTTCCCGAGTGTGCTCGATCCGTTCGTACACGGAGAGCTGTTCGGGGGAGAGTGGGGGCCGAGACACCTCACTAGAGTACTGTGCCCCGGCGGGCGCGCTGGTCGCGCTCGCCGGGGCGGGGGAAGCGCGGAATTACTGTGCCCGGCGGAGTACCCGAGCGACGACCGCGGTCGTTCCTCCCAGAAGAGCGAGCGCGGCAGCCGCGACCCCTGCCAGAGCCGGAATGTCGGCTCCGGTTACGGCGAGCTGTTCGGGAGCTTTCGCTCCGCCCGCTGTGGTGGCCGGCTTCGACGGGGAGCGGGGGTCGCCCTGCGGAACGGCGGGCTCCTCGGTGCTCGTTCCGGGATCGGTGGTGCCGGGGCCAGTTGTTCCCGGGTCAGTTGTTCCCGGGTCGGTCGTTCCGGGATCCGTTGTGCCGGGGTCTGTCGGTTCCGGTTCCGGTTCGGGATCCGTCGTCACGGTGCCGGGTTCGGTGTGGGTGGTGGGGGTGTGGATGATGTCGACGTAGACGTCTGGCTGGGCTGTGTCGGGCACGATCCGGTAGGTGAACTCTTCGGCGGTGAGCACGGTAATGGGGACAACGCGGGTGAAGAGCGTGGTGCCGGTGGCGTCTTTGGCGACGAGGGTGCGGGTGGTGCCGTCGGGGGAGACCTCCCAGTCGCCCTGCATTTTCGGGGTGTCGTCGAGGTTGTACATGGTGAAGGTGCCGTCGGTGTTGTAGTAGGCCCAGCCGACGAAGTTTCTGACGGCGGGGTCGTCGAGGGCGACGGGTGCGCCGTTCTGGTCGACGGCACCTGTGGTTTCCCACGCGGTCGACGCGAGCAGCTGGGAGTAGTCCACGGTGCCGGGTTCGGTGTGGGTGGTGGGGGTGTGGATGATGTCGACGTAGACGTCTGGCTGGGCTGTGTCGGGCACGATCCGGTAGGTGAACTCTTCGGCGGTGAGCACGGTAATGGGGACAACGCGGGTGAAGAGCGTGGTGCCGGTGGCGTCTTTGGCGACGAGGGTGCGGGTGGTGCCGTCGGGGGAGACCTCCCAGTCGCCCTGCATTTTGGGGGTGTCGTCGAGGTTGTACATGGTGAAGGTGCCGTCGGTGTTGTAGTAGGCCCAGCCGACGAAGTTTCTGACGGCGGGGTCGTCGAGGGCGACGGGTGCGCCGTTCTGGTCGACGGCACCTGTGGTTTCCCACGCGGTCGACGCGAGCAGCTGGGCGGGGGCGGCCGAGACAGATGCGATGTCCGTGGCGGTGACCGGTTGAGGGCCCGGATCCGCCGCAAACGCAGCGCTCACGGGGAACACGCAGAGGGCGGCAGCGAACGCGGCGGAGCTCAGTACAGCGCGCCGGGACCGGTGGTGCCGGGTCTTATCGACGATCGGAGCAGGGGAGAAGTATGACGGGGCGTGAGCGGGCATGTGCGTCCTTGAGCGTGAGCGGGCTGTGGGGTGGGGCTCCAATGAGCCACCACTTCCAGGCTAGAAACGCGGGACGGCGAGCGGATCAATCGATCGGTTGAACCTCGGCGGGAGTGGGGCCGCTGGGGCGGCTGATGCGAACCAGCCCGCGATGGACCGCCGCGGCCACGGCTGCTTGCCTGTTCTCCGCGCCCAATTTGGTGAATGTGTGGTGCAGGTGCGTCTTCACTGTGGCCTCGCTGACGGTGAGGTGCCGCGCCACCTCACGGTTGGAAAGCCCCGCGGCGACGAGCTCAAGAACCTCGAGTTCGCGGGCGGTGAGCGTCTCATCAGGGTGCGCTGATCGGCGCTCGAGTCGCTGCGTGATGTTGCCCCCGGCAGACTCTCGTGCTGCGGACCGAATTGCCTGAAACACGGTGTCGGGCCGGCTGTCTTTCACGAGGTACCCGCAGGCGCCCGCGTCGGCGGCCCGGACCACGTCGGCGTCGGAGTCGAACGCGGTAAACACGATCACCTGTGGCGCGTGCGCTGAGCGGCGGAGGGCGCGGGTGACGTCGATACCTGAGGGGGATCCGGCTCCGAGGTCAAGATCCACGAGCGCGACATCGAACTCCGTTGCCGCAGCGGTGCGCAGCGCTTCTGAGAGCGACCCTGCTTCCGCTCCCACGGTGAAGTCGGGCTGCGTCTCCAATAGCGCGCGCATCCCGTGACGCAGCACGGGATGATCGTCAACGAGCATGATCCGGATCATTCTTCGATTCCCTTCTCTGTGCGGTCGGGCGTTCCTGGGCCGGTGCCCGTGGAGTGACCCAGCGGCACACTGACAGCGACGACCGTGCCGCTCCCCGGATGAGACTCGACCGCGAGCGTGCCGCCGAGATTCTGGGCCCGCCAGGTCATTGCGCGGATTCCGAACCCTGTATCGGGGGAGGAACTGTGCTGCTGGGGAACCGGGAAACCTGATCCGTTATCCGCGATATCGACTCGCAGCGCATCCGGGACGAAAGAGAGGGTGACTCGGCGCGCGGTGGCATTCGCGTGTTTGCTCGCGTTGACCAGGGCTTCACGAGTGATCCGCTGGAGCGCGTGCACGGTTGCATCGGGTACGGTGCGCTCCGCACCAGTTCGGGTGAACGACGCCCCCGCCGCAGTCGCCTCCGCGCGGAGTGCTGCCTCGAGTGTGGTTCCCGTGGTCTGCGGATCCGCGAGCCCGTGTACCAGCCGTCGGGTCTCGGTGAGCGTCTCGCGCATGGCTTCCCCGGCCTCGGCGGTGGCCTCACGTGCGGCCTCCGCGGAGCCGCGATACTGTGCGGTCTCGAGCAGGAGGAGCGCGCTCGCGGTGCGTTGCACGACAGTGTCATGGAGCTCGCTGGCGACACGGTTGCGCTCGGCCAGTGCGCCGGCTTCGCGTTCGGACTGTGAGAGTTGCTCTCGGGCCCGCGTGAGTTCGGTGATGACCGCACGGTGCGCGGCGAGTGCCCGGGTGAGGCTTGCGAAAGCGTAGGAGAGGACGATCCCGCCGAAGAACGGCCCGAGCACGAGGCCAAGGTCCTGGCCGCCGGACATGATCCAGAGCCCCACGCTGACCGCAAGCACCACGACGGCGGAGACGGCGACCGCGGCACGGACCGGCAATACTCGGTACATCGCGAAGACGAGCGCAAACGCGCACCACCCGAACGACGGGGCGAGGACCGTGAGCGGGATCCACAGCGCCGCCGCGATGAGGATCCCGGCGCGGTGCCAGGAGAATGCGGTGGTCGACGGGGATTTCTGGAGGACCGCGAGTGTCGCCGCGAGGTAGCTTGCGCCGGCACCCACGGCGAGCGCCAGCACGGTCACACCGCCGCCCGTGAGCGGGTGAAACGCGAAGTAGCGCATGCCGCACACAACGAGCAGAACCAGGAACCCCGTGTCCACGATCCTGTCGAGCGCTGGGGTGCGTTCAGGGGCCGCGAGTGAGGAGCGGGTCACCGGAGGCGTCCTAGCGTGCGGGCGTCACCGGTTCGGCGCGAACCGGGAGGAGTAAGAGGAGCCCCACAATCAGGACGAGCGCGATCCCGAGAATGCCGAAGATCGCGGTTCCTCCCAGGGTCACCGCGAGGGTGAACGCCGCGGGAGCGAGGAAGGAAACGGCGCGTCCGGTGGTGGCGTAGAGGCCGAAGATCTCGCCCTCGCGGCCCGCCGGGATGAGGCGTGCGAGGAAGCTGCGACTCGCGGACTGCACCGGCCCGACGAAGATGCACAGCAGCAGGCCAAAGACCCAGAACACCCAGGTGCCGAGAGGAGCGAGGATGAACACGAGCAGTGCGGAGAGGATCATGCAGGCGATCGACCAGACCATGATCGGTTTGGCTCCGATGCGATCTTCCGCAAAGCCAGCGGTGATGGTGGCGAGCCCGGCGACCACGTTCGCGGCGATCGCGAAGATGATCACGGTCGTGGCGTCGAAGCCGAAGCTGCGAGCGGCGATGACGCCGCCAAACGTGAAGACGCCGGCGAGGCCGTCGCGGAACACTGCGCTTGCGAGCAGGAAAAACAACGTCTGCCGTGCCGTGCGCCACAGATCCGCGATTGTGCGGAACAGCGTGCCGTAGGCGGTGAGGACACCGCGCAGACCGGGTTTGTGTGTCGGATCGACGCCGATCTCGGGAACCGCGAAGAACACGGGGATCGCGCTGATCCCGAACCACGCGGCTGCGACGATCATCGCGACCCGCACGTTCCAGCCGCCCTCGTGGGTCACGCCGAACCACCCTGGATCCGGGAAGATGAAACCGACGAGCAGGATCGCGAGCAGGACGATGCCGCCGAGGTAGCCCATGCCCCAGCCGAAGCCAGAGACGCGGCCCACGTTTGCGTTCGTGGAAACCTGGCTCAGCATCGCGTTGTAGCTGACGCTCGCGAACTCGAACGCGACGTTGCCAATGGCCAGGAGCACAAGTCCGAGCATGAGGTAGCTCGGCTCCGGGGCCACGAGTGCGAGTAATGCGGTGCAGCCGACGACGACAGCGGTGGTGATCCCGAGCCACAACTTGCGTCGGCCCGCTGCGTCGGTGAGCTGCCCGGTGATGGGTGCGAGAAGAGCGACCACGATTCCCGCGATGAGAAGGGCTGTCCCGAGCTGCGCGGTGACCTCGGCTTCGGGGCCGAACGCGGGCTGCGTGATGTACACGCCGAACACGAATGTGGTGACGACGGCTTGGAACGCGGCGGATCCCCAGTCCCACAGTGACCAGGCGAGGATCCGGCCCTTGCCCGCCGGTGCCTGAAGGTCGGTCGTGGGGGCACCCGGCGCGGGGGTGATGGGAGTCGAGGCGGGGAGGTCGCTCATATTGCACACAGTAGTCGGTGCGGAAGACTTGGGGGTGAACTGGGCAAATCCTGAAAGTTGAGTGAGATTGACTCAAGTTTGCGGATTTCAACTTGACTCATGCTGAGCGGTCGGTAAACTTGAGTGCATAAGGCTCAAGGTCGGATGGCGACCCTGGGCCGACTCAGACCCGGGTGTCCGCGAATGTGCGGCACCTGACTCACCAACACGAAGGAGCGCACATGTCACGTGCAGTCGGTATCGACCTCGGCACCACGAACTCGGTGGTTGCTGTTCTTGAAGGCGGAGAGCCCACCGTCATCGCCAACGCGGAAGGCTTCCGCACCACCCCCTCGATCGTTGCCTTCACGAAGGATGGCGAGGTGCTCGTCGGCGAGACCGCCAAGCGCCAGGCCGTCACCAACGTTGATCGTACGATCGCATCCGTCAAGCGCCACATGGGCACGGACTGGAAGAGCGATGACGTCGACGGCAAGCGGTACACCGCGCAGGAGATCAGCGCGCGTACGCTCATGAAGCTGAAGCGCGACGCGGAGACCTACCTCGGCGACAAGGTCACCGACGCGGTCATCACCGTCCCCGCATACTTCAACGACGCTGAGCGTCAGGCCACAAAGGAAGCCGGCGAGATCGCTGGCCTCAACGTGCTCCGCATTATCAACGAGCCCACCGCGGCGGCGCTTGCATACGGCCTCGACAAGGGCAAGGAAGACGAGCTCATCCTGGTCTTCGACCTCGGTGGCGGCACCTTCGATGTGTCCCTCCTCGAGGTGGGCAAGGACGATGACTTCTCGACGATCCAGGTCCGCGCGACCTCCGGTGACAACCGCCTCGGCGGCGACGACTGGGATCAGCGCGTCGTTGACTACCTGGCGACGCAGTTCAAGAACTCAACCGGCGTTGACGTCTCAGGCGACAAGATCGCCCTGCAGCGCCTGAAGGAAGCCGCTGAGCAGGCCAAGAAAGAGCTCTCGAACTCGATGAGCACCCAGGTCCAGCTGCCCTACCTCTCCCTCACGGAGAACGGCCCGGCGAACCTTGACGAGACGCTGACCCGCGCCAAGTTCGAGGAGCTGACCAAGGATCTGCTCGAGCGCACCCGCAAGCCGTTCCAGGACGTTATTGCTGAGGCCGGCGTCAAGGTTGGCGACATCGCGCACGTCGTGCTCGTTGGCGGATCGACCCGTATGCCCGCCGTGACCGAGCTCGTCAAGCAGCTCACCGGCGGCCGCGAGCCGAACAAGGGTGTCAACCCGGACGAGGTCGTCGCCGTCGGCGCCGCACTCCAGGCCGGTGTGCTGAAGGGTGAGCGCAAGGACGTTCTGCTCATCGACGTCACCCCCCTCTCGCTCGGCATCGAGACGAAGGGCGGGATCATGACGAAGCTCATCGAGCGCAACACCGCGATCCCGACCAAGCGCTCGGAGACCTTCACCACTGCAGAAGATAGCCAGCCGTCTGTGGCGATCCAGGTGTTCCAGGGCGAGCGTGAGTTCACCCGCGACAACAAGAACCTGGGAACGTTCGAGCTGACCGGAATTGCCCCGGCCCCCCGTGGGATCCCGCAGATCGAGGTCACCTTCGACATCGATGCCAATGGCATCGTGCAGGTGTCCGCAAAGGATAAGGGCACCGGCAAGGAGCAGACGATCACCATCTCCGGTGGCTCGACGCTCTCGAAGGACGATATCGAGCGCATGGTGCGCGAGGCCGAGGAGCACGCAGCCGAGGACAAGCAGCGCCGTGAGGCCGCTGAGCAGCGCAACAACGCTGAGCAGCTCGCCTACTCGGTGGAGAAGCTGATCTCCGAGAATGAGGACAAGCTGCCCGAGGACGTCAAGACTGAGGTGCAGGGCGATCTCGACGCACTGAAGCAGGCGCTTGCGGGCGATGACGAGGCCGCTGTGAAGAGCGCCTCCGAGAAGCTGAGCGAAAGCCAGAGCAAGTTGGGCGAGGCGATCTACGCCGCAGCCCAGGCCGAGCAGCCCGCTGCTGACACCGCAGAGTCCGCAAACGATGACGACGTGGTGGACGCCGAGGTTGTTGAGGACGACGAGGCGGAGAACGCCGGGGAGCAGAAGTAACCATGATGAACGAGGAACAGCGCACACCGGGCTCGGGCGACGAGCAGCACGGCAGTGAGGTTCCTGCTGCTGAGTCGGGGGCAACCGCCCCCGGCTCGGCGGGTTCCTCCGCCGAGCAGCCGGATCTCACGGTCGACGACATCCTCGGTGCCGAGCAGAACGCTGATGCCGCGGGTGCCGATGAGGCCGCCGATGCAGAGAATCCGTACCTTGAGGATCTGCGTCGACTGAGTGCCGAGTACGCGAACTACCGCAAGCGGACCGAAGCGAACGCTGTGATTGAAAAGCAGCGCGCGCTCGCGTCAGTGGTGACCCCACTGCTGTCCGTGCTTGACGACCTGGACCGTGCAGAACAGCACGGCGACCTTGTCGAGGGCACGGCCTTCGCCACGATCGGGCAGAAGCTTCGAGTCACACTGGAGCGCTTCGGGCTCGCCGGCTTCGGCGAGAAGGGCGAGCCTTTCGACCCGCAGCTGCACGAAGCGATCGCACAGGTTCCCGTGCCTGGCACGGAGCAGGACACCGTGTTGGACGTCATCGAGCGGGGGTACCGACTCGGCGAAGTCGAGCTGCGCCCCGCCAAGGTCGCTGTGGCGGTGGGGGCAGATGGCTAGTCAAGATTGGCTCGAGAAGGACTTTTACCAGACGCTCGGAGTCTCCAAAGGCGTCAGCGATGCTGAGCTGAAGAAGACGTACCGCAAACTCGCCCGCACCTATCACCCGGACTCAAACCCGGGAGATGCGGCGGCGGAGGCGAAGTTCAAGGAGATCAGCGAAGCGTACGCTGTACTCTCTGACGCGGAGCAGCGCGCGGAATACGACCAGATTCGGGCCATGGGCACGGGCAGTGCCCGCTTCACCTCGGGTGGCGGCGGTGGCCAAGGCTTTGAGGACGTATTCGGCGGAATGTTCGGCGGCGGTGCCCGCGGTGGCCAGCAGTACAGCTACCAGCAGGGCGGCGGACAGAACTTCGAGGACATCTTCGGCATGTTCGGCGGAGGGGCCCGTGGTCCCCAGCCCGGTCGCGATGTGCAGGCGTCTACGACGCTCGACTTCGAGACCGCTGTGCAGGGGAAAACCGTGACCCTGCAGGCGCCGAGCGGCAACGTGAAGGTGAAGATTCCGGCCGGGGTCTCCGACGGCCAACGCATCAAGGTGCGTGGCAAGGGCGAACCTAGCCCGAACGGTGGAGCGCCCGGCGACATCATCCTCACGGTGAGCGTGCGCAAGCACCCAGTGTTCGAGCGCGACGGCAACAACCTGCGGTTGAAGCTCCCGATCACCTTCTCGGAGGCGGCTCTGGGAGCGACCGTCGAGGTCCCGACACTGGGCGGTGACCCGGTCAAGCTGAAGGTGCAGCCGGGGACTCCGAGCGGTCGGGTGCTTCGTGTCAAGGGGCGCGGAGTGAAGACCGCGAAAGCCACGGGAGACCTGTTGGCCGAAGTTCAGGTCGTGGTGCCCTCGCACCTGTCCGCGGAGGCGAAGGAAGCCCTAGAGGCGTTCCGCGCCACCGAACCGAATGAGAACCCGCGCGAGGATCTGCTCGCGCGAGCACGCAGCTAGAGCACATGACCCGGCCGTCACTCCGGCGGCCGGGTCTGCCCGGCCCGGGGGAAGAGAGGAACTGACATCATGCCCATCCCGCAGATGGACCGTTTCACGCCCGTGTTCGCAATTGCGGCGGCCGCGGAACTCGCTGAGATGCATCCACAGACGCTCCGGCAATACGACCGTATCGGTCTCGTTTCGCCACAGCGCACGCGCGGCAACACGCGCCGGTATTCACTGCACGACGTGGCCCAGCTGCGCGAGGTCGCGCGGTTGTCCGCTGAAGGGCTCAGCCTGGAGGGGATCCGGCGCGTTATCGAACTCGAGGATCGTGTCCGCCAGCTGCAATCGCAGGTGCGCGAACTTGAACGTGCGCTCTCGGAAGAGCGCATGCAGCGCCCCGACCGCCGGGTCTTCGCCGCAGGCGCAGCCGGCGGCGAGGTCGTGACGCTCCGCAGAGGCACTCGGATGCGCCGCAATGCCGAGGTCGTCGTGTGGAAACCCTGAGCGGGGCACCGGAGCTGTTTGCTCGGCTCTCGCGTGAACCCGACTTCACCGCCGACGAACTCCTCCCCTCAGACGCCACCGACGAGCTCCTGCTCGCGACCGCCGCGGAGGAAATCCGGGGGCTTGGGCCTGGCGAACTTGTCGTGATTGGTGATCGCCACGGCGCGCTGACTCTCGGCGCAATCGAGCTCCTAGGGGCTGGTGAGGTGCGAGTTTTCCAGGATCCGCTGCTCGGAGAGCTTGCGTTGCACGCGAACGCCGCCCGGCTCGGGGTGGGCCTGGCCGACAACAGTGCAGCGGTCTTCCGCTCGCACGCGCTCGACGCATCGCTGCTGCGTGGTGCCCGGATCGTGCTCGTACAGCTGCCTCGCGGCCTCGACGCCCTCGAGGAAATCGCTTGGTCGATCGCGCAATGGGCGCACCCCGAGGTTCGCGTGTTCGCCGGGGGACGCATCAAGCACATGACCCGCGCGATGAACGACGTTCTGGGACGCCACTTCGGAGAGGTGGCTGCAGGGCTCGGCTGGCGGAAGTCACGTGTTCTGACCGCCCGAATGCCCCAACGAACCGGCGACTCGTCGTTCCCGCGGTGGGGAACCGATCCCGCGCTGGACTTCCGGGTCGCGGCGTTTGGGGCCACATTTGGTGGGCCCACGCTGGATCATGGAAGTCGTTTGCTGCTCCAAGACCTCGATTCCGCGGCTCCTGCGGCGCGCCGGATCGTGGATCTGGGGTGCGGAAACGGTGTGCTCGCGACTGCCGCCGCGCGTAGCCGCCCTGCGGCGCGGGTCATCGCCACTGATCAGTCCGCCGCCGCTGTGGCCGCGACGATCCGCACAGCCGCGGAGGCTCAGGTGCTGCGCGGGTCCGCTACGCACGGGTTGGATGTGGGAACGACGGCCCCACAACCTGGTGATGAGCCGGGTGTGTGGGTGACCCGCGCGGACGCTCTGGACGGTGTGCCGGACGGCTGGGCCGAACTGATATTGCTGAACCCGCCGTTCCACACGGGCGCGACGGTGCACGCTGGGGTAGCTCACCGGTTGATCGGGGCATGCGCGCGGGCACTCGCCCCGGGTGGAGAGCTCCGGCTGGTGTTCAACTCACACCTGCAGTATCGCGGGTTGGTGGAGCGCGCGATCGGTCCCACGCGCCAGATCGCGCGGGACCGGACCTTTACGGTGCTGGCTGCGACGCGACGGTAGCCTCTGGGGGTGGGGTTGCATCATCGACGCCTG
The DNA here is from genome assembly GCF_900163635.1 of Leucobacter sp. 7(1). Lineage (GTDB taxonomy): Bacteria > Actinomycetota > Actinomycetes > Actinomycetales > Microbacteriaceae > Leucobacter. The sequence continues at coordinate 673 of NZ_FUID01000018.1, read as the reverse complement.
AGGCATCAGCGGCCGATCCTGCGGCGAGCTTTTCGCGCGCGGCGCGCGCATTGATGAAGTCGCGGGCGGTCAGCCGGTGCAACCGCTGTCCGTAGTCGTCGGCCGTGACGTCGGCGAGGAGGTGCCCGGGATCGACTCCCAGGGCAGTTGCGAGGCGCACGAGGGTTTCCACATTGGGGCTCTGCGCGCCACGCTCGATCTTGCCGATGCTGGTCCAACTCACCTCCGCGAGTTCGCCGAGGTCTTCGAGAGAGATGCCGAGGTGTTGCCGCACCTCGCGAACACGCTTGCCAATCTTCAGGGCAGCAGCAGAGTGAATCTTGGCCACAAACATAGCTTGGTCGTCCAATGTGCCGGACACCAGTCCCCGAACCACCTGGGTGCAAAAGCATCAGACTGAGTGGTGTGCGCGCGACTCGGGGGGTGAAACACGCCGTTGCGCCGGTCTGAGGCGGTTGGATAGGGCAGCAGTCAGGGGCCTGAGTCCGATGGGTCGTCGTGGGTCGTGCGAGAAGGCCGGTCATTCTGGCCGCATGCGGTGCGAGGTGTGCCGGTAGCGTGCCCGCGGGGTCTCTCTCACTTCCGCCCGCCTGTGCTTCCGGCGCGAAATTTCCTCGGAATTCTTTTCTGCTTTGTGGATCAGGGGTTCTTGTTTCGTGAAGTTGTGCCCCGC
>NZ_FUID01000040.1 GCF_900163635.1 Leucobacter sp. 7(1) | reverse complement strand
TGCATGAACAGCTCACCGGCGCGGTGGAGTCGTTGGTGTCGGGTGAGGACTGGAAGCAGGCGTTGGAGTTTGCGGCTCGGTTTCGTGCTCGTTCGTTCAACAACACGCTGCTGATCTTTGTGCAGCATCAGGCGGCGTTTGAGGCGGGCCGGGTGCCGGAGCCGGTGCCGTCGTATGTGGCGGGGTTCAAACAGTGGCAGGCGCTCGGCCGGCAGGTCGAGAAGGGCCAGTCGGGGTACATGATCCTCGCCCCGGTGACGGGGAGGTTCGCGTCGTTCACGCCGAAGGTGGCGGAGTCGTGGCGCAGGCTCGGCAGGTTCGAGAAACCGAAACCGGGTGAGGCGGTGCGCTCCCGCATGGTCGGCGTCCGACCCGCCTACGTCTGGGATGCCTCCCAAACCGCCGGCGACCCGATCCCCGCACCACCCTCGCCACGGCTGCTGGAAGGCGAAGCTCCCGATGGGCTCTGGGAGGGCATCGCACGGCTCGTGGAGGCGGAGGGGTTCAGGGTGTTGCGGGTGCCGCATGAGGGCATGATCCACGGCGCGAACGGTCTCACTGATTTCGGTGCGCGGACGGTTGCGGTGCGGGAGAACATGCCCGAGGCGGCGCAGGTGAAGACCCTCGTCCACGAGTTCGCCCACGTTCTCCTGCACGGCCCAGACAACGCCGATGCGACGGGGCATCGCGGGATTGGAGAGGTGGAGGCGGATTCGGTGGCGTTGATGGTCGTCGCAGCGCACGGCATGGACACCAGCGACTACACGGTCCCGTATGTGTCGGGGTGGGCGGCGACGGTGCCGGAGAAGTCCCCGGTCGAAGTCGTCCAAGCCACCGGCGAACGAGTCCGCAAAACCTCAGCAGTCATTCTCGACCAGCTGCCCACCGTGCAGATCAGCAACGGCGACCCTCCCGGCCTCACCCGCGAAACCCCAGCGAAGAAACGCCCCGAGCCTGCGGTCGAGACGACTGCTGATCCCTTGGCGGAGGAGCCGCGCCGCGCCGTGGCGTCGTCGGTGAGGAGCCTGTGATGGGTGCCGTTGATCTGTTCTCCGAAGTCGGCGGGATGCCGCTCTCCGAGGCGGCGGCGCGGTTCGCTGCGGCTGGGGTGCCGGTGTTCCCGTGCGTGCCGGGTGAGAAGCGTCCGCTCGTGGCCCGTGGGTTCCATGACGCGACCGCTGATCCTGGGCAGGTTGCGGCGTGGTGGTCGAGGTGGCCGTCCGCGAACATCGGCATCCCCACCGGTGCCGCATCCGGGGTCGAGGTCGTCGATGTCGACGTGCACGCGACCGGCACCGGGTTCCCCGCTTTCCGCGAAGCGCACCGCGAAGGGTATGCGGCGGGGTGGGCGGCGCTCGTGCGCACCCCCTCCGGCGGGCTCCACGCCTACTATCCGGCGCACCCGGATCGTGCGCAGTCGTCGTGGCAGGCGGCACGGGCGCATGTCGATTTCCGGGGTGACGGCGGCTACATCATCGCCCCGCCATCGAAGGTGCTGCGCCCTGGCGGGGCGCGAGCGCCGTACCGGCTCATCGTCACATCAGGCGACATCCCGGTGCCGGTGGATGCGGCACGGCTGCGCGAGTTCCTGGACCCGCGCACCCTGATCCCGATGGGCCGTGCGCGTACTGCTCGGTTGGAGCGGCGGGGGGCGGATGCGAAGGTGCTTGCCGGTTGGGTGGCGGGGCGTGGTGAGGGTGAGCGGAACCGTGGCCTGTTCTGGGCTGCCTGCCGTCTCGCCGAATCAGGCACCCCGCCGGCTGCGACTCTCGAAGCGCTGGGTCCTGCGGCTGAGCATGCAGGGCTGGGGTCGCGGGAGATCATGGCGACGATCCGCTCCGCCTACCGCACCGCCCGCACCGCACCCCGCGCTGCGGAGCCCGTGGCGGATGAGCGGCGTGTGGTGCGCGGGTCACCGGGGCGGGTGATCTCATGAACCCCATCGAGGCTGTCTCGCCGCGGGGTCGCCGCTTGGCGGTGATGACGGCGATCACGGGAACGGTGTTCATCGCCGCCGGCGCATTCTGGCTCAGCTTTACGGCGCTGGCTGATCTTGCGCGGCGGTCTGGGATTGATGGCGGTCAGGCGTGGGCGTGGCCGTTGATCGTGGACGGCATCATCGTCGTCGCAACCGTCGCTGTCGTCGCCCTCGCCAGCCAGACCCGCCCGACGTGGTATCCGTGGACGCTGCTTGCTGCGGGGGCGGTGGTGTCGGTGACGGCGAATGCGATCCACGCGATCATCGCTGCCGACACCGACGTACCACCGATCTTGGCTGCGTCGGTCGCTGCGATCCCGCCGCTGGTACTGCTGTCGATCACGCACCTCACCGTCATCCTCACCCGCCCCACCACCGCGCGCGCCGC
>NZ_FUID01000099.1 GCF_900163635.1 Leucobacter sp. 7(1) | reverse complement strand
CAATCGGAAACCGACGACTCGCACAGCGACCGGACCGAATGAAGGGGACGGCCCGGTGTCGTCGTTACCCTGCTCTACGATCACGTCTGCCTCCTCCTATTAGCACTACAAGACGTAGTAACTCTACATGACGTAGTTGCTGCGAGTGTCCTGAGAGTTCCTGCATCTCGACATGTCGTAGACTTAGTAGTGATTGCGTCAGATGAAGCGAAAGGCTCATGCCCCGATGAATGAACTGGAGTTCCGCGTGAACGGAATGACCTGCGCCCACTGCGAGCAGGCGCTCACCGCTGAGCTCCTGAGGGTCGATGCAGTGATTGGCGCAGACGTCAACGCAGCATCGGGAGCGGTCGTGTTGCACTATGGCGACATGGTCGAACGGACGGCTATCGAAGGAGCCGTTTCGGAGGCAGGCTTCGAACTCGTGTCGTGGGAGAACGAAAGCTCTTGACTGCTGCCCTCTCGTCATCTCGCACTGCATCTTCCTCGGTCGACCCCGCGATCGTCGCACGGAATGCAGTACTCGTCCGTGTGGTTGCAGTCCTCTGCGGTGCGCTCGTCCTGGTTCCCGCACCGCTGGTCACAGTGCTCGTTGGGCAGGAGCCATACGACATGCTTCGCCGGAGCTTTCCGGGACTTGATGTCGGAGTTCTCACGGCAGTAGGTCAGGCCACCGCTGATGCTGCAGCAATGGTGACCGTCGGTGCGCTACTGACTCTGCTGTTCTTCCGGGACGCGCGAGGTCGAAACGCTGATCTTCTGCGAAGCCCGCTTGAACTGAAAGTGCTCCAAGTCAGCTCCGGGGTGTGGGCGTCTGCGGCGGCGGCAATGGTGTTTCTCACCATGCTCGATAGCAATGGGCAGCCCTTCGCCAGATTGGGGACATCGAGCTCCTTGTCATTTCTTTACGAGGCAAGCTCTTTCCCCAAGGCGTGGACAGTGACACTGCTGGCCGCCCTCGTGGTGTTCTTCTTCAGCATGTTCGTAGAACAGTGGACGGGGCTGCTGATTCCGCTATGGGCAGCCTGCTTCGGCGTGCTGGCTCCGGTTGTCGTCGGCCAGATCCTGGTTGGACCTGAACACGACTTCGGAAGCGACGCGGGCGTCTACCAGTCGCTCCTCACGAGCGCAGTATTCGGCGTGATCCTGCTCGCGGCGATCCGGGTCGCATCCGGTCGTTTGATCTCGCCTGAGATCCTCCCGCGACTGTTCTTGTTCCTCGTCTTCGCTCTGCCAGTCGTCGTCGGAGCCGATGTCCTTCTCGCATGGTTCAAGCTGACGGGAACCGGCCTTTTCGACTCAGTAACCGGCTGGCAGATCTTTGCACGATGGGTGTGTCTCGCGCTCATCTGCGGAGTGACGGTGTACGCATGGTCCATCTGGCGGCACCGGCGCATCAACGAGAAACGGCTCTCCCGCCTGCTCGGAGGTCTTGCCGTCGCGATCGCCGGTTGGGTGGGCATCACGGCCGCGATGACTCGCTTTCCACCTCCGCACTACTTCGTTCCCACGAGCATCTCGCAAGTTTTCCTAGGGTTCGAGGTGACCGAAGCGCCCACTCCGCTCGTATTGTTCACGCACTGGCGTCCCAATATCCTCTTCCTGCTTCTGTCGGTCGCCGCTGTGACGGTCTATCTCGTCGCGGTGAACACACTCCGTCGCCGCGGGGACGCATGGCCGGCAGGCCGGACCGTGGCTTGGATTGGCGGTTGGATCGTCGTGGCGTTCGTCACTAGCTCAGGCTTCGGCAAATACTCCGCTCCGGATTTCGGCATCCACATGATCGTGCATATGAGCCTGAACATGCTGGCACCGATCCTCCTCGTTATGGGCGGCATCGTCACGCTCCTCCTACGCTCAACGAGGTCGAACCCGAAACGACCTGCTGGGATCCATGACTGGGTCACCTGGGCACTGCACTGGCGTGTGCTTCGCTTCATCTACAACCCCTTGATCGTCTTTGCGCTGTTCGTCGGCTCGTACTACGGCCTCTACTTCTCGGGAATCTTCGGCGAGTACATGCGATTCCACTGGGCCCACCAGCTCATGAACGTGCACTTCCTCATCGCGGGCTACCTCTTCTACGGCCTGGTCATCGGCGTAGACCGGCCCCCACGACCCCTTCCTCACATCGGCAAACTCGGCTTCGTACTTGCCGCAATGCCCTTCCACGCCTTCTTCGGCGTCATCCTGATGTCCGGCGGGGACATCATCGCTGAAAATTTTTATCGCTATCTAGCCTTGCCCTGGGCCGACCTCAAGGCCTCCCAATACTTGGGAGGCGGCGTCGCCTGGGCAGGCGGGGAAATCCCTCTCCTCCTCGTCATCATCGCGCTCGGCGTGCAGTGGTCGAGACAGGACGCGAAGGACGCACGCCGCAAAGATCGTCACCTCGATGCGGGGCTCGATGACGAGTTCGACGACTACAACCGGATGCTTGAAAAGCTCAGTGCTCGACAAGCTCGCAACTTGCGAGGGCCACGAGTTCCCGGCACGGAGGAAGGCAGCAGCTCATGACGATCCAACAGAGCGCCACGGATCCCCTTCAACTCGATATCTCCGGCATGACCTGCGCCGCATGCGCGGGTCGAGTAGAGCGTGCCTTGGGGCAACTCGATGGGGTGACGGCAAGTGTGAACTACGCGACAGAACGAGCGATTCTCACTGGGCTCTCACCCGACGAGGCCGACCTAGCAGTGCGTCGTGTAGAGAAGGCCGGATACGGAGCGCGCGTTCACGACGATGCCGATGACGCCTGGTCGAGGCGCGCAACAGAAGTGAGGATCACATCCCTGCGGCGTAGGCTCCTCGTCGCCGCGATACTCACAGTTCCACTGATGGATATCACGATCGTTCTCGCATTGGTTCCGGGCTGGCGCTTCCCCGGCTGGGAATGGCTCTGCATTCTGCTCGCCCTACCCATCGTTACATGGGCTGCCTGGCCGTTCCACAAAGCCACACTCCGCAACCTACGCCACGGGAATGTCAGCATGGACACCCTCGTGTCACTCGGCATCGCAGCATCGTTCGGCTGGGCGGTCACCTCCCTTCTGCTCGGTATCGGGCAGGACGGCGCCGGATACTGGCTCGGCTTCGGAGCCACCCCGGAAGGTGCGAACTCCATCTACCTCGATGTCGCTGCCGGGATGACGACATTCCAGCTCGCTGGGCGCTACTTCGAAACACGCTCCAGAAGAAAAGCAGGAGACGTTCTCGGTGCGCTGGGTCAGCTTGCCGCTACCCACGTGCGCATTACCCGAGACGGCAGCGAAAGCATCGAACCGGCCGCGTCGTTGCGCGTCGGAGATACTTTCGTCGTCCTTCCAGGCGAGACGATACCTGCGGACGGCACGATCAGTGCCGGATACGCATCAGTGGACACCAGCATGTTGACCGGGGAACCTGTCCCGAAAGATCTCAGTCCTGAAGACAGCGTCGTCGGTGGAACGATCAGCACGAACGGAAGACTAGAAGTACGCGCAACCTCTGTCGGAGCGCATACCCAACTTGCGCAGATGGCCGCGCTCGCCGAACAAGCGCAATCTCGTAAGGCCCGAGTGCAGACACTCGTAGATCGCATCACCACCTACTTCGTTCCAGCAGTCATTGCCCTCGCGATTCTCGTGACACTCGCATGGACGCTTGCGGGCACCGCATTCCAAGACGCCTTCGGCATCGGCATCGCCGTCCTGATCATTGCCTGCCCCTGTGCACTCGGCCTCGCAACGCCCACTGCACTCATGGTAGGTATCGGTAGAGGCGCCAGCCTCGGTATCCTCGTCAAAGGACAAGACGCACTCGAGGCAAGCGGCACCATCACCACCGTCGTTCTGGACAAGACCGGCACACTGACTGCTGGCACCATGACAGTGACGGGCACAGCCACCCCGGAACACATCCAAGAACACGATTTGCTCCGTGTCGCAGCCTCAGTCGAACAGGGCTCAGAGCACATCATTGCCCGCGCAATCATGTCCGCAGCTAAGAAGCAAATTGCGGATCTGGAGGCCGCGACTGACTTCAATATCGTTCCCGGGAAGGGAGCGACAGCGACGGTCTCTGACAAACTCGCGATTGTCGGCA
>NZ_FUID01000041.1 GCF_900163635.1 Leucobacter sp. 7(1) | reverse complement strand
GGAGCCGTGCTGATGCGAGCTGGGCGGGGCGCTTCTTCGTCGCAGACTTCGCACGCTCGACAGCGAGTTCCGCGAGACGTTCCAGGTCCGCAGGCCGCGCCGTGTCTGCGAGCTCGCGAAGACGGGCAGCTCCTGCGGCGGCGGCGTCGCGGATGCCTGCCGGTTGTCCAGGGTCGCCCGCGAGGGCGTCGAGTTCCGCAAGGGATTGCGCGGCGCGGATACGATGCTGCGCTCCGGTGATCGACCCGCCCGCATCGATCCGGTCAAGCTCCTCCCGCGCCCGCCGCTTTACGTCGTCGGGCTGTGCAAGGTCAGCGGCGAGATGCTGCAACTCGTTGATGCGTTCAAGCGAGGTGTACGCGTTGCGGCCGGTGACCATAAGCGCGGCCTGCTCGCGGGTCTTCCCGATACCCCCAGCCGACGGTGGGGCCACCGTGGCCCCACCGTGTGACCTGGGGTTTTCCTGTTTCGAAGTGAACCGTGACGCTTCCTGCCGGCCAGTCGCATCCTCGACCATGAGAGCTTTCAGCTCGGCGTAGAGGGTGGCTTCCTCCGTGCGGGTGAGGGGCTTGTGTAGGAGGTTGTCGTCCTGTTCGGCGAGGAGCTGCCCGAGGGTCGTAGAGATACCGGAGCGCACCCACACGTTCACCGTCTTCCACCCGAGCCGGCGGATCGCGGCCAAACGCCGGGCACCGCAGATCAGCATCCCGTCTGGGGTGATCGTGATCGGCTGCAACAGCCCATCCCGAGCGATCGACTCCACCAGCGAGTCGAGGTCGCCGTAGTCTTCGCGGTGACGGCGGCCGGCCCAGATCGAATCCACGGCACGCTCCAGCTCGATATGCCCCGGCTCGCTCATGACCGGCCCCGCATCACGCCGGGGGCTGCGACTCTGATTGCCGCACCCAAATCCGTGTCGTCCATGAGGTATGCCAAGGACTCACCGATCAGCAGCCGCAGCAACACCCCACGGCCCGCGTTCGTACCGGCCAGGTGTAGGTCGGGGGCGCCGAGGATGATCCGCAGCAGCCGGTACCAGGACGGTGCGGGGATGTCGAGCAGGGCGCGGGCGTGCTGGTCACGTCGTAGTGACTCGTATGCTCCTGCTCGGGAGATGGATTCTGCGAGGCGTGCGCAGATGCACTCGACTGCGGCGCGGGCGAGTTCTGGGTCCCACCCGTACCAGCACAGCAACGCGATCGTGTCCTCGACCGCTGACTCCACCCCCGTCGACCCCGACACCTCCCCGCGGTCGTCTTCGCCGTCGTCGTCATCGTTTGCGAAGGGGTCGGCGCGGAACGCGGGGTGATAGTCGGTAAGGGGGTTTTCGCGGTCGGAGAAGCGTTCGGCGTCATGGAAACTCGAATACCTGGGCCTGCGCGCTTGATGCACGGAGCACAGCAGCCCGTTGGCGCGGCTTTCTGCGATACAGGTGATCTGCACGGCGCGAGTGATGACCGCCCAGGGATCGTCCGCCCGCCGCACCGAGGGCGTGCGCATCGCCTCGAACGCCGCCGTCGCCGCCTCCCACGGATCGAGGCCGTGCTTGCGGGCCAGGGCGGCGTACTTGTCGGCCGCGTGCCGCATGAGTTCAGCGGCGGCCGGGTCATTCCGCCAGGCGTCGGGCCCTTCGGTGTTGAGGCGGGTGAGGAGTTCGCGGAGTCGTTCTGAGTTCTCGAACCCACGCCCGCGACCGTCGCGGCGTGGAGTGTTTCGTTGTGGCATGGTGGCACCTCCTGACAAGCAGGTGCGCACCGGCTCCCCACCAACCCCGTCGCGCCACCGTCTTCTGCGCATGGCGGCTCACCCCAGCCCGATTCCAGATGGCCGCAACCACGACGAGGAGCGCGGCCGATCCTGCGGCTCGAACACATCGAACGACTCGAACACCGCAGACCCCGCAGGTGCCGCTCGGTGATCCCGGATGTCACGGGCATGATTCCGAGTCGCCCGGTAGGTCTGACCCGCCGCGCGGCGGGCACGGTGCGCGAGCTCGGTCTGAAAGTTGATGCCGAGGCCCGCGATCCTGGCGGTACTCGACGCGATCAGATCAGTCGGACGCACCCACGC
>NZ_FUID01000045.1 GCF_900163635.1 Leucobacter sp. 7(1) | reverse complement strand
CGGGCCGTCCCCTTCATTCGGTCCGGTCGCTGTGCGAGTCGTCGGTTTCCGATTGATGGGTGCATTGCCGAGCGTAGTCGACGGGTGCGAGGTAGCCGAGCGATGAATGCCGGCGGTCGTGGTTGTATTCGGTCTTCCAGTCGCCGATCACGACCTGGGCGTGGAGCAGCGAGTAGAAGCTGTTGATGTTCAGGCACTCGTCGCGGAGCCTGCTGTTGAACGACTCGACGTACCCGTTGTGCCAGGGCGAGCCGGGCGGGATGTAGAACAGGCCGGTACGGGTGCCGGCCCAGTGGGCCATCGCGTCGCCGATGAACTCGGGGCCGTTGTCGGATCGGAGCACCGCGGGGGCGCCGCGGACTGCGACGAGGTCCTCGAGGTGGGCGGTGAGCCGGTCCGCGGTGATCGACCGTTCGACGAGCCCGCCGATGCACTCGCGGGTGTGCTCGTCGACGATGGAGCAGATCTTGATCGGACGGCCCTGCTCGTCCGCGTCGAACTGGAAGTCCACCGCCCACACGAGGTTCGGTGCGACCGCTGCCGTGGCGTCGACGGTCGAAGACCCAACGCGTTTGCGGCGACGCCGCTGCGGGACGCGCAGCCCTTCCTCGCGCCAGAGCCGTTGGATCTTCTTGTGGTTCACGATCCACCCCTCGCCGCGGGCATCGTGGTAGGCCCTGCGGTATCCCCACCGCGGGTGCTTCTTCGCATACGCCCGCAGCCAGTCCCGCAACGCCAGGTCCGGGTCGGCTGTCGTCTCGCCCTGGAGCGGGCGACGGTATGCGGACCTGCTCAGCCCGGCCAGACGGCACGCCATTCGTTCGCTCACCCGCAGCGTGCGCTTGAGGTGGTCGACGGCTGCGCGGCGCCTGCCCGGGCCTAGAAGTTTCCCTCAGCCAGCTCCTTGAGCGCGGCCTTCTCGAGCTCTGCCTCGGCGAGCAGCCGCTTGAGCGTGGCGTTCTGCTTCTCGAGCTCCTTCAGCCGCTTCGCGTCGTCGGCCTTCAATCCGCCGTACTGGTTCCGCCACCGGTAGTACGTCTGCTCGGACACTCTGAGCTCTCGACACACCCCGGCGATGTCGCTCCCGCCCGCGAGCATCCTGTCGGCCTGCCCGAGCTTACGGACGACCTGCTCCGGAGTGTGACGCTTCCTGCTGTTCGTCATGATCTGACCAGTCTCCCTGCCCGGACCCCCGGGCAACAGGACGACTCACACAACCAC
>NZ_FUID01000097.1 GCF_900163635.1 Leucobacter sp. 7(1) | reverse complement strand
GGTATCGATGGGGTGGATGATCATCAGTGGTGAGGGCGGATGTGGTGGCAGGACACCGGGCAGCCCTGGACCCGCGCGGGACGCGCGAGTAGTGTTCGGAGTGCGTGGTCGAGGGGCCGCGGCGAGCGAATGGGGGAGTGCATGACCGAGATCATTGTGACCGGAGCTGCGGAGGGTCGGTTACCTGCAGATCGCGCAGAGGTGCAGCTGGGCGCGTCGCACACGGGGCCCGAACGCGCCGCGGTTGTAGCTGCGGCGGGCGCGCGCCACGCACAGCTTGTCGAGCGTGCCCAGCAGCTCGTGGCCGACGGATCCGCGGAAAGCTATACCGCGGAGGCAGTGACGACGTACACGAATTCATGGCGCGACGAGCGCGGCGCACAGATCGTGGAACACCGTGCCAACGTGAGCGTGGGTGTGGAACTCGTGGCGCTTGACCTCGTCGGTGCGCTCACCACCGAATTCGCTGAGGCTGGCACCGATGCGAACGTGTCCTGGAAGCTGAGCGATCCCGCGCGGCAGGCCGTGCTGCGAGAGTTGCGGGCGGCCGCAGTTGTGGACGCCCAGAGCGCCGCCGCCGACTATGCGGCCGCGCTGGGCGGGCCGGCGCTTGCGCTGCGCGAGATTCGCGACACAAGTGCGGGCCGCGGCGTCGCGCCGATTGGCGCCCCGCGCTTCGCGATGATGGCTGACGCGGGGGCACCGCCGGAGGTCACCGTGCACGACATCGGCGTGCGGGTCGAGATCGACGCGCGTTTCGGAACCGCCGAGTAGCCGGCCCGCATCGCGCCGCGCTGGTCAGGTGATCACCGGGCTAGCGCGGCGCGAGTGTCAGGGCAGCCCAGAGCTCAGCGCGCGCATCGGGGGAGTCGAGGTCGAGCTGGAGCAGACTCGCGGCGGTCTGCACGCGCGCCTTCAGCGTGTGGCGGTGGATGCCGAGTTCACTGGCCGCGGGGCTCGTCTGCCCGTGGTGGGCGAGCCAGGTCGCCAGGCTTTCTTCGATGCGGTCGTCGTGCCGTTCGTCGTGGTGACGTACCGGCCCCAGGAGTGCGGCAGCGCGACTCGCCGCCTCGGGCTGACCCGCGAGGAGTCGGAGGACACCGCCATGCAGTTCGGGGCGGTAATCGACAGGGGTGACCGCGACAGAGGCGAGTGCGTGCTCGAGCGCGCGATCGGCCTGGCCCAGGAGTTCGCTGAGCCCGGTGAGAGTGCCGCGCTCGGAGATCCCGGCGGGCAGATGATGGGCGACAAGCAGGCGGCGCACGGCGGGCAGGTGCCGGGTTTCGGCGACGATCAGAGGGGCTTCGGCGTAGCTTGCCCCGATGAGCCCGGGACTCCCTGCGTCGAGTGAGAGCAGGTCCTCGGTGAAGCTGGGATCCGGCTCGGCCGGGCTCCGGTAGCGCACGACCGCGATGGCCCCGGCCGGAATGCGCGTGAGTGTGCCCTCAGCGAGACGTTCGGCGAGCGGGATCTGACCCGAGATGAGGAGCTCGAGAATTGCGCCGCGCAGCGACGCCTGTGCTGCTCCGATTCCTGCGCGGTGTTCAAGTTGCACGGTGGCGAGGGCTGCGATGAGTCCAAGCAGGGTGCGTTCCGCGGTGTCCGGGGCGCCCGCATCAGCGACGACGAGGACGCCCAAGATCTGACCCTGGCGACCGAGCGCCTGCATTTGCAGCCCCGCGCTGGGGGTGCCTTCCGCGCTTTTCTCCCCGCCGATCCGGCCGGCGCTGAGGCCGCGCTCGACAAGGTGGCGGGTTTCGCGTCGGATCCAGTCCGGCTGCGGGGCGACGCTGCCGGGAAACGACGCGAACTCGACGAGTCGACCGGAGCGATCAGTGATCCCGACCCAGCGGCCGAGTCGCGCGGCGGCCTCCCGCACTGCGGCGCCGAGGCCGTCGCGATGCAACGACGCTGTCGTGACGGCGCGCTGTGAGTCGATTGCCCAGATGTCGCGATCCCGGGTCTGCGCGTCAAGGAGCCTGGCTGTGGTTTGCACGATCTCAATAAACGCGGTGTCGTAGGGCACGCGGAAGAGGGGCAGACCGAGCCTGTCGCAGGCGGCGACGAGCGACGCGGGAACACGGTCCCAGTGCAGCCCAACAGCGACCCCGAGCGCCGAGGTGCCAGCGTCGATGAGCCGCCTCGCATAGGCGTCGGCCTCGGTCTGATCCTGCACCGCATCGAAACGGGCACCCGTCGTGAGGAGTACCGTGCGCGCAGGGAGGAACGGGGTGGGATCTTCGAGCTCGCTGACGTGGACCCACTGCACGGGCCTGGCCGCGGTCAGCTCATCCGAGCCAGCGATCAGTACCAGGCTCAGCTGGTACTGATGCAGGAGTTCGCCGAGCTCGATTGTGGGATGGGTGCCCCCATCCGGGAGTGTCGCGAGGGTCACAGGGGCTCCCTAACCGTGATTGCCAGAAGCAATGCCAATGTGGCGAAAGATTGTCTGATTGATCTCCATTCTGGCACAGATGCGGGATCGCTAGCGGGGCTATGCTGAACCCGAATCAATCGGACGCGTGTGCGGTGCTGCCGCACGCGCGAAACCCACGCAAGGAGAACCCTTATGGTCGATGTCATCGGCGGCCCCTCGCTTCCGCAGGAGCGCAAGCTTGTTACCAGCATTCCTGGCCCGAAGTCGCAGGAACTGATCGCGCGTAAGAACGCCGCAGTTGCCGCTGGCGTGGGTGTGGCACTGCCCGTGTCGATCGTCGCCGCAGGCGGCGGCGTCATGGTTGACGCCGACGGCAACTCGCTCATCGACCTGGGCTCCGGCATCGCCGTGACCGGCGTGGGCAACTCGGCACCCGCAGTTGTCGAGGCTGTGACCGCACAGGTCCAGCAGTTCACGCACACCTGCTTCACCGTCACCCCGTACGAGGGCTACGTCGCCGTTGCTGAGAAGCTCAACGAGGTCACCCCCGGCGACCACGAGAAGCGTTCCGCGCTCTTCAACTCGGGCGCAGAGGCAGTGGAGAACGCGATCAAGATTGCTCGCCACTTCACCAAGAAGAACGCCGTCGTCGTCTTCGACCACGCGTACCACGGCCGCACAAACCTCACCATGGGGATGACCGCGAAGAACATCCCGTACAAGGATGGCTTCGGTCCCTTCGCTCCCGAGGTCTACCGCGTCGCGACCTCCTACCCGTACCGCGATGGCCTGTCCGGCGTCGAGGCTGCGGCAGTGTCGATCACGCAGATCGAGAAGCAGGTGGGCGCCGGCAACCTTGCCGCGATCATCATCGAGCCGATCCAGGGCGAGGGCGGCTTCATCGAGCCCGCAGCCGGCTTCCTCCCCGCACTGCAGGAGTGGGCAACCGCGAACAACGTTGTCTTCATCCTCGACGAGGTGCAGACCGGCTTCGCGCGCACGGGCGACATGTTCGCTGCGAACCAGGAGGGCGTTGTTCCTGACCTCGTCACCACCGCAAAGGGCATCGCCGGTGGCCTGCCCCTGTCGGCTGTGACCGGCCGCGCCGAAATCATGGATTCCGCTCACGCAGGTGGCCTCGGCGGCACCTACACGGGCAGCCCGATCGCGTGTGCCGCAGCCCTCGCAACGATCGACACCTACGAGAAGGAAAACCTGACCGAGCGCGCACGCGAGATCGGCGCAATCATCACGGAGTTCTTCACCGAACTGCAGAAGACCGATGACCGCATCGGCGACATCCGCGGCCGCGGCGCCATGATGGCTGTCGAGTTCGTCGAGTCGGGCACCACCACGCCCGCCGCAGCGCTGACAAGCGCGATCGCAAAGCACGCTGCGAACGAGGCTGTTATCCTCCTCACCTGCGGCACCTACGGCAACGTGGTCCGCTTCCTTCCGCCGCTCTCGATCTCCGATGAGCTGCTCCGCGAGGGCCTGCAGATCGTTGCAGACGCGCTCAAGGCAAACGCCTAACCGCTCCTTTCGAAAGGACACTGAATTATGGCTTTGAAGCCCAACGAGCAGGAACTGCTCGACCGCGTCCAGTCCGGCCTCGGCATCGGCGGCACCTGGGAGCCGTCCACCTCGGGCGCGACGCTCGATGTGCACGATCCCGCGACAGGCGAGGTCATCAAGTCGATCGCTGACGCCACCGTTGAGGACGGCGTCCGCGCCCTCGACGCTGCCGTCGCCGCGCAGGCTGCGTGGGCCGCGACCCCCAGCCGCGAGCGCTCGAACATCCTCCGCCGCACCTTCGACCTCCTTATGGAGCGCAAGGAAGATTTTGCGCTGCTCATGAGCATGGAAATGGGCAAGCCCATCGCCGAGGCTCGGGGCGAGGTCAACTACGGCGGCGAGTTCTTGCGCTGGTTCTCCGAGGAGGCCGTGCGCGTCCCCGGTGACTACCGCCAGAACCCCGAGGGCACGGGCAACATGCTCGTCTCGCAGATTCCTGTCGGCCCGTGCTACTTCATCACGCCGTGGAACTTCCCGCTTGCGATGGCGACCCGCAAGATCGCTCCGGCTCTGGCCGCGGGCTGCACCGTGGTCATCAAGCCGGCCGCTCTGACGCCGCTCACCACAATCTTCTTCGCGCAGCTGCTCGAAGAGGCTGGCCTTCCGGCCGGTGTGGTGAACGTCGTCGCGACGTCCAAGTCGAGCGCGCAGTCGAGCGCCCTCCTCTCGGACACGCGTCTGCGTAAGCTCAGCTTCACGGGATCCACCCCGGTGGGTGTGAAGCTGCTCGAGGCCGCGGCGCAGAACGTGCTCCGCACCTCCATGGAGCTCGGCGGCAACGCCCCCTTCATCGTGTTCGAAGACGCAGATCTCGACCGCGCGGTCGAGGGCGCGATGCTCGCGAAGTTCCGCAACATCGGCCAGGCCTGCACCGCCGCCAACCGCGTCATTGTGCACGAGTCCGTCGCGGACGAGTTCGTGCGCCGTGTGAGCGAGAAGGTTGCTGCCTTCTCGATCGGCCGCGGTGCCGAAGAGGGTTACGACATTGGCGCGCTCGTCGACGACAAAGCTGTGGCGAACACCGCACGTCTCGTTCAGGACGCAGTGGACACGGGCGCCACGGTCGTCACCGGTGGCGAAGCCATCGACGGCCCGGGCAACTTCTTCCAGCCCACCGTTGTTGACCACCTCACGCCGCAGTCTGCAATCATGCGCGAGGAGATCTTCGGACCGCTCCTCGGCGTGATTCGTTTCTCGACAGAAGAAGAAGCCGTCGAGATCGCGAACAACACCGAGTACGGCCTGATCAGCTACGTGTTCACGGAGAACATCCACCGTGGCCACCGCATGATCGAGAAGCTCGAGAGCGGCATGATGGGTCTGAACACCGGCCTTGTCTCCAACGCTGCGGCACCGTTCGGTGGCCTCAAGCAGTCCGGCCTCGGCCGCGAGGGCGGCTTCGAGGGCATCCACGAGTTCCTCTCGTCGAAGTACACGCTGCTGCCGCGCAACTAACGCGCTGAGCACTACGGAGGCCCCCGGGATCGCATGATCCCGGGGGCCTCCGTGCGTGGGAGGTTGATCGGTGTCGGCCGCTCTCGCCACAGGACACCCGAACCTGGCCGGATTCCGAGACCGAGCCTGTGCCCACTAGGGTGGAGGAAACCCGCGCGGGCGAGCCAAAGGTGGTGGGGTATGCGCATCTTGATCGTTGAGGACGACGTGCGAATGTCAGCCGCGCTCAGCGCCTTCCTTCGCAAATCCGGGTACGCCACGCACTGTGTGGCAGACGGTGCTTCCGCGCTCGCGGCGGTGAACGCAGAAACTGAAGCAGTGCTGTTGGATCTCGGGCTTCCCGACCTCGACGGCACCGAAGTGTGCCGCAGGATCCGGGCGGTGTCCGGTGTGCCCATCATTGTCGCGACCGCGCGCGGGCAGATCGAGGAGCGTATTCGCGGACTGCACGCTGGAGCCGATGACTTTCTCGTGAAACCCTACGACGTACGGGAACTTCTGGCTCGGCTCGAAGCGGTCACGCGACGGGTGCGCGCTGCCCCGGAAGACTGGGGCGCCGAACCGGGCGTCAGTCTCGATGGCTTGCATGTCGATCCGCTGCGGCGTATCGTCACGGTCGACGGTGACCCGATCGATCTGACACCCAAGGAATTCGACATTCTCGCGATGCTCGTTCGCTACCCCGGCGTTGCAGTACCGCGGGACCGGATGATCCGTGAGGTGTGGGGGAGCGAGTGGACGGGGTTCAGCCGTGCGCTCGAGGTGCACGTGGGGTCGCTCCGACGCAAGCTGGGCCGCGACTCTCTGATCTCCACGGTGCGCGGAGTGGGCTACCGGTTCGCCACGGCGGTCTAGCGTGCGCGCCCGTCTCATCACGGTGTTTCTTGCACCGCTCCTGTGTATCCTCCTCGCGCTGGGTGGGGCATATGCGTGGGCAGCAGCGCGCAGCTTGCAACAGGAGTTTGTGAGTCAGCAGCAGGGGGATCTGAGTTACTTCCTGACGTCCGCGAGGCAAGCCTTGCGCACGGAAAACCCCGGGATGCTGGAAAGTGAAATGCAGCGCTACGCCGAACTCTATGGAGCGCACATTGCGGTCGCGGATCGCACGGGGAACCTCTGGGATTTCGGTGATGGGCACGTCCGCTCCGAGAGCGCACGTGCGCAACTCGACCTTGCCTTGTCGGGGCGACGCAGTGATCTTGCGCCCGGGGCGCTCCCGTGGACCTTTCGTGAGAGCACTGTCGTGGAGCCCGTGTTTGACGATGGCAAGGTCATCGGTGCGGTCATGATCACGCTCAGCCTCGCCACGCTCCGCGAGAATATCCTGCTGCGCTGGAGCGTCCTTGTCGCTCTTTCCGTTCTCGCGATTCTGGTGCTCGTGTATGTGG
The DNA here is from genome assembly GCF_900163635.1 of Leucobacter sp. 7(1). GTDB lineage: Bacteria > Actinomycetota > Actinomycetes > Actinomycetales > Microbacteriaceae > Leucobacter. The sequence continues at coordinate 40,843 of NZ_FUID01000097.1, read as the reverse complement.
GCATCCGCATGGCGGGGTGGGTACTCGCACCGATGCGGCGCCTCGACGACGCCATGGCCGCGATCGAGCACGGGGAGATGGACGCGCGGATCTCCGACGACACGGGCCCCCCTGAGGCAGGTCGCATGATCCGTGTGTTCAACAGCATGGCGGATGAAATCGAGGGGGTTGTATCGCGCCAGCAGGAGTTCGTATTGAACGCTTCGCACGAGCTACGAAACCCGCTCGGGGTGCTGATGCTTCGCCTCGAGGCCTTGGCGATGGGGCTCGATAAAAAATGGGACGACGAGGTTGAGGAAGTGCGGGCGGAGGGGCGGCGCATGGCAAGCATTCTCGACACGATGCTGCGGCTCGCCAGAGTCGATCAACGCGATAGCTCTTTTGCGCCTGTTGATCTTGCGGAGGCCGTCGCCGTCCGGGTCAGAGCCTGGCGCGATGCCGCGGCACGGAAAGACGTCACGTTGCTGCTCGACATCCGCGGTGCCGCGCTCTGCGTCACCGACCGTACTGCTGTGGAGAGCGCCCTCGACGCGGTGCTCGACAACGCTGTGAAGTTTGCTCCGGCGGGAAGCATCGTGGGGGTCACCGTCGAACGTGCCGGTATGGTGTGTCGTATCGCTGTGCAAGATCAGGGGCCCGGACTCGCCCCAGAAGATCTCGAACGGGTGACTGATCGATTCTGGCGCAGTCCCCGAGACCAAAACGTTCAGGGCTCGGGCCTCGGTCTCGCTATTGCCACCGACCTCCTCGCGGGTCTCGGTGGCGAGGTGCGAATTGCTTCGCCGCCCAACGCGGGGCTTCGCGTCACGCTGCAGATCCCGTCCGGGGAACCGGTATGACGCGGCGCGGTGTGACGTGGCGGCGCCGGTGGCTGGGCCTGCTCAGCACTGTGGTCCTGCTGTGTGTCGGTGCCGGGACTGTGGCCGGCTGTACACCGGAATATGCCCGTGAACGCGATCAGTATGTCATCGCAGGCGGGAATCCGGCGGGCGTGTACTCGCGCTACGGGACTGAACTCGCGGCGGCGATGACCGCGGAATTGCCGATCTCCGTCGAAACCTCTGAAACGCAAGGCTCAGTTGACAACCTGCGCCGGGTCGCCGCGGGTGAGGCGTTCCTCGGATTCGCGCAGGGCGATACTGCGGCGGATGCCGTGGTGGGTTCTGGCGAGTTTGCCCGCCCACTCCCGATCCGGGCCGTCGCGCGCGTGTACGACGAATACGTGCACATCGTCGTTCCCGAGGATTCCCCGATCATGAGCCTGTCGGACCTCGCGGGACGGCCGGTGTCCTTGGGGTCACGAGACTCCGGGGTGCAGGTTATCGCGGGGCGGCTCTTCGAAGCCACTGGACTCTCGATCGACGACGTGCAGAACGCCGCACTCGGCGTCGACGATTCAATAACCGCGCTGCGCGAGGGGAAAATCGAGGCATTCTTTTGGGTGGGGGCGCTCCCGACTCCGGGGATCGAACAACTCGCGGAGGGCACGCCCATTCGGATGGTGGCGATCGGCCCGGATACGATCGCTCGGGTGAACGAGGGCCACGCTGGCGTCTATCGCGTGGCAGATTTCCCATCCGGGAGCTATGGCGTGGAACGGCACGTGACCACAATGACGGTGCCAAACTACCTGGTGACCTCTGCTGCGGCACCCGAAGCGTTGATTGCTGATGCGCTTGACGTGCTGTTCCGCTCGCGTGCAACGATAGCCGGAGAGGTTCGGGCCGCTGAGTTTCTGGACCGGCGGCAGGCGATCTTCACCGCTCCGGTCGCCCTGCACTCGGGGGCCTCCCGGTACTACGTCGACAGCCGCCGATAGGCGTCGCCGCCGGTACGGCGGCCGTCCTCGTCCTCGATGCTCAAGAAACCCTCAAGGAGGGTGAGAGCTTCGCTCGGCTCTCCTACCTTGGGGCATAGACCGGTTCGAAGGTGAAGCAGTCGGAAATGTTGCCATCCTCGGGTGCTTCCTCTCCGGGCCGTCGGAGAGAAGTCCAGGCCCAGCGGCGCGCACACTGCGCAGCGGGCCCCGAATGAGAGGCATGAGGCATGAGCGAACCGCTCGTCGTTGTCGAAAACGTCCAGAAACACTACGGCGATTTTCAGGCGCTGACCGACATTGACCTCACGGTCGAAGCCGGCGAGGTCGTGGTGATTCTCGGCCCGTCGGGTTCCGGGAAATCGACGCTGTGCCGCACAATCAATCGTCTGGAAACGATCACGAGTGGCTCGATCCGGATCGACGGGAAAGAGTTGCCCGCTGAGGGGAAGGGCTTGGCGCAGCTGCGGGCTGAGGTGGGCATGGTTTTCCAGTCATTTAACCTGTTTGCCCATCTCACGATCCTCGAAAACGTCACCCTGGGTCCGTTGAAGGTGCGGGGGCTCAGTGCAGCCGACGCAGCCCGGGAAGCGATGGCACTGCTCACCCGGGTGGGCGTGGAGAAGCAGGCCGGGAAGCTGCCGGCGCAGCTTTCGGGCGGCCAGCAGCAGCGCGTGGCCATCGCTCGTGCGCTCGCCATGCACCCGAAGGTCATGCTCTTCGACGAGCCGACAAGCGCGCTCGATCCGGAGATGATCAATGAGGTGCTCGATGTCATGGTCGGTCTGGCCAAAGAGGGCATGACCATGATCGTGGTCACGCACGAGATGGGATTCGCGCGGCGTGCGGCGGACCGCGTGGTGTTCATGGCGGATGGTCAGATCGTCGAGCAAGCCACGCCCGAGGAGTTCTTCACGAACCCGCGAACAGCACGCGCGCAAGACTTCCTCTCCAAGCTCATCACGAATTGAGGGCTCCAGCGTCGCTGAGCCACGAGATTTACTCACCAATGTCGAGAACTGTCCAGAGACGGGCAGGCTCGCACAACATGAAGGGAACGCACACATGCGATTCACCAAAGCACTGACCACGGTCGGTTTCCTTGCCGCCGCGGCGCTCACGCTCACCGCCTGCAACAGTGGCAGCCCTGCCGGGGAAGCCAGCGGTGGCGATGCCGGCGAGGGTGGCACAAGCTCAAGCGCGACACCCTGGGAAGTCGCCGACGGGGTGACGCTCGAGGGGAGCCCCACCTTCGCAAAGATCGCTGATCGCGGGGAGGTTGTGATTGGAGTGAAAGAGGACCAGCCCGGGCTGGGCTATCTCGACACCGTGACGAAGGAACGCAGTGGTTTCGACGTGGATGTGGCGCGCTGGATCGCTGCGTCACTGGGCTACGACGAAGAAAATATCGAGTTTAAGGCGATCGCATCAGCGAACCGAGAGCAGGCGATCAAGAACGGTGACGTTGATTACTACGTCGGCACCTACTCGATCAACGACAAGCGCAAGCAGGACATCGACTTCGCGGGCCCGTACTTCGTTACCGGCCAGGGGCTCCTGGTGAAGTCTGACGGCACGGACTACCAGTCGTTGGAAGAGCTTGACGGAAAGACTGTGTGTTCCGCGACCGGATCGACTCCGATTCAGAACATCAAGGAGAACTTCCCGAAGATCAAGGCTCAGGAGTTTGATCTCTATTCCGCCTGCGTGGAGGGGCTGATCAACGGTCAGGCCGATGCGGTCACGACGGATCAGGCGATCCTGATCGGATACGCGGCGCAGGATCCGGACAACCTGATGGTCACCACCGGGCCGCTGCTCACCGAGGAGAACTACGGTGTCGGCTTGCCGAAGGGTGATGATGCGTTGCGCGAGCACATCAACACGCTGTTCACGGATGGCGGAGATACCTGGCAGGCAATCTTTGACCAGAACCTCGGAAGCTCGGGGATCACGGTCGACCAGCCCCAGGTCGACGCCTACTAGTCCGAATGACTCTCGGGGTGGGGCGCACGAGATGCGACCCACCCCGGGATTCCTGTCTGAGAGGAAGACGCATGGACGTCATCTTCGGAAATCTCGATTTGTGGGGAACCGCGATTCGGAACACGCTGCTCGTCTTTGTACTGGGGGGAATTCTCGCGCTCGGTCTGGGCATGATCGTCGGGGCGATGCGGGTGTCCCCGGTGCCGGTGGCCCGGGCTGTGGGCACACTGTATGTGACGCTGATCCGGAACACACCGCTGACGCTCGTGTTCTTTTTCTTTGTCTTTGGGTATTCGGCCCTGGGCTTCAAGACTCGGGTCGAGCCACTGATCCTGGGTGTGCTTGCTATCGGGATCTATACGGCCACCTATGTCGCCGAGGTGTTGCGGGCGGGCATCAACACCGTCCCTGTGGGCCAGGCTGAAGCGGCTCGTGCGATCGGCCTCCCGTTTGGGAAGGTCATGACGCTTGTTGTCCTTCCCCAGGCATTTCGTTCAGTGGTGCCCCCAATGATGAGCGTGTTCATTGCGCTCTTGAAGAACACCACGATCGCCGCAGGCTTCTCCGTTGCTGAGCTCGCCGCGATGCGCGCCACGATCAACGATGCGGCCGGCCGGCCGGGCAACCCGATGGAAGTGCTCCTGTGGGTCGCGCTCGCGTTTGTGCTCATGGTGTTTGTGCTCAGTTTCATTCAGAACCGGCTTGAGAAGAGATGGAGGATCGCACGATGAGTACCTCGGTGCTGTATGACGTGCCCGGTCCACGGGCGATCCTGCGCAACCGCGTGATCGCGATGATCACGATCGTGGTGGTGATCGCGATCGTCGGCTTTTTCGTGTACAGGTTCTCGCTCACCGGCCAGTTCTCGGCCGCGAAGTGGGGAATCTTCACGTACTCGACGATCTGGGAGCAGATCCTTCAGGCGCTCGGAAAGACGCTGAGTGCGTTTGCTGCGGCGGCCGCTGGCAGTATCGTGCTCGGATTTGTGCTCGCGATTGGGCGGCTGTCGGATCATCGGGTTGTGCGCGTGCCTGTCGCCGCGATCACCGAGGTGTTCCGTGCCGTCCCCGTGCTGGTCATGATGATGCTGCTCTACTACGGTCTGCCGTCGGTCGGCGTGCGGATGGAGCCGTACTGGGCCGTCGTGATCGCGCTCGTGATCTACAACGGCTCCGTGCTTGCGGAAGCGTTGCGTGCGGGTATCGAGTCACTGCCACGCGGACAGAAGGAGGCCGGCTACGCGATCGGCTTGCGGAAGAGCGGCGTGATGCGGCTTATCCTGCTGCCGCAGGCGGTGCGTGCGATGCTGCCGGTGATTGTGTCGCAGCTTGTGGTCACCATGAAGGATACGGCGCTCGGCTTCATTATCACGTATCCCGAGTTGCTGTATTTGGCAAAGCAGCTCTCAAGCAATGTGCAGTTTGGGCGCCCGTTGTTGCCGTCGGCGATTGTCATCGGCGGTATTTACATCGCGATGTGCCTCATTCTCTCGGGGGTAGCAAAGTGGCTCGAAGCGCGCACGAATAAGTCGCCGCGGACCCGGGGGCGCCGTGGCGGTGCACACCCTGTGACTGCGACCGTGCCCGTGCAGCCGAACGATCCGCGGTTGCACCCCGAGGGCACAAACACGGAGATAATCTCGACGCAATACCGAGATGGTGATCGGTAGCGCCGGATCACGGGCGGCCGCGGCGGGCCGTCTGTGATCGCGGCGGCGGCGACGGCGGCGACGACCGCGGCGGCGGTGTTGCCTGACGGGCTGGGCTGGGAGACGCTCGTTCTCCTCTGCATTGCCGCCTTCGCCGCGGGCTGGATCGACGCCGTCGTGGGAGGCGGTGGGCTCTTGCAGCTGCCTGCGCTCCTGCTGGTTCCCGGAATCACCCCACTTCAAGCCCTCGCCACGAACAAGCTCGCGTCCGTATTTGGTACGGCCTCAAGCAGCGCAAGCTACTACGTCACCGTTCGTCCGTCGCTGCGCACAACGTTGCCCATGGCGGGCATCGCGCTTGCGGGAGCATACGGGGGTGCCTCGTTTGCGTCCTTCCTGCCCGCGTCAGTCTTCAAACCCGTCATCGTGGGGGCCTTGCTTGTCGTCGCGTTGATCACGTTGTTCAGACCTACGCTTGGTGCCGTCACCAGATTGAAGTATCGCGGGACTCGGCATCTCCTGACGGGTCTCGCAATTGGCGTCTCGATTGGCTTTTACGACGGCCTGCTCGGGCCTGGGACCGGGACGTTTCTCATCATCTCCCTCGTGGGATTTCTGGGCTACGATTTCCTGCACGCGAGCGCGCAGGCGAAAATCGTGAACTTCGCCACAAATGTGGGTGCGCTCCTGTTTTTCATCCCCTTGGGCGCGGTACTGTGGCCGTTCGGGCTCGTGATGGGTGTGGCGAACTTCATTGGCGCACTTGTCGGATCGCGGATGGCGATTGCTCGGGGGAGCCGGTTTATTCGCGTACTCTTCCTGATCGTCGTTGCCGTGCTTATTGCCAAGCTCGGCTGGGATATCTGGAATGAGAACCTGCGTTAGCTACGCCGCAGTCCGAGCTCCTCGCGCACCTCGGCGAGCCGGAGCTCCACCTCTGCGACGCGAGCTTGAGAGATTCCCGCGACCGCCGCGAATTCGGGCCAGCGCGCTACGGTACTGACGGTCATCGCGATCGTGTCGCGAGCGCCCGGCACATCGAACTGGTCTGCCAGCGTGAGGAGGTCCGCCGCAGTGATGCCCTGGAACTTCCCGTTCACCGACATGAGGTGCTGTCGCAGCCACTCGCTGTCGGGGCTGTACGCGTAGGTCACGTCATATGCGGGGGAGAGTGCCCACTTGCCTGAGCGATCCATGATGAACGAGTGGTTTTTCGTGTGGTCGTCATTGTTTGCGGCGATGACGTTGAAACAGGCTCGGCGAAAGAGTTCCGCGAGGGTGTCTGGGCCGAGCCCGATCTCCTCGGCAACGAGAAACAGCGTGGCGGTGTCGTGGGTGCCAGTCTCGTTGTAGTCCGCCGCCGCCATCGCGCAGAGCGATTGCATGTGCAATCGTTCGCCCGTGCTCCCGGGGCGGTCGAAGCGGCGGGTCATGAAGTGGGCGCGACCGCCTTCCTCAAGTAGCCGACACTCCGACATTTCTATACCGGACGCACGGGCCATGAGCGAGTACGCGTATTCGGTGCGCCCGTACTCTCCGCTCGCGCCGAGCTGGGTATCCTGACCGACACCGTCGAATTTCAGGAGCCACTGTTCGAAGCCGTCAGGTGCCGGGATGCCGCCGGCCCGGATCTCGTCACTTGCGGGGTTCCACGCGATGATGGCTTTGGCTCGCGCCCCGCCCGCGGAACTGCCGACCTGCAGGAGCTCAGTGACTGCGTCGGTGCGCCCGTTTTCGCTTAGGGAGCCGTGCACGGCGGCGCGCGCCGCTTCCACGAGTTGCGCAAGTTCGAGTGAGCTTGCTGCGGCGCCGGGGGACTGTGCCGGATGAAACGTCAGGGCGCCCATCGCCCGCTCGCCGACATAGGCCAGGCGGTCAATGGGGCGGATCTCTCCCGGGCGCAGGCCCTCGCGGGCGAGCGCTGCGGCGATCACGGAGTTGCCGAAGCGGTCCGGTGCCGAGTCGGCGATCATTGGCGGCAGGCCGTGGAAAGTCTCGGACGCAAGTCCGGGGAAGCTCCAGATGCGCCCGCGCGGTGTGGTGGGCATCTGGAGGGGGGACAGCTCGAGATCCCGCCAGCCGGGGGCATACTCGAAGCTCGCGATCCCGGCACGTCCGCTCGAGAGCGCCCCGACGGTGGTGCCCCACGCGCGGACCTCGAGGACGTCGACCTGTGTGAACACCACGGTCTACTGTTCCGTTCCACGGTTGCGTGGGGCGGAAGCCCCACTGCGCTGTTGCGCGCGGAGCAAGGCCATGGGGCTCGGCCCGGGATCGGGGGCGAGTTCGTCGAGCCAGTCGCTGCGTCCCAGCGCGCGGACTACCCTGATGAGGGTCGCGAGACTGGATCCCTCGCCCCGCTCGAGCGCGCTGACGGAGTTGCGGTTGACGTTGGCACGTTGGGCGAGTTCGGCCTGCGTCCACTGTTCGAGACTGCGCGCGCGGCGCACCTGCTCACCGAGGTGCGCTTCCCACCGTTCCGTCGGCCAACGACGTGTGACTAACTTTTCAGGCATATATGAAGAGTACGCCCGATTTGCCTAGAAATCTAGGCACTGATTCGACAAGCTAGTGCGTGTCGACCGGGTGCGGAGCGTCGAGCTCTGCCCACCACAGCACGGTCTCTCCGTAGCGCTTCTCCCGCACCAACACGAGCCCGGCGGGCCACGAGGGCTGAGGTGTCCGCGTGCTGCGTTCCACGAGCACCATGGCGTCCTCCGCGAGCAGGGGGATGAGCGAGCGGAGGTTGTCGGTGAGCTCCGCCTCACCCAGATCGTAGGGCGGATCCAGGAGAGCGACGTCCCATTGGGGTCGCGAATCCCGTTCCCCGGCGGCATCCAAATACGCCTGCACGGACTGGCGCACAACTTCGACGGTGGGCGCATCGCCCCCGCGGAACGCCGCGAGCACCGTGCGTGCGTTCCGTTGTGCAACCTGCGCGGCCTGCGGGTGCTTCTCGACAAGTGCGACCGAGGCAGCACCTCGGCTCGCAGCCTCGAGCCCCAGTGCGCCGGACCCCGCGTATAAGTCCAAGACGCGCGCATCGGTCACAAGTCCCCAGGACTCGAGTGCGGAGAATATTGCCTCCCGCACGCGGTCGCTCGTGGGACGCGTCCCTGCTTTCGGTACGTCAAGGCGAAGCGAGCCCGCGGCTCCGGCGATTACTCTGGTCACCCCATGAGCGTAGCGTGCGTCCCGGGGTGATCATCGTCAATGTCAGGCCTCACCGATACGCTGGAAACATGTCCACGGTCACTCTTGCCACCGGCCTTGCAGGCGTCGTCGGCGCCCGCACAGCGAAGGCGCTCGACAAGAGCTTCGAGATGCTGACCGTCGGCGACCTGGTGGCCCACATTCCGCGACGGTATTCTCGCCGGGGAGAGCTCACCCCACTCGCGGGTCTTCCTGTGGGCGAGCAGATCACGGTCGTGGCGCAGGTCCTCGACACGCAATCACGGCAGATGCAGCGTCGACGGGGCAACATTCTGGTGGTCAGGATCACCGACGGCACGGGGATCCTCTCGCTCACGTTCTTCAATCAGGAGTGGCGCGTCAAGGATCTGCGCCCAGGCCGGCGCGGCATCTTTGCGGGGAAGGTCAGCGCGTACCAGAGCACGTTGCAGCTCCAGCATCCGGAATACGAACTCTTCGAGAACGTTCACGATGCGCCCGGGGGCGAGCAGCTCGACGAGGCCGCAGCGAAGATGTGGTCCGAAACCCCGGTCCCGATCTACCCGGCCACCGCGCAGGTGCCGAGCTGGACCGTGGCGAAAGCGATGGGGGTCGCGCTTGACGCGTTGGAGCCGATTCCCGAGCCACTCCCGGTCGAGATCCTCGCAACCGAGGGGATCATGGGGCTGAACGAAGCGCTGGAGCTTGTGCACCGACCGCAGAGCGACGTTGACTGGCGTAACGCCCGGCGTAGCCTGCTCTTCCGGGAATCGTTTGAGCTGCAGCTTGCGCTCTTGGACCGCCGGCGTCGCGCGTCTGAGGCTCCCAGTACGCCTCGCCCGCCGGGGGGCAACGAGCTCGCCCGTTTCGACGCGGCGCTGCCGTTCCGACTGACGGGGGATCAGGGCATGGCGGGCGCCGATATTGCGGCGGACCTTGCACAAGCGCATCCCATGCAACGACTGCTGCAGGGTGAAGTCGGATCTGGGAAAACCCTTGTCGCGTTGCGCGCCATGCTGCAGGTTGCCGGGAGCGGCGGTCAGAGCGCGCTTCTCGCCCCTACGGAGGTGCTCGCGGCCCAGCACTTCCGATCGATCACGGAGATCCTCGGCCCCGAACTCGCGGCCGAGCTCCACCCGGTCCTGCTGACCGGGAAGATGCCGGCTGCGGAGCGCAAGCGTGCGCTGCTTGCCCTTGCTGCGGGGGCCTCGCGCATCGCTGTGGGTACCCACGCCCTCCTCAGCGACACCGTGACGTTCGCCGACCTTGGCTTCATTGTGGTAGACGAGCAACACCGCTTCGGCGTGGAGCAGCGCGAAGCGCTTCGCCGCAAAGGGGCGCAACCACACGTGCTCGCCATGACGGCAACGCCGATCCCGCGCACCGTTGCACTGACCGCATTCGGTGATCTTGAGGTCACGACGATCCGCGAGCTTCCGCCGGGCCGTCAGGGAATCGCAACCTTTGCTGTACCCGAGCTGGAGATGCCGAATCGTGCCGCGCGGGTCTGGACACGGGCGGTCGAGGATCTGCACGCCGGACGCCAGGTGTACATCGTGTGCCCGGCAATTGCCCCGGACGAGGTCGAGGCCGGCAGTGAGCCGCTGGAGGACGCGGCAGACGCGGTCGCGTCCAGTGCGGGCCCGGGATCCGGCGCTCCGCCGCAGCGCCCGCTCGCGAATGTTGAAGACACCCTCGCGGAGTTGCGCGCGCGGCCCGACTTCGCGGGCATCCCGATGGAGGGGCTCCACGGCGGCATGTCCGGGCCCGAGAAGGACCGGATCATGCGGGGTTTCGCCGACGGGGAGATCAAGCTGCTCGTCGCGACCACCGTGATCGAGGTGGGCGTCAACGTTCCCAATGCGAGCATCATGATCGTGCGGGACGCGGACCGCTTCGGCATCTCCCAGCTGCACCAGCTCCGCGGCCGGGTGGGGCGTGGTGAACACCCTGGACTCTGCCTCCTCATGACCGCCGCCGAGCAGGGCACAGTGGCGCGCGAGCGCATCGACGCGGTAGCCGCCACCGTTGACGGCTTCATGCTTGCCGAGGTCGATCTGGAACTGCGGCGCGAGGGCGACATCCTCGGCACGATGCAGTCGGGCGGGCGATCCAAGCTTCGCCTGCTGCGTGTTGCGGAACATCGTGAACTGATCGAGCACACTCGAGAATTGGCGGCGGCGCTGTTGGATCGCGATCCCAACCTGGGCTTCGCTCCCGAGCTTGCGGCGCGGCTCGAGTGGGAACGGGTTGTCGGCCAGCTCGACAATCTCGCGAAGTCGTAGCCCGCGGGCGTCCGATCCGGCGCAACGTCATACCGAGGTACCACCCACAGAGGCACCTCCGGCCGATGTGCATGCGCCCGGTGAACCCTACCTTGGAAGTATCGCCGAACTCCGGCACAGTTACCCCAAGGAGACCCCATGATCGAGGCACGTGGCCTGAGCAAGCGCTATGGCAGCAAGCTCGCCGTCGACGATGTGAGCTTCACGATTCAGCCCGGCCAAGTGACCGGCTTCCTCGGCCCGAACGGGGCCGGGAAGTCCACGGCGATGCGACTCATGGTCGGCCTAGACCGGCCCACGAGCGGTACCGTGACGGTGCACGGGAGCCGCTACGCGGATCTCCCCGCCCCGATGCACGAGGTTGGGGCGCTGCTCGACGCCAAGGGTGTGCATCCCGGCCGGAGCGCGCGGAGTCACCTCCGGGCACTCGCGGCCACGCACCGTCTGCCAGAGCGTCGTGTTGACGAGGTGCTCGAACAGACAGGCCTCACGGCGGTTGCGCAGCGCCGAGTCGGCGGATTCTCCCTGGGAATGGGGCAGCGTCTCGGAATCGCCGCGGCACTGCTCGGCGATCCGCGTGTGCTCATCCTCGATGAGCCCGTGAACGGGCTCGATCCCGACGGGGTGCTCTGGGTACGTCAGCTCGTGCGCCACCTGGCGAGCGAGGGCCGGACGGTGCTGCTGTCGAGTCACCTGATGAGCGAGATGGCGCAGACGGCCGATCACGTCATCGTGTTGGGTCGGGGTCGCGTGGTCGCGGACGCTCCGATTGCGGAATTTGTGTCCGCGGGCAGGGAGACGCGCGTGACCGTGCGTAGTCCGGAAGCGGCTCGCCTCGCCTCGCTGCTCATGTCCGGACCGAATAGCACCGCAGGGCTGGAACCGGCGGGGGAGGACAGCTTCACCGTGACCGGCCTCACTGCCGCGCAGATCGGAGAGCTGGCGGCCGCGCACGGCCTCGTGCTCCACGAGCTCAGCCCCGTCGCGGCGACCCTCGAGGACGCCTACCTGGAACTCACCCGCACCGAGCTGGAGTACGCGGCCGCCTAGCGCGGGCCGCCTCCGAACCCCCGAAGGGATCATCACCATGACCTCCACTATTCTGATCGACGCCAGCTCGGCACCCACAACGGTTTCCGGCTCCGCGCGCCCGCGCGCGGCCGCTGCCCACGTCCCCGCGCAATCGTTCGGCGGCGTGTTCCGTAGCGAACGGATCAAGTTCACCTCGCTGCTGAGCACGCGCGTGACACTCCTCATCACTGTGCTGATGGGTCTCGGTGTCAGCACGCTTGTTGTACTCATGCAGGTCAACGGCCAGCTCATCGTGGGCGGGCCGGACGCTCTGTTCGGATCCGGCACCACCGCTCTGCAGAATTACCTGCTATTTGCCTCAACCCTGTCGGCCCCGTTCCTCGCGCTCGTGTTTGGTGTGCTGGGGGTATTCGCGATCTCGAATGAGTACTCGAGTGGCATGATCCTCTCGACGCTCACCGCGGTGCCGCGGCGCGGCCGAGTGTTCGGCGCGAAGGCGCTGCTGCTCGCGGTCGCCTCGGGCCTCACCGCCGCCGTGCTTGTGCTCGGGGGCCTGGGGATCGCGATGCTGGCCCTGCCCGAAGCTGCACGCGTGCTTTTCACGGTTCCCGTCGTGTCCGGGGTGCTCGGAACTATCGCGTACCTCGTGCTCATTTCCCTGTTTGCGTTTGGTGTCGCCGCGATCCTGCGCTCGACAGCGGGCGGCATCGCCGTGGTCGCCGGGATCACGTTTGTCTTGCAGATCGTGTTCCAGGTCATTTCGATGACCGGCTGGGAATGGGTCGGAGTTGCCGCCGCATACCTCCCGACTCCGCTCGGCGGCACCCTCTCTATGGGTCTCACCGACATGCCCGCGGATCCCGGCTACTGGACGGCGCTCCTCGCGATGGGGCTGTGGGCGGCTGTTGCCCTCATCCCTGCGGCGATCCTGTTCCAGCGCCGCGACGCGCGGTAACGGTTCCCGTCAACGCGGCGGGGCGGGGCGGCCAGTTCGGGTCGCCCCGCCCCGCCGCGTCTTGTGTGGTCACCGGAAAGTTCAGGTGAGAAGTTAGGGTGAGAACGTGATTACCGAAGCCGAGCTGCGCTTGCCGAGACCTCCCGGGGTCGTGCGGCGCGCGCTCGCAGCGCACCCGATCGTGGTCGACATCTTTATCGTTGTCTGGTTTGTGATCGGGAGCCTCTTCGGGGTGCTCCTGGACTTACTCGGGGCCGCAGACTGGGATGCGAGCGGTGCGCGCACCTGGTTTGGGATCCCACCCCACCTGGACTGGCCGCTGTGGCCGCTCACGGTCTTGCGGATGGCGATCGTGGGTACCGCCCTGTTCTTCCGGCGAAAGTACCCGCTTGCCGGCCTTATCGTGGTGGTCCTCGTGATGTTTGGCGAGCAGGGGATGCAAGGCCTTGCCAACGGGGTTGCGCTGCTCTTCTTGATTTACGCTGTGCCCGTCTATCGCAGTGTTCCCGCGGGCTGGCTGGGCTACGGGATCGCGTTGACGGGAAGCCTGCTGCAGTTCGGTCTTGACGTACGCCGGGCGGGGTCTCAAGCCGCCCAGGTCGGACCGGGCGGGGTGTTCATGGGTGAGGCGGACATTGTGCGCTCACCCACCGAGTTCATCGGCATCAGCATGCTGAGTGCCCTGTGGCTCCTGGCGATACTCCTGCTCGGGATTAACCTCGGCAATCGCCGGCGCTACATCGAGGCCGTTATTGACCGCGCGCATCAGCTCGCTCGCGAGCGGCATCAGCTCGCCCAGCTCGCCGTGGTGGAGGAACGCTCTCGGATCGCGCGCGAAATGCATGACATCGTGGCCCACTCAGTGTCGGTGATGATCGCACTGTCCGAGGGTGCCGCGCGAGCCGCGGCGACTGCCCCGGAGGCCGCAGTAGACGCGATGCAGCGGAGCGCCGAAACTGGTCGGACCGCTTTGGGGGAGATGCGACGACTCCTCGGGGCCCTACACTCGGAGAACGACGGTGCCGAGTTCGTGCCGCAGCCGGGAGTGGAAGACCTCCCGGAGCTTGTGCAGAGCTTCACGAACGCGGGGCTCCGGGTCAGCCTTGCAGTGACCGGCGATGCCACGGGTGACCGCGGCCAGGACCTCGCCGTGTACCGCGTGGTGCAGGAGGCCCTGACAAACGTGCTGCGCTACGCAGGAACGGGTGCGCGCGCCGAGGTGATCGTGCAACGCCACAGTGACCGCACAAGCGTCGAGGTGCGCGACTATGGCCGCGTTCCCGGCGCCCCGAGGCCTGTGACCGGCGTCGGATCGGGCCGCGGCCTCGCAGGACTCAGCGAGCGTGCGCGTGTGTTCGGCGGGCGAATCGAATCCGGCCCCGTTCCCGAGCACGCCGGTGGCGGCTGGCGCCTGTGGGCGAACCTCCCGGTGAGCGCCGCCGCTCGGACCCCGGCACTCGAACGATTTGACACGCCCGACGCTGAAGAAAGTGACGCCCATGCCTGACACCCCGATCCGAGTGATGTTCGTCGACGACCAAGAACTGATCCGCACGGGTTTCCGGTTGGTCCTCTTGGGCGAACCCGGCATTGAAGTTGTCGCGGAGGCGAACGACGGGGTCACTGCCCTCGCGCAGCTTGAACGCCTCGCCGGTGCCGAAACCGGATGCGACATCGTGCTTATGGACGTGCGAATGCCGGGAATGAACGGGATTGAGGCAACGCGCGCCGTCGTGGAGCGCTTTCCCGAGGTGCAAGTGCTGGTGCTCACGACCTTCGACCTCGATGAGTATGCGACGGGTGCCATCCAGGCCGGCGCAAGCGGGTTCTTGCTGAAGGATGCGCGCCCCACGGAGCTCGTCGACGCCATCCGTCGGGTCGTATCCGGTGACGCGGCGATGGCACCGAGCGTGACCAAGCGATTGATGGAGCAGCTCCGGGTCAGCGGCGGCGTGCCCGGCGCGCCGGCCGCGGCTCCCGTCGATGGCCCTCGCGCCGAGCTTGAGGTGCTCACTGAGCGGGAGCTCGACGTGCTCCGTCTCATCGCTGAGGGCAAGAATAACGGGGAGATCAGCGGGGAGCTTTTCCTGTCCGAATCCACCGTGAAGACCCACGTGGGTCGCGTACTCGCGAAACTCCAGCTGCGCGATCGCGTGCACGCCGTCATCTTCGCCAAACAGCACGGACTCTAAGCCGATACGGCTAGGCTAGAGATATGAGCAAGATCGCAGTCGTCCCGGGATCCTTTGATCCCGTCACCCTGGGGCACCTTGACGTGATTCGGCGCGCCGCGGGCGTGTTTGATGAGGTCCACGTACTGGTGGTGCATAACCCCGGAAAGAACGCGATGCTGCCCCTCAGTGAGCGCGTCGGGTTGATCCAGAAGTCCCTCGCAGAGGATCCGGAGGTGCCAGACAACATTCTGGTGGCGTCCTGGTCCGTGGGGCTTCTCGTCGATTACTGCACGGAGGTGGGGGCGTCTGTGCTGGTCAAGGGCATCCGTTCGCAGCTTGACGTGGCGTACGAGACGCCGATGGTGCTGATGAACCGCAGCCTCGCAAACGTCGAAACGGTGTTCATGCTGCCGGATCCGGCACACGCCCACGTTTCGAGCACGCTTGTGCGCCAGGTTGCCTCGCTCGGAGGCGACGTGAGTCCGTACGTGCCGCCGGCCGTTGCCCGGTTCTTGAACAAAGCTCGGCCCGCCTGATGTCGGGGGAGCACACCACCGCACGCGGTGGCAGCGTCTCGCGCGTGTTCGAGGAGAACATTCGGGACATTATGAACCGGCCGGGCGAGATGCGTGAGCGATCGCGCACAATTGTGCTGCCTGAGAAGTTCGGCGAGGCGCTGGCAGAGATCCCCGCGGGAGCCGAACTGGATATCGAGGTCCGGCTCGAGTCTGTGCACGAGGGGATTCTCGTGTCGGTTCAGGGTGACACGACCATGCACGCCGAGTGTGGGCGCTGCCTGAAAGATTTCACCACGCCGTTCCAAGTCGAATTCCAGGAGCTTTTCGCGTATACTCCTACGGAGGCCGACGAGTATGGGGTTCACGGTGATCACGTGGATCTTGAACCCCCGCTCCGAGACGCGGTAGTGCTTGCACTGCCGTTCCAGCCTGTGTGTCGCCCGGACTGCCCGGGACTCGATCCCGAGTCCGGTGAGCTGCGCGAGGCCGAGGCTGCAGCGGTGCCTGAAGTGGATCTCGATCCGCGGTGGGCGGCGCTGGCTGGCTTTGACACCACCAACGTTTCAACGGATTCCGATCCGGTTGAAGGAAAACCTGGCCTGGGGGACACCCCCGAGTCTGAAAGCAAGTAGGAAAGAGAACATCATGGCTGTTCCCAAGCGGAAGATGTCGCGCTCGAACACCCGTCACCGTCGTTCGGCGTGGAAGGCTGCGGTCCCTACGCTCGTCAAGACCGAAGAAAACGGTAAGACGGTGTACAGCCTGCCCCACCGCGCACGCGTGGTCGAGGACTCGCAGGGCACGCCCCTGTTCCTCGAGTACAAGGGCCGCAAGGTCGCAGACATCTAAGACTGCTCGCGTGAACGGGAACGAATCTTCGCTCCCGCACACCGACCGGGATCAGCCGTCGGGGTCGCCTCAGGGCGGCCACGACGGCTTTCTCGTTTCCCTCGGTGTTGCGGTTGAGCCAGAACTCGCGGCGCTCGCCCTGACGCACCGCTCATGGGCATACGAACATGGCGGTGCGGCACACAACGAACGGCTTGAATTTCTGGGGGACTCTATCCTCGGACAAGCGGTCACCGTGAAGCTGTACCGGGACTACCCGGAGCTGAGTGAGGGCGACCTCGCGAAGCGCCGCGCCGCGCTCGTATCGACGACGGCGCTTGCCGAGGTCGCGCGCGAGCTTGGTATCGGTGAGGTGTTGCGGCTCGGCAAAGGTGAGGAGCTGACCGGCGGGCGGGAGAAGGACTCACTTCTTGCGGACGCCGTTGAGGCGATCATCGGGGCCGTCTATCTGTCCTCGGGGCCAGCTGAGGCGGAGCGCTTTGTACTCAGCCTGGTCGACCGGTTACTTGTGGACCCCACTCGGCTTACGGACGAACTGGACCCCAAGACGACGCTGCAGCAGATGGCCGCGAAGCTGGGACTCCCGCACCCGCCCTACGAAACCGAGGGCAAGGGGCCGGATCACGACCGTCGCTACCTCGCACGCGTCTCGCTGGACGGGGTCACCGGGCGCGGCCAGGGCACAAGCAAGAAGTCTGCGGAATTGGCTGCGGCGCGAGCCGCGGTCGAGCGTATCCGGGCCCGCAAGCGCTAGCGTGCCTGAACTTCCCGAAGTCGAGGTTGTGCGTGCCGGGCTTGCCCCCGCCGTCACAGGTGCGCGGGTGATTGCCGCCGAGGTGCGCGATCCCCGTGCGCTGAAACGGCACCTCCCGCTCTCGGGCGACGACGGGCTCGGGGGTCACGGCGTGACAATGCCGGCTGCGGCGGCGGCCGAACGCGCCGCTGATTTCGAGCGGCGCGTCACCGGGCTCGTGCTCGGTGCGCCCGCGCGTCGCGGCAAGTTCATGTGGCTGCCGGTCGCGGGTGCGAGGACGGTGGCTACCCTCGACCCGGGAGCGAGTGCCGAGTGGGCACTACTCGCGCACCTCGGCATGAGCGGCCAGTTGCTCCTGCGCGATACCGCGGCTGAGGACGATCGGCACGTGCGGATCCGGCTCTGGATCGAACACCCCGCGCACGGGGAGCTCCGCGTTGACTTCGCCGACCAGCGCCTGTTCGGGTCGCTCGCGCTCGACCGCCTCGCCCCCACCACAGATGACGGCTCACTGCTCCCCATGCAGGCGGCGCGGATTGCGCGCGATCCGCTCGATCCCCGTTTTGATGACGCCGCGTTTGTGGCGGGGGTGCGCTCCCGCGCTTCGGGGATCAAGAAGCTGATCCTCGACCAGTCGCTCGTGAGTGGTGTGGGCAATATCTACGCGGACGAGGCGCTCTGGCGGGCGCGGCTCCATCCCGACACCGCGGGCAACGCGATCAGCGTGCGCAAGCTCAGCGAATTGCTCGGGGCGCTGCGTGACGTGTTCACGCAGGCGCTCGCCGAGGGCGGTACGAGTTTTGACGAGCAGTACGTCAATGTGAACGGGCAGGCTGGCTACTTCGCGCACTCGCTGAACGCGTACGGTCGTGGGGGAGAAGCGTGCAATCGCTGCGGCGACCCGATCAAGCGGGTGCCGTTTGGTGGGCGTTCGAGTCACTTCTGCGCGCGGTGTCAGCGGCGTCGGTGATCTCAGCCGGAGATCCGCTCGGGAACCAAGGCTCGTGCGCGACAACCGAATCCAGCAACACCTGTGCGCGGCGATGGTACCCAGCCGACCCGGGAGAGCCGTATCCGGGATAGCCGAAAAGGGGCGCCTTGCCCCTAAAATTGGCTCGTGACTTCACCGCCTACGGCCAGACCCGCACTGACTGACGCCCTCACCGAACGAGAGTTTCTCAGATGGTACTGGCTCAAGGCAGAGCTGGAAGTCTTCGCCAGAGGGCAAGGGATTCGGGCGACTGGGAACAAGGAGCTGCTGACCGAACGCATCGCGGCCGCACTCGCGGGGAGAAGCTTTCGCGAACCCGCCAAAGCGAGGCGAGCCGCTGGGAAACAGCTCACCGCCCCGATCACCTCTGCGACGATCATTCCGGCAGGTCAGCGCTCAAGCCAGGTCGTTCGCGCCTGGCTCAGCGAGCAACTTGGTGCGGACTTCCACTTTGACGCCGCGATGCGGGAGTTTTTTGCGCGCTCTGATGGTACTCAGACGATGCAGGATGCTCTCGAGTGCTTCGCTGCAACCCGAACGCGGCCGAGCACACCCATCGATGCTCAGTTTGAATACAACCGTTTCACTCGGGCATGGCACACTCGACATCCTGACAGTTCCCGTGAGGAGCTTTTCGTCGCATGGCGCGCGTATCGAAATACCCCGGTCGACGAGCGGAGCGGGCTCGAGGAAGGTAGCTGAACGCCCCCAGGGCCGGCCTCAGATGCGAAACGGACCGGGCAGTTTGCCTGAGCGTCGTTCGTATCGCACAGTCCAGATGTCGGCGTCTGCCACGCGGTACCCGATCGACGCGCGGGTCGGGTCTGCGCGGCCGGCGCGGAGCGCAGCCATCACGGCTTCCGCGCCAAGGTTCCCGTCCAGGACCTGCGCGAAGATATTGACGACGATCTTGCCGTCATCGCCGCGCTTGCCGCGGTCGTGCCCGTCGAGGTGGCCGAGGCCACGCTCGTCGAGCGTCGCTTCGATCCATTCGCTCGCGTGCGCGATGAGGGTGCGGTCGCGAGCGGCCGTTGCTGCGGGGAACTGCGCAACAACCCACTCATAGTGCCCGTCCTGAACCTCTTGGAACCCCTGGTCAAGGAAGGGGGCAGCCAGCTGAGAGAGCGGTGTGGTCGCGGGATCGAGGCCGGTCTCCCGCACGCGGCCGGCCCGGCCAAGCGTGCCCTCCCGGACCACCCACTCGCCGGTGGACTCGCTGGGCCAGATTTGCGCAAAGCGGCGGGGCGCATCAGCGGTGACGAGGTGCACGGTGTTCTCCATTCGGCGTGCGTATTGCACGGTGAACTGACGGCTCAATCGTACCCGGGGCGAAGCCCAAGAAGTGGGTCCGGTAGCCTACTGTGATGGAACGCAGTGTGGTCGGAGAACGTTCACCGCGGAGTCTTACGGTTCCGAACCACAATCCCTCGATCACCACTGTGCCCCGCGCCTTGGTGGCCGTGCTCCTCGGGGTGATCATCTGCGCCGCTTTCGTGACCTTCTGGGTGCGTGCCGGCGCGATCGTTGCGAGCGGGCCGGAGGGTGCAGGCCCCGGCGCCGAGCACCCCTTGCTGGGGGTCCCCGGTCTGGTGGGGCTGATCCTGGGGTGTGCCACCGGGGTCACTCTAATCACCCTGGGTCTCTGGCGGATCCTTCGAAAACTGTCGCGTAGAGGATCGGGGAACGCACCCCACGCGCACATTCCCGCTCTGCATCGTGCTCGGCCCGTGTTCGGATCGGCTGCAACACACCTGATGCTCGGGGTTGTGGGGGTCGGCCCAGGCTCCCTCGCGCGCCTGCTGGCGGCGATTCTCCCGTGGGTGCTGGTGACTGCCCTGACCTTGTCGACGGAGCCGCGCATCATGTTCGCCGCACCGTTCCTGGCGTTTCTGGGGGCGCTCCTCGGGCGTGCGCTCTACGCTGCGCGCCCCGGTGCCCGGTGGGCTCGCCCGCTGATCGTCGCCGGGATCCCGCTCCTCCTCGCGATCCCTCCGCTGCTCTCGTCGCTGCGTCCGGGGACATGGACGATCCCGCTCGCGTTTCTGGTGGGTGCCGAGATCGGCGCGCACATTGGAGAGCTCCGAGAGCGCTCGACCTCGCCCAGCGCCCGCGTGCTGGCGTGGGAGTATGCCGGCCTCACTGAGGCGGGGGTTCCCGGGGGATTCCGGTGGGACCCGCGCCCGCTCGTGCGGCGGCCGAGCCGAGGCGAGCAACGCAGCCTCGTCCGCGCTCACCCGGAGCTGCATCGCACAGAAGAGGTGGTTCGGGTCCGGACGATCAGTGCCGTCGCGGCGGTGTTCCCCATCGGGGTCATCGCAATGGGCTACGGGATGGTGCAGCAAGCGCTCAGCGGTGAGGCAGACACACCCAGGCAGCTCTTGGGGATGTCGGCGGTGCTCTCCCTCATGCTCCTGGGTGGCGGCGTGCTGTTGTGGTGGTCGAACCGGGCACGAGCCCGGTTGACTGGGGTGGGCGAACACCTGGTGTTCGCCGAGTTCGCGCGTCAGAACGATCTCGTGTACGCGCCGAAGCCGCGATTGAGCGCTGACGGAACGGAGCTGTTGACACTGACAATGCGCGCGGTCGATTCGGCGACCGAGCTGACGATCGCCAATCGTGAAGCGCAGGGGTCGAGCGCGCTGAGTTCTAGCCGTACCCAGTTCGGTGGGGTGTGCGAGCTCACGGTCAGCACCCCGCTGCCGCATATTCTTCTGCGGTCGAATGCTCCGATGCTGCCGGCGCTCTCCGCCTACACGGCACCGGACCGCAGCCAACGGCTGGAGCTCGAGGGTGACTTCGATCGCTATTTCCGGATGTACGTACCGAAAGGGTATGAGCGGGATGCGCTGTACCTCTTCACTCCCGACGTGATGGCGTGGCTCGTCGATGACGTGCAGGGGTACGACGTCGAGCTGCGGGATCGGCAGCTCACTCTCCGCTCGCGTCGGGACATGGTGACCCGCGATCCGGCCGACTGGGCGCAGCTGGCGCACGCGCTGGATACCGTCGGCCAACGAATCGCGCAGTGGGAACGATGGCGAGACGCGCGTTTCGTCGCTGGGGGCAGCGGCTCGCGCCTGGCGTACCCGGAACGCGGTGTCGCTCCCGGCGGCCAGCGCCTGCGCCTCGGCATCGGCGCGGGCACGGTGTTCGCGGTACTCTTCGGGGCGTGCTATCTCACGCTGACGCTGATCGCCCAGCAGCTCTAGCCGCCAAGCGCGCGTGACGGGTTTGTGCCCAAGACCCTCATATGATCTAGCTACGCTGATTCCGCGGGGGCATGTTGCCGGCCTTCGGCAGCGACCTCGCTGGTGTCGGGACGTGGGGTGCCTGTATGCGCTTATGAGATGCTTCGAGGGGGCCTGAGTCGATGACACCACCGACCATGGCTTTCGGTTCAGAAGATTCTGGGTATGTGCGTCTTTCTCGGACTCGCCGGCGAACGAGTTGAGTGCGCGCACTAGAGCGCGCCTCGGAGTTCGTGGCGCTCTACACAAGCGGGCATAACGCACTTGTCTCTGTATCGCTATGCGATACAACCGCGTATGATTGTCAGCTTTCGTCATAAGGGGCTCGAGGCGCTCTATAGGAGTGGTTCACGGAATGGAGTGCAGAGTGATCACGTTCCAAAGCTCACGCGCATTCTCTCCTTGCTTGACGTCGCTCAGCACGCGCGAGACCTCGATAGGTCAGGATTTCGCTTGCATGAGTTGAAAGGCGAGCTGGCTGACCAATGGTCTGTTCGTGTGGGCGGAAACTGGCGAGTCACGTTTAGATTCGTTGAGCAAGACGTTGAACTTGTCGACTATCGCGATTGCCACTGAAAGGGGAGCGATGATGATGCAGAATCCGGTACATCCTGGTGCAATTCTTCGGGAAGACGTGATCGCTGAGCTCGGGTTGACCGTGAATGAGACCGCTGCACGGCTGGGTATTTCGCGCGTCGCGCTCAGTCGTGTGCTGCATGAGCATGCTCGCCTGTCTTCCAACCTGGCGGTCCGCCTTGAGGCCGCCGGCGTCGGCACCGCTCGGGCGTGGCTCGCAATGCAGGCGGCGGCGTACGACCTGGGCGCTGAACGAGCGGCTGGTACGCCTTGCGTGCGCCGTCTGGATGTGGCTTAGTCCTTCGTTATAGCCCTCGGAGATCCCCCCGTCGAGTTCCCTGCAGCCTGGAAGCGCGACACAAGGAACCGTCCGAGAATCGCATCCCCATCGTGCGCCAGCCCCAGGGGTGCTCGAGGGAGCGGAACGGCGGTGCCTAGAATTGACGCATGTACTTCATCGTCGTGAAATTCAAGACCAAAGCGGAATACACCGAGCAGTTCATGGATCTTGTGGGACCATTCACTTCGAGCACGCGCCAGGAGCCGGGCAACCTGTGGTTCGACTGGTCACGCAGCGTGGACGACCCCAGCGAGTTTGTGCTCGTTGAGGCGTTCCTTGACGACGAAGCCGCTGGCGCTCACGTGAATAGCGATCACTTCACGGCCGGGCTCGAATCGATGCGTCCTGCCCTTGTGGCTACACCGAAGATCGTTTCCCGCAAGGTCGACGGCGACTCGTGGGGCGAGATGGGTGAATTGACGATCGACTAGTGCAACATTGCTCAGCGGTTGCGGGTTTTCCTGCGGCGGCACCTGGGCGTCCCCAAGCAGGGGCCAAGAGCGAAAGTGTGGAACCGATGCACGCAGACGAATTGCAGCGGCGGGCCGCTGACCGCACCGAGGAGCTTCCGGGCTCGGAGCTGACCCACCCGTTTGGTGAAGCCTGGGATGTGTGGAAGGTGCAGGGCAAAGTCTTCATGCTGCAGTCCGAAGTTGCCGGAGAACCGATCGTCACGCTGAAGTCTGCGCCCGCAGACAGCCAGGTGCTTCGAGACGCTCACGACGACATCACGCCGGGCTATCACATGAATAAACGGCACTGGATCACGCTGCGACCGGGCGGGAGCCTTGATGCGCAGATGGTTGAGGATCTTGTCACGGAGTCCTATCTGCTCGTCGTCGAGCAGCTTCCCCAGCGGCTACGCCCGGTGAACCCGGACACCTTTGGGCAACCCGTCTGACTTCACTGAGTGGCGACGCCGTAGCGTGGTCGGGCGACGAGCGAGCGTATTCGATCTGCTTGGAGACACTGAGTGTCCGCTTTTCACGGACGTACAACCGATTTGTCCCACCAATGTCAGTGGCTGCACCTACGGTAGGAGAAACGACCGGAATCGGGAGCTGTGCGAGGAACCACTCAGCGCGTGCGTCCTGTTTCATTCGACCGTATTCAGCAATGGAGGTCCGAGATGGCGGATTCGACGCAGGTCTCGCTGTTCGACGTGGACGACACCTCTCGGCCGCTCGCTGACAGGCTGCGCCCGCGCACACTTGCTGAGGTTGTCGGGCAAGACCACCTGTTGGGTGCCGAGGCCCCGCTGGGCCGGATGCTCGCGCAGGGCAAGCTCGTTTCGACGATTCTGTGGGGGCCACCCGGCTGCGGCAAAACCACGATCGCAAGGCTGCTCGCCGAAGCCACTGGCCTTGAGTTTGAGCCGCTTTCCGCGACGTTCTCTGGCGTCGCCGATCTGAGAAAGATCTTCGCCGCCGCCGGGAAACGGCGGGAGATCGGGCAGGGGACGCTCCTGTTTGTCGACGAGATCCACCGTTTCAACCGAGCACAGCAGGACAGCTTCCTGCCCTACGTGGAGGACGGGACGATCGTGTTGGTTGGCGCAACCACGGAGAATCCGAGTTTTGAGCTCAACGGTGCCCTGCTCTCCCGCTGCCAGGTGCTTGTACTAAAGCGGCTCGATGAAGCGGCGCAGCGGATCGTCATCTCGCGGGCAGAACAGCTCGCGGGCCGCGAGCTGCCACTTGAGAAGGCCGCTGTTGGATCTCTGGTGGCGCTCGCAGACGGTGATGGCAGGTACCTGCTGAATCTCGTGGAACAGCTGCTCACCCTTCCGAACGACACTGCACCGCTGGATACCGTCGGTCTTGCTGAGACCGTCCAGAAGCGCGCGCCGCTGTACGACAAGACTCAGGAATCGCACTACAACCTCATCTCCGCCCTCCACAAAGCAATGCGTGGATCCGATGCTGACGCTTCGCTCTACTGGCTCGCGCGAATGCTCGCGGGGGGTGAGGACCCGCTGTTTATCGCCCGGAGACTCGTGCGGTTTGCGAATGAGGACATCGGAATGGCCGACCCACAAGCGATCCAGCAAGCCCTCGCCGCTTGGGACGTTTACGAAAGGCTGGGGTCCCCGGAGGGCGAGCTCGCAGTGGCCCAAGCCGTTGTATACCTCGCCACCGCACCCAAATCGATCGCCGTCTATCGCGGGTTAAACCGTGCAATGCGTGCCGCGAAAGAAACCGGCTCGTTGATGCCGCCGGCGCATATTCTGAACGCTCCAACGAAGCTGATGAAGCAGCTCGGGTACGGCGAAGGATACGCGTACGACCCCGATCAGCCCGAGGGATTCTCCGGCCAAAACTACTTTCCCGATAGCCTCGAACGAAGCCAATACTACGAACCGACGCGCAACGGGTATGAGCGAGCAATATCCGAGCGCCTTGCTCACTGGCAGCAGCTGCGGGACAACGCCCTATAGCTCGAAGGATCGTGCATCTCGTGTGGCAGCGAGAACCGTGGATGCCCCTGCTGGCGCGGAGATGTTGGCACGGAGATGCTGGCACGGAAACGCTGGCACGGTTTCCGCGGGGCGCTTTGGGGCGTGCGACCGAACACTGACGCTGCGCGCGCGGCGCGACGGTGCTGAGATCGGAGATGGCCTGGTGTTCGCCGACGACGGTGCTGGGAACACGATTTGGATTGCCGGATCGGGGCGCGTGCTCACGATTGACCACAATTCCAATGGTCAGGTGCGTGAGCTTGCACCGAGTTTCCGGGCGTTGCTCGAGGAGTCCGTGCAGGAGGCCTGAATGCCGGGGCTCACTGCCGGCCGGCCTCAATCTCGCGCAGGTGCACGCGAACCAGGGCCTCGATCAGCTCGCTCGGCAACGGAGTGTCCAGCGTGAACTTGATGGCGTGCGCTGTCGTGGCGTAGCCGGTGAGCTGATCGCGCAGCTCGTCGATCGCCCAGGAAGACGGATAGAAGCTCAGGTGCGACTTCGACGCGGTGAAATAGACAAGCGCGCGGTCCCGGACCTTCAGGGTGGGCATACCGTAGCTCATGGTCTCGGTGACCTCGGGCACGAGCGCGGTCACAAGCTGTCGGATCCGCTCGAGTTCCGCTCGGGGTGCGGGGTCGAGGCGCGACAGATGCTCGTCGATTGACTGCGGCTTCTCGGTCATGCCCCGAGCCTAATGCTGGAACGCGTCCGCGATGCGCTGCGCCGTGTCCCGGTCGCGGGCCACGAACTGGACGCCGGATCCGGTGGACGTCGAGACTGTCACGACGGCGGTGCCGCCCATACTGAAGCGGAGCATGCGGTCCCCAGCGACGGTGACGGGTGCCGCTGGCCAGTTGATGGCGCTCGGGTTCATGCCGTCGTCCGAAGTGACGATGACCGCAGTGACGTCGGAGCGGGACAGGGTGCGAGACACGAGCGGGGCGCGGAATCGGGCGTGGTCCGCGCCCACCGTGACCGAGATTTTGGCACCCCAAGCCAACCAGGCTCCGAACGCGAGCAGCGCAAGCGGGAGGAGCCACGTCGCCGCGACCCCGGTGGCGAACGCGATGACCCCTGCAAACGCCGCCGCAATGCCCAGTGCCACGAGCGGGCCCACGCGGGCGATACCGTGTGCGCGCTCGGTTGTTGAGAACGTGCCGGGCGAGCCTGCTGTGGCGGAGCTCGCCGCCCGGGCTGGGTGCGGGTTCGGAACGGGGGGAGTCATCTCGCTCCTCTCGTGAGCCTGGAACTCCAGCCTACGGAGCATCGAGGCGAACGGCGAGCAGCACAGAAACCCTCCTCAGTGACGGAGATTTTTCGACGAGCAGAAATACGCATGTTTTTCCCCTTCGAATTGGCGGGTGTGGCGGTTGCAGAGGGTGCAGAGTGAGAAGTAGCCCGAAACGATCACCGCGAAGTGATCAGGCCATCACCACAAAGGAGTCACCATGACCGCATTCCAGAACGACATCGAAGCCGTAGAGGCGCTGAAGGCAGCGAACGGTTCCTCCTGGGATCAGGTCAATCCTGAGTACGTCGCTCGAATGCGTGCCCAGAACCGGTTCAAGACCGGCCTCGAGATTGCGCAGTACACCGCCGACATCATGCGCCGCGACATGGCTGAGTACGATGCTGATTCCTCGGTCTACACGCAGTCGCTCGGCGTCTGGCACGGCTTCATCGGCCAGCAGAAGCTGATCTCGATCAAGAAGCACCTGAAGACCACAAACAAGCGCTACCTGTACCTCTCGGGCTGGATGGTCGCCGCTCTCCGCTCCGAGTTCGGCCCGCTGCCGGATCAGTCGATGCACGAGAAGACTTCGGTGCCGGCCTTGATCGAGGAGCTCTACACCTTCCTCCGTCAGGCTGACGCTCGCGAGCTCGACCTGCTCTTCTCGCAGCTCGACGACGCCCGGGTCGCTGGAGACGAGACCGCTGTGGAGTTCCTGCAGTCGCAGATCGACAACTACGAGACGCACGTTGTGCCGATCATCGCCGACATCGACGCAGGCTTCGGCAACCCCGAGGCAACGTACCTGCTCGCAAAGAAGATGATCGAGGCCGGCGCGTGCGCCATTCAGATCGAGAACCAGGTTTCTGACGAGAAGCAGTGCGGCCATCAGGACGGCAAGGTGACGGTCCCGCACGAGGACTTCACCGCGAAGATCAACGCGGTGCGCTACGCGTTCCTCGAGATGGGGATCGACAACGGCGTGATCGTGGCGCGCACCGACTCACTCGGTGCCGGCCTCACGCAGAAGCTCGCCGTCACGAACGCCCCCGGCGACCTCGGCGACCAGTACAACTCGTTCCTCGACGTGGAAGAGATCTCCGAGGCTGATCTCGGGAACGGCGACGTTGTCATCAAGCGCGATGGCAAGCTTCTCCGTCCCAAGCGTCTCGCATCGAACCTGTTCCAGTTCCGCAAGGGCACGGGCGAGGACCGCTGCGTGCTCGACTGCATCACCTCGCTGCAGAGCGGTGCTGACCTGCTCTGGATCGAAACCGAGAAGCCGCACGTGGAGCAGATCGCCGGCATGGTGGATCGCATCCGCGAGGTCATCCCGAACGCGAAGCTCGTCTACAACAACAGCCCCTCGTTCAACTGGACCCTCAACTTCCGCCAGCAGGCCTTCGACCAGCTGGCCGAAGAGGGCAAGGACGTGTCCGCGTACGACCGCGACAAGCTGATGAGTGTCGAGTACGACACCACCGAACTCGCCGAGCTCGCCGACGAGAAGATCCGCACCTTCCAGAAGGACGGCGCAGCTCGCGCCGGCATCTTCCACCACCTCATCACCCTGCCGACCTACCACACGGCCGCACTGTCCACGGACAACCTGGCCAAGGGCTACTTCGGCGACGAAGGCATGCTGACCTACGTCCGCGACGTACAGCGTGAGGAGATCCGCCAGGGAATTGCGACGGTCAAGCACCAGAACATGGCGGGCAGTGACATCGGTGACAACCACAAGGAGTACTTCGCCGGTGACGCAGCCCTCAAGGCTGGCGGCAAGGACAACACGATGAACCAGTTCTAAGGTTCACGAACTGGGGCGGGGTCCGGCGAGAGCCGGGCCCCGCCTCGTTGTTCCCGGGGCGTGCCGCAGCGCCGAAAGTTGACCCTGCGCCTGAGCTCACGCCATCATGGCTGTTTGGGGCGCCATCGCGTTCAGATCGGACCGGTGCCGTGTTGCATCGGGGAGAAAGGCACTTCATGAGCATCCGCATCGGCATTGTTGGCTATGGCAACCTCGGGCGGGGCGTCGAGACCGCGATCGGGTTGCAGGCCGATATGGACCTTGTTGGCGTGTTCACGCGTCGTGATCCAGCCGAGGTGGCAACGAGCGGGGCCGAGGTGTTTGCGCTGGACTCGCTTGCGAGTCGGCGCGGCGAGATCGACGTGCTTGTGCTGTGCGGCGGATCGAAGAGCGACCTGCCCGAACAAACTCCCGAGCTTGCGGCGCAATTCTCCGTGGTTGACAGCTACGACAATCACGGACAGATCCCCGAGCACTTTGCCTCCGTAGACGCGGCAGCGCGGGCCGCGGGAACAACCGCGGTAATTTCGACAGGGTGGGATCCGGGACTGTTCTCCATCAACCGCCTCTACGGGGAAGCGATCCTCGCGCAGGGAGAGACGTACACGTTCTGGGGTCGCGGGCTGAGTCAGGGCCACTCGGACGCGCTGCGCCGTGTTCCGGGCGTCGCCGGTGCTGTGCAGTATACGATCCCGGCCGACGAGGCAATCCAGCGGGTGCGTGCGGGGGAGCAGCCCGAGCTGACGACGCGGGACAAGCACGACCGTGAGTGCTTCGTGGTGCTCAAGGATGGGGCGGATCCGGAACAGGTTCGCGAGGCCATCGTCACCATGCCTGACTACTTTGCGCCGTACGACACGACGGTCACGTTCATCTCGGCGGAGGAGCTGGCTCGAGATCACGCCGGCATGCCCCACGGCGGCTTCGTGATTCGGAGCGGTGAGTCCTCGCCTGGCGCCACACAGACAATCGAGTACCGACTGCAGCTCGATTCGAATCCAGAGTTTACCGCGAGCGTTCTCGTCGCGTACGCGCGCGCGGCCGCGCGCCTGGCGGCCACCGGCGCCCACGGGGCGAAAACACCCTTCGATATTGCGCCTGGCCTGCTTTCTCCGAAGTCCGCAGCGCAGCTGCGTGCCGAACTGCTGTAGCGCGGGGATTCCCGATCTCTGAGGCGCCTAGCGAATTGAGCCCTTGCGTGTGCGCGATTCAGCGGCGGGGGCGGCATTGGTCACCGCGGTGACAGCCTGGTCTACTCCGGCGCCCCACGGGGCCCCGTGCCCCGGGAGCACCCAGCGCGCGCCAGTAGCGATGAGGTGGTTCAGTGAGCGGAGTGCCTCTGCGGGTTTGTCAGTGAATGGCGCTGGCTGAGGCCCTGTGTGGCCGGTGAGTACATGGCGTGTGGTGAGCCCGTCGCCCACGAACACAGCATCCACGAGTGGCGAGTGGAAGGCAACGCTCCCGGCTGAGTGGCCGGGGAGCGCGATTACCCGTGGGGTGCCGGGAAGATCGAGCGTTTCTCCGTCCCGGAGGGGGTGCGTTGCGGTGACCCAGGCAGTGCGCATTCCGCCCTTGCGGAGTGCGTAGCCAAAGAAGCCCAGCAGCGCCCCTGGGCGGGAGGTCTGTCTCGCGTTTTTCGGCTTCGGGCCACCTCCGGCCCGGTCAGCATCGCCCGGGTGGAGGTACACGGGTACGTCGTGGTCGCGGCGGAGTCGCTCAGCGAAGCCCAAATGGTCGGAGTCGCCGTGGGTGAGGAGCACCGCGCGGATATCGCTGACTGAGCGGTCGAGCTGTGCGAGCTTTTTTCTGAGGTCGCGCCAGTGTCCGGGAAGGCCCGCGTCGACCACAGTGATGCCCTCGGGGGTCACGATGAGGTAGGCGGCGACGATGTCGGAGCCGATGCGGTGCAGGCCTGGTGTGAGTTCCATGATGGCTACTCTAATTAGCCATCATGGCTAACGTCAATAGCTATAGTGGGGGTATGGCCGCACCCGACAAGACCACACTCCCCGAAATTGTTCGCACGGCGAGCGAGATTCTCGAGCGTGATGGGGTGGACGGGCTCACGATGCAGGCCGTTGCCGTGGGCGTCGGGGTGCGTGCGCCGTCGCTGTACAAACGGGTCGACGGCCGGGAAACGCTGCTCCAGCTTGTGGCGGACGCGAAGCTGCGTGAGCTCGGAGCGCGGCTCGATGCGGCGCAGAACCTCGCCGATCTCGCGGATCGGTTCCGGGCATTTGGTCATGAGCGACCCGAATCGTTCCGGCTGATTATGGGCCAGGGGCAGCCGAGGGCCGGGGGGAGCACAACGACGGCCGCACCCGCGGCGGCGAGCGCGGCGGTACTTCGCCTCGTGGGGCGCGTAGTGCCCGCGGACAATGTGCTCGATGCTGCACGCACCCTGACCGCATGGGCAACGGGTTTCGTGAGTATGGAACTGGGTGGCGGCTTTCACCTCGACGGTGACATCGAGCGCGCGTGGCGCTTCGGTGTAGCTCGCATGGAGGCGCTCATCGGGGGCCGCGATCAGGAGCAGCACGGCACGACCCCCGAGAGCCGTTCCTAAGCGAACACTGTCAACCCGTACACGGCGAACACCACGAGGTGTGCCGCGCCGTGCATGGCTGTGACCTTCTTTGCCGAGAACGTGGTCACGGTGAGGAGCAGCGTGACGCCGAGCATGAGCAGGTTTGTGGGGGTCTCCGCGAGCACAACCGTCTGCCCGGTCAGGCTCCCAATAATCAGCACGGCGGGGATCGTGAGGCCCACCGTGGAGACGAGTGCCCCGTGGCAGAGGTTACTGACGCGCTGCACCTCGCCGCCCAATGCCGCTCGCACGGACGTGATCGACTCGGGGAGGAACACGATCATTGCGATCAAGATCCCGGCGAGCGCGACCGGGGCACCCATCCGGCCGAGGCCGTCGTCGAGCAGCGTGGCCATGTCGTGCGAGAGCAGAACGATCGGGAGCACGGTGATGACGAGCAGAAGTACACGGAGCAGGATCTCGGTGCGGTGCTCAGCGAAGACCTGCCCGATACTCGGGCGTGCGGCGATATCAGGAGTTGCTGCGGCCTGATCCGGCGCGCTGTGTTCTCCTGCTGCACGAAGCCCAGGATCGACCTCACGGAAGTCATCCGCCTGGGTGCCCATCTGCCTGTACAGGAAAAACGCGTAGAGCGCGAGGGTCAGCACCACAATGGGGATGACCTGCGCGGGCGTGTACGAGCCGTCCACGCCGATCATTGCCGGAAGCGCGAAAGCCAGTGAGGACAGCACCACGATCAGCGCCAGGTAGCTCGACGTTCCCGTGCTGTTGTGCTGCATGCCGCCTCGCTTCAGGCCTCCCAACAGGAGGGAGAGCCCCACAACGGCGTTCAGGATGATCATCGAAACGGCCATGACTGAGTCGCGGGCGATTGTCTCTTGCTTGCCCGGGCCGAGCATCACCGCGGAGATGAGCACAACCTCGATCAGCACGATCGAAAGCGTGAGCACAAGCGAGCCGTAGGGGTCGCCGAGTCGGTGCGCCAGGTGCTCAGCTTCGTGCACTACGCCGAACGCACACACGAGAATTACCGCGATGATGATCACCAGTGCGCCGACGAGCGGCGGAGTGGGGACCGGGGGGTCCAGCAGGGAACCCGAGAGCATCAGGGCAACGAACGCACCCCACCCGAGAATCAGGCGGATGATAGCGGAGCGGGTAAAAATAGATCGCACGCTTACGGATTCTACGGAAGTTACGGTGGTCACGAGAGATTCCTCATCCGCGGGGCCGTCCCCGCGCCGATCACACGTCCGGGCCGTCCCGTCCGGTCGCCTGTATTGCCTGCGCCTCCCCAGACTACCGGCACTCTCCGGGCAGATCCTGCGCGCGTGGCTTTCCGGTTACTCCGGCCGACGGAACACGAGGAGGGCGTCTGCGACAAGATCATGCGGGTGCCGATCCCACGCGATCTCGGTAACGCTCACCTCGCGGAGGTGCGCTCGCAGCACCCGAGTGCAATCTGAGATCAGTGGGGTCAGCTGGCCCCGGTGCACGATATCCGCCATGTTCCAGACCACGAAGCCGCCGGGGCGCACCACTCGTGCGCACTGCGCCGCCACGAGCCCGAGCTCGGTCAGATAGCGGTCGTAGTCGCCCGTATCAAGCTCGTAGGCGGTGAGCGGATCAGCCGCGTGATCCTCCGCCGTCATGTAGGGCGGTGAGGTCAGTACGAGATCCACGTGCGGGGAAGATGGATCCGCCGCCAGTTCCGGCACCAGGAGGCGGAGCATCTCGCGAGCGTCGCCCTCGATCACCCGGGCTTCGGGGCTGCGCTGCTGGAGGAGCGCGATCCGTTCGGGCAGTAACTCAATACCAATTGCCCGGCGGCCGAGGGCCGTGGCGCGGTGGATCGTGGTGCCGAATCCGGCGAACGGGTCGCACACAAGATCACCGGGCGTGGTGCACCGTTCGATCACGTGATCCACGATCTCGGCGATCATGTGGACGTCTTCTTCGGCCCCGGGCGGGCGTTCCGCGACGAATCTCTCGTGCGTCACCTCGAGTCGGGTGTCGAGCGGTGAAGCGTGACCAGGGGCCACGCGCGGGTGCTGATCCAGCGTGTTCCTCACCCCTGCAGTGTATCCCGGGCGGCTGATATGGGCCCTGTGTACGGCGTTGGTCCCGGCGGGCCGTACGCTGAGACCCGTCCCCTATGCAGACAGGACGGAACATGAACTTCACCGCCTTCGAACGTTTCGCGACCTTGCCCGGCGTGCGCTGGGGGACCCCGGGTGTGCCAACACCCGAAGAGCAGAACAGTGAGTACGAATCGGGCGCGGTGCGACTGGGGGACGCGCAGTGGCGTATCCGGACTGCCCGAATTACTCCCACGAAGCCCGGCGCGTTTGTTGCCGTCTGGCAACGAAACCCCACCGGAGCAACGGAACCCTTCGGCGCGGACGATCCCGCCGCGGGATTGTTGGTGTTTGTCGTGGACGAGGAACGCTTCGGTGTGTTCAAATTCACCACGGCTGAGCTGTGTGAACTCGGAGTATCCCGATCAGCCGTGCACCCCGGCAAGCGCGGCTTCCGGGTCTATCCCGCGTGGAGCACCGGACTGAACCGCGCCGCTGCACGTACTCAAGCGGCGCAGGCCGCCGCCTTCCATGACCTCGGGGGAAACTGATGAGTCCCGCGCCGGTTCGAACCCGGGTCAAGGACCTGGTCCAGATCTACCTTGTCCTTCTCCCATTGTCAGCGCTCGCTACGTTTTTCCTCCTCGTTGGAGACCGCTTCACCGCGCACTCACCGGGAGAACTTGCCCACGCAAGCTATGGGTGGCCACTTGACTGGGTGACGCAGGACCTGTCACGTTACGCGTATGCCGAGTTCCCTCAGACGGTGCCGTTCAACTTCACGCGCGCATGGGACGATCCGATTGCGACGAGTGTCCACTGGCAGTGGTTCGCGGGAGACATGCTCATCGTGGGGTTCGCGGTCACCGCGGCGTTCCTGGTACTGGGGCGAATGATCAGGCACCGGAGAGCCGCGAAACCTCAAGACTCGAACGGCTCGATTCAGGACAAGTGATTGGCGAAGGCTCGCATCCCGGCGGTGAGCCACCCTGGCAGGCGATTGTGGATGCTTGCCACGAGGTCTCTTTGGAATCCTGGACGGCCGAGCAGATCGGCGATACCAAGATACGCCTCACCCGTCGGTGTCCACGTTTCGCAGATCATGTCGTAGTGCTTGCGTATGAGCGCCTGAGCCACAGACGATTCGGGGAGTCGGCCCGCCAACATCTCGGTGCGCATCGTCAGATAGAGCCTCGAACTGCGGTCGGCGGCCGCCTGGGACTGGGTGACGTCCCACTGGCCAGCGTGCAGAGACTCAGGCTCGAATGCCTGCGCTGCCGCAGAGCTGTAGCGTGCGATCACCTCGGCCCGCAAGATTGAGCGGGCGGAACGCATTCCCTTGAAGAACTCGGTGTCCGTGACGGGGGTTCCGTGAGAAATCTCCGTCAGCGTGCGGTCGAACGTCTGCAACATCTTCGTGAGGCGGTCGCGTTCCTCGACGACGAGAGCGCGTTGCCTGATCAAGACCTGTCGTTCGTGCTCGGTGTCATGCGAACTGAGGATCTCACCAATGATCTTGAGTGGCACGCCAAGTTCCCGGAGGTGGAGAATTCGCTGCAGTCGGAGTCGTTCTGCGTGGCCGTACCAGCGGTAACCGTTGCTGCCGACCTCACTCGGGGTAAGCAATCCGAGCGTGTCGTAATGCCGCAGCACGCGGGCGCTTACCCCTGACTGGGCTGCGAGGGCGCTGATCGACATCCGCATATGGATGAGCGTAGGGCTTGACCTTGACATCATGTCAAGAAATAGCGTCGGGGCATGAGGACTTGTGACGTGACCAACGCAAAAGCGTTTGACGGTGAGCGAGTGCTGACCTGCACGAGCGCAAGGATCGAAGGAGAGAAGATCACGCGAGTAGGCACGTCTGCGGGAAACCCACGCGATTCAGCGACCACGTGCAGGTCTTCTCGTAGGCGTGCCTGAACGACAATCGTGCCTAAACGACAATCGTGCCTGAACGACAATGAGGAGCGGGAGCATGATCCCCACGAGTTGGACGAAAATCTATCGAGACGACGACGATGAATTGTTGGGCTTCCTGGTGCCCGATTCAGGAGATGACACGATGTGCGTGCCCGTCACCGTATTCGGGAGTTCGTTGTCGGCGCCGGTCGCGCGAGACACGGCGGCTGCGCTGCTTCACTCCCTCGGATTGGAGTACCTGTTGGGGAATTGGGAACTTGTCGCGCCAGACAACACTGCGAATGTGACGGTACGAATCATCGAAGCAAGCCCTGATCGTGTCGTTGTGCAGCATGTGGACTTTGGAGACCCGGAACGCTATGGGACCCACTACACCCTGGAGACCCCCACGGAGGAGCGTTTGCGCAGGGTGCGATAGTCCTCGCCCTGTGTCACACGACAGGGCCGGCCGCGCTTCGAATCTCCGCCGGCAGATCCTGCATCCGTATCGGTTCACGGCCCGGGGCAGGAGCGCCAACGTAGTAGGCGTGCATACCAACAGCCCGGGGGCCTGCGACGTCTGCGGCCCAGGTGTCGCCCACGAAGGCAGCCTGGGCCGCTGAGATCCCGTCCCGAGCGAGCACCGCGTCGAACAGTTCGCGATGCGGCTTGCGCCACCCGATCTCTACCGAGGTGTGCACGCGCTCGAACGATGCCGAGATGCCGAATCGGGCAAGCTGTTCCTGGACAAGCGTGGGGTGATGAGTGTTGCTCACGACGCCCAGCTTGAGACCGGCCGCCGCAAGCGTGCGCAGACACTCGGAAACACCGGCCGCCAGCCGCACATTCGCGGTCCAGGCCCTGAGATACTCGTCGACGAGCCGATTAAGCTCCGTGCGGGGGACCCGGTGTGCGCCGCAGAGCTCGAAAAACAGGGTCGCGATCTCCCACATCGAGCACTCTCGGCCTGTCTCCTGAGCTTTTCCGTCGAGCTCAGCCCACGCGTGACCCCAATGGGAGCTCGCCTGCCCCGGTGATAGCTCGAGCCCGAGCCGGGAGACGGCCTCGGCGGGCGCATTCGCTCGGTCAGGGTGAATGGACGCGTCGTAGTCGACGAGCGTGCCGAAGAAATCGAAGTAGACGTGGGAGATCACACCCTCCACGGTATCGCGGGGCCGTGCTGAGGCCCGATCGTGCACGGTATGCCCGCGCTCGCCGCAGTGCGTCCCATGCCGTGGCCGATACGATTGTGACCATGGTGTTTTCTCGTGCAATGTGGGCCATGAGCGGTCTTGTCTGGCTTGCGGTCGCGGTGATGTGGTGCATCTGGTGGGGGTGGCCCGCCATCTTTGTCGTCGTCATTTTCGGAGTCCTTCCCGACATCGCGCTGCTCGGTGCCTTTGCTGAGCGCGGCCGCATGAAACCGGAACGGGTCGGCTTCTACAACCTCATGCACGCCGTCGCGGTGCCTGCGGCGATCATCCTTGTCGGTTTCATTGTGTTGCTTCTCACCGGCGGGATCACCGAGGGGTTCTGGGGGATCGCGCTCGCGGGCCTGGCCTGGTTTGTGCACATCGCGGCGGATCGTGCGCTTGGCTTCGGGCTGCGCGATGCTGAGGGCCGCATCGTTCCGGTCCGGTGAGCGGAGACGGAACGGGGGGACTGTGTGACGCGGGATGACGCCACGTAACGTCGGATGACGCTGCGTAACTCCGTGTGTCGACACCGCGTGCGAAGGTGACAGACCGCACCTAGTGTGACCTGCATGAGCACACTCACCGCACCCACAACGTCCATCCCCGAGATCACCGCGCAGGATCGGGCCGAGCGCCTCGCCGCTGCAGGATCCGCCTGGAGCGATCACATCGATGCGAACCGCGACTCCTCGAAACTCACCTACCGCGTCACCGGCGTGGGCGAGGGTGCGGTGGCGACTCGCGTGCGTTCCGGCAAGCACGAGTTCGTGATTGATGAGCCGGCCCCGCTCGCGGGAGATGACGTTGCGCCGAGCCCCGTCGAGTTTGCGCTAGGCGCGCTCGCAGGCTGCCAGGTTGTCGTGTACCGACTCTACGCGCAGGCGCTCGGGATTCAGGTAGACGACATCAACGTCCGGGCCGAGGGCGATCTCGACGCTGCACGTCTGCTCGGCAAGGACCCGGCGGTGCGCCCCGGGTTTAGTGACATTCGAGTACACGTCGAAATCACCGGCCCGGAGACGCAGGAACGCTACGAGCAGCTGCGCGATGCGGTCGACGTGAACTGCCCGGTGTATGACCTGTTCGCAAACCCGACGCCGGTCAGTGTGACCGTCGCGAAGGCGTAGGCTGCCGGATCGTGGCCCGGGTCAAGCGTGGGACGCGGGATCCGGGCCGCGAAGCGCCCGCGGTTTTCCGCGGATGTGGGCCGGGCACGCGCTAAGGTCAGTGGGGAGACCCAGCGACCGAGAGCCCGGGAGGAGGCAGCGTGCACCTGAAGAGCCTCACCCTGAAAGGCTTCAAATCGTTCGCGCAGCCGACGACCTTCCAGTTCGAACCCGGCGTGACCGCGATTGTCGGACCCAACGGGTCTGGGAAATCGAATGTTGTTGACGCGCTCGCCTGGGTGATGGGGGAGCAAGGGGCGAAGACGCTCCGGGGCGGCAAGATGGAGGACGTGATCTTCGCCGGCACGGCGACCCGCGGCCCGTTGGGACGCGCGGAGGTTCGCCTCACAATCGACAACTCGGACGGTGCACTCCCGATCGAGTACGCCGAGGTCACGATCAGCCGGACGCTGTTCCGCAACGGTTCCAGCGACTACGCGATCAACGGCGACTCCTGCCGCCTGCTTGACGTGCAAGAACTCCTGAGCGACTCCGGGCTCGGGCGCGAGATGCACGTCATCGTGGGGCAGGGCCAGCTCGACGCAGTGCTGCGGGCAACTCCCGAGGACCGCCGCGGATTCATCGAAGAAGCCGCCGGGATTCTGAAGCATCGCCGTCGAAAGGAACGTACCCTCCGCAAGCTTGACGCGATGGAAACGAACCTCACCCGGCTCAACGATCTCGCGGGTGAGATCCGGCGACAGCTGAAACCGTTGGGACGCCAGGCGGAAGTCGCACGTGCCGCCCAGAGTATCGCGGCGGAGGCGCGCGATGCGAAGGCCCGGCTCCTCGCCGACGACGTGTTCCGGCTGCGTGGAGAACTCGATGCGCTCTCCCGCACGGAGTCCGAGCAGCACTCGGAGCGGATCGTGCTGCAGGAGCAGGTCGAGCAGAAGCAGCTCCGGATCCAGCGCCTGGAACAGGAGCAACACAGCGATGAACTTGATGCGGCCCGTCGCGTCAGCATCGGTCTCGAATCTGCGCAGTCCAAGCTGCGTGGACTGTACGCGCAGACCCAGCAACGCCTCACGTTCCTTGCTACCCAGGCGGAATCAACAGACCACGTCACTCGGTTGAGCCCTGCCGCCGTGGACGAGGCAGCGCAGGAGGCGGAACGGCTTGCCGCCGCGGTACCCGTTGCTGAGGCTGTTTGGGAACGCGCCGGTGCGGGGACTCGGGCCGCGCAGCGCGAACTTGACGCGATCGACGAGCACATCGCCGCGCAAAGTGCGCTCGTGTCCTCCCACGATCTGCGACTCTCTCAGTTGCGTGGTCAGAGCGAGGCTGCCGCGCAGAAGCGTGTTGCCGTGGGGCAGGAGATCACGCGCCGTGAGCTTGCGGTCGAACAAGCGCAATCCCGGCTCGCGGAGGCGCGGAGCGCGCTCGCGGAGTTCGAAACTCAGTCCGAGCACGGTGATGTCCCAGAGGAGGGACTCGACGAGGCGTACCAGACCGCGCAAGACACGCAGGCCGAGGCCGAGCGGCTGCGCGACACCGCGCGGGATCAGCTCCACGAACTTGAACAGGAACGCGCTGGGCTCGACGCCCGGATGAGTGCGCTGGCCAGATCCCTAGACCAACGCGACGCCTCTGGGGCGGTGCTCGCGGCGGGAACCGCAGGAATCTCGGGACGTGTGGCCGAACACGTGCGTGTCACCGAGGGCTTCGAAGCTGCAATCGGTGCGGCACTCGGCACCTTTGCCGACGCGTTGCTCGCGGACTCCGCAGAGAGCGCCGCCGAGGCCGTGCGCTCGGCACGCGAAAATGACCTTGGGCGGCTCCGCACAGTGCTCGGTGCGGGTGCGGGTGCGGGTGCGGGATCCGGCAGCGCGGGTTCTGGCGGCGAAAGCTCTGACGATGCTGGCCGTGGGCTTGATCCGGCACCCGAGATCGCAGGACTCACTCGCGCGGGCGACGCGGTGATCGCGGCTCCGGACGGGGTGCGCGGGTTCCTGTCCCGGAGCTACATCGCAGCAAGCGTCGACGCAGCAATTGCGGCAAGATCCGCGATCACGGAGCGATTCCCGCACGGCGGCTACACTGTCGTTACCTTCGAGGGTGACGTGCTGACTGCCCACACGCTCAGCGGTGGGTCTCAGCAAGCCCCCTCACGCATTGAGCTCACTGCTGAGCTGGAGCAGGCCGCCGCTCGGCGCAACGAGGTCGCGGAGGCCATCGCGGACCTCGACGCAGAACTTGCGGAGCTTCGCGCTGCGGCTGCTCACGCGAAGACCGCGGCGCACGAGAGCTTCGCGGAATTGCGCACTGCAGATGCGCGCCTCGCCGAGCACGCGAAGGAGCGGAACCGCCTGGTGACCCGGGCGGAACTCGCCGGTGCCGAGGCCGAGCGGGCCACCCAATCGCTTGCGGCCGTTGCGGAGTCGGCGCGGGAAACAGAGAGCCAGGCCGAGCGAGCCGCTGCTGTACTGGCGGCGGCAGAGTCCGAGCCGCGCCCGATCCTTGACGCCAGCCAGCGCGATTTGGCCTTCGGTGAGGTCGAAGCCGCGCGCGCGATCGAGCTCGAGGCGCGGCTGGCGCTTGAGACCGCGCGGGAGCGCTCTCGGGTGAGTGCGGCGCAGCGGGACGCGCTTGCAGAACAGCTCGCGTCCGAGCAGCGTGCAGCGGACGAAGCTGCTCGGCGTGCGGTACTGCGGGCCCGTCAGGTCGCGCAGGCCGAACGTGTCGCCGGGCTACTGCCCGCGATCCTTGATGCGTGCGATCGTTCGCTCACGGAGGCGCGGCTTGTGCAGCAGCGCGCGGAGCAGGAGCGCGCCAGGCATAGCCAAGAACTTACGCTGCTACGCTCTGAGGACTCCACCCTTCGTCAGCAGCTGCAGGCCCTGACCGAACGGGTGCACGGTGCTGAGCTCCAAAGCTATGAGCGGAAGTTGCATCTTTCGGCGTTGCTCGAGCGATCCGGCAACGAACTTGGCTTGGTCGAGGATGTGCTGATCGCTGAGTACGGGCCGGATCAGCCTGTGCCCGACCTCAGCGGGGTCGGTGCCGCGGCACCTGGAGCTGGCTCCGCGTCGAGTTCGAGTTCCGGTGCCGGTGCCGGTGCCGGAGCTGGGGCCGGAGATAGTGTCGAATCCCAGTTCGCGAACAGGCTTGAAGCTGAACTCGCAGCCGAACTGGGGTTGACGGGGCCCGGTCCAGGGCCGCTGGAGGACGCCTCGGATCCGGCACCGGATGCTCAGGCTGGCGAGAGCGATTCTTCCCGTGAATCCGTTCCCACGGTGCCGTATGTTCGTGTTGAGCAGGAGAAGCGGCTCGCACGGGCCGAGCGCCGGTTGGCAGAACTGGGGCGCATTAATCCGCTCGCTCTTGAAGAGTTCGCCGCGCTCGAGCAACGACACGCGTTCCTCTCAGAGCAGTTGCAGGATCTCACGAAGACTCGCGCCGACCTTCTCTCGATCATTGCAGAGCTCGACGAGAAGATGCAGGGCATTTTTGGGGAGGCATTCGAGGACACTCGACTCGCTTTCGCTGAGGTCTTCCCGATCCTTTTTCCCGGTGGCTCAGGTGAGATCGCGCTCAGCAATCCCGATGATCTGCTCAACACCGGCATTGAGATGGTCGTCAAGCCCGCGGGCAAGCAGGTGGAGCGGATGTCGCTCCTGTCTGGTGGGGAGCGTTCACTCGCCGCGGTCGCCTGGCTGATGGCCATCTTCCAGGCGCGCCCCAGCCCGTTCTACATTGTTGATGAGGTTGAGGCCGCGCTCGACGACGCGAACTTGGGGCGGCTGCTGCAGGTGTTTGAACGGCTCCGGGAAAACTCGCAGCTGATCATCATCACCCATCAGAAGCGGACAATGGAGATCGCTGACGCCCTCTATGGTGTCTCGATGCGCCAGGACGGCATTTCAGCCGTTGTGGGGCAGCGGATCCAGAAGGACGATGTGGAGCGGGCGTCCGCCTAAGCGGTGGTGTTTCTTGGGCCATTGGCCTTGGGCCGTTGGGCCGTTGGGCCGTGGGCCGTGGACCCTGGACCTTTGGGACCTTTGGGACCTTTGGGACCTCGGGGCCGTGGGCCGTGGATCGTGGATCGTGGATCCTGGACCGTGGACCGTGGACCGTGGACCGTGGACCGTGGACCGTGGACCGTGGACC
>NZ_FUID01000102.1 GCF_900163635.1 Leucobacter sp. 7(1) | reverse complement strand
TCAGTGGTGAGGGCTTCCTGCTAGAGATAGGGCAGGTGTTGCACTCACCACCTGAAACCGCCCGGGGAATGACCCCGACTTGCGTCCCCTCGGTGGATCGGGTCGCACCCGGGCCGGGTGGGACGAGTGCGGAGGGAAGCGGTCGGTGAGGAACGCGTGGATAGCCAGATGCTGATGGCGCGCAACTTTGGCGGAATTCCGCGGGACACACCCGGGATGAGTGGCCAAATTGGCCGTGATCTCTGAATCGTGTCAGAATATACAAGTCGTCAGGGCAGCGGGAAAGAATCCCGAAGCTCACGACAGCGTCCGGCCCCATCGTATAGCGGCCTAGTACGCCGCCCTCTCACGGCGGTAACGCGGGTTCGAATCCCGCTGGGGTCACCAACAAGAAAACCCCCGCTCAGGCGGGGGTTTTCGCATATCCGACGATAGCCGCTGAAACGGGGCTAAGCGGCTTTTGGCAACAGATTGGCAACATCCGATTTCATCGCTGCCCGGTCGAGCGCAGTGGCAACGCCGTCGAGGTCGTCATCGAACAGGTCGGCGTACACGTCGAGGGTGACTGCGGCCGAGGCGTGTCCGAGCATCCGCTGCACGGCCTTGACGTTCGCTCCAGCGCTGACCGCGAGTGATGCGGCGGTGTGCCGTAGTTCGTGGG
Organism: Leucobacter sp. 7(1); assembly: GCF_900163635.1. Classification (GTDB taxonomy): domain Bacteria; phylum Actinomycetota; class Actinomycetes; order Actinomycetales; family Microbacteriaceae; genus Leucobacter. Next base: position 31,261 of record NZ_FUID01000102.1, on the reverse strand, counting down.
GCGTGAGTCCTTTGAGGCCGATTACGGTTGCGGCGGTGTCGAACCAGCCGACGCGGTAGACGTGGTTGCGGAGCCAGGTGCCGGTGCGGATGCCGTAGAACACGGGAGCGTCGGCGTCGCGTCCGGTGATCTGCGCGCGGAGCAGGCGGACGAGGAACGCAGGGATCGGGATGCTCCGGTGCTCGTAGTCCTTCGGTGGCTCGATGCGCTGGTACCCCTTGTCGGCGACGACGGTCTGCTCGACGGTCAGGCGAGGATGTTTCGCGTCGAGGTCGAGGTCACAGATTCGCAGCCCGGATAGTTCGCCCCAGCGCAGGCCGCAGTATGCGAGAGTGAGCACGACGAGGCCATAGCCATAGTCTCGACCGTCTTTCATCTCGTCAATGGCCTGGGCGAGCGCCGCGACCTGATCGTGCGAGAGATACCGCTTGCGCGTCTTTGTCGGCTTGGGGAGTTTGAGCCTGGCGGCGGGGTTCGACGGCACGCGCTCGTCCTCGACCGCGAACCGTAGTGCTCCCGAGAGCACGTTGACGATCTTCCGCACTGTCGCGGGTGCGCCTGGTAGTGCGGATGCCCATTCCTGTACTCGGAGCCGGGTGAGGTTGCCGATCGGGATGCTGCCGAGCTCGGGCGTGATGTGCTTATCGATGATGTTCTCGACACGGCTGCGCGTGGTTGCTCGCAGGTCGCCTCGCGCGGCGAGCCAAGTTTGGAGCCAGTCGGCGACGCTCACCTTCGCGAGCGAGGGATCGAGGTAGCGGCCTTGGGCGATGTTGACCTCGGTCGTCGCCAGGAAAAGCTCAGCGGCCTTCTTTGTCGTGAAGCCGCGCTTCTGGGTCTGCTTCTTGTCGGGTCGGCGATAGAGGGCACGGTAACGACGGCCTTTCGCCGTCTCGTACGCCTCAATGCTTCCCATGACTCTGTCGCCTACTTCTCCAGCCCGGCGAGGCGCTGCACGTCGATGCGACGGTAGACGCGCTTGTGTCGGGTGAGTCGTACCGGCTCCACCGGAGCCTCGCCTGCGAGGGCAAGAGTTCGAAGCGTCGTGCGGTGGATGCCGAGCAGTGCGGCGGTTTCTTCCTCGGAGTAGAAGAGCGGGGGATGCGGGTGCTCGTCTGTGGGTGCGGCATTCTGACCCATCGTGTCCTCCGATCTAACTCATATCATAGCTGCGATAGCAGCGAGTATCTTAGATTAGATCACAACACGCCGATAACAGCAAGTGTTTTAGTTGCTCGTGTTGCTCGCTAGAATCGGAACATGCCCACACCCTCCGGTCATCGCCCCGGCGACCAGTCCTATGACGGACTGCTCGTACAGGACGACCTGCCTGACGGGTGGCACCTGCCTGACCGCTTTCCGGGGGAGCGGGCCGAGGACGCGAGTGCGTTCCTGGATGAAGCGCTCGGCTATAACGACCAGGCCGTGACTGCGGAGGATCGGCAGGCGCAGCTCGACTCGGAGCAGAACGAGACGATCGACGGCCGTTGGCGTTACATCGAGCACGCGGCGACCGCGACTCGCGTGTTCATTCGGCTCCAGCGTCAGCAGTTCGCCGTGCCGGAGGAAGTGAAGATCACCGGCGTCGTGTACCTTCCGTGGCGACCGGGCGACCCCATCTCCAGCCAAGACCTTCGTACCCTGCCGACCGCTCGGATTGAGGCTGCGATCAACGAGCGGCTGTTCGCAATGAAGCGGACGGTCACGATCACAGGCGGAAAGATCGTGCTGCCGTCTGGTCGGAAGATCAGCGAGCGCGATCTACTCAAGCCGCTCGGGAACCCGAAGCAGACGCCGGACTTCTACGAACTCGTCGCGCTCCAGTACGGCAAGCTCGCGTCACAGGGTGATGAGGCCCCGGCGGTCACTATGGGGAAGATCAACGGCGTCGCTCACGCCACCGCGCAGGGCTGGCTCGTCCGCACCCGCGCGCGCGGACTTCTGCCTCCCGGTCGCCGGGGATAGCTCGCTACGCTGCCCGCTTAGAGGTCTTTGAGTCGTTTCCGCCAGTATCCGGGGCGGCGTCTCTCGTGCGCGTACGCGACAACGATGACCTCGTCGTCTCGAACGAAGTAGATGATGCCGTAGGGGAACACGTCAGTGCCCTTGCGTCGAAGACGAGGGATGCGCTGGCGGCCACGATAGAGCGGCGCGGAATCCGGCCACTCCCTGATGAAGTCCACGCCGTTGTCGAGGTCATCACCCAGTCGGTCGCCCAGCCCGGCTTCCTGATCGTCATACCAGGCGAGGGCGTCGAGATACTCCTCGCGAGCGGCCGGATGCTCGCGCCAGGATAGCGCGCTCACTTGCGGCGAGCCGCCAACATTGCTCGGGCCAAGCGTCGGGTCTCGTCGCCGTCAACAAGTTCGACCTTGCCGGTCAGAATCTCGTCCACCCGAAGGTCGATCTCTTCATCCCATGCGGCATCGACTTCTGCCTGCTCGGTGTCGCTGATCTGCTGGAGCGCGAGCGCAGCAATCTCGCGCTCATCGGCGGAGAGGGTGCGTCCCTCTGCGATGTAGTCTGCGAGCTTCGGCGTCATGCTCCAAGTCTACCGCTGAGGCCTGACGTTCGGGGGAAAGCTCGCTACAGCCTCGACACGTCGTTGTGTGGGCCGGTGCGACGACGGCTCTCGCTGAGCAGATCATGGGACGCGTGGAGCTTGCGCGCGCGGGACTCTCGGGCGAGCCGTGCCCGTTCTGCGGCCTCGCGCTGGGCCGTGATCCGAGCAGCGGCGTCCTGCACAGACAAGGATCGCAAGGTGGTTGCCTCTTGTCGTGCGATCGCGGCGGCGCGGCCCGCGTTGGCGGCTTCTCGGTCGGAGCGGGTGAACTCGTAGCGCAGTGGATCGCGCCGTACCTGTTCGGCTCCGAAGATGTCGGCATGGAGCGCGCGGCGTTCGCTGCGGTGTCGCTTGTCCATCTCCTCCCCGGCAGTACGGGCGGCTTCGGCGTGCTGCTCGGCTTCGATCACGCGAGGGTCGCGGGCGGCGAGCCGTTCAGCTGCGCGCGAGGCCCAGCCGGTGAGGGTGTCGGCGTCGCGGGGCGTGGTGCCCCAACGGTCTGCAACACGGGCACCGCTCTTTCCCGCTCGTGTGGTCGCGGCCTGGTGGTCTTTGCGTGCGGCGCGTCTCCCGAACCTCCCTGCTGTGTTGAACTTTGTCTGTGCGGCTGCCTCATGATCAAGCGCGGCCAGGTGCTCGCGGCCTTCCTGCATTGCGACCACCGTGAGCGGTTCCCGCACCTCGGCGCGCACACGTGTTGCCGCCTCAGTCTCGGCCTGGATCACGGCGGTTTGCTCGTCCATCTCTGCCTGCTGGTGCTCGTGCTGCTGGTCGAGGCGCGCGCCGACGCGCTCCCACCACGCGGCGCGTCGCTCGGCCTTCTCCGCATCCTGGATGAGCTGCGCGACGCGCGTGTTCACGAGCTTCACCGTGCCCTCGTCAACGAGACCTCGCACGGCCTCCGCCGCGCGCTCTGTCGCGTCGGCGAGGCCGCGGTCGGCGTTATCGCGTTCCATCGCGTCGATGAACTGCGCCCGCGCCTCGGCACGGCTCTCCGCGATGACGTGCAGGGCGTTCTCGCCCCTGCCTCTCGTCATGCCGACATACACCGCCGCGCCATTGATGCCGTCGCTGAGGATCGTGTGCGAGGCCAGGGCGGTCACCCCTTGCACGCCGTAGGCGGTCGCTGCATAGACCAGGTGCGCGTGCTCGCGGATGTATTCCGCGGGGAGGTGCCGTGTGTGTTCCCGCTTGCGGTCGTCGTGTGCGTCGCGCACCCAGACCGATCCGTCCGCTTCGACGTGCTGCACCATCCACTGCTGCCGGTTAGCCACCCCCAGCGCAGTGTCGTTACTGCGAGTCTGGATCAGATCACCCGCACCGATACTCAGCCCATCCCTGCCCATCGTCGTGGCGGCGTCATCGACCAGGCCGCGAGCGATCCGCTCTTCCCGGATGCGCTCATTCAACCGCGTAGCGTCCTCGTTTCCCGCGACGGTGATTGTCTCTCCGTCGCGGGCATTCTGCGCGATGTGCTCTTGTAGCTCGTCGCCGTCTGCGTGTAGGCGGATAAGGCCGAGCCGGTCGAGTTGGTCGAACACATCGCCGGGGTTGTAGCGGTCGCGCATACGGACGGTGAGGTCGGCGTAGTCGGGGTCGATGAAGCGGTGTACCTCGGCCATGTCGAAGATGCGACCGCGAATCAGTGCGGCCATGTCGAGCACACCGCCGCGCCCGACAGCTGCGAGTTGCGCACGGTCGCCCACAAGCGCGACCGTTGCACCCACTTCCGCTGCAACCGTGAACAGCGCGAGAGCTGCATCTTGGTCAAGCATCCCGGCCTCATCGACAACGATCCGATCCCCGCGCCGCAACACAGTACCGGGCGGCGGGCCCGTGAACTCTGCGCCTGTGGCCGGATCAGTCGCGCCCGGCGTGAGTCGCATCCATACGCCGTCCTCATTCCACCGGTAGCCATGCGCGTGCACGAGAGCGGCAACTGATGTTGCGGGCACGCCGAGCTCCTGGTGTGCAACCTCGGCGGCGCGCTTGGTCGGCGCGACGACTCGCACGCGTCGGCCGTGATCGTTCGCGGCGGCTATTGCCGTGGCGAGCATCGTGGTCTTCCCCGCCCCGGCTGCGCCTTCCACGATCACGAGTGGATCGGTGGATGCGACTGCTGCGGCCGCGTCGAGTTGGCCTGCGTCGAGCTGCTGCCCGAGACGCTCTGCAACCTGCGACACGTCACGATGGCGCTGCTTCTTCTCCGGCGTGTGGGCGGTGAGCAGGTCGCGCAGTTCGGTTTCGACCTGCACCACGCGCAAGGTCGTGAGATGCGCCACATGCTCCGGTGCGGGTGCACCAGTCGGGAGGATCGAAAAGCAATCCTCGAGCGCGAGCGCCGTTGAGAGTGCGACCAGCTCACGCAACTCCTCGTGGGTAGCACGCACTCCGTATTCGTTGATGATGCGGGTGACGTGCTCCTGCACGTCGTGACGCGTCCACGCCGAGCACGCGGCGGCGCAGCGATCCAGCGCGCGCGACGTAATCTCCTGCACCGACAGTTCGTCTGATTGCGCCGGCGCGCTGACGAGTTTGCGGGTGAGGGTTTCCGGGTCGTAGCCGGCCTCTCGTAGCTCGGTCAACCATTCAGCCTCTTCCCGCGTCGTGGCGGGCTTCTTCGCGGGCCGCTCGAACGCCCACGCCTTCGCCGTCAACCGCGACGACACCACCGGCCCCATTGTCTCGCCCGGATGCGCCGCTTCCCACTCGGCTTCGAGCCGTTCCAGGTTCTTCCGTACCTGTGCGCCGCGCTTGCTCATCAGCGCGTTGAACGGCTCCAACTCCGTTACCTCTCCCGTCACCGGGTCAAGGGTGAGGCCATGCTTGTCGAGCACCGCCGCAAGCTCAGGGCTGGCAGCGATCACGGCGGCCCCGAGCGCACGGATCGCGCCCTGCTGTTTGAACATCGCCGCCGTATCCAACGCCCGCCATTTGCCTGCCGCCCAGACCCTGGTGCCGACCTGCATATGGATGTGGCGGTGCGGGTCACCCGCACGAGAAGTGCGATGCGTGATCCCGACGACCTGCATGTGCTCGATCGGTACAACCTCCTGCTTCCCGCGCGGACCGACACGCGTCACTGAGTGCTGAGCGAGCCACCGCTGAATCTCCGATAGCGCGTCCTGCTGCGCAGCATCCAAGGCTTCGGATACTTCGGAGTGGAGAGCGGCGGCGATGGACAGAGATTTCGGAGTGTTGATGACCATCTCTGCGAACCGAGGTGAGCCTTGACGATCCGACCCCGCGAGCCGTGGCCTGCCCATTCGTTCGCCGGTGTCGGGGTTGATCCAGTCCACCCAGCCCGCATAGTCATCAGAGCTGAGCGATCGGCTATTCGCCTCGCCGGATGCGTCGACGACGGCGTAAGAGATGCCGGTGGCATCGCCAAGGTAATAGTCATCTGCTCGCGAGCGGTCGGCCTCGACATAACGCATGGCATCGGCTCCGGTGCCCCGGAACAGAACCACACCGCCATGCATCTCGACTCCTAACTAAGATGACTGCTGTCGTCGTAGTATACGTTCATTCTTATTATGAATGCTTTGTATGAAGTGAGGTCTGACCGGGCTTGGCTGAACGAGGGCATGCGGTGCGGCCGTTTGGCAACGCGTGGGTGCTATTTAGTCCGCAGGTGTAGGGCGCATCCGACCGTAAGAAGGGCTATGGCTGCGACCCAGTTCGCCGGGTGGCTGGTGTCGGTGAGGACGAAGCCCCAGGTCTCGCTGAACGGATACTGACCGGGGTTGACGACGACCGGGAGCAGGATGAGGGTCGCTGGTGCGACGGCGGCGATGCGTCGGTCGAGGAAGCGGGCGGCGATCAGGCCCGCACCGAGGAGACCGAGCATGTTGCGTAACGGGGCGAGTGTTCCGGTCGTGCCGATCACGGCCTCATCAGCCGCGAGGCCGAGCAAATGCGAGAGAAGTAGCGCGGTGCCGGTGCATACCGTCAGGACGATGCCGTGCAGGAGCAGACGTTGCGGCCACAGCGGCCGAGACGCGAGGCGTTCGGCATCGCGGGTATGTGAGCCGTAGACGATCAGTGCGGCAGCGACTGGGATGAACTGGCCGAGCGCGGTGAGGGAGGTCGCCGCAAGGAAGTCCGGCCGGGAGAAAACGAGCGCTCGCGCGCCAACGAGCGCGAGCGCGGTCTGGAGGGCGAGCACCGACAGAATGACTGGGAGCAGGTGCCGGGCGTGCAGGAAGCGGAGTGTCATCCGATGATGTCCTCAGGGCGCAGCGAGCAATCGAGGTACGCGGCAGAATGCTCGGCGAACCAGGTTTGCGCCTCGGGGAGTGTCTTCGAGCGAAGCGCGTCGACCAGTCGATTCAGCTCGGCGGCATCGACCGCGAACAGGGCGGCGTCGGGATCATCGGCGAGGAACACATTCACGGCCCCGAGGGCGGGCCAGGCGCCGCCGGCCTCGTCGGTCCCACAGCGCTGCCCGACCAGCGAGAACAGCGCGGCATGCACGCTGTCTGTGACGGGGTCGGCGCTGGACGGGTTCAGTGCGAACGTCTTGAATCGGTCGCTGCCACCGTCAGGCACAGTCCCGTCGCCTTGTGAGAGGGTGTCGAAGGCAAGTTCGCTCGATGCGACGAGGGAGGCGATGCGTCCCCAACGAGTTAGTAGATCCTCCCGCAGAGGCGCGTATTGCGGCAGAACATGCAGGGTCAGCGCGGGATCCTCTGAGGTGAGTGTCGTGAAGGATAGCTCGGACGGCGAGACAGAGACGGTGATGCGTTCGGCGGCGGGGGCGAGCGCAGCTGCGACGGGCACGCCCGCCGCGATCAGGGCGGCCCCTGCCACGGTCGAGACGAGCCGTCGCGGGCCGCGGAGTACAGCGATGATTGCGATGAGTGCAGTGATGACAAGGAGGACGAGCGCGTAGCGCAGCAACACCCAGTCGGAGTCGACGTGGGTGAAGGCGTCTTGTGCGGTGTCGATGCGGCGCAGCGGGTTTGCGAACTGGAGCCAGGGCGCCCCGAGGTCGAGGAACTGCGCCAGGTAGAGCATGGTCGGCGCGATGATCGCAACTGGCAGTGCAGCCCAACCGGGGAGTGCGGCAGCGGTCGTGGCGCCGATGGTCACGCTCACGAGCACCACCAGCAGTCCGTGCAGCAGTGCGATCGTCGGTGCTCCGGTGATCCCTACGATGACCGCGCGGACGACAAGTCCGGCAAGGACGATGAGCCAGAGGGCAGCTCCCCACAGCCAGGCGGCGATCGTCTGACGGAGGATCGCGGCCGCGAGCGACCGCGGGGCGGTGCGCAGAATCGGGCCGCCGCCGCTGCGGACCTCACGGGTTGCGTCCCACGCGGTCGCGGCGGCGAGGATCGGAGCCAGGAGCGTGGCGCCGGCGCTGAGGGCAGAAGCAATGTTCGCCCAGCTCGCCACGACGGGGTGCGTTGAAGTGGAGGCGGTAATTGCGTAAGCGGCGAGGATGATCGGGCCGGCCGGCAGCAGCAGGATCGACCGCCGCAATCCGATCGACAGTGGCCCGCGGTTCACGTCAGTGCCGCCGTTTCAGCGAGTAAGGCGGCATAGCCGCGCTCGAGTGGACTGTCGCCTGGAGAGTCCGGTCGGCCCTGAGCCTCCAGCTCCGGGACGGTCCCGACGAAGACGACCCGGCCGCGATCCAGGACCACGACGGTATCCGCGGTGGCGCGCACGTCCTCGATGAGGTGGGTGCTGGTGAGCACGGCGGTCTGTCGGCCAAGGTCGCGGATCAGTTCACGGAACGCGACGCGCTGCGCCGGGTCAAGTCCGACTGTCGGCTCGTCCAACAGCAGCAGCGCGGGTCGATTCACAATCGCCTGCGCGATACCGGCGCGGCGGAGCATTCCACCCGACAGCGACTTCAGCGGCGACGCCGACCGCTCCGTAAGGCCGACCGCCTCTATCGCCTGGATCGCCGCGTCGGACCTGCGTGGAGCGGGTATCTCCTTGAGCCATGCAACGTACTCGACTAGTTCCCGGACCTGGAACGAGGGCGTGAAGCGGAAGTCTTGGGGCAGGTAACCCAGGGATGCGCGCGCGAGCCGCCGCCCCACGCGATTTCCCAGATCATGGCCGCTGACAGTGACGATTCCCCGGTATCGCATGTCCAGCGTGGCGAGCGCGCGAATCAAGGTCGACTTCCCGGCGCCGTTCGGACCTACCAGTGCAGTGACGCCGGTGTCGACGGTGAGGCTGACCTCGTGCAGCGCATCCACGCGCATGCGCCGGTGCCGGATGGTCAGTGCCTCCACCCGTGTGGTCGGTTCAGTCATCGGATGAGTCCTTTGTCGAGGGCGAAGGCGATGAGCTGGAGGCGCGAGCGCATCCCGAGCTTGGTGAGGATATGGGAGACATGCGATTTCACGGTCGTCTCGCTGATAAACGCGATGGTGGCGATCTGTGCGTTGGACAGGCCGCGCGCCGCATACAGGAACACCTGGCGTTCCCTCGGGGTGAGTGGGTCGAGCGCGTCGACCACTGGAGTCCGCGTGACCGTGCGCGACTCGCGCAGCACTTCGGTGGACGACCGGCATGCGAACACGCTCTGCCCGGCATGGACGGTCCGCACCGCGTCGAGCAATGTCTCGGCCGTGGTGTCCTTCAGGAGGAAGCCCGCCGCCCCGGCGCGCGTCGCGGCGGCCACAGCCTCGTCGCTGCGGATCGTCGTGAGCACCAGCACCGCCGGGGCATCCGCACCAGCGACATCGAGGATGCGCGCGGTGGCGGCGATCCCGTTCAGCGCGGGCATGCGCACGTCCATCAGCACCACATCCGGTCGCTCGCGCTGCACCAGTGCGATAGCCGCTTCTCCGTCGTGGGCGGCGCCGGTGAATCGCATGTCGGGCTGGGACTCAACCATCATCCGCACTCCGTCGCAGAACAGCCGCTCGTCATCGACGACAGCGACGCGAATCTCACTCATCCTCGCCGCCTCTCGTCCGCGCTGGCAGGTAGGCGGTGACGATCCAGGAGTTCTCCTGCTCGTCGCGCGCCGCAGAGAGCCAGCCACCGGCCAGACGCGCGCGTTCCTGCATTCCAGTGACGCCTCGCCCACTTCCCGCGACCGGTGCTTCACCAGTGGCGCGAGAGACCACGGTGACCGCGAGGCCGGCGTCCTGCCAATCCAACGACACGTCCGCACCTCGTTCCACGGCCCCGTGGACGAGAGCGTTCGTCAGCGCCTCTTGAACAATCCGATGAGCTGACAATTCACTTACTGGCGACAGCGCACCAGGAGAACCGAGCTGCTGCACCCGCACCGGCAGCCCCGCCTGTTGCATCCGCTCGAACAGAGCGTCCAGGTCGGCAACGCCCGGGGCCGGGGCGTCATCGCCAGGCGCACCCAGAGCATCGATCAGCCAGCGGACATCTCCGAGAGTCTGCCTTGCCGTATCCGCGATCGTTCGCAACGGGACGCTGGCTTGCTCGGTCTTGGCGGCGACGCGGGCGCCCTCGGCCTGCGCGACGATGACGGCCAGCGAGTGTGCGAGCACGTCATGCACCTCCTGAGCGATCCGATCGCGTTCCCCGGCCAGCAGGAGCTCACCCTCTGCTGCCGACAGCGCCGACAGCGCCGACTCGCGGGCAGCCCGCTGCGCGTCCAAGGCCGCAAGGCTGCGCCGGTAGGCGAACGCGATCGCCCATACTCCGATGAACACGAGGAGACTCCCGAGAGCCCAGCTCGCGATCTGCCCGGCAAGGTCCGGGGAGTCCCAACTGTAGGTCACCGTGGTCGATCCGCCCAGTGGTGGTGAATTCAGTGCCGCCACACACAGCGCCGCAATCACGGCGAATCCGAAAGCGCACCGGACTCGGCTATGGGGCAGCGTCACGGTCGTCACCGCGATCACGACCAGCAGCGCACCGTACAACCACACTTGCCACGGCCCGAGGAACGCCCCGAACCGCAGCGCCGGGAGAGCGAGCTGGGCGATGAGGAGCACGAGCCCCAGCGCCAAGCTCGTCATCGGCAGTCGTCGCGCCAGGCACAGCGACGTCGCGAGCAACGCGAGACCGATGGGCGCGACCGGTGACGCGATAAAGAAAGACGGCAGGCCGGCCCCGATCAACAGCACAACGCCGGCCAGCGGCAACGCTGCCTCGCTGGACCACCGCTGCAATCGAATCATGCCATCGACTCTATGAGCTGACCTTTCCGTTCTACTGGACTTCGTTCGCAATCTCATCCAATAGGTGGAGAAGCAGACGGACGACAGTCGTACGAAGCTCCATTGCCTGCCGGTGGTGCGGTGCAGGGCCTCCGGCGCTATCTCTACATCGGTGCTGAGGAATTTGGGATTGGTCGCCGCTACAGGGCGGCAACGTGGCAACATCCTGGCAACCAACGCTGGTGACGAGAACTTTCGCGTCGCACTCGACACACGCAGGACCCCAGTAAACACAGGGCAGAACGGAGTCGGGTACGCAGTTCCGGGGGGAGCCGATTCCCCTCTCACGGCGGTAACGCGGGTTCGAATCCCGCTGGGGTCACCGGATAGAAAACCCCCGCTTCGGCGGGGGTTTTCTCGTATCTGTGGACATCCGTCGCACTCCCTGGTTTTACGCAGGACCATTCAGTTAGGCTGAATGACGTGAACGCGAGACGTCCGATGCGGCTGGCGCCCGCTCTACGGTCTTCGCTCGCGCCCGCGTGCGAATCCCAAAGGCTGACGCGGGGCTGGGCTTGGGAATCGGTGGCGACGTCTCATACGCTGGTCTCGTGTCGTTCGCCCGCTGGAGGCGGGGCGCCAGGATCGTGGATGTGTGATGTGTCTGCTCGGGGGAAGGAGAGTGCTCGTGAGTATTGCAGCGTCTCCAAGCCCCGAGCCGAAAGCGGGCCCGTCCCGAGCGGTGTCCCTCATTGTGCTCGCGGGCAGTGTGCAGGCCCGCGTCGACACGGTCCTCAAAGCGCGCGGCCTGAATCTTCGCAAATACGGTGCGCTCCACCATGTCGTGGCGACCCCGGGAATCTCGTTCAGCGAGCTTGCCCGGCGATTCGAGATCACCGTGCAGAGTATGCACACGCTCCTTGCCGCGCTCATTGCCGCAGGGCTTCTTGAATCAACAATCCCGCACCCCGGCGACGCGGCAGAGCTTGTCGTCACCGAGGCGGGGCGGGCGCTCTTGCGTGAACTTGACGGCGAGATCAGTGCCATCGACGACGGCCTCTTTGGGGCCTCTGCGCCCCTCGAGTGGCAGCAGCTGGGCGATGCGGTCACCGCGGTGGCGATCGCCGCCACCCGTGCTGCGGGATCCTAGCTCAGCGCTCAGCGCTCAGCCCTCAGCGCTCAGGCCCAGGCCCAGGCCCAGGCCCAGGCCCAGGCGCCTCACGCTTCCCTGTAACTTCTGTACTGGGGATTCAGTCCCACTGAATGTCCCTCCCGAAAGGTCAAGAATGAACTCCACCCTGCTGGTACTCCACGTTGTCGGTTCGATCGTGCTCGTCGGGCCGATCACGCTCGCTACAAGCCTCTTTCCGAAATACGCCGCCGTCGGCCCGCAGCCGCCCGGCAACGCCGTGAGCCCTACGAACGCAATCGCGGTGCTCCTGCACCGGGTCACGCGCGTGTACGGGGCACTGGGGCTTCTCGTTCCCGCCCTCGGGTTCGCGCTGGCCGCCCGGATGGAGATCCTGAATGATGCCTGGATCATCGCGTCGATGATCCTCACCGCCGTGGCAGCGGCGCTGCTTGCCCTGGTCATCACTCCGCTGCAGCGTGACTCGTTCGATGAGGCGCTCACCGCGCAGCGGGTGTTCCGCCTGCGGCTCGCGTCAGGGCTGTTTGCCCTGCTGTGGGCGATTGTCGTGGCACTGATGATCCTCCGCCCCGGTGCGAGCGCGTGACGCGCATGCGTCAGCCTGGGACGCTTCTGCTCTGCCTGGGGATACTTGAAACCACGACCCTCGCGGCGATGCTCATGAATCTCTGGACCGTTGATTCCCGCAGCTTCGCGGCTGTCGCTGGCCCCACGCACGGCTTCACGTGGCTTGCGATCCTTGTCGTATGCCTGCTCCTGCCAGGGTTGAGTGCCCGGCAGCGCGTCGTGGCCACGATCCCGGGGGTGGGCGGCCTGCTCGCCGTCCTCACGATCCGCCGCGCGCACGCCGCGACGAGTGAGCCCGGGGATCCCGCGCTGGACTGATGCGGCACTCGGCTCGGACACACACGCCCGCAGGCCCCCGAGTATGCTGGGACCATTCTGATTCGGCACACAGAGGAGCGCTCAGTGACCCGCACCATCAAGCTCGCAGTCATTCCCGGCGACGGCATTGGCCCGGAGGTGATTGCGGAGGCGAATCGTGTGCTCGACGCGACCCTCGTGGGGAGCGATGTGTCGCTCGACCGCACGGAATTTGCGCTGGGCGCGGATCGTTTCCTCGCAACGGGGGAGACCCTGCCGGAGGCCGAGCAGCGTGCGATCGCGGAGCATGACGCGATCCTGTTCGGTGCGGTCGGCGGAGTGCCGGGCGATGCCCGCCTCAAGAGCGCGAACATCGAACGCGGACTGCTCCTGAAGCTCCGTTTTGACTTCGAGCACTACGCCAACGTGCGCCCCTGCACGCTGTTCCCGGGCGTCGAGTCGGCGCTGAAAGATCCCGGGGCCGTCGATTTCCTTGTTGTGCGCGAGGGGACCGAGGGGCCCTACGCCGGCAACGGCGGCTCGCTTCGCCCCGGCACCGCGAACGAGGTAGCGACCGAGGTCTCGGTCAACACGGCGATGGGCGTCGAGCGTGTGGTTCGCTATGCCTTCGAGGCCGCGCAGGCCCGCCCGCGCAAGAAGCTCACCTGGGTCCACAAGACCAATGTGCTCGTGTTCGCGGGGTCGATGTGGCAGCGCATCGTCGAGACCGTCGCCGCCGAGTATCCCGAGATCGCGGTCGACTACATGCACGTCGATGCGGCCACCATCCATATGGTGCAGGATCCGGCGCGCTTCGACGTGATCGTCACTGATAACCTGTTCGGAGACATCCTCACTGACGTGGCCGGCGCAATCGGCGGCGGCATCGGGCTGGCGGCCTCCGGAAACATCAATCCGGACGGCACGTTCCCGAGCATGTTCGAGCCCGTACACGGCTCTGCTCCCGACATCGCAGGGCAGCAGAAGGCGGACCCGACCGCGGCGATCCTCTCCGCGGCACTCCTCCTGGACCACTTGGGTCTCCAGGCCGAGGGCGAGCGCGTCCGCACGGCGGTGCGCGCAGACCTCGCCACCCGGGGATCCGACCCCCGCCCGACGGCGGCGGTGGGCGACGCGGTGATCGCCGCGATCCCAGCCCGCTAGTCTCCCGCCGTCCCGGCGCACCCTGACGTTTCAGCACTCGCGAGAAAGACCCTTCATGACTGATCTGGCATTCACCCACACCGAAGCGACGCGCCGCCCCGCGGCTGAGCGCGAGGCCCTGCTCGCCGACCCCGGCTTCGGCAACGTCTTTACTGACCACATGATCTCGGTCGTCTGGACACAGGACGCCGGGTGGCACGATGCTGAGGTTATTCCGTATGGCCCGATCCCGATGGATCCCGCGTCCTCGGTGCTGCACTACGGCCAGGAGATCTTCGAGGGGCTGAAGGCGTACCGCCGGGCCGACGGCTCGATCGTGACCTTCCGTCCCGAGGCGAACGCAAAGCGCCTCAACGAGTCGGCCGTGCGCCTCGCGCTGCCGGAGATCCCGGAAGAGCTGTTTGTTTCGGCCGTGCGCGAGCTCGTGCGGATCGACGCTGACTGGGTGCCGAGCGGTGCTGATCAGAGCCTGTACCTGCGTCCGTTCATGATCGCCGACGAGAGCTTCCTCGGGGTACGCGCCGCTGAGCGTGCGCGTTTCCTGATCATCGCGAGCCCCGCGGGCCCGTACTTCTCGGGCGGCGTGAAGCCCGTGTCGATCTGGCTCTCGCAGGACCTGGCCCGCGCGGGTCGCGGCGGCACGGGCGCGGCGAAGTGCGGCGGCAACTATGCGGCCTCGTTGCTGCCACAGCAGGTCGCGGCTGAGAATGATTGCCAGCAGGTGCTGTTCACCGATGCGGCCACGGTCGACACGATCGACGAGCTGGGCGGAATGAACCTGTTCCTTGTGCGTGCCGACGGTACTCTCCTCACCCCGCAGCTGAACGGGAACATCCTCGATGGGATCACTCGCCGCAGCCTGATCCAGCTCGCGAAGGATCGCGGGCATGCCGTGGAAGAGCGGGAGATCACCGTGAGCGAGTGGCGCGAGGGCGTTGCCGACGGGACAATCACTGAGGCATTCGCGTGCGGCACCGCCGCCGTGATCACCCCGATTCAGCGGCTCAAGTCTGCCGACTTTGTGATCGACTTCGGCGCGAACGCGCCGGGCGCGCTCACGATGTCGCTGCGCGAGGAACTCACGGGGATCCAGTTCGGCTCGCGTGAGGACCGCCACGGCTGGCTGTCCGAGATCACTACCGCAGAGGTCGCACGATGAAGGTGGCACGGTTCCAGGTTGACGGCGAGATTTCCTTCGGCGTTCTGGACGCCGCAGAACACGGCGACGGCGTTGAGATCGTCGAGCTCGCAGCGGATCCGATCGTGGCGGGCTACGACACGACTGGCCGTCGGCTGCGGCTCGAGCAGGTCCGACTCCTGGCACCCGTGATCCCGCGCTCGAAGGTTGTGTGCGTCGGCAAGAACTACGCGGATCACATCGCGGAGATGCGCGATGTGACGGGTGGGGAGACTCCGGAAGAGCCGTTGCTGTTCCTGAAGCCGAACACCTCCGTGATCGGTCCGGGCGATGCTATTGTGCGCCCCGCGATCTCTGATCGTGTGGAGCACGAGGGTGAGCTTGCCCTCGTCATTGGCGCGATTGCGAAGGACGTTCCAGAGGATGAGGCACTGAAGTACGTGTTCGGTTTCACCTGTGCGAACGACGTCAGCGCCCGCGACCTGCAGCTGAAGGATGGTCAGTGGACTCGAGGGAAGAGCTTTGATACGTTCTGTCCGCTCGGGCCCGTGATTGAAACGGACCTTGATTTCAGCGATGCGCAGATCCAGACCCGTGTCAACGGCGAGACCCGGCAGGACGGCCGCACCTCCCAGCTGATCCACTCGCTTGCGAAGATCGTGGCGCACGCCTCACAGGCGTTCACCCTGTTGCCCGGCGACGTGATCCTGACTGGCACGCCGGCAGGCGTTGGCACCATGGTGTCCGGCGATGTCGTCGAGGTCGAGATCGAGGGAATCGGCATCCTGCGCAACCCAGTGCGGGACGCGGGGGAATAGACCAGAGGAGCAAAACCGGGGTTCGCGCGCGAACCCCGGTTTTTCTCTGCCCGCGCCCTGCCGCGGACGGCCGGACTCGGGTACGCTCGGGGGCACACAACACCGCGACGAGGAGGTGGGCATGCCGAGTGCTTGGCAGGCGCTACGCCGAGGCGAATCCGTGCGGGAGCGCCGGCGCCAATTGGAACGGGCGCACGAACGCTTCGTTGACCTGCTGCCCACGGCCGGAACTCCGAGCGACGCGCACGAAGCCGAACTGCGGGCCCGCTTTGGCGGAGCGCAGGATCTTCGCCCGATCGTGTTGGAGTCCTGGTTGCGCTCGCGGCGCGGCACCATCGACCCAGACCGCGTGCTCGACCGCCCCGCGCTTGACGACGCAGCCCTCGAGGAGCTGCGGGCCACCCACCCCATCGCCCGCGTGCTCCCCGTGATGCGGCGACTGCTGTTCGACGAGGCGCGGGACGCAGGCATGATCGTCGCGGTGGGAGACGCCGCGGGGCGACTGCTCTGGGTCGATGGGGACGCGCATCTGCAGGACCGAGCGGGGGAGATGGGCTTCCGCGCCGGTATGGACTGGTCTGAGCGCTCGGTGGGGACAAGCGCCCCCGGGAGTGCGCTCGCGCTGGATCACGCGATTCAAGTCCTCGGTGCCGAGCACTTCAGCCGCGCAGTGCACGAGTGGAGTTGCACGGCGGCACCGGTGCACGATCCACAGACGGGCGCGATCATCGGAGTTGTCGATGTGACGGGCGGCGATGCGGCGGCCTCGCCGCATATGCTCCCGCTGCTCCAAGCCACCCTCGCCGCGGTGGAGGCGGAGCTCCAGTTGGAGTCCCTGCGCATGCTGCTGGGCCAGGGCCGCGGCAGCTGTATGGATATGCCAGCGCGTCCGCTGTCGGCTGCGGCACACACGAACCCGCAGCGCGGGATCGCCGCGGCTGCGCCAGATCCCGTGCGGGATCAAGTCTCGGTGCCCGCCGCAGGCCTCGCAGTCGACGCTCCGGACGCCGCGGGGGTTGCGGACCCCGCGCCGCAATTCGTTCCCCGCCTGCTTGTGCTGGGGCAGGATCCGGCGCGACTGGAGTGGGACAGTGGTGCCGCGGCGGTGACAAGCCGTCATGCGGAGATCCTGCTGGCTTTGAGCGCCGCCCCACGCGGCTGCACGGCCACGGCGCTCGCCGAGCAGGTGTATGGGAGCCGGGACGCGGAGCAGACCCTGCGTGCTGAGCTTGTCCGGCTGCGCCGCTGGCTTCGTGAGGAAGGGGCGCCGCTCACACTCGCGTCGCGCCCGTACCGGCTTGCAGAAGCGCTGCGGGTGGACGCCACCGACACACTTGACGCCCTCGACCGCGGCGCGGGCCACGCCGGCTTCGCCGCGTACTCAGGCCCGGTTCTGCCGGCCTCGTCCGCGCCGGTCGCGGAGCGACTGCGTGCGGAGGTGGATGCGACACTGCGCGAGGCAATGCTTGAGTTTGCGAGCCCGGATGCGCTCTACGACTACGCCCAGCACTGGGCGGACGCCGACGCGCACGTGTGGGAAACCCTGTTGCTCGTGTTGCCGCGCACTTCGCCGAAGCGGGCGCGCGTGGTCGCGCGCATCGAGGCACTGAGCCGCACGGGCGCGTAGCGCTCACCAGGACCGGACCGTGCGCAGCCGAGTGGCGGCGGCGGGACAACTGTGCTGCGACTGTGCTGCGGCTGCGGCTGCGGCTGCGGTGCGACTGTGCTGCGACTGCGGTGCAACGTGAATGCAACGTCGCGGCGACGTGTCCGCAACGTTGCGCGTCATAGCGTCGGGGCACCGGGATCACACCCGGCACCGCACCGATGTCAAAGGAGACACGTCATGACCGTCTACGCCGCCCCGGGCCAGCCCGACTCCATCGTGACCTTCAAGAGTCGCTACGAGCACTACATCGGGGGTGAATGGGTGCCCCCGGTCTCGGGCCAGTATTTCGAGAATGTGACGCCGATCACCGGCAAGGTCTTCTGCGAGGTGGGCCGCGGGACCGCCGCGGACATCGACGCAGCGCTCGACGCCGCCGAGGCCGCCGCACCAGCCTGGGGGCGCACGAGCCCCGCGGAGCGCGCCGTGATCCTGAACCGCATTGCCGACCGGATGGAACAGAACCTCGAGAAGATCGCGGTCGCCGAAAGCTGGGACAACGGCAAGGCGGTGCGGGAAACGCTGAACGCTGACATTCCGCTCGCGATCGATCACTTCCGCTATTTCGCCGGAGCGATCCGGGCTCAGGAAGGTGGGCTGTCGCAGATCAACGAAGACATGGTCGCGTACCACTTCCACGAGCCGCTCGGCGTTGTCGGCCAGATCATCCCCTGGAACTTCCCGATCCTGATGGCCACCTGGAAGCTTGCCCCCGCACTGGCTGCGGGCAACGCGATCGTGCTGAAACCTGCCGAGCAGACGCCGGCTTCGATCCTGTTCCTGTTCGAGCTCATCGGGGACCTTCTACCACCTGGCGTCGTCAACATCGTCAACGGCTTTGGTGCGGAGGCCGGCAAGCCGCTCGCCACGAGCCCGCGGATTCGCAAGATCGCCTTCACCGGTGAGACCACCACGGGCCGCCTGATTATGCAGTATGCCTCCGAGAACATCATCCCAGTGACCCTTGAACTCGGCGGGAAGAGCCCGAACCTGTTCTTTGAGGACGTCATGGCACAGGACGATGCGTACTTCGACAAGGCGCAGGAGGGCTTCACGATGTTCGCCCTCAACCAGGGTGAGGTCTGCACCTGCCCCTCGCGCGCGCTTATCCAAGCGTCGATCGCCGACGACTTCCTCGACGCTGTCGTGGAACGCACCGAGCGAATCACGCGCGGCAACCCGCTGGACACGGACACGATGGTCGGGGCGCAGGCCTCGAACGATCAGTTCGAGAAGATTAAGTCGTACCTGGAGATCGGTCGCCAGGAGGGCGCCCAGGTACTTACCGGCGGTGGCGTGGCGGATCTCGGCGGCGAGTTTGCCGACGGCTTCTACATTCAGCCCACGATCTTCCGCGGCGACAACTCGATGCGGATCTTCCAGGAGGAGATCTTCGGACCCGTGGTCTCCGCCACGACGTTCACCGACTTCGACGACGCCGTGCGGATTGCGAATGACGCCCTCTACGGCTTGGGGGCGGGGGTGTGGAGCCGCAACGGCAACACCGCGTATCGGGCCGGCCGCGCGATCCAGGCGGGCCGAGTCTGGGTGAACAACTACCACGCCTACCCCGCGCACGCGGCGTTCGGTGGCTACAAGTCGAGCGGCATCGGGCGTGAAAACCACCTGATGATGCTGGATCACTACCAGCAGACGAAAAACCTGCTCGTCAGCTACCGAGAGTCCGCGGACGGCTTCTTCTAAACCCGCACCGTTTCACCGTCGAAAGGAACACTGCAATGACTCCTCAGAACATGCGCGCGGCCTCCGTCCCCGCCTTCGGCCAGCGGCTCGATGTCGCCGAGCAGCCCGTCCCGACTCCGGGGCCCGGCCAAGCCCTCGTCCGCGTCCTCACCACTGGCGTGTGCCATACCGATCTCCACGCCGTCGAGGGTGACTGGCCCGTAAAGCCGAGCCCGCCGTTCATTCCCGGTCACGAGGGTGTGGGCGTTGTCGAGAGTGTCGGCGAGGGCGTCACAAACGTTGCCGTGGGCGACCTCGTGGGAAATGCCTGGCTGTGGTCGGCGTGCGGCCAGTGCGAGCACTGCCGCACGGGCTGGGAAACGCTCTGCGAACGTCAGGAGAACGGCGGGTACTCGGTTGACGGGTCCTTCGCTGAGTACATGCTTGTCGACGCGGACTACGCCGCGGTGGTGCCCGCCGGATCGGACCCGGTCGAGGTCGCCCCGGTGCTCTGCGCGGGAGTCACGGTGTACAAGGGGCTCAAGATGACCGGGGTGCGTCCCGGTCAGTGGGTCGTGATCTCCGGGATCGGCGGCCTGGGCCACATCGCCGTGCAGTACGCGGTGGCGATGGGGATGCGGGTCGCCGCGGTCGACATCGCGGATGACAAGCTGGAACTCGCGAAGCGACACGGTGCCGAGGTGACGGTGAACGCGCGCGACACCGACCCGGTCACCGCGATCCAGGAGGCCACCGGCGGCACGCACGGGGTGCTCGTGACGGCGGTCCACCCGTCCGCGTTCGGTCAGGCGATCGGGATGACCCGGCGCGGCGGTACGATCGTGTTCAACGGGTTGCCGCCCGGGGACTTCCCCGCACCCATCTTCGACATCGTCCTCAAGGGGTTGACGATCCGCGGCTCAATCGTGGGCACCCGTCAGGACATGATCGAGGCGCTCGATTTCTACGCGCGCGGTCTGATCCACCCCACCGTCGCCGAGCGTCAGCTCGAAGACGTCAATGAGGTGCTCGACGAGATGCGCGCCGGCAAGATCGACGGCCGTATCGTGCTGCGTCTCGCCACAGCGTAGCCGCACTGCTGCGGCCGGATAGGACGCGATCCTGTCCGGCCGCACCTCGCCACTCACGAACGGAGTGATCCATATGACCGAATCACGAAATCTCGCGGCCCGGCCCGAGGTCGACGGCGAGACTGTGAGCCGGCTCGCGTTCACCCCCGCGGCTCTGGACCTCATTGAACGGTTATGGGTGCTGCACGGCCCGCTCATGTTTCACCAGTCCGGCGGCTGCTGCGACGGCAGCGCCCCCATGTGTTACCCCGCGGGCGAGTTCAAGACCGGCGGGCAGGACGTGTTGCTCGGCACCCTCAAGCTGCCGCCCGGAGCGGGCAGCACACGGGAGATCCCGTTCTGGATGTCGCGGGAACAGTTTGGTGTCTGGGCGCACACCCACCTCACGGTTGACGTGGTGCCGGGCCGAGGGAGCGGCTTTTCGCTCGAGGCCCCCGAGGGGCTGCGCTTCCTGATCCGCTCGCGGCTGCTGTGATCCGGCACTGTGTTGATTCGGCGCGGTGTTGATTCGGCGCGGTGTTGATTCGGCGCTGTCCTGATCCGGCGCTGTCCTGATCGGGCACCGTTCTGATCCGGGGCTGCGGCGATCCGGCGCTGCGGTGCCTGGTGCGGCTCCCGGATCCCGGTGCCGAACCGACCATGCAGTTTGACCTGCGAGAATAGTCAGGTGGATCCCAACAAGCTCAACCATGATCGCGGTGCCGAAGAACCCCGGCTGATCAAGACCCGCCCGAACCGCGGCGGGCTCGCGGCGCGCCCACAGGTGCGCCCGAAAGCGGAGGGCTGGAAGCAGCTGACGACCCCGGACGGGCGTCCGACCCTGCAGTTTGCCTCCCCGCGAGTCAAGCAGCCGGCGACGCACCTTGCCGATCTCACGCTCGCTGAGCGCGAGGCCAAGATCGTGGAACTCGGGCTGCCGAAGTTCCGTGCCAAGCAGATCTCGAAGCAGTACCTCGAGAACTATGTGACTGACGCAGCGGCGATGACTGACATCCCGAAGGACCGTCGCGAGGAGATCGCTGAGGCGTTTTTCCCGCCGCTGCTCACTGAGGTGAAGCGACTCGTCACTGACGACGGTGCCACGGTGAAGTTCCTGTGGCGGTTGTTTGACGGTGCGCTCGTCGAGTCTGTCCTGATGCGCTACCCGGGCCGGATCACGTTGTGTGTGTCGAGCCAGTGCGGTTGTGGCATGAACTGCCCGTTCTGCGCGACCGGCCAGGCGGGGCTGACCCGCAACATGTCGACGGCGGAGATCCTCGACCAGATCGTCCAGGCGAACCGCGTGATCGCCGAGGGCGGCCTCGGCCGCGCGCGCGAAGCCGGCAACGGGGCAGAACCCGAGCGGGTCAACAACATCGTGTTCATGGGCATGGGCGAGCCGCTCGCGAACTACAAGCGCGTGATGAACGCCGTGCGCCGCATGGTCGCGCCGTCGCCCGAGGGGCTCGGTATGTCGGCCCGCGGCATCACGGTCTCGACAGTGGGCCTCGCCCCCGCGATCCGCAAGCTTGCGGACGAGGAGATCCCCGTCACCTTCGCGCTGTCGCTCCACGCCCCGGACGATCAGCTGCGCGACGAACTGATCCCAGTCAACAGTCGGTGGAAGGTTGACGAGGTCCTCGACGCCGCGTACAACTACTACGAGAAGACCGGTCGTCGGGTCTCCATCGAGTACGCGCTCATCAAGGACATGAATGATCACGCGTGGCGGGCAGACCTGCTCGCGGACAGGCTCAACGAGCGCGGGCGCGGTTGGGTGCACGTGAACCCGATTCCGCTGAACCCGACGCCCGGCTCCATTTGGACCTCGTCGACGCGAGAGGTGACCCGCGAGTTCGTGGACCGCCTGAACGCTGCGGGGATCCCGACCACGCTGCGCGACACCCGCGGCAAGGAGATCGACGGTGCCTGTGGCCAGCTCGTCGCGACCGAGGAGGACCGCCGCGCGGCCGAGGCTATCGCCGCCGCGGGCTAGGCTCGCGCCGGAGAACCGACCTCCTCCTACAGCAGCGACCCGGTACGTGCAAGGATCCTTGCGAGTACCGGGTCGCTTCTGTAGTACGGGGTCGGTTCTGTGCTGCAACTCCGGCGGCGAGCCCGTGCCCTAGCGGCCGAGCGCGGCCGCGAGCTGTGCGACGTCCTCGGCCGTGTTCCAGAGGTGGAAGGCGACGCGCGCGTTCCCAGCCCGACCCGACGCCGTGATCCCGCCCGCGGTGAGCGCGGCGAGGTCCGCGCCGTCGGGGTCTGCCCAGGTGACGATCGCGGAGTCGCCCGCGGGCAGGCCGAGCACGGCGCGTGCGGCGTTGGCGAGACCGAGCGCGTGCGCGTGTACCGCCGCCGGATCGCGCTCGGCGCACTCGCGCAGCGCGGCGAGCGTGCCGCCGATCGCGGGCCAGACGGGGGAGAGGTCGAAGCGCCCGGCCCCGACTGCCAGCGGCGTGTGGCCCGCATAGCACGATGACCACACGTCTTCGGCGGAGCACCAGCCCGCGGCGAGCGGACGCAGCGTGTCCTCGAGTCCGGAGCGCACGGTCAGGAACGCGGTGCCGCGCGGGGCGCAGAGCCACTTATATGCGTGGCAGACTGTGTAGTCGAAAGTGTCGCCCCCGATGGGCAGCCAGCCGAGCGATTGCGTGAGGTCCACGAAGGTGCGGGCCCCCGCGCGCTCGGCGGCAGTGACGATCGCCGCATGGTCCGCGACGGTTCCGCACGCAGACTGCACGAGCGAGAACGCGACGAGTGCGGTGTTGGGGGTGATCGCGTCCGCAAGGTCGGCGACCGGGACGTAGCGCACGCGCACCCCGCGATTCGCGAGCTGCTCGAACGGGTGCGTGAGCGAGGCGAAGTCGCCCGTAGCGCAGAGCACTTCGCCGCCATCCGGCACCGCTGTCGCGACGATCGAGGCGAATTGTGAGACCTGTGAGCCGATGGCGACCTCGCTCGGGCTGACCGCCGCGATCCGGGCGAACAGCGCGCGGCACTCCTCGAACTTGGCCCCGATCGCGAGCGCGTCCAGCCCGCCGCCTGCCCAGCGCGCGACGAAGGCGTGCATCGCGTCGACAGTGGCGTCGCTCGGCAGGCCCGCTGTGCACGCCGCGAGGTACCCGGGGCCGGCCGCGAAGCTCGCGGCCCAGCCCGCCGCACCGGGCACAGTGGGAACGGAGATCGGAGCGCGTGAGGTCTGCATGGCCTCAGGCTAGGGGAGCCGGACACATAATGATAGGGAATCATTCTTATGATTTGCTTCACTTCACGTTATGTCCGGCTACACTGGAGTCATGTCGAACTCCACCACTCGCACCCCGGACCCACTCGGCTCCATCGACTCCACGGAGCTCCGTATCCTGCACGCCCTCGCTACGACGGGATCCCTCACCGCGGCCGCCGCCAGTTTGGGCCTGAGCCAGCCCGCCGTGAGTCAGCGCATCAAGCGCGTCGAGACTCGCCTCGCGGTGCCGCTGATTGAGCGCAGCGGGCGTGGGATCCGGCTCACCCCGGCGGGTCGGATCCTCGCGGATCACGGCCGCACCGTGGTCGCCGAGATCGACGCCGCCCTGAGCGCGATCGACGATCTCCGCGGCGAGCGGGCCGGCACCCTTCGGCTTGTGGGTTTCCCCTCAGCTTCGGCGACAGTTGTGCCCGCGCTGATGCGTGCACTCGCGACGGAGGCCCCCGACGTGGCGCTGCAGTATCGCGAGGCCGAGCCACCCGCCGCCACCGAGATGCTCCGCGACGGTGAGGTCGACTGCGCCCTGATCTTCGACTACGAGGGTGCCGCCGAGCTGCCCGCGGGGAGCGCGTTCCTGCCGCTCTGGCGCGAAGAGGTGCGCCTGGTGCTCTCGGACGACCGTGTGATCGGGGAGAGCGCCCGGCTCGAGGACTTCTCCGAAGAGCACTGGATCGCGGGCTGCGAAAAGTGTCGTGGTCACCTGCTGTCCGCCGCGAGCGATGCGGGCTTTGAGCCCGACATCATCCAGGAGACCGACAACGTCCCCGCGATGCTCGCGATGGCCGCCGCAGGCGGTGCCGTGGCCCTCGTGCCGGGGCTCGCCCTCGCCGCAGCCCGGACACTTCCGGATGACGCGCGTGCACTCCCGGTGGACCCGCCGCGCCACCGTGTGATCGGTCTTGTCTCAATGGCGACGGCAAACGAGAGCCCGCAAGTGCGGCTCGCCAAGCGTTTGCTCGCGACAGTTGACGGCGGCTGCTGGGGTCTCGAGCCGGTGGTACAGGCATGAGCGCGCACACCGACTCCGTCCGCATCGTCGCCCCCGCGCGCACGCAGCGCAAGATCGTCATCATTCTCGCGCTCGCCACGATTCTCGGTGGGCTTGGCGTGGGTGCGTCGCTTTCGGCGGGTGCCCTCCTGATCGCCGACATCACCGGCAATCCCGCGCTCTCGGGCTTCGGCTCCACAATGAACGCCGTGGGCGCGGCAATCGCGGGTATGCCGCTCGCGCGGCTCGCGGCGCGCAAGGGGCGGCGCGTTGCCCTGGCGACCGGCAACATGATCGCCGTCGTGGGTGCCGTGCTCGTGGTCCTCGCGGCGGCGCAGCGCTGGTCCGTCCTGCTGTTCGTCGGCCTCGCTGTGCTGGGCATCGCGGTCGCGGTGCAGCTGCAGTCCCGCTTCGCTGCCGCCGACCTGGCGCTGCCTGAGCGGCGGGCGCGGGATCTGTCCCTCGTCGTCTGGTCCATCACGATCGGTGCGGTCACCGGGCCGAACCTGATCGGCCCGGGTGAGCAGCTGGGGGAGGCGCTCGGCCTGCCCGGGCTTGCCGGAATCTTCTTCTTCACGATCGCCGCGCAGCTTGCCGCTGGCCTGGTCGTCTGGTTCGGGCTGCGGCCGGACCCGCTGCTCGAGGCTCGCCGCCTGGAGATCGCCGCGCACGCCGCGCACACTGATCACGTGCAAGCGGATCAGCCGCCGGCCGATCCGACACACCCCGGTCCTGCGCAGCTCGCGGCAGACCAGGCGGCCCCGGCCGCCGCACCTCGGGTATCCGCACGCCCGCAGTATCTCGCGATCCTGCTTGTCGCGCTTGCCCACGCCGTCATGGTGGGCCTCATGGCGATGACACCGCTGCACCTCACCGGCCACGGTGGCAGCATCACGCTCGTGGGTTTCACCATCAGTATTCACATTGCCGGTATGTACGCGCTCTCGCCGGTGTTTGGCATGCTGACGAGCCGAATCGGGGCGATTCCCGTGATCGTCGGGGGATTCCTCGTGCTCGGGCTCGCGGCGGTCGGTACCGGCCTGGGCGGGGAATCCGTGGGGATCATTCAGGTCGCGCTTGTGCTGCTCGGCCTCGGCTGGGGCATGGTGACCGTTGCCGGTGCGGCGCTCGTGACCGAGCTCACCCCGAGTGCGGACCGGCCGGCGCGCCAGGGGCAGTCGGACACGTCAATGAACGCGGCCGGTGCACTGTTCGGTGCGGCGTCGGGCGCGCTCTTCGCGATTGGCGGATTCCCGCTGGTCTCGATCGTTGCCGGAGTGCTGATTGTGCTCGGGCTCCTCGTGGCTATTCGCCTCTCGGCCACTCGGCGTGGGTAAGATGGCATCGATGTCACACACCGAGACCCCCCAGTTTTCCACCGCGACCGGCTCCGACGTTCGCGTTCGTTTCTGCCCCTCGCCGACGGGAACCCCCCACGTCGGCATGGTGCGCACGGCCCTGTTCAACTGGGCCTATGCGCGTCACACCGGCGGCACTTTCGTGTTCCGGATCGAGGACACTGACGCAGCACGCGACAGCGAGGAGAGCTACGCTCAGATCCTCGACTCGCTGCGGTGGCTCGGTCTCGATTGGGACGAAGGGATCGACGCTGGCGGTGAGCACGGCCCGTACCGTCAATCGCAGCGCGGGGAGATCTACCAGGGCATCATCGCCCAGCTCTCCGAGGCCGGGTACCTCTACGAGAGCTTCTCTACGGCCGAGGAGATCGACGCGCGCAACGAGGCGGCCGGTCGCCCGAAGCAGCTGGGCTACGACAACTTCGACCGCGATTTGACGGACGAGCAGCGTGCGGCGTACCGCGCCGAGGGGCGCGAGCCCGCGCTTCGCTTCCGCGTGCCCGATGTGGACCTCTCCTTCACGGACCTTGTTCGCGGCGACATCACGTTCCCCGCGGGATCCACAATCGACTTTGTTGTGGTGCGCCCGAACGGTGCTCCGCTGTACACGCTCGTGAACCCTGTGGATGATGCGCTCATGGGGATCAACCACGTTCTCCGTGGCGAAGACCTCCTCTCCTCGACGCCGCGCCAGATCGCGCTGCACAGTGCGCTCGTCGAGCTCGGCATCGAGCCCGCGATCCCGCAGTTCGGTCACCTCCCGTATGTGCTTGGCGAGGGCAACAAGAAGCTGTCCAAGCGCGACCCCGAGTCGAACCTGCTGCACCACAGGGAGCGCGGCTTCATTCCCGAGGGCCTGCTCAACTACCTGTCACTGCTCGGGTGGTCGCTGTCTGCGGACCGCGACGTGTTCACGAGCGAGGAAATGATCGCCGCTTTCGATGTGCGCGACGTCAACCCGAACCCGGCCCGCTTCGACCAGAAGAAGGCCGACTCGATCAACGCCGACCACATCCGCCTGCTGACCGAAGAAGACTTCGGTGCGCGGATCCTGCCGTATCTGATCGCGGGTGGGGCGTTGCCCATCGAGCCCAGCGCAGCGCAGCTCGAAACCGTGCGCCAGGCGGTGCCGCTCGTACAGAGCCGCGTCACTGTGCTGAACGAGGTTGTGCCGATGCTCGGCTTCCTCTTCACCACGGCGACCGCACTGAACTACGAAGAAGACGCCTTGAAGTCGCTGAAGGCCGACGCGCCGCAGGTGCTGCAGGCAGGTACTGCCGCGCTCTCCGAGATCTCGGACGCAGAGTGGAACACCGAGCGGATCCAGGAAGCGCTGCAGTCGGCGCTGATCGACGGGCTCGGCCTGAAGCCGCGTGTTGCCTTTGGTGCGCTGCGGGTTGCCGCATCGGGCCGCCGGATCTCGCCGCCGCTGTTCGAATCCTTCGAGCTGCTGGGCCGCGACGAGACGCTGGCGCGCCTCGCGAAGCTTGACGCGCACCTGGCTGCAGCGCCCGCCGCAGAGTAATCCAGCCCCGAAGCCGAGCGCTTCACATCACCGAGTGAGAGGACCGGTCCGTGTCTGAGTTGTCGCAGGCATCGTTGTCGCAGGCATCGTCATCGCAGGCATCGTCATCGCAGAGCGTGCCGTCCGGGGATGCCCCGATCGGCGTTGCCATTATCGGGGGCGGGCCGGCAGGTCTCTCCGCGGGACTGCAGCTTGTCCGCGCGAATCGACGGATCGCCATCCTCGACAGCAACCGGCCACGGCACTCGGCCACACTGCAGTCCCACGGCTTCCTCACCCGGGACGGCGCCTCCCCGTTGGAGTTGCGTCGTCTCGGCCGGGAAGAATTCGAGGCATACCCCACGGCTCAGTTCGCCCAGGCGATGACCCGCGAGGTGACGCCGCTGAGTCACGACGAAGCGATCGCCGTGGGCTTCCCCGACGGGATCGGATTCCGCGTGCGTGGGTCGGGGATCCGAGGAGCCGCTGACGTCGAGTTCATCTCTCGCCGCGTCTTGATCGCGGCCGGTCTTACCGAGGAGCTCCCCGCGCTCCCCATGATCCGCGCCTACTACGGCACGGCACTGCACAGCTGCGTGGAGTGCGACGGCTTCGAAAAGACTTCCAAGCCGTTGGCCCTGATCGGGGAGACGACGGATCTGTTCGCACGCGCCCTGCTGATCAGCCGCTTCAGCTCTGACCTGATCGTCTTCACGAACGGTGCGGAGACGATTCGCGCTGAGCAGGAAGCACAGCTTGCCGCAATCGGCATCCGCGTGGAGCGGCGGCCCATCGACGACATCGTGGGGGAGAAGGCCGATATGCTCGGTGTCCGCCTCGCCGACGGTGAGATCATCCCGCGCGTGGGCGGATTTGTCCGCCCCCGCTGGCACGCGCCGGTCGAATTCATGGGCGAACTGCCCATCGAGCGCGACGATTGGGGACTTGTGGCGACCGATGAGCGCGGTGAGACGACAGTTCGTGGCGTGTACGCAGTGGGCGACATTGTCCCTCCGGGACCGCAGCAGTTGATCATCGCCGCGGGGAATGGGGCGCGGGTGGCCGCGAAGCTCAACATGGACATGATTCGTGGTGCGCTCGGCGTGGGCCTTGTCGATGAGTAGGGCGGACGCTGCTGTGGTGAATGACGAAACCGGTTCGGCACGCACGCAGACCCCGGGCATCCCGGAACCGGGACCCGCGGGGAACATTGCCGCTGCTTCGGGTGCGCGCTACGCCGTCGTGATGTCCGTGTTCGTGGGGCTGCTGCTCATCTCGAACATTGTCGCGGTGAAGCTGATCGCCTTCGGCCCGGTGCAGGCTGGCGGGCTCACGCTGGGCCCGTTCATCGTGGACGGGGGAGTGTTCCTGTTCCCCCTGGTGTACATCGTCGGCGATGTGCTCGCCGAGGTGTACGGGCTTCGCGCCACCCGGCGCGCGATCTTTACCGCCTTTGGGCTCTCGCTCCTGGCCTCGTTGACGATCTGGATCACACAGCTTTCGCCCGCCGCGCCGGGATGGGAGAACCAGGCAGCTTTCGAGTCCGTGCTGGGTTTCGTACCGCGGATCGTTGCCGCGAGCCTCGGCGCGTTCCTCGCTGGCCAGTTGATCAACGCGTGGGTCCTTGTGTGGCTGCGCCGCCGCACTTCGGGCCGCTTCCTCCGTACCCGGCTGATCGCATCGACGGTTGTCGGGCAGGTTGTGGATACCGTCGTGTTTTGCACAATCGCGTTCTGGGGTGTGCTCGAGGGCTGGGACTTCCTCGGATACACCGCCCTCGGCTACGGCATCAAGGTGCTCGCCGAAGTGGTGTTGCTTCCCGTGACCACCCGGGTGATCGCGCGGGTGCGCGCCGCGGAGGTCCGCGCTCAAGCCTGAGCGCGCCCTCATCCAGCCCCCGCTGAGCTAGCCCCCGCTGAGCCAGCCTCGCTGATCCGGCGCCCGCGCCTGCCCGCGCACCCTACCCGAGGCAAATTATTTAGACGTAGGGAAACTATCGGAAATTTCCCTACGTTCGGATAATTTGCCTCGGGGAGGGGGAGGCGACCTTAGCTGGCTTTCGCGGCGGCTGCGCGGGCGAATTCGGGGCCGTAGATCCGGCCGAGCACCTCGTCGCGCAGTTCGACGAACGTGCCATCGATGATGCTCGCGCGGATTCGGTCGACGAGCCGCACGATGAACCGTTCGTTGTGGATCGTCGCGAGCGTCGACCCGAGCATCTCCTTCGCCTTGAAGAGATGGTGCAGGTACGCCGCGGTGTAGTTCTCGCAGGTGTAGCAGTCGCACTCGGCGTCGATGGGTTCGAAGCGGCGCCGCTGACCGGCGGACTTCGCGTTGATCCGACCCTGCGCCGAGTACATGCTTCCGCCGCGAGCCTGTCGCGAGGGGGCGACGCAGTCGAAGGTGTCTGCGCCAGCGGCAATCGCGGCGAACAGATCGTCGGGTTCCGAGATCCCGAGGAGGTGGCGCGGCTTCTCATCGGGTAGCTCATCGCATACCCAAGACACGATGGTGCCGAGCTCGCTCTTCTCGAGTGCCCCGCCGATTCCGAAGCCGTCGAACTGCTGCCCGGTTGCCGTAGCACCGCTCATTTCGGCAAGCCCGCGGGCCGCCTCTCGCCGAAGGTCCTCATATTGCGCGCCCTGCACGACACCAAACAGTGCCTGGTAGGGACGATGCGCGCGGTCGATCGTGAGCTGGGCGTGCTCATCGAGGCAGCGAACAGCCCAGCGCGCCGTCCGGGCCACGGAGTCTTCTTGATAGGCGCGAGTGTTCAGGAGGGTTGTGCACTCATCAAAAGCAAAGATGATGTCTGCACCGAGTTGATGCTGAATCCCCATTGAGACCTCGGGGGTGAATCGGTGCCGATCGCCGTTGATGAACGACTTAAACGTGACGCCGTCCTCATCCACGTGAGCGAGCCGCTCTTTGTTCTTCGCGATCACCTCAGCGTCACTGTAGGCAGACTCGGTCATCGAGATGACCTTCTTGAACCCGACACCCAGCGACATCACCTGGAACCCACCGGAGTCGGTGAAGGTCGGACCGTCCCAGTTCATGAAGCGGCCCAGGCCACCGGCCTCGTCGACGAGATCGGATCCCGGCTGCAAGAACAGGTGGTACGCATTTGCGAGCACGGCCTGCCCACCCAGTTGGGTCACGGACTCAGGAAGAACGGCCTTCACAGTCGCCTTGGTTCCGACTGGAATAAAGGCAGGGGTCTGAATATCGCCGTGCGGGGTGGAGATTGTGCCGGCGCGGCCGAGCGGCTCACCATCCGAGCCGCGCACCCCCTCGGCAAGCGAGTGGTCGACCGTAAAGGTGAAGTCGTTGGGGGACGGCGGGGGAGTGAGAGGTATGTGTGCGGTCACGCGTCCATCTAAGCACCCCGAGTGTGAACGCCGTGCGGGCCAAGGGAGCGGTGGGCGGGAGGACAGTCTGCGGAGTACGAGGAGGCACCGGAGGACGCGCCCGGGAATCACGCTCCGGTCGCGCGGAATCGTGGATTTCGAGCGGATTTCGAGATCGGCGACCCGGATCCGGGCAGGCTGGCCAAAGCGCCCGCTGACCGAAGATCCGCGGAATCATGCGGAGACACGCGCGGGAACGCGGTCTGGTTTGCCGCCAGGCGCAAAGCTGCGTAATGTTTTGCCTTGTCAGCGAGACAGGCCGGAAGCGAGAGCGACACGGGCTGGATCGGACAGAGAATCACCTGCTGATCGCTTGAGTGTGGATTTGAAAATTCACGCGGAAGCGAGTACAGTTAGATTCTCGTCGGGCCGCACGGAGAAGTTACTTCTCCACAGAGTCAGCTAGAATTTCTGCGCGTGATCTGCGGTACGAGACAAGTTGCTGTTCGGAAACCTCGTGAAGGGGTTGACGGGTGGTGTCTGGTCTTTGAGAACTCAATAGTGTGCACTTTAATTGTCAAATG
>NZ_FUID01000104.1 GCF_900163635.1 Leucobacter sp. 7(1) | reverse complement strand
ATTCTCGGCGTGGGGGCGCTGGGTCTCGCGTGTGGGGCGGCAGGGGTGGCCCTGGCGCTCGGGCTGATCGGGGGACAAACGTCCGGGCCGCCCGCCGCCCGCTCCGAACCCGCTCCGGGGCAGCCCCTCGTTCCTGTGACTCCCGTTGAACGTGCTGCTCCGACCCTGGAGGCGGCACCCGCGGAGCGCCGCGCGGATCCCGCGTGGGTGGCGCAAACCGCGGCCGCGGCAGGGATCCCTGAGCGCGCCTTGACCGCGTATGCGCAGGCCGCGATTCGCGCCGAAGAAGCCACCCCGGGATGCGGGATCGGCTGGAACACGCTCGCCGCGATCGGGCTCGTCGAATCGGCCCACGGCAGCATCAACGAGGCCGTGCTCGGGACCGACGGCCGTGCCCTCCCCGCGATCACCGGCCCCGCGCTCGACGGCACTGTCTACGACGCGATCCCGGATACGGACGGTGGGGTCCTCGACGGCGACACAACCTGGGATCGGGCTGTGGGGCCGATGCAGTTCCTGCCGAAAACATGGCAGAGCTACGGGCGGGATGCGAGCGGGGACGGAACCCCCGACCCGCATCAGATCGACGACGCGGCGTGGGGAGCCGCAACGATGCTGTGCGACATCGGGGGAGATCTGACGCAGCCCGAGAACTGGATCCGCGCGGTCGACTCCTACAACCCGAACATCGCCTACAACAACGACGTCGCGGATGCTGCGGACGCCTACGCTGCCGCCGTGGGGGCCGCTGGATAGGACAAACGGAGCCGGGCTACTCCGACGCGAAGGCGAGCGGGGCCGGGGTCACAGCCTGCCGGGTGAGCGGGATCCGGTGCTCCGCACTGTTCTCCACTGCGAAGTTCGTCATCGAGGGCAAATAGCGGTCATCGGCGGTCTCGATGACCGTGCCGAACTCGTTTGTCGCGAGGCGTCGAACCCGGAGGAGCGGCGACCCCGGGGCGACCCCGAGCTGTTCGACCTCGAGCGGGTGTGCGGCGATGGCATCGATCACGTGGCGAGCGCGCACAGGCACGACACCGGCGCCGGCGAGCGCCTGGTAGATGCTGCCCCCGTCGAGATCCGCGGAGAGGAGGTGTCGGCCGATCTCGTAGGGGTAGAGCGATCGTTCAAGCATCGCTGGCTTCCCGTCGAGGAGGCGCACCCGGATGATCTCGACGATGGGGGAGTCGGGAGCGAGGCGGAGCTCCGTAGCAATACGCTCGGTGGCGGGGCGACGGCTTGCCTCGATGACGCGCTGGCCGGGCACAAAGCCGAGATCCCGCGCCCACTCGGTGAACGACATAAACGTGTCGAACGACTGCACCGGGGCGGTGCGCTGCACGCGTGGTGGTGTGCCGCGCCCCCCGACGATCATGCCCTCGGCTCGGAGCGCCGCGAGTGCCTGGCGTACGGGGCCGCGCGAGGTCCCAAACTCGGCAATGAGCGACTTTTCGCTGGGCACCTTGTCACCCTGCTGCCAGGCACCGGAGCGGATGCGTCGGATCATCTCCTCGTACAGCTGAACGTGGAGGGGTGCGGAGCTTGTCATGCCGTCAGACTACAAGTTGTCAAGACCGGTGAATGGGCTCGCCGGTGACCGGATTGTGAACGATTGATGTCGGCTCGGCGGCGCTCCGGCGACCTCCGTGAACGCTCAGCGAACACCGCCGTTCTGAGTTGTGTTGACTACTTTTCGGGCCGCAGGATCGAAGCATGACATCCCAGACTTCCGCCCCGCACATCGTGATCGTCGGCGCGGGCATCATCGGCCTCGCTCACGCGGTGGCCGCCCTCGACGCGGGCTACCGTGTGACCGTGCTCGAGCAGGACGCCGCGGCAATCACCGCGAGCATCCGCAACTTCGGGCACGTGGGCACCTCAGTGCAATCGGGGGAGCTCGGTGAGCTCGCCAAGGAAAGCCTCCCGATCTGGCTGGATCTCGCTCAGCGTGCCGGGGTGGACGCCCGTCGTTCCGGCACTCTGGCGCTTGCGCGCTCGGCCGCCGAGCTCGCCGTCATCGAGGAAGTCGCCGCAGAACGGGCCCCGCAGGGAGCTCGGCTGCTGAGCGCCCGGGACGCCGCGGACACCCTGCACCTGGCACCGGGATCGGCTGCGTCGGGCCGCGTGCGTGGAGGGCTCCTGTTCCCCGCGGACGTGACCGCAAACCCCCGCACCGCGGTCGCGCAGATCGCCGCGTGGGTGGATGGGCACGAACGCGGAGAGGTCCGATTCTCCACTGCGGTGCACGCCGTGGATACCGGAGTTGTCGAGACCAGTCGCGGCCGGGTGGCGGCGGATCACATCATCGTCGCGGCGGGACACCTCGTGGGTCGGCTGTTCCCCGAGCTCGCCGCGAGTGCCGGGGTGCGCGAGTGCGCGCTGCAGATGACCCGGGTCCGCGCGCCGCACGCGATGGGCCTTGGCCCGGCGGTGCTGACAGGCACCTCGATGCTGCGCTACGGCCGATTCGCGGGCCCCGCGGCCGAGGCACTGCGGGCGGAACTCCTGTCCGAACGCCCCGAGTTTGCCGAGATCGACGCGAACGTGATGTTTACGCAACAGGCGGACGGCACGCTGCTCGTCGGCGACTCCCACGCCGCTCATCCCGCGGCACCACCGTTCCTTGAGGAACGCTGGTCCCAGATCCTGCTCGACGAGGTCGCAGATGTGCTTGGGGCCGAGCGGCTCGAGGTGCTCGAGCGTTGGCAAGGGCTCTACGCGACGAGCGAGCAGGGTGACCTGCTCCGTGCGGCTCCCGCACCCGGGGTGAACGTGGTCACGCTGACCACCGGCATCGGCATGACCGTGGGCCTTGCGCTCGGAGCGCGCACAATCGCGGCGCTGTGACCCGATCCGATACCGATCCGGTCTTACACCGCACTGACTTGCACCATCGACACTCACTGTACGACCCCACACCAAGGAGAATCGTGAAGAAGAAGCACGCCGTATTGGCCGCCACTACGCTCGCCGCGCTGTCCCTCGGCCTGACCGCCTGCGCACCCGGCGCGGAATCAGCCGAAGGCACCGCGTCCGCCACCTGCCCGGACGGCAAGATCCGCTTCGGGATCCTGCCCTACGAGGACCCCGAGCGTCTCGAACCCGCGTACCAGGCACTTGGCGCAGCACTCTCAGAGCAGCTCGACTGCCCAGTCGAGGTGATCATCACCGAAGACTATGCGGCCGAGGTGCTCGCGATGGAAAACGACTCGCTTGAGATCGCCCAGTTCGGCCCGCTCGGCTTTGTGTTCGCGAATCAGCGCGCAGACGCCACGCCGCTCGCCTCCTTCGGCGACGCCGACGGAAACCCCACCACATATACGGGCGGCATCTGGGTGCCGAAGGACTCGAAGATCCAGAGCGTCGAGGATCTCGTGGGTCACACCCTTGCGCTCGGTAGCCCCGGCTCAACCTCGGGCGACGCACTGCCGATGTCGGCCCTCGCTGACGCGGGGATCGCTGATCAGGTCACGGCGGACTACGCCGGCGGACACCCGGAGGCGCTGCTTGCGCTCGTGAACGGGACTGTCGACGCGGCGCAGATCAACTCCCAGACGCTCGCCACCGCGACGGCCGAAGGCACGTTTGACGAGTCGAAGTTCCGGCAGGTCTGGAAATCGGAGGAAGTCCCGAACGACCCGATCACCGTGCGCGGCAACCTGCCGCAGGAGTTCAAGGACGCCGTCGCGGAAGCCCTGCTCACCCTCAAGACCGAAGACGTAGAGCAGGTCAGCGCCTTCCTCGGCGTCGATCCGGCCGGCCCGCTGATCCCGGTCACGGTCGACACGTACCAGCCCCTGTTTGATCTGGCCGAGACTATGGGCCTCACCGAGAAAGACGTGTAATGCACCCCGTCACCGCGCTCCCGGCACCCGGGACAACCGCCCACGCAGCACCGCTGAACACCCCGGGCGAAGTACTCCTCGACGTGCGCGCCATATCCAAAAGCTTTGGCGACCGCGTTGTGCTGCAGGACATGAGCATGCGCGTGCACGCCGGAGAGGTTGTCGCCTTTCTTGGGGCCAACGGCTCTGGGAAGTCGACGACACTGCGCGCGGTGAACGGGCTCACTGAAGCGGACTCCGGCGACATCACCATCGCCGGGGTTCGCCTCAACCAAGCAAGCGCGCAGCGGCGGGCCGAGGCCCGTCGCTCGGCTGCCACCGTGTTCCAGAAGATCCACCTGGTACCCCGCCGCACGGTGCTGCAGAACGTGTGTGCCGGTGGCTTCGCACGCCTGCCCGGGTGGCGGTCGATCCCACCGCTATTCGGGCGGGAGCTGCAGGCGGAGGCGATGGCCTGCCTCGACCGCGTCGGCCTCGCCGACCGGGCCCATGATCGCGCCGGGAGCCTGTCGGGCGGCCAACAGCAGCGCGTCGCCATCGCCCGGGCGCTGTGCCAGCGTCCCCGCATGATCCTCGCGGACGAACCCGTGTCGGCACTCGACCCGAAGGCCGCGGATGACGTCATGCAGTTGCTCCACGATCTCGCCGCAAACGAGGGGCTCGGCGTGGCCGCTGTGTTGCATCAGCCGCAGCTCGCGCGGGCCTACGCCGACCGCATTATCGGTCTGCGCGGCGGGCAACTTGTATTCGACGCAGCCGTCGGTGAGATCGACGACGCCCTGCTCGCCACGCTGTACCTCTGAGCCCGCACCCCATCCGCCCCGAAACACTCCGTGAGGATCCCGTGACTGACACCCTTGACCGCGCCACCGAGCGCGCGCCGCGATCGCTGCCCGTGCCACGCGATCCCCGCACCCCGTACCGCGCCGGCTCGTGGGCCGTGATCCTGGGCGTGCTCGTGGTGCTCCACTTGCTCGCCTTCCAGGCCACTGACTTCCGGCCCGAAAAGCTCGTCTCGGGCGCGACGGGCATGTGGAACTTCCTGTCCGAGGCGATCCCGCCGGACCTCAGCGGCGATGTAGTGCGCGCCGGCCTCGAGGGGGCGCTCACGACCCTGTGGATCGGCTTGCTCGGCACCACGGTGTCGGTGCCGTTCGCGCTGCTCCTCGCCGTGTTCGCCGCGCGCACCACCGCGCCCAACGCGTTCGTCTACCAGGTGGCCCGCGGGATCCTGTCGTTCTTCCGCGCGGTGCCGGACATCGTGTTCGCGCTGATCTTTGTCACCGCCGTCGGGCTCGGCCCGTTCGCGGGGGTGCTGGCCCTGATCTGCCACAACACTGGGGTCATGGGCAAACTCTGGTCGGAGGCGATGGAGGACGTTGATCCCGGCCCGGAGCAAGCGCTCCGCACCGCCGGTGCGAGTCGCTGGCAGGTTGTCGCGAACGCGACGATCCCCGGGGTGCTCCCGCAGCTCACCGGCCTGCTGCTCTACCGCTTCGACGTGAACGTGCGCTCGTCGCTGGTGCTCGGCCTCGTCGGGGCCGGGGGGATCGGCTTACTCATCAACAAGTCAATCAAGACGTTCCAGTTCGACGAGATGATGACCTACCTGATCATCATTCTGATCGTCATCGTGCTCGTGGATCTGGCCTCCGCCTGGATCCGGAAGCGCCTGCAATAGGCCACCGCGCTACTCGTCGGTTGAGGCGTCGCCCGACTGATCGCGCGAGCACCGACCGGAGGGTGAATCCGGCAGTTGCAGATCGGCGGACGCATTGAAGCGGTGCAGTCCGCTGCGCAGGTGATCGAGTTCCGCCGCGCTCCACCCGGCGAAGCGCTCATGGTACGCCCCCGCCCACTTCACGCGGATCCCGTCGAGGAGCTCGTGTGCCCGGGCGCTCGCGGTGAGGAGCGTCACACGACGATCCTCCGAAGCGGGCTCCGCATCCACGAGCTCAAGCTCGCGCAGCTTCGCGAGCTGGCGGCTCACCACGGCCTTGTCCATGTCGAGCATCTGCGCGATCCCCGTGGCAGTCAGCGGCCCCTTCCGCATGATCACCTGGAGCATGATCAGCCCGACCCCGCGCAGATCCGCGTGCACGTCCTCGGCATAGCGGGCCCAGCGGCTCCGCGCGAAGGCGATGACCTCTGAGAACTCGGAGATGATGTCGGCGACGATGTCGTCGCGCCCGGCCCCCGGCTCGGCTGAGTCGGGGGTCGGGAACGGGCGATCCTGCATGGTGACGACCTTAGTGTTCCGCGCCGGGAGAATTCGAGCTGGAGCTGCGCCCGTGGCGCGTCGGCAGCACGACTGGGCCGGTGGTGTCGGTCAGGACTGTCACCGAACCGGAGCGGTGGGTCAGCGCCTCGGGATCCTGTTCCTCGGCGGCCTGCAGCGCCGCGATCTTTTCGGCGTTGCTCTGCGTGCTCAACGGGATATTGGGCAGCAGGATGATCGCGATCAGCGCGACGAGCGCGACCGGGGACGCCGCGAGGAAGACGTTGCCGATCCCGTGTCCATACGCCGCTTCGACGACCACACGAATGGGAAGAGGGAGATCCGCAATCTTCGGAAGAACCCCGCTCGCGAGCACCTCCGCGCCGACCAGATCCGCGGGCGGGAGCTTGGTGAGGCCGTCCTTGATGTACTCGGCAACCTGCGTTGCGAGCATCGCGCCCATCACGGACATACCCGCGGTGCCGCCGATTGTGCGGAAGAACGTCACTCCGGAGCTCGCGGCACCCATCTGCGTGGGGGAGACCGTGTTCTGCACGATGAGGACGAGGTTCTGCATCGTCATGCCGACGCCCGCGCCCATAATGAACATGGAGACGCCCACGTACCAGTACGAGGTGTCGTAGCGCAGCTGGCCCATCATAAAGAGCCCGGCGAGCAGCGCGACCGCGCCGGAGACCATGTAGCGCTTCCACTTGCCCGTACGGGTGATGATCTGGCCCACGATTGTCGAGGAGATCAGTACGCCGCCCATCATGGGGAGCGTGAGCAGGCTGGCCTCGATCACGGTGCGGCCCCGGGCGAGCTGCATGTACTGGCCCAGGAACACTGCGGTGCCAAACATCGCGAGCCCGACCGCGATGCTCGCGATCACCGAGAGGGTGAACGTGCGGTTCTTGAAGAGCGTGAGCGGGATCAGCGGTTCCTCGGCGCGAATCTCAACGATTACCGCGAGGATGAGCACGAGTACGCCGCCGCCGAGCATTGCGGCCGTCTGCCAGGACCACCAGTCGAAGTTCGAGCCGCCGAGGGTGACCCAGATCAGCAGGCTGGAGAAGCCGAGTGAGATCAGGATAGCCCCGAGATAGTCAATCTTGATTTTGCGCTTGATCGTCTGCAGATGCAGTGTGCGCTGCAGCATGATGATCGCGATGATGGCGATGGGAGCGGCGACGTAGAAGTTCCAGCGCCAGCCGATCGTGTCAGTGATCAGGCCGCCGAGGAGCGGGCCGCCAACAGTGGCGACAGCCATGATCGCGCCCATGATGCCCATGTACTTACCACGCTCGAGTGGGCTGACGACCTCCGCGAGCACGATCTGGCCGAGCACGCCGAGGCCGCCGGCCCCGAGGCCCTGCAGTACGCGGAACGCGATGAGCCAGGACGGTTCTTGCGCGGTGCCCGCGAGGGCTGAACCCAGCGTGAAGACAACGAGTGAGACCTGGAGCAGTACCTTCTTGCTCGTGAGGTCGGCGAGCTTGCCCCAGATCGGGGTGGAGATCGCGCTCGCCAGCATTGTGGCGGTGACCACCCACGTGAAGGCGGCCTGCGTGCCGCCGATGTCAGCGATGATGATCGGCATCGACGTGCCCACAACGTTCATGGCGAGCATCGACACGAACATGCTGAGGAAGAGGCCGGCGAGCGCGAGGCGCTTCGCTCGGCCGGTGAGAAGCCCCGCGGCGGGGGCGGAATGTGGTGCTGCGGTCATTCGGGGTGGAGATCCTTCGCGACAGAAACGAGGGGGCCACAACGGCGGCCCCAATTTGTTGACAAGGGTCAACTATAGGCCGATGGTTGATATATGTCAACTAATGCTGAGTTGGGGTCGTGGTGGCCCTACGGAGTTGTGTGCCGGGCCCGGGGGAATACGGCAGAATAGAGGTATGGGACTTGAGAGTGGCACTGTTCGCATCGGCGTCATCGGCGGCGGTCAGCTCGCTCGGATGATGGTGCCGCCGGCCATCAACCTGGGGCTGCGTATTAGCGTGCTCGCCGAGACCGAGGGCTCGAGCGCAGAGCGAGCCGCGGACGCGGTCGGGGACTACCGTGACCCGGAGACCGTGTATGCCTTCGCCGACACCGTCGACGTGGTCACGTTTGACCACGAACACGTGCCGCAGGAGATCTTGCTCGAACTCGAACGCCGCGGCGTTGCCGTGCACCCGCGCCCCGGCGCGCTGCAGTTCGCTCAGGACAAGATCCTGATGCGCGAAAAGCTGGGCGAGCTCGGCGTACCCGTGCCCGCGTGGGCGGCAGTCTCCGATGAAGCCGAGCTGCAGGAGTTCATCGCGGCGAACGGCGGCCGCGCCGTAGTGAAGACCGCGCGCGGCGGCTACGACGGCAAGGGTGTGCGCGTTGTCAGCGACGCCACCGAGGTCCGCGACTGGTTCACTGCGCTTGCCGAGGATGGCCGCGGCGGGCAGTTGCTCGCGGAAGAGCTCGTCGATTTCACGCGCGAACTCTCGCAGCTTGTCGCGCGACGCCCAAGCGGGGAGACCCGCACGTGGCCCGTTGTCGAAACTGTGCAGCGCGATGGCGTGTGCGCGGAGGTCATTGCCCCCGCCCCGGTGGCGGATCCCGCGACGCTTGACGAAGCCGCTCGCATCGGCGCAGTTGTCGCCGAGGGCGTGGCAGTCACCGGCGTGCTCGCTGTTGAGATGTTTGAAACGCGTGACGGCCGCGTGCTCGTGAACGAGCTCGCGATGCGCCCGCACAACTCCGGCCACTTCTCCATCGAAGGTTCGGTGACCAGCCAGTTCGAGCAGCACCTGCGTGCCGTCGCGGACCTCCCGCTCGGCGACACCGCGATGACGGCCCCCGCTGCCGTGATGGTGAACGTGCTCGGCGGACCAGCCGAAGGGCCGATGCCCGTGCGCTATGCGGCCGCGCTCGCCGCCCACCCGCACGCGAAGTTCCACAGCTACGACAAGCAGCCCCGGCCTGGTCGCAAGGTGGGCCACGTCACCGTGACCGGTGAGGACCCGGCAGCGGTGCGCGCGGCGGCGCAGGCCGCGGCGGCGGCCTTCGACAACTAGTCGCGCCGGGGGCGTACCCCTCCAGGAAAGACCCCAAACCCCGCCGAGAAGCCAGTTTGGCACCTTGGCGGTCCGGGGAACGTGCGAGATTGGCTTCTGGGTGCGTGGGGATGCCCCCTGCGCCGCTCAGATCCAAGAAACCTGTCGCTTGAGGCGTGCGTAATTCAATGCGTCCAAGGCGAGTTGATCAGCGAGAAGTTCCTCAGCGTGATCACAAGAAGCCAGCCAGTCCTTCATGTCTGGTGCGAGGTGAACGAGCAACCTTCTTACGTCTCTCAACATTGACATAGGGAGCTGCCGGACGAGCTTTCCGTTGTCACGTTCCCCAATCTGATGGATACCGAAGACTACTGACTCATGGTGGGCCACGCGGTTTCGTGCACGCCGTACTCTGCGGAGAAGTGCTTCGGCGTCCGCTCTGGTCCCCGCTAGGCCGGAGAAGGATTCTCGCAATGCAGGTTCCCAAAGGTCGCGTTCGTAGTCAGCAGCCGTGAGGTACTGACCATCCGCGTCCCGGATTTGACCTCCTGGTTCCAACAGGCCTGTCCACGTTCCCAGGGAGACCTGCGCCACGACACGGTCAGGCTCCTGTGCGAAGCGCCCGCCGAGCTCCCTTTTGGCCTTATTGAAGGAGCGAATTGTCCTGTGATCGAGGATGTCGTCCCTCTCGTACCATCGCTTGCGATAGCTCGCGGATAATGCACGATGTATCTCGTCCCGTAACGGCAACTCAACGAAATGCAGGAGTTCAAGCAGCGCTCCGCGCGCTTCAACATCAAGCACGTACAGTGCAGCGCCGGCCCGCTGGTCCCCGCCAAAGACTGCGGTGTATTGCTTATACCGTTTCGGGGAAATGAGTCGCTGAAGAGTGGGCGCATGGGCAGGTTCCATTTGACTCAGCATGCACGCAAGGATAATGTGAGCACCGAAGTCCCCGTTTTCCCAGGGGTTCGGATGCCGTCTCTCACTCAGGTGGGCGACGGCATTTCTCATTTCCTCGGGTTCAAGTCCCCGCCGAGAAGCCAGTTTGGCACCCTGGCGGGCCGGGGAATGTGCGAGATTGGCTTCTGGGTGCTTGGGGGTGCCCGCCTGGAGGGGTAGACAAGGCGGGGCCGGCTCGGGGCAGGCGCGCGGCGGTCTACGATTGATGCATGGCACAGAGCGCAACGCCCCTCGTCGGCGTCATCATGGGATCCGACTCCGATTACACAGTCATGGCTGACGCCGTGCAGGTACTCCGCGAATTTGGGATCCCGCACGAGGTCGAGGTCGTGAGCGCGCACCGCACGCCCGACAAGATGGTGGATTACGCGCGTGCCGCCGCTGGGCGCGGCCTCCGCGTCATCATCGCCGGTGCCGGTGGGGCCGCGCACCTGCCTGGGATGGTTGCGTCGATGACCACGCTGCCTGTCGTCGGCGTGCCCGTGCCGCTCGCCAAGCTCGACGGCATGGACTCGCTGCTCTCGATCGTGCAGATGCCTGGCGGGATCCCCGTCGCGACGGTGTCAATCGGCGGGGCAAAGAACGCGGGGCTGCTCGCGGCCCGCATTCTCGGGGCGGCCGATCCGGCGGTCGCCGCACAGCTCGTTGACTACGCGCAGCAGCTCACTGACATGGTTGAGGTCAAGAACGCCGCCCTGCAGCAGCGCGTGGCCAGCGAAGCCAGCCAGTAGCCACCGGACCGCGGATGAGGTCCACGCGAACTACAGGTTCGCGTGGGTCTCCCACAACTGCCAGGCGGCACCGTTCCAGGTGAAGCCACGGCTACGGTCACCGGCGAGTACCGACAATCGGCTCAGCGCGCCCGACTCGCGGAACAGCCCGCTGAGACGCTCACCGAACTCGCTGGCATCCTGCGCGACTGTGCCGGCATCGAGCACAAGTTCTTCCGTTGCGGCATGGCCGGTGTGCAACAGCGGGACTGATGCACGCAGCGCAGCGAGCGTCAGATACCCCGTACCAGCGAAAGCCTGGGGCTGGGCCAGCACGGATGCGCCGGCGACGATCGCGCCAACATCGCTGAGCTCGGAGGCGCGTACCACGTGAACGCGACCCGTAAGCTCCTCGGGGACAGGAACGGGACGGAGTTCCGCGCCGGCTTTCTCGCGGCTCGGTACGGACGGGTCCATGCCCTCGAGGACAACAAGCGGCGGGAGGCCTGCGTCGGCGCGCATCGCGTCAAAGATCCACTCCAGGCGGCCAGGTTCACCGGGGGCGGCGGTTGTCAGCGCATACTCGTCGGGCAGCGCATGGGCCGCGCGTCGGTCCGCCGCGTCCGCGCGTGCGAGAAACTCGCTGGGCGGGGCCAACTGGATCACCTGAACGGGCAGGTCTTCCCCGTAGTGCTCCTGCAAAATCCGCGCGGTCGCGTGCGTGGGTGTCAGAATGACGTCTGCGAGCTTGACCGCGCGGCGCACGAAGGCGCGGTAGAGCCGGGCCTGGCTGTTGCCGACAAGCGCTGGTGCCTCCCAGGGGACCCCGTGCGTGATCGTGACGGACGTCTGTGAGCCGTCGTCATCGCCGCGGGAGCGCAGCGGGACAAGCGGGGTGAGCGAGTGCACGAACTCACCATCGAGCGGGCGCGCCGTCGCGCTGGTCTGCCACGCGAAGGGAAGCATCCCCGCGCGCAGCGGCATGTGTTCGGTGCGGAGCAGCGGGGAAGTGAACTCGGGGGCCTCGAGCCCGCGGGATGCGAGGTACCGTGCGCTACAACTGCGGGGTGCGGTCTCGGCGATCGCGATAGCAAGATCACGCGCGGCCGCGGCCTGTGCTGCAGACTCCCAGTCGGGGAAGGGATCGGCGATCAGGGTGAGTGTTGCCACGCCTCGATCCCCCCTTCTGTTCGAATACGTCACTGATCAGTGTTGATCCCCCCATTCTATGGAGTTGGTAGGTGTGAACTGACACACATTGCGGAGTGCCGGGGCCGAGTGAGAGGCAATCGTGACCTTCGCTAATAGGGGTCCTGCGTCCGGGAGCGTCGCGACGGTCACAACAATTCCCATGTTTTCAGTGTTTTTGGGGTTTCTTGAGCTTTCTTCGGGTTGCGCGGGGTTCTTCCGGCTCAGACAAGTACCCTGGTGTCCATGCGTGTTTTGCTGACAGGTGGCGCCGGGTACATCGGCTCGCACACCGCACTCGTCCTTGTGGAGCGCGGGCACGATGTGATCGTGCTCGACGACTTTTCGAACAGCAGTGCGGAGGCGGTGCGGCGAGTGGAGGCGCTCTGCGACGCATCGATCCCGGTGATCGAGGCGGATCTTGCGGATCGTGCAGCGGCAAGCGCCGCACTTCACGGCGTCGAATTTGACGCGGTGATCCATCTCGCGGGGCTGAAGGCTGTCGGTGAATCGGTAGCCGAGCCTGTGCGCTACTACCGCGTCAATATCGACTCCACGCTGGTGCTGCTTGACCTGATGCGCGAGCGCGGCGTCACCAACTTGGTGTTTAGCTCCTCCGCGACTGTGTACGGCGATCCGGAGACCTCACCGATCGACGAGCAGCACCGAGTGGGTGTGGGGGTGACGAACCCGTACGGCTGGACCAAGTTCATGAACGAGCAGATCATCCGGGACGCGCAGGCCGCGTGGCCGGAGCTGAACGCGGTCCTGCTGCGCTACTTCAACCCGGTCGGCGCGCATCCGTCGGGTCGCATCGGTGAGGATCCGAGTGGGATCCCGAACAACCTGATGCCGTTCATCGCGCAGGTCGCTGTGGGAACACGCGAGCGGCTCAGCGTTTTCGGCGACAGCTACGATACCCCGGATGGCACGGGCGTACGCGACTACATCCACGTGATGGACCTTGCCGAGGGGCACGTGGCGGCGCTCGAGCAGCCCGCTCCCGGCGTCCGCACCTTCAACCTTGGTTCGGGCACGGGGTCGAGCGTGCTCGAGGTCGTGCGTGCCTTCGAGCTCGCGGCCGAGCGCCCGGTACCCTATACGGTCGCGCCGGCGCGCGCCGGTGACGTCGCCGCGATGGTCGCCGATCCGAGCCTCGCGAACGAAGAGCTAGGCTGGCGCACCACGCGCTCGCTCGACGAGGCGTGCCGCGACTCCTGGAACTGGCAGTCGTCGAACCCGGGTGGATACGCCGGATGAGTCTTGACCTGGAGCGTCCGCTACGGAACCCGGACCTCGAGTCGCCGCCGCTGATGACCAAGCGCGCCCGGTGGCTTGTGGTGATCGGGTTTCTGCTGCCGGGCAGCGCGCAGCTGCTCGCGGGAAACCGCAAGCTGGGCCGCGTCGGGCTGACCGCCACGATCATTCTGATCGTGGGACTGCTGGCCACGTTCGGCGGCCTGCTCTTCGCGCGGGTGGCGACGCTGTCGTTCTTCACGAACAGCGTGGTGCTGCTGGCGCTCCAGATTCTCCTTATTGGGTACGCGGTGCTGTGGCTTGTGTTGGGGCTCAATACCCTGAAGCTCACCCGGCTGTCCCGGGTGCACCGCGGGTGGAAGGTTCCGATCGCGATGCTCGCGATCATCTTGACCCTTGTCCCGGTGACGGGCGCG
This sequence comes from Leucobacter sp. 7(1), assembly GCF_900163635.1. Classification (GTDB taxonomy): domain Bacteria; phylum Actinomycetota; class Actinomycetes; order Actinomycetales; family Microbacteriaceae; genus Leucobacter. The sequence continues at coordinate 39,777 of NZ_FUID01000104.1, read as the reverse complement.
GCGTGGGCCGCCTCGACGATCAACGCGGGCCGGGTGCTGCTGAGTGGCCTGTTCAGCGGGGCACCCGCGGTCGAGCCCGTGGACGGCCGCTACAATATTCTGCTGCTCGGCACGGATGCTGGTGCGGACCGCGAGGGTATGCGCCCCGACAGTATCTCGCTCGTGAGCGTGGACGCGAAGACCGGGCAGTCTGTGATCGTGGGGATCCCGCGCGAACTTGCGAACGCGCCGTTCCCCGAGGACTCGCCCATGTACGAGCTGCACCCGAACGGCTTCGGCGTCGCCCCCAACACGTACGGCGAGTGGGGTGGCTGCGAGGTGGGGCGTTGCATCCTGAATGGTCTGTTCGCTGAGACTGAGTACTACTACCCTGAGCTCTACCCGAACGCGGTGTCTCAGGGGTCGTCCCCGGGAATCGAAGCGACGAAGGACGCGGTGACCGGGGCCACTGGCCTCGAGGTGCAGTTCTACGTACTCGTCAACATGGACGCGTTCGAGAGCCTCATCAACGCGCTCGGTGGGATCACCATCGACGTCAAGGAACGTCTCCCCATCGGCGGCGACGAGTTCGGCAACAACGTTGAGGGCTGGATCGAGCCAGGCCTGCAGGGCATGGACGGCTACGCGGCGCAGTGGTACGCGCGCTCGCGCTACGGCTCCGCTGCGGGTGACTACTCCCGGATGGAGCGGCAGCGGGAGCTGCAAGCCGCAATCCTCGCGCAGATGAATCCGAGCAACGTGTTGCTGCGGTTCCAGGATGTTGCGGCGGCGGGCACGGAGCTTGTCGAGACTGACATCCCGGAGTCGATGCTGGGTCGATTTGTAGATCTCGCGGCGAAGGCCCGCGAGCACGCACCGCTCAGCGTCGAATTGGTGCCGCCGGCGGTGGATCCGGAGGACCCCGACTTCGCCACGATCCAGCAACTTGTTGCGGACGGTGTCGCGGCAGCCGCCGAGGCGGGGTCGCAGGAGTAGTTCGTGATGTCTGAACCTTCCGGGACTTCGCCAGAATCGGAGCACCCGCCCTCCGGCGCGGGTCCACACTGGAGCTCCCGCACTCTCGTGATCCTCGGCTGGTTGTTGGTGGGGGTCGGGTCGGTGGCGCTGGGCGTGAGCCTCTGGGTGCGGCGCACCTTCGGTGTCATCTCGATCGATCAGCTGCTCTCGAACCTGCCCGGTGGCGGCGGAGAGGGTGCTGGCGGATCAGAGATCGTGGTGAACGCCGTGCTCACTGGCATCGTGGCCCCCGTTGCCGTCGTCGCGCTGCTCGCGTTCCTGGTGACCCGGTCGCTTCGCGCGCTTCGCGAGCAGGGGATCCTGCGCGGTACGCGCGAACGGTGGCTGCGCGTGGGGGCGGTCCTGCTGGCGGTGGCCGTGCCCGTTTCGGGTTTGGGACTGCTCGGTGCCACGGTAGGAATGAAAGATTACGTTGCGGCCCTCGTGCGCGAAGCGGGCAACGGCGAGACGATTGCCGACTACTACGTGGCCCCGGAGCTTCCAGTCACTCAGCGAGTCGGGACCGACCCGAAGAACCTGATCCTGATCTACCTGGAGTCCGTCGAGGACGCCTTCGCCGATGACACAGTGTTCGAGAAGAACATGCTCGCCCCCGTGCAAGAGGTGACGGACGGGTGGGACTCGATTCCGAGCTTGCGGCAGTACGCCGGGGGCGGCTGGACAATGTCGGGCCTCGTGAGTACGCAGTGTGGGATCCCGCTCCGCACCGCGACGGCTGTTGGCGGATCCGCGGAACTCAACGAGCTCGGCTTCGGATCCCCGGTGTCTTCATATTTGCCCGGCGCGACCTGCCTCGGGGATGTGCTCGCTGAGGCGGGGTATCGGAATGTGTTCCTCGGCGGCGCGGATGCCCAGTTCGCTGGTAAGGGCGCGTTCTTGGAGAGCCACGGCACCGACACGATCCGTGACCTCCCATACTGGCTGGACCTTGATGAAACCGAGGTTCGGGACGACTGGGGCCTGTCGGATCGCCGACTGTTCGAGCGTGCCCGTGACGCGGTGCAGGAGTTGCAAGCTGGAGACGAGCCGTACGCGCTGACGATGCTCACCCTCGATACGCATGAGGGCCCCCGCGTGTATGAGTATTGCGAGTGGGACACCGACGTCGCGATGACCTCGATCACGTTCTGCTCGATGCAGCAGGTTGCCAGTTTTGTGGACTACCTCGAAACCGAGGGGGTGCTCGAGGATACCGTGGTGGTGTTGATGGGCGACCACCAGAAGATGCTCGCTCAGGGCGGGAGCTTCTGGGATGAACTGAACGGTGTCGAGGGACGTACGATCTTCAACCGCATCTGGAGCCCGGATGGGGTGACTGTGCGCGAACCCGATATTGACCAGTTCAGCATGTACCCCACGCTTCTTGAGCTCCTGGATTTTGCGCCTGAGAACCATCGTGCCGGTGCCGGCGTCTCAGCGCTCGCGGATCCCGCCGCCGTGCCGCCGGGCACGACTCGAGATCTGGACGCCGACGAGTACGAGGCGCTCGTGCAGGGTCGTGCCGTGGAGTTCTATCGGGAGCTGTGGTCTGCAGAGTGAGCGCAGCGAACGAAACGAAACCGCCTAGAATGGGCGAGGTCCATCGCGACCCGGAAAGGAAGCGTGCACCCATGCGTGTGACCGCGGTGCTGGTGGCATACAACCGGCGAGAGCTGTTGCGAGAGTCTTTGGAGGCGCTCGCCGCGCAGAGTCGACCCGTTGACCGGCTGGTGGTGGTAGACAACGCCTCCGACGACGATTCGGCGACGGTTGCCGCTGAGATGCTTGAGCACTGGGGTGAGCGCGGCCGGTTGATCCGGCTTTCGGAGAACACCGGGGGCGCCGGTGGCTTCGCGACGGGCATCGCCGCGGCGGTCGCTGAGGAGTGCATCGACTGGGTGTGGGTAATGGACGACGATACAGTGCCCGGGCCGGACGCGCTCGCTGGCGCTCTCGATGCCCATGCGCGGTACCTCGAGAGCGGCCAGGACGATCTCGCGGTGATGGGGTCGCGCGTCGTGTGGACCGACGGCGAAGACCACCCGATGAACACGCCGAAGGCGAAGATTCGGGCGAGCGCGGCGGAGCGATCCCGCGCCGCGGCTGCCGGCGGCATGGAGATCCGCTCGATCTCCTTCGTGTCCGCGTTTCTGCGCGCAGACCGGGTCCGCGACCTGGGCTTGCCGATCGCGGACTACTTCCTATGGAACGACGACTTTGAATACTCCGCGCGACTCTTGCGTGGCGCACGTGGACTCTACGTTCCGGGCTCCGTTGTGACGCACAAGACCGTGAAGCGTGGTTCAAGCGATCAGGATCCCGGTCCCCGCTTTTTCTTCGAGGTACGCAACAAGCTGTGGGTGTTCCGTGCCAGCCCGGCGCTCTTTGGCTGGGAGAAGCTGCTGTACTCCGCCGCGACCGCGCGGCGCTGGTTCCGTACGTTCCGCGCGTCCTCAGACCGCGCCCAGCTCCGCGACTGCCTGAAGCGCGGGTGGCGCGAAGGCTGGCGCACCAACCCGCGCTCCACGCGGGAGGTGCTGCGAGGCGCGGGAGTTCCTGTCGACGTGATGGTCGCCGTGGAACGCGCTTCGAAATTGGAAGAGCGGTAACGCTGAGGTTCGCGAGACGGGAGGGGCGCGCGGTGCACGAACACGGGACGTTCGGGATCACGCGGCTGCGCCAGCGTGCGATTCCGATAGCGCTGTTCGCCGCGGTGCTCTGCGGGGGAAGCCTCACTGCAGCTCCGGCACTCGCGGCCGACCCGGTGATCTCCGGAGAGACGCGGGAGACGGAGAGCGCGGGGCCCGTGATCCCGACGCCAGAAGCGCCGGATCCCGGTGGCTCCGAGCCTGACACCACGGTACCTACTGACCCGGCACCCACGGATCCGGAACTTGAACAACCGGGGCCCGCTGAGCCGGGGATCGAGCCCCCGGGGCCGGGGGATGTGGGAGCTGAACACCCCCTGCCTCCGGTTGCCACGGTGCCCCCGGCGGAGGAGTCCACATCCGGTGGGCGTCCCGAGGCTGTCCCGGATCCACCGAATTCGGGACTCACGGTCGGGACCGTCGCCGTGTCCGGTACACCGCGCGTGGGCCAGCGGCTCCACGCGAGGCTCGACGGTTGGGCCGCGGCAGGTGCCCGCTTCAGCTACCAGTGGCAGCGCGGCGGTGCCGCGCTGCGCGGGGCGACCGCGGCGCACTACAGGCCGGTGGCGGCGGATCGCGGTGAGCGGCTCAGCGTGACGGTGACGGCCCGGCCGGACGGGGCTGCGGCCCGCACCGTGGCCTCACCGGTGACCGAGGTCGTCACCTTTGGGGAACTTGTTCCGCGCATCCCGCGCATCACTGGCTCTCCCATCGTGGGGGCCACACTCACCGCATCCACCCCCGCGTGGGTGCCCGACAGGACCAAGCTCAGTTTCCAGTGGCTACGTGACGGTGCGGCGATCCCGCGCGCCACGGGTGAGCGCTATCGGCTGGCAGCGGAGGATGCCGGCACCGTGGTGGCGGTGACCGTGACGGGAGAACTCACCGGGTACGTTGTCGCGGCGCAGACATCGGAGTCCACGACGCCGGTGCTGCGGACCCTTGCGGGTGCGCCGGTTCCGCGGATCGCGGGGAGCCCCCGAGTGGGCGGTACCGTGAGCGTGCGTTCCGGGAGCTGGAACCCCGGAGGGGTGGCGCTCGCGACGCAATGGTATCGAGACGGGGCCCCGATCCCCGGCGCGACCTCCGGCAGTTACCAGCCGAACGAAAGTGACGCCGCGGCTATTCTCACCGTCAGCGTCACCGGCACCATGCCCGGCTATGCTCCGGCAACCAAAACCTCGGCGGGCATCACCGTGCCGCAGGAGTTGCGCCTTCCGCAGCCGCGCGTCCGAGGTCTGGCGCTCGTCGGCGAAGCACTCGCGGTTGAGCTCGGGGCCTGGCAGAGCGGCACGATCCCGCGCATGCAGTGGTTCCGGGGAGCGATTCCGATCCCGGGGGCAACGAGCGCACACTATGTGCCCGGTGTGCAGGATCAGGGCCTCCCGCTGCGAGTGCTGGTGCGGGGCGAACGTGCGGGGTACGCGCCCGACGCGCGCCTCTCCGCACCGACCCGAATCGTGCGTGAGCTGGCACCGACTAGGCTGAGTGACCATGCCGAGTAGCCCCGCAGAGTCTCCCGTCGCCGTGCCCACAGCCGCGTTCTCGCTCCTGCTCCCCGTCTATGCGGGGGATCAGCCGGGGTTTCTGCGCCTCGCGTTCGAGAGCTCGGTTGCTGCGCAGACGCTGCGCCCGGCGGAGGTCGTGATCGTGCAGGACGGTCCCGTTCCGGCGGAGCTCTCCGCGGAACTCGACCGGATCGAACAAGACAGTCCGGTCCCCGTTATCCGGGTGACCCTGCCCGAGAACCGGGGGCTCACTGAGGCCCTCAACCGAGGCCTCGATGCCTGCAACACTAACGTCGTGGCGCGCATGGACGCGGACGACCTGTCGGTGCCCGAGCGCTTCGCGCGGCAGTGGGCCCTCATCGAGCAGGGGTACGACCTGGTCGGCACCGGTATGGCGGAATTCGAGAACGATCCCGCCGTGACTGTCTCCGTGCGGACGCCCCCGGTTGGTGCCGCCCGAATCCGGGAGCACGCGCGCACGCACAATCCCTTCAACCATCCGACGATGATGTACCGGATCGCGGCGCTCGATCGAGTCGGCCGCTACCAGCCCTTCGGCAAGATGGAAGATTACTGGCTGGGGATCCGGCTCATCGACTCGGGTGCGCGCGTGGAGAACATTGCCGAGCCGCTCGTGAAGTACCGTGTGGGGGCTGGAGCCTTTGCCCGGCGCGGCGGCTGGGCTGAAGCGCGCACCGAGTGGAAGCTGCAGGGGGAGCTCCGCAAAATGGGCTTCATCACCGTCGGTCAGTACCTGCGCAACGTAATCATGAAGGGGGTCTACAGGCTCATGCCTGCCGGACTGAAACGTGTGCTGTTCCGCGGCCTCGTCAGCGGCGGACTCCCCGGAGATCGCACCGCTTTGTAGCTCGGGAGCACCCGACGCGCGGGCGATTCCGGGGGCGTATGCCACCGCGCGCCTAGACTGGCTACATGCATTCGGGAGGACGCGCACACCGGCACGCCGCCAGAACTCTCGGGATCACCCTCGGAATCGCCCTGCTCGGGGGCGTGGTTGCGGGTCCGCCGGCGGCCGCCGAACCGCTGCGTACGGTGGTCGAAGCGCCCACAGACGCGCCCACCGTCGCGCCCGAAACGGGCAGCGATCCGGCGCAGCCCACCGAGCCCGGTGAACCGACACCGCCTGTGACGCCGCCGCCAGTGACCCCGGACCCGGGCCCGACGGATCCGGCACCGGATCCCGATCCCGCACCGATGCCGGATCCGACACCGATCCCCGATCCCGCACCGACTCCCGACCCCGCAGACCAGGAACCTCGCGGTGCCAACGGTGGCATCGTCTCGGATTCGCCCGGGCCGGCGAGCGCGAAGCCGTGGGACGGGCGAGCAATCCCGCCACTCACGAACGCCGCTGCCCGACCCCTGATCGGCGACAACTACCCGCAGAAATACAAGCAGTATCCGCTGTACCCGGTGCGCTGGGACGAGTGGAACTTTGCGCACCGGCAGTGCACCTCGTTTGTCGCGTGGCGGCTCAACACGGCGAACAAGATCCCGTTCAGTAACCAGTACGGCGGGCTCGTCCGCTGGGGCAACGCTGCGGAGTGGGGTGCTTCGGCCCGGAGCCTCGGTATCCGTGTGGACACGACTCCCGAGGTCGGGGCGATCGCGTGGAGCGGACCTTGGTACGGCGGGGCCTCCGAGTTTGGTCACGTCGCCTGGGTCGCGGACGTGCTCAGCGATGGCCGCGTGGTCATCGAGGAATACAACTACGGGTGGGCCGGGGCCTACTACAGCCGCACGATTCGTGCGAACGAGTTCCAGGGCTATATTCACATCGCGGATCTCACTTCTGCATTCACCAAAACGACAAAGCCGACAATCACCGGTGCGCCGATAGTGGGCGGCACACTCACCGCCGCGGTGTCCGGCTGGGCACCGAAGCCCACGAGCTACCGCTACCGGTGGCTGCGCGACGGCGTGGCGATCACGGGGGCCACGAAGTCGAGCTACCAGCCCGTGCTAGCTGACCTCGGGAAGCGCATCACTGTCGAAACGACGGGAGACCTGCAGCGCTACCGCCCCGCCTCCACGGTGTCAGCCGCGACCGGTGCGGTGCAGATGGCGGACGGCAACGGGAACGGGATCGACGATACACAGGAGATGCTTCCCTGGAACTCCGACGTGAACGCGGACGGACTACCGGACGCCGTCGGCTTCGGGAGCAGCGGCGTGCAGGTCGCGCTGCGGACCAAGACCGGCTTCGGTGCGGCGAAGACCTGGGTGTCAGGATTTGGGACGGGGACAGGCTGGACTCCGGCACGCCATCCGCGCACACTCATCGACGTCAATGGCGACGGCAAGTCCGATGTGGTGGGATTCGCCGAGGACGGCGTATACGTCGCGCTCAGTACGGGGAGCGGATTCTCGGCGATGAAGCGGTGGACCGCACAGTTCGGGGCGGCCGACGGGTGGTCTGTGCAGCATCATCCGCGCACGCTTGTCGATGTGAATGGCGACGGCCGCGCCGACATCTTGGCGTTCGCCTCCGACGGCGTCTACGTCGCACTGAACACGGGCTCCGGCTTCGCGGGAATGCAGAAGTGGTACGACGGTTTTGGAACTGCGAAGGGGTGGACCGTCGACAAGACCCCGCGGTTCCTGCAGGACATGAACGGTGATGGTCGGCCGGATGTGGTTGGTATCTCGAATGCCGGGGTGTACGTGGCGCTCAACATCGGCACGCGGTTCTCAGGGGCAAAGCAGTGGAGCGCGCAGTTCGCCGGGAAAGACGGGTGGAGCATGGCCGCACATCCCCGGACCCTCGCGGACGTCGACGGCGATGGTCGCCCAGACCTGGTGGCGTTCGCTTCCGACGGTGTGTACGTCGCACTCAACTCTGGCAACGGGCTCCGGGCTATGAAACGTTGGCGCGGTGGTTTCGGCACAGTCGCGGGCTGGCTCGTGGGCGCGCACCCTCGGGTCCTGGCAGACGTGAACGGCGATGGTCGTGCCGACGTCGTAGGCTTCGACAACGACGGGGTCACCGTTGCGCTGAGTACCGGCACAGGATTCGCCGCGCCGGTGCGGTGGTCCGGCGAATTCGGGGGCAAAGCGTGGCGCAACAATACGCTGCCGCGTCAAGTGACCGACGTCGACGGAGACGGACGCGCCGATATTGTGGGTTTCAGCGCCGACGGAGTCAGGATCGCGAAAAGCTCCGGCAAGTCGTTTGGGGCATCCCGGGTTGAGCACGCCGGCATGGGGTCTGCGGCTGGCGGATGGAACGTCACCGCGCACCCGCGCGCCGTCGGGATCCTCACACTTGCGCAGCGCCCCACCCCTCAGATTGCTGGACAGGTGCGCGTGGGGGCGAGGGTGACGGCGAGCACTGGGCAGTGGCAGCCCTCACCGGTAAAGCTCTCCTCCCAGTGGCTGCGTGACGGCAAAGCGATCTCCGGTGCGACAGGTGCGAGCTACACCTTGACCCCCGCGGATCGGGGAGCACGAATTGCATTCCGAACGGTCGGGAGCAAGCCCGCATACGCCAGTGTGACGCGGGAGTCGCAGAACTACACCGTCGCGCCCGGGATCTTGACGCCGGAATCGCCCCGGATCACCGGGACTCCGGCGAAGGGATCCACCCTCATCGCGCAACCCGGTGCGTGGGGTCCCGCGCCGGTCACGCTGAGCTATCAGTGGTACCGGAACGGATCCGCAATCTCTGGAGCGAATCGTGCAAGCTACCGCGTGACACAGGAAGACGTCGCACATAGGCTGTCAGTCTCTGTGACCGGTACAAAGAACGGGTACGCGAACGCGGTTGCCGGCTCGGAAATGGTCAAGATCCCTGGAACCCCGGTGGTGCCAGCGAAGCCGCCATTCGCCGACGTGTCGACCAGCCACAAGTTCTCCCGCGAAATCGGATGGATGTTCAGCTCCGGGCTGTCCGTTGGGGTGAAGCAACCGTCGGGTAATCCAAAATATCAACCCAAGGCAAACGTCACCCGTGAAGCCATGGCCGCCTTCCTGTTCCGTCTAGCTGCAGACAAGTCGTTCACAGCACCGTCAAGTTCACCGTTTGTGGACGTACCGACAAACCATCAGTTCTATCGTGAGATCGCCTGGATGCACGCTGTCGGCCTGAGCACCGGGATCAAGACGTCTCGCGGTCTGGTCTATGACCCGAAAGCTCCGGTCTCTCGTGAAGCGATGGCCGCGTTCCTGTACCGCCTCGAGCGCCCCACATACACGGCCCCCGGAAGTACTCGCTTCGCTGACCTCCGACCGGGAGACCGGTTCTACCGTGAGATTTCCTGGATGTACGATTCGGGGCTCTCGACAGGCATCCGCCAGCCCTCGGGGAAACCCAAGTATTCTCCGGCCGGCGCAGTTTCCCGTGAAGCGATGGCGGCGTTCCTGTACCGAATGGAGACGCAAGGGTGACGAAGTACACAATGCCCGCGGGTTCCGGGGGGCTTCGACTACTCCCGACCCGATCCCGTCTCAGCCGCAAACGTGGCCTCGCCCTTTTTGACGCAGAAGCTACTCAGCGGATAGTTCCTACTGCTGAGTGCGAAGACCAGACTCTAAGGTGGAACGTATGATCCGGCGCACCCGAGAACTCTTCCCGCTTGCCATTGCACTCGCGATGTTCGCGGGGCTGATCGCACCTGCGACGAGTTCGGCCGCGGACGCACCGGTCGCGGCGTCTGACCCGACAGCCTCCGCTGCCGCGCTCTGGGCCGAGCTCAATGCGCCGGGGGACCTGGAGGAATCGGTGCCGCCGACCACCTCGAACCCGGCGACGGACCCCCAGCCGAACCCGGGGAGTGAACCTAACCCGGATTATCCCGGTCTCGGTAAGGAGAGCGAACCGCAGTCCCCCGGCTCTCCGGAAGATCCGAACGAATCGAGCACGCCTGAGGAGTCGGAGTCTCCGGAGCTTATCGCGGACCCTGTCGCGCCCACGGAGCTGGATGATCTGAAGCCTGCACCGAACTCCGAGCCTACGGAGGAAGAACCGCTGACGCCGCTCACCGAGGAGCAGCGCGCCCAGGAAGCGGAGAAGCGTGCGGCGCAGCTTGCAGCCCAGAACAACGCGATCACGTCTCGCGCGAATCTCGCGAGCGGGTTCAAAGCCGGATACATCATCTCGGACTCGAACTTCTACAACGGCAACGCGATGAGTGCTGCTCAAATCCAGACCTTCCTCAACCAACGGGTGCCGCGGTGCACGCTGGGGGATACAGGGCGCGAGATGGGCAAGGCATGGGGAAATACCACGCTTGCCTGGGGCTGCTTGAAGGATGCCAAATGGAATACGACATCGCTGACTCGGCCAGCAAATGCCTACTGCAAGGCCTATCAGGGGACGGCGTCTGAATCATCGGCGTCAGTGATCGCAAAGGTGGCGCAGGCCTGCGGGATTAGCCCGAAAGTCTTGCTCGTGATGCTTGAGAAAGAGCAGAGTCTCGTCACAGACACCTGGCCGACCATCCGCCAGTTTAACTTCGCTATGGGATATAACTGCCCTGACTCAGGACCCAATAATTCGGCCAATTGCAACGCAGGCGACACCGGTTTCATGCAGCAGGTCTACCGAGGTGCCTGGCAGTTGAAGGTGTACCGGGCCAACCCGAACAACTATCGATACCGCCCGTTCCAGAACAACATGATTCAGTGGCACCCAAACCTGGGTTGTGGGACGTCGCCGGTGTACATCGAGAACTGGGCGACAGCGGCGCTCTACATCTATACGCCTTACCGACCCAATCAAGCGGCACTCGATGCCGGGTGGGGCGAGGGAAACGGATGCTCCAGCTATGGCAACCGAAACTTCTATCAGTTCTATAAGCAGTGGTTCGGCACCCCAAACACGTTCTTCCCAGACGTCCCCCAGAACCACAAGTTCTTTAAGGAGATCGAGTGGATGGGGACGAGCGGGCTGAGCACGGGAATCAAGACGTCTGACGGCCGCGCCTCCATGTACCAGCCGAAGACCCGAGTTTCCCGAGAGGCAATGGCAGCATTCCTCTATCGAATGCAGGGGGCAACCTACATAGGCCCGGCGACTTCGCCGTTCGCGGATGTGAAGCGCGGTGATCCTTTCTACAACGAGATCGCTTGGATGCACAAGATGGGCTACTCCACTGGTATCAAACAAGCCTCCGGCAAGCCGAAGTATGCGCCGAAGGACAGAGTCTCACGTGAGGCGATGGCCGCGTTCATCTACCGTCTCGAGGGAGCGAAGTACTCGGGACCGGCGACCTCGCCGTTCGCCGACATGCGCAAGGGTGACAAGTTCTACAACGAGATCACTTGGATGCACAAGATGGGCTACTCCACAGGGATGAAGCAGCCTTCGGGGAAGCCAAAATACACACCGAAGGATCGCGTCTCCCGTGAAGCAATGGCGGCATTTATCTACCGGTTAAATCACTGAGTTGCGGAAGGACTGCCAGGGGTGGAGAACCGTGGCAGTTCTCTACCCTTGCGTGTATCTAGCGCCCGTAAGGGCGAAGTCTGGCTTCAATCTCGCCGACGATTCGCTCAGAGGCCTTGCCGTCCTGGAACGGGTAGAGTCGCTCGATGCGGCGTCGATACTCTGCGAGCTCAGGGTGCGTACCCAAGATCATTTCCTCGAGGTTCTGCTCAAGCGTTGCGCGGTCCTCACATACCGGGCCGAACCCGTCCCGGAAGTAGTCGAAGTAGCCGGGTGAACCGATGTGCCCGCCTGAGAAGAACTCGACTCTGTCGAACTGGAAGTAGACGGAGGGAGCATCGCAGAACGCGCCCTCGAATGCCTGGGATGAATAGTCCGTAATGACGAGCGTCGCGCCAGCCAGTATCTCCTGCACATCATCCCCAACATAGGAAACGCGGCGAATTCCGGGCGGGACTACGAGGTCCTTCCAATGTGTGTCTATTCCCGGATGCGGGAGCAGAATGACTTCGACCCCAGGCCGCTGTGACAATTCGGAGAGATACGAGCCGTTGAGGAACCCGGACCATTCGGTGACGAACTGCGATTCTGCAAAGCTATCGAGCTGATCCCGCTCAGCGCCGGTGTTTGCGCCGAGAAGATAGTTCCGCCAAGTCGGCATCAGCACGATACGGTGAGTTCCCGGTTGACGTGATGGAGCTTCTTGCATGAGCCGGAATCGGCGGTCGTGGCGGGGCATGCCAGTGAGCGTGACCTCGCGTTCGGAGAGCTTATACGGTGACGGGCTTCCAGCGATCGAGTGATGCTCAGGGAGAGTTGAGGTAACAAAGTGGTCGACGGTCTTGGAGTTCCACCACCGGTGCAACAGGTCCTTCGTGACGCCGTGCTGTAGGAACGAGTAGCTCCAGGTCTTTGGAAGGAACCGCTTGGGGAACGGCTGCACGATGTACTGGTCGATCATTGATGATGAAAGGACTTTCGCTTCTTTCATCAGCGCGAAGTGCTTCTTGCTGCCGTGCGCGACAAGTCGGAACCCGTCTGATTTCAGGCGGGTCCAATCGCTGGTTCCCTTACCAATCACAAACCAAGCGTTGATGTCGGGTCGTGCGTCCCTGAGATACCGGTACAGGGCCTCGGCGTTGTCGTTCGCCTGAGTGTTCCGATCGATAAGGACCCAGGCATCTGTAAACTTCTTCCGCCAGCCAAGCAATCCTCCGAGCCGGTATGCGAGCGAATAGGACAGTCTGAGTCGCCGTTCCCGGGCTGCCCGAGCTCGAACGGCCCGCCCAGATGGGGGCGAAGTTTGTGGCCGTGGCCCTGGCACAGGCGGGCCAGGGCGGGGGGGAGTCTTCTGTAGTGCACGCCCGGCATCCCTGGTAGTGAAAACCGATCCGTCCGCAAAGAAGGAGCAGCCGGGGGAGGAGAAGTGCAGTTCCGAAATGTCTCCCAGATTGTCGGGGTCGGCTACCCAATAGATATTTTCGTATGCCCAAGGGCGGCCAAAATAGAGCAATGCCCGGCTCTTTGTGTATGCAAGCGAACTACGTTCGCCCCCACGCGAGACCACTGCTTCCTGATCAGGAACGCCCGTGTGGTAAGCAATCTTGCTGAGACTCCGAGTCTGATCCTGTTCACGCACGATAGCTACGGAGGTGACCGCAGCCGGGTCGACCGCAGCTTCCCAGGCGGAGCGAATATCGAGCGGCACATTCACAACTCGGAAAGCTTGAATGTGGGAGAGGCCAATCCGGCGAAGGACCCGACGAGCCGCGGAGTCAAAACGATCATTGGCATCAGAATCCAACGCGAAAACGCTCGAACGGAACTGCATGAACTGGCGGAACACCCAGTACATGTCGTACAGAATTACATTCGCTAGCCAAGCAGGACAGGTGTCACCGGCCTCGTCGAGCAGACGCCCATACACCGTTTCGAACAGCGGGAGCTTGCGGGCGTAATCCGAGGAGGCGGTCGCAACGATCGAATCGGCGCGCGAATGATAGTAGTAGTGTGCCTGCGGCACGATGAGATACCTGGCCTCGGGTAGCCGAAGCAGGAACTGCGAGATAAGTTGTGCGTCTTCGAAGCCGCTTCGTAGGGTCTCGTCGTGCGTTACGTCAGTCTCCTCCACCCGAATACGTCGGAGGGCGATCGTGCCACCCGCCAAATGAATCATTCCGGGCGTCTGATGTAAATCGACTACGAAAGCTTCTATACGATCAGCGAATTTGTAGTCGAGCGGGTGCGAAACCACCCTGCCTGAGCTGGCAACGCGAATGAGTCGAGTAACTATGATGTCGATATCTGGGAACGATTGAGCCCCCGCGAGGATCTCGGAGAAGTAGTTGGAGGAGAGCTCATCATCGGGTCCTGAGAAAGACACCCATTCTCCCCGTGCCTGTTCAAGGCCAGTGTTGAGGGCTCCCGAGACGCCACGGTTCTCCTGTACGACGAGCGAGACGGGGAACTGAGAACGTGGCATCCACTCTGCGACCACATGCTCGGAGTCGTCTGGCGAACCGTCGATCACGAAAATTAGTTCGATCGCGGCAGGATCACAGTCCTGTGCGTCAAGGCTGCGGAGCAGAACGGGGAGATAGGTCTCAACGTTGTAGCAGGGGATGACGAGGCTGAGCTGCGGGATTGAATCATCTCGGGCAGCGCGCTCGTTTGTGGTGACCCGGACCGGGGCCGAGGAATCGTGGATCATTTCGTTCGGTTCTCCCGGAGATGCAAGCCAATGTACCGAGGTAATCGTACCGTGAACGCAGAGAAAACGCTCGAGTGCCCGGGCCATTGGCAGAACACGCGTCGAGCGCTTTTGTAGTGACTCAGCGGATACTCTTAGGGGGTAGCGCTGGGCGGATTTCGCTCGCGCCAAGTCTGAACTCCGGAGGACCAGCAATATGACTGTGCCCGACGTTTCCGTCATCGTTATTGGGTACAACGATGCAGCCCACCTCCCCGTTGCGGTAAACTCGGTTCTGACCCAGACTCATCGCAACATCGAAGTCATCATCAGCGATGATCACTCGACGGATGAGACGCCGGAGATCGTCGCCGCGTTTCTCACTCAAGATCAGCGTGTTCGGTCGCACCGACGGAGCGAGAACTCAGGAGCTCCCGGTGGGCCCCTGAATGACGGGCTCCGGCTCGCCCGGGGGCGCTACGTCATGTTCCTCGGTTCTGACGATGATCTTCCTTCTGGCGCAGTTGCGTCGCTCCTGGAAGAAGCTGAACGAAGTGCGGCCGACGTCGTATCGGGATTACTGGTGCGCGTGCTCCGAAACGAAGGAGATCGTCGGGTGCCTTGGTTCCCGAATCTCCACGCGGAGCTACGCTACGGGGCGACCCTTGCAGACATTCCCGCCGAATCACAGGACACGCTCACGACCAACAAGCTGTACCGTCGTGAGTTCCTGGAGCGGATTGGTGCTCGTTTCCCGGAGGGAATGCTGTACGAGGACGTGGTGTTTTCAGCACACACGCTTGCTGCGGCTCAGGGCATCGCGCAGATCACAGCCGAGGTATACCACTGGAACGTGTACCCGCGTGAGGAACGGCAGTCGATCACGAATCAGCGACACACACGAAAGAATCTCGAGGATCGCCTTCGAGCGCTCGATCTTGCAGAAACCGCGTTTGCGGAATCTGGCGAGGAAGTCCGTGCGGAGTTCGAAGACAAAGTAATCGCGCACCACTTGCGGTTCTACCTGAACGACTTCCTCGAAGCTGAGGATGAATGGTGCGCTGTAGTTCTGGAGATGATTCGTCCGCGTCTGGAACGTACCCCGTTGGAGGCGTTTGAACGCCGTTTCCTTGGGGACCGACTACTCTATGCTGCCGCGCTCGGGGGGGACGTCGACGGAGTGCGAGCGGTACTCCGCGGCAAGCTCGGTGGCGCGCTGTCCGGGAGATTCTTTACCCAGATGAGTCCCAGCTTCTGGGCGCCTCGCGACCCGGAGAGTCGCCCCTCTTCGACTCCTCTCGCCAAGCAGCTGAGCGCAATGGACGGTGTGCCCCGAGTGCCGAGGACCCATGCGAACCTCATGTACCTGCACGCGATCCAGCGGGTCGAAGTGGACGAGCGAACGATTCGGGTGCATGGATGGAGCACAGACCCGATCGGCGTATTGCGTGAGCCAGGTTCCCGGCTTTCCCTGTTCGTTGCTGACGGGGGAAATCGCCAGCAGATGGCAACGGCTCACGCTGCGACGGATGAGGGTGTGAGTTGGGTCGCCGAAGTCGCGCTTCCGCAAGTCGACCCCGGCACGCTCGCGTCGCCTGTCCTCGAATTCACCGCTATCGCGACTGACGCCCGGGGACAGACCAACCATTCTCCCGTTCAGGCACTTGGCCAAGAAAAGGTTGAAGTCGTTGGGGATGGTGCCATCGGCGTTTCTTCTCTCTGGGAACTGTGCCCAACTTTCCACGGGCCCGCGCGGCTTGTTGCTGCGGCTCAGGCTGGATCCGACCTTATTGCACCACGCGTGCTTGTCATCGGGGATGTGAGCTGGAACGGCCGGTACCACCTGGGTGATGAAGCCATGACTGAGGCTGCGATCGCTCAGTTGCGTGAGCGAGGCTGTGAGGTCACAGTGGTTGCGGGCGATCCCTTGGTGACGCGAGAACACTATGGCGTGGAGGCGGTGCCGAGTTTCGGTTTCGTGAGGGAGAAGACCCGGACGGCCCGGGTGCGTCGCCTGGATGCATTGGTGGCAGGTGCGCGCGGACGTGCGGAACTCAGCTCGGACGACGCACTGACCGTGGCCGCTGTGAAGAATGCCGACGCCGTCGTCGTTGCGGGGGGAGGGAATCTCAACTCAAGCGGCTCGCAGCATATTTTTGAGCGTGTGGCGCTGAAACGCATCGCCGAGGCGGTGGGCGTTCCGCTATTTATCTCGAGCCAGACGGTGGGGCCGCTGCTCGTGCCTGAAGACCGCCCAATGGTGCGAGAACTCCTGTCGTATGCCACGGCATTCGGGGCTCGTGAGCGCGCTACCGCGGCGCTCATGCGGGAGATCGGTGCTGGAATCGGTAACGTTGTGCAGACCTTGGATGATGCCCTGCTGTTGGATCCTGTAGAGCTCTCTAGTGAGCGGCTGGAAACGATGAAGCTTCCTTCGCGATACGTAGTGGGAAGCTTCACCTTCCACGCATACTCGACCGGCCTCGGCCGGGAAGAATACTACCGTGACCTCGCACGCATTGTCGACGGGATCGTCGAAGCGCATGGAGTCGACGTGGTCCTACTTCCGCATATGGGTGTACTAGGAGCAGCAGAACAAACGGGCAGAGACAATGACGTATATGGGCACGACCGCGTGGTGCACTACTCACAGAGCGGTCGAGTGCGTTCCTTGCCGATGATCTCCGCTCGGGAGGTGCTTGCCGTGACCACAGGGGCCGAATACACCGTGTCTACTCGTTACCACCCGTTGGTGTTCGGTGCCGCGGTAGGTGTCCCTGCGATCGGGCTGGTGACGAGCTACTATTCTGCTCTTCGGATGCGGGGGGCCTTGGCCGCGTTTGGCGTCGAATCGCTCGCCGTGCCATTCGAGTACTGGACTCCGGCTCTCGGTGCTCCGCTCCTCGAAACGCTGAGTCTGCGTCGCGATCAACTTGCCGCCCACGTCAGTGGGGCCGGTGTCGAACAACGGGCATTTCAGTCGCGTTGGTGGGACGCGATTGTGCAGAGCATACGCACGCGCGAACCCGTGTTGGTAGCGGATACCTCAGAGATGGGCTCGTGGATTTGGGGTGATGCGCACGACGAACGGTTGCTGGCGATGTCACGGGTCGCTCACGAGGCGACGAACATGTACCGCATGAACAACCTGGTCAACGTGGAGGATCATGCTGCCCGCATTGCGCAGTTGGAACGGGCGCACCAGCGGACGGAGAAAACCAACCATCGTGAAGCCGACCATCTCCGCAAGGAACTCGAGCACTTGCGCACTGAGTTCGCGGGTCTGTCACATCGTGTTCGTCCGCCCGGGGCGCGAACTCGCGATCGGATCCGCTTGGCACTGCAACGTATGCGTGGCCGGTAGGTAGCTGGGGGGCGGAGCCTCTTCGGCTCCCAGCTAACTACCGTGTGCGATCGGGGTCTATCGCGTCGAGGAACATGTCGCGCGAATGCGTAGTGAATTCCTCCGCGTCAAAGGTAGCCGTGCCGTCCAAGGTACCATCGGCAACGCGATGCAGCGCAGACACGAGTCCTGGTTTCGAAATCGGGACCAGCTGACCAAACGCCCCGTAGTGGAGCACTGATCGTGAGCCGTGAGTATCGGTCGCCACGACCGCCGCACCAACGGTCAGTGCCTCCAGGATCACCAGCGGTTGGCCCTCGTGGAGCGACGGCAAGATCATCGCTCCTGCCGCTTTCAGATGGGCTTGTGGGTTCGGCACGAGGCCACGCAGTCGCACGATATCTGTCAGTCCCAGGTCGCGAAGCTGACGTTCGAGCTTCATCCGGAGTGGACCGTCACCGAGACACGTGATTCGGACCGGGCGGCTCAGATCCCGCCGGCAAGAGGCGAGAGCGTCGAAGAACTGCTCGTGATTCTTTTCCGGGGAAAGACGCGCCACGATGCACGCGTGGGCGACGTCCGCCTCGTACCACTCGTGGTCTTCCTGATCGAGCGGTGTGCTGGCGAGTTCCCGGATCTCAGCGACGTTGATCGTGTTCTCGATCGTGATGTGACGGTCAGTCGCGATTCCGAAGTGTTCGTGCATCGTGCGTGCGTTGTAGTCTCGCACGTCATCGCTTACTGACGCGAGGAAGTCCATACGGTCTAGAGAGTAGAAACCGGAACGGAGCCGAGGAAAGCGGTTCTGTACCTCCTGCCACATCTCATTGTGGAACACGATTCCGCGCCGTCCAGCACCAACGTGTACTCCGTAATTCAGCAACGTGATGTTCTTCGCGTCGTAGGCGCTGAACTCCACCGCAGCGTGGAAGTTCGTATCTCCAAAGAGCCGCATCGCCTCCCGTCGCGCGCCGGAATCTAGGAACCGCTGCACCATAGGCGATGGAACATAGTTGCGTCCTGTGCCGAAGTAGAGGGTCTCACGTTCCATACGAGTACCAGCGATAGTCCCTACACGAGGGAGCACCTTCGCGTAGCGTCGTACGTCACGCAATGTCTCGGGATCAGCGCCCTCAAGAGTGTTCTTGCCCGGAATAAGGTATGGCGTGTATTCAGTGCCCTGCAACGAAGCGATCAGGCTCCGGGTTGACCGTGTGATGCCGTTTGGTGGAAGCCCGCCTGTGGAGAGGAGCACGCTTTTCGCCGGCTCGGGTCTGGGCGCACTGTTGTGCGATGAGTCGTCAAAGAGCAACGAAATAGCGTGTCGGGCCGAGGAACCGACCTCGGTGGCGCTGAATCGTGCGGTCTGCTCGGCGTACTGTGCCGTGAATGTGGTGGGATCTGCACATGCAGCGGCAACAAGTCTTGCAGCTTCCGGGATCGTTGCTGCATTGGCACCTGGAACCTCTTCGGCTGAAAAGTAGAGCCCTCGATCGGCCGCATACTGCTCAATGTCTGCAACCAGTTTTACGACCGGGACGCCCGTGGCAGCTGCATCAAACAAAACGCTTGAAAAATCCGTGACGATGGCATTCGCGGCACCGAGAAGTTCGTTCGTGTCGAACTCATCTGGCACCAGTTTGACTCCGAGAATTTCTGTATTGCGGAAGGCGGCGCTGACATAGTGGTGTGCGCGGACGGCAACCTTTGCCCCTGAATCGAGGAGTCCGCGAGCGACCGCAATGACTTGATCCACCTCGCTGTTGCGATCCGCAAAAGTTCCCTTCCACGTGGGCAATAGCACGACGAGATTGTCGGTCTCTCGGACCCCAAGAGCGGTTCTGATATGGTCCCGCCGTCCCGAGGACAGGTTTAAAGTAAGGTCATTCCTGGGGTACCCGGCGCGCACAAAGACACCTGGAATGAGTTCGTCCACATCATGCCCTCGCGACAGCACGTCCAGCGTATGGGGGTCTGGCCCGAGCACCACATCAGCATGCAAGAAGTTCCGGGCGATGTTGCCGTATGCAAATGGCTCAGAACGGTTGTCGCGGCCCATATGTTTCCAGGGAACACCGTGCCAGGTATTGAGATATCGCTGTCCGGGGCGCTTCATGAACTCATGGTCGATTGTCGCATTGTTGATGATGGTTCCCGCAACAGCGAGAGCGCGGAAATAGCCGGGAGACTGCTTGGCAACGAAGCGTACGTTGGCCCGGTTCAGCAGCTCCGGGTGAATCGATGCACCCGGTTCGATGCTCCAGACATGCACCCGTGAAGCATGCGCGGGGTTATTCAAGAGTTCGAGACAGATTGCCAACGGATTGCAGGAGGTGGTAGCACCGAGCGAGGATTCATACAGCGTGATGTCCGGGGCGATCGGCTCTGTCTCGATCCACTCTGCGTAATGCGTAGCGCGTTGGGAGTCCGAGTTTTCCCAGCTCCCGTCTGTGAGAGAGACGCTCGGGAGACGGTTTGTTTGGCCTAGTCGGATTGCCGCCCAGGCAGCATCCCATTCCTGACCACGTGCATGGGCAGCGGCCGAGGCTAGAGAAGCCGCGAAAATCAACGCTTCAGAGCTTGCCCGCTGCAAGATCTCTGGGAAGAGGGCCCCGAAATCGTCGAGCGCGGCATCTCGGGTTTGCGCGATGAGTGATGGGAGTGCGGGATCGACATCAACGTCGGCAAGCGGGGGGAGGCCCTCGGCCGAAACATCTGCGAGGAACCGTGTCACAGCTTCCATGGTCCGACCTTGCGCTACGAGAAGCTCACCGGCTCTGAAACGGAGGAACGCAGAAGACTCGGTAGCTGTCAACGACTCGTACGCGTGAATGGCCTCGCTCGGGCGTTCGAGCAGTTCGAGCAGCTGTGCGAGTTTTGGGCGAACCTCCGTGCTGCGGTCGGTACGTGAAGCCGCGAGGCCCAGTTCCACTGCGGAGCGTTCGGGATTGCCGAGCCGGAGTTGCACCTCGGCGCTCAGTTCGAGCGCTTTCGTCGGAGCCGTTGAGGAAACAGGTTCAAGTAGGCGTGCTGCCTCCGTGGCGCGCTGGAAGAGTGTGAACTGAGAGTGTGCCACTTTGACTGCGTCGTATCCGTCCGGCCCCTCCGGTGCGAAACGTCGGTATGCGGCCATCGACTCAGCGTCGAGTCCGAGCATGTGCGCGCAATATCCAGCGCTCAGCAGGGCAGGGTCATCGGTCGCGAACTCGGGGAAACACCCGAGATGTTGCCATGCTTCGTCAAATCGGTCTTGGCGGACCAGTATCTCTCCCAGCCATACTTGCCAATAGAACCGGGAAGGCACATCCGGAGCGACGTCTATTGCATGTTGCACTGCTTGGAGCTCGCGGTGCAGGTTTCCGCGTGCACGCTGATTCCAAGCCTCCTCATCGTAGATCCGGAGCAGACGCGGGTCGGTCTCTTTGGCTCGTTCGATATACCCATCACCCAGGGACGTGCGGTTGAGGAGATAGTGGAATTTCGCAACTTCAACGAGGAGCCCGGCCGACGTCTTCGGCTGTTCGGCAAGTTCTCTGGCAAGGCCCTCAGCTGCGTCCCCGCCTTCCCTCTCGTTCACCCACTGCAAGTAAGGCACAACGGCGTCAGGATATTTCCCAAGACGCGACTCGAATCGGGAACGCTGCCTAAGAGTGATACTGCTGTACGCCCCACGTGAGGAATGGAGTGCGCGGAGTATGAAGAACTCTCGTCGCCAGGGCCGTTGGCGGTCGAACACGAGACTAAGTCCCTGCTCAAGTGCATGGGGAACCGCTCGCTTTGAAAACACCTGAGAAAGTCTAGTCGGTGTGCTGCTGAAAGGCCCGGTTATGCGGCCGGCGTGAATGTTACTCCGGTCTTCACATCGTACCGGGCGACTCCGTTCTGGAACTCGAGCGTACGGTTTCCGTCAGCAACGCGGCCCTTGGCATTTCCAGCGATGAATCCCCATTCGCCCATTGCTCCGCCGTGCTCCAGGTACTCTTCGAGAAACGAGCCGTGGAGGATCCCGTGGCTCTTCTTGAGCGCATGGGAATATGTGATGAGTCCGTGCTCGAACTGCTGGAACCAACCGCCACCGTTCTCGGAGACCTCGACCCCACTGTGCAACGGACGGCCAAATCCGCTCCGGTTGCGTTCGTATACCGAACGGATGTCGCCGTGGACTGAGTAGCTGACTGGCCCCTCTTTCAATTTCCCAGATGAGGGATCGACAAAGGCGACTGCCTCCGCGATAGGGCCATCGAAAACAATCTTGCCTCGCTGCAATACGACGCCGCGCTCGCAGAGTTCCATTACTTGCCCAGCAGAATGACTCACGATAAACATGGTCTTCCCCTGTTCGCGGAGCATTTTCATACGCTCAGCGCATTTTGCGCGAAATGCCGCATCCCCAACGGATAGGATCTCGTCGACGAGGAGGACGTCAAGTTCCGTGTGCACAGCGACGGCGAATCCGAGACGCGAGTACATGCCGGAGGAATAGTGCTTGACCTCAGTATCAATAAAGTCTCCGATCTCGGAGAATTCGAGGATGTCCTCGAAGCGCGCTTCGGTTTCTTCTTGGCTCATGCCGAGGATCGCAGCGTTAAGATATACGTTGTCCCGGCCGGTGAGGTTCGGATTGAAGCCGGCCCCAACTTCGAGCAGGCCTGCGATGCGGCCTCGGGTACGGATCCAGCCTGCGTCTGGCCGCATGACCCCGGACACCAGCTTCAGTGTGGTTGATTTGCCAGAGCCGTTGCGGCCGAGAAGCGCAATGGACTGGCCCTCGGGGACCTCAAGACTGAGCCCGTCAATGGCATTAAACGAGGAGCTGAGCTCCTTTCGCTGCAGAGTCGCAACGAATGCTTCCTTGAAGGATTGTGTGTGCTTGATTGTGAAGGTCTTGCGGACGTCGTTGAGGACAATTGCGGGCTTGACCGACTTGGGTTCGGAATTAGAGGTGCTGGGCAAAATTCCCCTCCAGCTTTCGGAACGTGAACTGGCCGATAAGCAGCGTGATGAGCGCCAGTACAAGCCCGATCCCTGCATTGATGAGGAGATGCTCTGGCCGGGGCGTGCCGGGCGCGAGTGGGAGCCAGAAAACGTTGTGGAAGAGTTCAACTGCCGTGGTGACCGGGTTCACCATGAAAAGGTTGAACAGCCAGTCGGGCATGAGCTTGTGAACCATTTCCCAAGAATAGAGAACCGGGGATGCCCAGGTTGCGAACATGAGAATCAAATCGACGATGTTGCGCGCATCACGATAGGCGACGTTGATCGCCCCGAAGAACAGACCGAGTCCGAGCGCGAAGACCAGAACAACAAACAACCCGACGGCGAAGGCAAGGACTTGCATCCAAGTAATCGTCCAGCCGAGGAATAGACATACTGCGAGCAGAACCGCGGCCTGAGGAAGAAAATGAACGAACGCGACCCCGATGGCTGCAACGGGGAAAAGCTCCCTTGGCAAGTAGATCTTTTTCACGAGAGCAGCGTTGTCCGTGATCGCGTTGGTAGTGTTTCGGAGCGCCTCGCTGAAGAGGTTGACAGTGATAATCCCTGCGAAGAGGTAGACAGGGAAAAAATCCATGCCTCTGTTCGCGCCGAGTACAACCCCGATGACGAGGTAATACATGAGGAATTGTGCGGCGGGTCGCACATACGACCACACCCAGCCGAGCACGGACCCGTAGTACCGGGTGGTGATGCCCTTCTTGAGGAGAAGAGAGAGGAGGTACCGGTGTCGAAATACATCGATGAGGCCCTTGCTCTTCCCTGGAGTATCAAACTCCGGGTCGGAAAGTGCTGCTACATATGCCACGACAGAGGAGTCTACTTCCTCGGCGCTGCAAAATCTGGGGAAGCAACTGAGACAGGCCGCAGATCGCCTTGAGCGCGCCACCAACGCACGGCCTCGCTCAGGGTTCCGAGGTCGTCCGGTACACACTCGGTGCTGGTGAACAACTCACCCTCGCCATAGTGCGAGGCGAGCACCTCGGCAAGGGCCGGGTCGTGCCCGGCGCGCTCCATCCCGACCGCGTTCACACCGGCGAGGCGGGGTGGGGTGCCGTACACCTTCGCGAACGGGGGGACGTCTCGGGTAACGGGAGTACCCATGCCCACCATCGCGCCGTGTGCGATCACGCGGCGCTGGTGTACCACGGCGTTCATGCCAATGTTCACGCGGTCACCGATCACACAGTGGCCGCCGATCGAGACGCCCGCGGAGACCGTCGCGTCGGCCCCGAGTAGGACATCATGCGCGAGGTAGGCGCGGTTGAGTACCCAGCTGCGCGGTCCGACGGTGGTTTCCCGGTATGTGCCCTGATGGATTACGGCACCCTCGCGGATCACGGCACCGGCCCCGATGTGGACGCCCGCGTGTTCGAGATCACCGGCCCACGCCGTGTTCTGACGCAGGCTCGACATCTCGGGCGGTGCGCCGATCTGGGCACCAGGGCCGATCCAGGCCCCTGCTTCGATTACGCAGGGGCCCAGGATCACGGCACCTGGGCCGATTGTCACGTCGGCGCCGAGGGTCACGCCCTCGCCGATAAACGCGTGCGAACTGATCGATGCGGGCATGCTGCTCCTCTGGATCGGGGTCTGAGTCGATGCTAGCGCGCTCGCGGCGTACGCACTGGGAACCGGGGTGCTACTGAGCGCAGCCGGTGATCCGATACAGCGCGGCGTCGCCCTCGCGATCGACCTCTGTGAGGAGCGGCGAGCGGTCGAGATGCTTGAGCTGATCAAACTGGGGCCACACCTTCGCCGCGTTCTCGAATACGTAGTCCGTGCCAAAGTCCAACACGTACTCGACGCCAAGTTCCTCGGAGGCGGCACAGGCGGCCGCTGGATCCGAGGTCAGCTTCGTCACGAGCGTGTAGGCGCGGGGATCGTAGGTGCCGTTCGTGTGCGGGAAGAGTACCGGGCGATCCGCGATCGCGTAGCCGAGCGAGCCGCCGTTCAGCGGGCTGTTCGCGATCGTCGCGCCCTCCGGCACGTCCTCCCCGAGCCGTTCAAGCAGCTTCCGCTCGTCATCGTCAAGCAGGATCGCGTCGTGCGTCTCGTAGCCGTCGCGCAGCGACTGCATTGCTGAGAACGTGCCCGCCTGCCCTGCTGCAAGCAGGAACAGCACCGCGAAACCAGTGAGGATCCGGCGCGCACGCTGCGGACGGGTCGACCTCATCCCGGCAAACCGGTGCAGGCCAGGGCGGAGCATCGTCCACGCGGCGGACGCCCCGAGCACGGCGAGGGGGAGAGCACCGAACGGTACGAGTGACGCGAGCCGGCGGGGGTCGTTGTACCAGGGGCCCACAAACGCAGTGCGGAGATCGTTTGAAGGGAACCCATCAGCGACCCAGTAGAGGAAGGCGAGAGCCACAGCCGACCCGAGAAGCCACCGCACGTTGCGTGAGCGCCATGCGAGCAGCGCGCCGAGCAACACGATGAGCGCTACGGTCCAGGCATGGCCGGCAAGGTGCGGAGTGCCGCCGATCAGCTGCAGTGCGGCGCTCCGGGGACCGTAGAACCCTTCCCAGGCGTTGTCGTAGGTCTGGCCGAGGATCCAGGCGGCCGGGATCGAGACAGCAAGGACCGCGAAGCCGATCACGGCACCGATGCGGCGAACAGCAACGTGCGTTGGTGGTGCGACTCGCACCCCGTCGGGCCCGGGAACAGGGCCACCGCGCAGGCCGCGCCACACGACCCACAGCACGGGAATCGCTCCCCAAGCGAGGACCGCGTGAATCACATTTGGGTGGGCCAGTGCGGCGGCACCGAGGGCGCCCACGAAGAGCAACCAGCGCGTGCCACGGGCCAGAGGGGTCGCGCGCCGCGCGGGTCCGAGGTTCAGAAGCTGAAGCCCCGCGACGAGCAAATAGGGAAGCAGCGCGAGCGCGAAGAGGTTCGGGTAGATCACGCCGTAGCCCGCGAGGAAGAGGGGGAAGTTCGGGAAGGCGGCCGACAGGGCCCCCGAAATCACCAGAACGCGAGTGCTCGGGCCGGCGACGGCACGGCCCAGCGCTACGGCCCCGACCGGCCAGATCACAGCGGAAGTCACGAACAGAGCTGCGTTCGTGGCGACTGGCACCGACGCACCGCTGAGTTGGGCGATGAGCGCGACGAAACCGTGCCAGAGCGCCGGATAGAACGCCGGCGACCCCGGGGTCGTGAGCTCCATTGTGAACGGCGACGCGGATCCCGAGTCGAGAATGTAGCGAACCGTGTTGAGGTGGAAGTTCGCGTCGAAGGTCTGCGAGATCGCCCCGGGAGTGCGGAGCCCGGCCGCAAGAGAAATCGCGATGACCGCACCGCCGATGGCGGCCGCGGCGAGTGCGACCCAGAGCTCGCTCCGCTGGTTCCGGCCGGACCGCGGGCCGGCGGGAGCTCCAATCCAGCGCCTGAGCAGCCGGAGTACCACGGCAAGAATCACTGCGAGCGCAAGAGCCGGGAGCAGCGACCACCGAACCCCGGCGATCGAGGCGACCACACTACTGACAGCAATGACGGCGAACGCCGCGGGCACGGCCACGAGCGGGATCGCGATGCCGCGGAGGCGCAGTGCCCACGCGGCCGGTGCGCCGAGCACCACGACGATCAGGAGTCCCGCGAGCACGGGGCCGGCGAAGGCGATCCAGGCCATCACGGTGCGGGTGTCTCCTCGGTGCTCGGGCTCTGCGGGTCATCCTGGCCTTCGATGATCCGGGCTTCCATCAGCGCGACCGCCCGGGCGAGCTCCGAGACGCGGGCGTCACTGCGGGCCTTTGCCCGCACGGTCGCCGTAGCGAAGATCAGCATTGCCACAATGAACAAGTACAGCAGGAGGTCGGTGCCTCGGCCGATCCCGAAGAAGTTCGCAACCGAGGTGAGCGCTCCGGGGAAGAGGATCGCGACCACCGCAGCGATCACGAAGAGGATCGCGAAGATCCGTTTCAGCGCGAGTGAGCGCTCGCCGGGCAGAAACCGGACCGCGAGCGTCGCGGCCACGATCACCGCGGCGATGAGGAGGAACTGGAAGAGTGTCATGTCTGGGGTCCCTACCGGATGATCAGGTCCACGAGGATGTTCACGGAGTTCAGCAGGGACTGGCCCTTCGCCTTTGAATACTCCGAGTAGATCACCTCAACGGGGTGTTCGGCGTACGGCAGGCCGGTGCGTCCGAGTTGCACCACGATCTCCGTTCCGTGGGCCATGCGATCCTGACGGAGCTTGATCTGCCGGAGCGCGTCGGCGCGGATGACCCGCAGCCCATTGTGCGCGTCAGTGAGCCTGGTCCGAGTAGTGATATTCGTCACGGCCACGGCGGTCTTAAGGACAACCTTCTTCAGAAAGCCCGGATTGGTCCGGTCGTCGAGAAATCGGGAGCCAAACACGATCGCCAGGTCTTCTGACCGTGAACGTTCAAGCATCGCCACGGCGTCCTCGACTCTGTGCTGCCCGTCAGCATCAAAGGTCACCACATATCGAGCACCGCGCTCGAGGGCGTACTCGAACCCGGTCTGCAGTGCGGCACCCTGCCCGAGATTGATCGGGTGGGTGACGACCCGGGCTCCAGCCTGGCGTGCGATATCCCCGGAGCCGTCCCGTGATCCATCGTCGATACAGACGATGTTGGGGAACTGCGCGAGGAGGTCGCGGATCACCCCAGCGATCACGGTCGCTTCGTTATACAGGGGGATCACGACCCAGGTGTCGGCAGCGAAGACGGCTGCTGCCGCGGATTCGGAGGTCATACAGGTATTCTGGCAGATGAATGTTGGGCATACCCGTGCCCACGGAAGGTGTTCCCGTATGTCAGCAGAGTTCATTCCCCCGGCCAAGCCGATCATCGGCGACGACGAACGCGCGGCGGTCGACCGCGTGCTGCGCTCCGGCATGATTGCGCAGGGCCCCGAGGTCGCCGCGTTCGAGTCCGAGTTCGCTGAACACTTCGTGAACGGGCGCGCCACGGTCGCAGTGAACTCGGGCACGAGCGGTCAGCACCTGGGCCTGCTCGCCGCGGGTGTCGGAGCGGGCGACGAGGTCATCGTCCCCTCGTTCACCTTCGCCGCGACGGGGAACTCGGTCGCGCTCACCGGCGCGACCCCGGTGTTCGCGGACATCGACCCGCAGACCTTTACGCTCGATCCGGCATCTGTCCGCGCAGCGATCACCCCGAAGACCAAGGGCATCATGCCGGTGCACCTGTACGGGCACCCGTACCTGGTGGACCAGATCAACGCCATCGCTGAAGAACACGGCCTCGCGATTTACGAGGACGCCGCGCAGGCACACGGCGCGTCCTGGGATGGCCGCCCCGTTGGCACTTTGGGTGACTTCGCGATGTTCAGTCTCTACCCGACGAAGAACATGACCTCGGGTGAGGGCGGCATGGTGACGTGCGCCACCGAGGAGATCGCGCGCAATGTGCGTCTGCTCCGCAACCAGGGCATGGAAACCCAGTACGCCAACGAGGTCATTGGCTACAACGCTCGCATGACGGACGTGCACGCCGCAATCGGCCGCGTGCAGCTCACGAAGGTCGACGCGTGGACCGCGCAGCGCCAGGCTAATGCTGCCGCGCTCACCGCCGGGCTCGCAGGTATCGCCGGCGTTACTACCCCGTACGTGGCTCCGCAGGCCGTGCACGTGTACCACCAGTACACGATCCGCGTGGACGCGGGCGAGCGAGATCGCCTGCGCGACGCCCTGAAGACGGAGCACAATGTGGGCTCGGGGGTGTACTACCCGATCCCGAACCACCGCCTGCCCTCGCTCGCGCCGTTCGCCCCGGGCCTGGAACTCCCAGAAACCGAGAAGGCCGCGTCCGAGGTACTCTCGCTTCCGGTGCACCCCTCGCTGGGTGAAGGCGATGTTGATCGCATTATCGCCGGCGTTACCGCCGTGCTGCAGGCGGGGGCGTAGGCTCGGGCACCGCCCGAGAGCGCGGGGCCTCACGGCACTATGAAAGAAATCTGGTCAGTTCTCCGGCAGTTGCTTCCGCTCCTCCCCCCAGGAGCACAGCGGTACTTCGTCGGCTACATG
Organism: Leucobacter sp. 7(1); assembly: GCF_900163635.1. Lineage (GTDB taxonomy): Bacteria > Actinomycetota > Actinomycetes > Actinomycetales > Microbacteriaceae > Leucobacter. Next base: position 11,180 of record NZ_FUID01000104.1, on the reverse strand, counting down.
GTTGCCACGAGCCTCATCACCACGCTGGATGCGATTGGGATGGCGCTGCTCGCGGTTGTGATCGGCCCCGCAATCAGTGGCACGACGATTACGCTGCCGGTCATTGGCAGTGTGTCCCCCGAGGTGGCACCACTCTTTGTGCTCATCGCGCTGCTGCTGATGATCCTGAAGTCGGCGCTCAACGTGGTGCTGCAGTGGTTCGCGACGCGGCGCTTTGCGAAGTACGAGCTGGAGATCGGTGACCGCCTCTTCCGCGCCTACATCAATTCCAGCTGGGAGGAGCGCGCGAAGCGCTCGGTCGCCGAGATCACGCGTATCGCGGATGCGGGCATCGCGAACACGATGGCGGGCTTCGTGCTGCCCATCATGCGAATCCCGAGCTCCTTCTTTACCTTCGTGCTTGTGCTCGGGGTGCTGGTCTTCGCTGATCCACTGACCTCCGCGATTGCGTTCGTATACCTCTCGCTTGTCATGCTGCTCGTGCACTTCGTTGTCACGAAGCGTGTTCTTGAAGCGGGCCAGGTGGGGCTGTACTACGGGTACCGAGTCGCTAACCTCATGACCGAAATGATTGACGCGCTCAAGGAGCTGAGCCTCCGGAACGGCCTCGGAGAGGTCGCAGATCTTGTCACCGCGAACCGCAAGCACAGCGTGCGTGCGCGTGCGAACGGTTCGTTCCTGGGCATCCTGCCCGGATTCGCGTATGAGGCTGCGCTGTTCGGTGGCGTGATTCTCATCGGCGGTGTCGCAGTGCTGCAGGGTGGCATGGCCGCCGGGCTCACCTCCGTGTCGCTCTTCGCGATGACGGGGATCCGCCTCATCCCCGCGCTCACCGGTGTGCAGGGCGGGATCGTGCAGGCGACCGCGAGTGTGCCGGGTGCCAAAGATGTCATCGGGGACATGTTGGCCGCGGAACACGACATGAAAACGTCACAGGCACCCGCGGACACCGCGACGCTTGCCGAGCGCCCGGACGAGCTCCGGCTGACCGACGTGCACTTCCGGTATCCGGGGGCTGACGACGAGGTAATCCGGGGCATGTCGCTCGCGATCCCGTTCGGGAGCTCCGTGGGAATCGTCGGCCCGTCCGGGGCGGGGAAGTCGACTCTCATCGACTTGTTGCTTGGTCTCAGTCAACCGTCATCCGGGCGCATCGACATCGATGCGGAGTCGCTCCAGGCGGTGCTCAAACAGTGGCGTGGCCGTGTCGGGTACGTGCCACAGCGAGTGGCGCTCTTCGACGGGACTATTGCGCAGAACGTCGCGCTCACCTGGGGTGATGAACTCGATCCCGAGCGGGTCGAACGCGCGCTGCGGCGCGCCCAGCTGGGTTCACTCATCGATTCTCGTGCCGGCGGAATTCACGAACGTATTGGCGAGCGCGGGGTATCGCTCTCGGGCGGGCAACAGCAGCGCCTCGGTATCGCTCGCGCGCTCTACACGGACCCCCTCGTACTGGTGCTCGACGAGTCGACGTCCTCCCTCGACACGAAAACCGAGGACGAGGTGACCAAGTCGATTCGGAGTCTTCAGGGTGAGGTGACGCTCATCTCGGTGGCGCACCGTCTGTCTACGATCAAAGACTACGACCAGATCTGCTACCTCGACGACGGGGTCATCGTCGCGCAGGGCACCTTCGCGGAGGTGGCCCGCGCGCATCCGGCGTTCGGCGAGCAGGTCGCGCTCGCGGGCCTCGCGTCCGTGGTGCGCGAGAGCGAACAGGACTAGCGGAAGCGCCGCATGATCCGGTAGCCCGCGAACAGGTTCCGGAACGGAGCCTGCGCATGGAACACGAGGAACGGATTGCGGGTGAGGAGCGTCGGCACCGAGAGGTAGGCGAGTCGGCGCTGCAATCGCTCAGTGACCTGCTCCGGGGTGCTCTGCGGATCCCGCAACGTGTCGAATACCGCGTGGTCGGTGCGGGCGAGCAGTCGGAGCGCTCCTGGGCCGAGCCGCTCGAGTCGATCGACGAGCGCGAGCAAGCCCGCACGGTTCTCCGCGAGTGCTTCGGGACTGCTCACTCGAGCGAGCACCGCATCGAAGACGTGGATCCGGATCAGCTTGACCGCAATCGCTGTGCGGTCTGCTGCAGACGTGTCGCGGAACCACGGCAGCTGCTCGATGTAATCGAGGAACGCGAAGTCTTCAGCGAGGGGCCGTGGGGCCGAGGTAACCCGGTCCTCGGCATCGTCGTGGCCCACGTAGGGCGGGCCGTCAAGGTCATACGCAAGGTGCTTCCCCGTGAACCACACCGTGAGTGAGTAGGCGAGATCCTCGCCGGATCGGACGCCTTCTGTCAGGCGAAGCTCCCCGAAACGACGGCGATCGATCAGGCCGAGGGGCGCGCTCCGGTAGGAGAGCCGATCCCGCCGTCCGCTGAGCTCCCGGCTTCGCCGGCCTCCCCGGACCGCAGGGTAGGGGTCAGTGCCGCCGGTGACGAGCTGGATCCGCGCGATCACTGCCTCGGCGCCCGTCTCTTCCTGGACCCGCAGCCACGAATCGATCGCACCCGGCGCGAACTCGTCGTCCGAACCGAGGAGAGCGACGAACGGGGCCGTTGACATTGCAAAGCCGTGGTTCATCGGGCCGGCCGGGGACGGAATGCCGTCGGCCAGGGCCAGCAGCCGCAGCCGTGGGTCGTCGGCGTACGCTCCCAGATTGGCGCGGATGATCTCCGGATCAATGTTGTGGGCCACGACATTGACGCGAACCGGGGCCTCGGTGTGGTCGAGGATGGAGGACGCGGCGCGCGCAATGGGGCGCGAGGCGGAATGGACTGCGATTGTGACATCGACGCGGGGCTCGAGCATGGCTTCGATGCTACCGCGCGGCTACGCCACCATGTCGCGAAGAGTGCGGCGCGGGCCCTGTCGGTGCATCGACAGAAACGGATTCCTGGTGAGCATCGCGTCGATACCACCGAGCCAGCGGGCCTCGAGGAGCGCCATGATGGTCTCCGGCGTGCCCGTGGGAGAAGTCGCCTCGTCGATCGCCGCCCGGTCTCGCCGGGACAGCAGCGCCAGCGATCCGGGGGCGAGCTCTTCAACCTGGTGCACGAGGCGGGCGAAAGGCTCGCGGTGCGCGTCGAGACCGCCGTGGACCCCATCGTCGGTGAGGCGCGCGAGTACCGCATCGAAGAAGTGCAGGCGGAACACCTTGACCCCGAACGCGCGGCGCGCCGAACGCGGCAGTAGTCCGAACCACTCCGTCGCCGCGATCGCCCCAAGGAATGCGAAGTCAGCGGCGAGGGAACGGCGGGCCGCGGTGACGCGGTCGCTCGCGTCACCGCCCACCCGGTAGGCCGGCCCGGTGCGATCGTAGGCGATGCGTGCTCCGCTGAACCAGAGTTCGGCAGAGGCGACGATGTCCTCACCGGATTCGAGCCCAGGCGTGAAGCGGAGCCCGGCAAAGCGCTCGCGGTCGATGAGGCCGAACGGTGCGCTACGGTACGGGAGCCGGTCCTTGACCGGATGTAATGCTCGGTCCCGCTCCGGGCGGGTCGGCGGCAGCGGGTCGGCGGCCCCGGATGATTCCTGTTCCATCCGCGCGATCACCACGGCGCTGTGGCTTTCCTCCGCGAGGGTGAGCCACGAATCCAGAGCTCCTGGAGCGAGTGTGTCGTCCGAGTCAAGGAACGCGTAGTAGGGGGCGGTCGCGTGGGTGATGCCCAGGTTCCGGGGGCCGGCGGGGGAGGGGATTCCGTCTGCGAGGTGAATCACCTCCACCGCAGGGTCATCCGCAACATCGAGGAGTGCGCTACGAATGAGCTCGGACTCGATGTTGTGCGCGATCACGATCACCCGCACTGCCGCGGCGGACCCATCGAGCACCGAAGCCACAGCTCGTGCGATGGGCCGGGAAGCCGAGTGGACCGGAATAATGACGTCGACGCGGGGTGCGGGCATAGCCTCGATCGTACCGGGCGGGCCGGCACCGTGTGCCTGCAGGAAATGCTCGGGTATCCTGGTCCCTGCCGCAGATCCCGATTGGACTCCCGTGACCCGACCCGCCTCAGCGACGCTTGCCGCGCCGACGCCCCGCCTTGACTCGCTGACCGGACTTCGCTGGTGGGCTGCGTTCCTTGTGTTCTTGTACCACATGCGCGTCTTTGCGCCGCTCCCCGGCCCGATCACGCGGTTGTTTGACGAAGGGTACCTGGGCGTCACGTTCTTCTTCGTACTCTCGGGCTTTGTGCTGACCTGGTCGATGCGGCCCGCGGTGGCGACATCGACTTTTTATTGGCGTCGCTTCGCCCGCATCTGGCCGGCACACATCGTGGCACTTCTCTTCGCGATCCCGGTGTTCTACACATTTGCGACGATTCCCGAGGGCAGCTTCCTGAAGCCCTTTGACCTCGGGATCTTGCTGCTGTCGGTCGTGCTGCTGCAGGGATGGTGGGCAAACCCGGCGGTACTGTTCTCGGGGAACCCGGCTGCCTGGACCCTCACCGTCGAGGCGCTGTTCTATGCACTGCATCCGGTGATCTCGCGAGTACTTACCCCGCTTGCGAAGCGCGGGGCGCTCTGGCTCGCGCTTGCGGCGATCGTCTGGGCGTTTGCCTATCGTCTCGGCGTGCTTGTCTGGCCGGAGTCCTGGTTGACGCAGGTTCCGATGCCCATCACCCGTGTCCCGGAGTTCCTCCTGGGGATGGCGCTCGCCTGGGCAATGCGCTCGGGCTGGCGACCGCGCCTGCATCCAGTGTGGGGGATCGGGGCGCTTGGTATAGTCGTCGCCGCAATCGTCCTTTCGCCGCTTTCACCCGTGTTCGGTCGGTTCGCGATGTTTGGGAATGAGTTCTTCACGGTCGCCGTCGGCATCGCGATCGTTGCGCTCACTGCACACTCGCTGAACGGGAAGCGCTTCCTGTTCGAAACTCGCTGGCAGGTGAAGCTCGGCGAGTGGTCGTTCGCGTTCTACCTCGTGCACGCGACGGTGATCTACCTGGCGCTGCGCGTTTTCGGCTTCCAAGAGGCGAGCTGGCGCAACCTTGCGTGGTTTGGTGTGATCCTGGCCGTCGACATTGTCCTGGCGTGGGCCCTGCACGCCGGGATTGAGCGCCCGGTCGAGCGCCGCATGCGGCGCTGGAAGGATGCGCGGGATCAGCGGCGAGCTCCCGTGCAGTCGGCGGCGGCCTCCGCGAACTAGCGCGCGTCGGAGGGTGCTTCGGAGGGCGCTTCGGCGCTCCCCGGCGCGATCCAATACTCAGTGAGCACCTTCGCGCTCATCGCACCCGAGTGCACGGCGGCAACAAACCCAGGCCCTGCTGCTGCTGCGGCGCGGGTGGCTGCGGGATCAGCGATGAGCCCGGCGACGACATCGTGCAGGGTTTCGGGAGTCGCCTCCACGATGGGGAGGTCCAGTCCGGTATCGCGGAGCACGCGCTCGCGCACCTCGGGCAGGACGTGCCCAACCACAACTCGTCCACTCGCCATGGCCTCGCACGCGGCGACACCATAGGAACCCAGCCGGAACTGATCCAGCACGATGTCGGCTGCGGTGAACACGGCGGGCATCTGAGCCGCGGGCGTTGCCGTGATGAGCTCGTACTCGATCTCACCGGACGCGATGAGCGGAGCAAGCGCTCGTTCGATCCGGTCGCTGCCTTTTTGCAGTGGGTTGCTCGAAGCATGGATCACGCGCGCTCGGGCGCTCCCGAACGTCGGGGCTGGTGCGGTGAAGCGGGTGGGATCCACGACGACTGGACACCAGTGTGCCCAGGGAAGGTCGATGGCAAGATCCGGGGTCGAGAAGAACGTCGGCCGGCCGAGCCGTTCGAGGAGGGCAACGTTTGCCCGCGCGTCTGCTCGGAGGATGTCCGTGCGCGGGTCCTCCATGTAGGGCGACCACGGGGTCAGCGACATGTGGCGGTCCGGGTCACGGACATCGGTGCCGTGCGCAAGGAACGCGACGGATGCGCCGGTTCGTTCGAGCTCGGCGACCTCGACTGCGAGATCTCGGCCCCAGCGCTTGCCGAACATGGGACGTTCGGCCTCGACGAGTACGTGGCTAAACTGGCTCGCCGCAGCCCACTCCGCCGCAGCCCAATCCTCGGAGGCATTCACTGCGGCGATCGGCACGAGCGTGTCGGCCGGGAACGCGAATCCGCCCGGAAGCTCAACCGCCATGTTGCGAGCGCCGACGCGGGAGTCGGACGCCTCAAGCGCTCGGGCCCAAAGGTACCCTTGGCCTGCGTAGTTCGTCGGGGCGACATAGACGCGAATCTCCGTGTCCGGCACCGTCGTCACGGGGGCATCGCCGCCGGCACCCATGAGCCGTGCACTGAGCCGGCCCACCAGACCGTCTGGGTTTCGTGCCGCGGACTCCATGAGGCGTTGCGCCCACTGCGGCAGCTTCGATCGGTGGGCCACAGCCCACCCAGCGAGTCTGGCGAAGAGTCCGGTCATGCGGTGCCACCTTTCGCTCCGGATCGCCTGGCACGACCCGGACGGCGGCCCGCTGATCCGACCGCCGTGATACGCGCGGCGACCCGCTCGGCGACGGCACGCATCGAGTGGTGGGCTGCAGTCCACTCCGCAACGCGCTGCCTGTCGGAGGGGGAGAGCGGGGCGTCCGCGGCCTGGCGCAGCGCGTCCGCGATGGCGTCAGCGGAATACTCCGCGACGTGGCCCACAGGCACCGTCTTCGCTGCTTCGGTGAGGAAGGGCGCGGTGGGCCCAGGCCCGGAGAAGATCACCGGGCAGCCGGCCGCGAGGGAGGAGTACGCCTTCGAGGTAAACGCGTATTCGTATCCGCCGCCGGGCTTCAGCGTCGCGAGGCTCGCGACGGCGCGGGACAGCTGCGGACTGAGTTCTGCCGCTGGTACCGGATCGGCGAACTCGACGCTTTCGCCGATCCCGAGCGAGGCGGCGCGCGCCCGCATCTCGTCCTGCTCAGTGCCGTTCCCGATGAAGCGCAGCCGATAGCCGGGGTGGGTTTCGGAGAACCGGGCGAAGGCGTCGATCAGGATGTCGGCACCGTGGAGCCCGGTGTAGGTGCCCGCGTAGATGAACAATCGCTCTGTGGGGACGTCCCGGTAGCCGAATACCGAGGTGTCGGCCCCGAACCCGGTCACGTCCACAGGGGTGGTGACCCCGAGATCCCGAACGCGGTCGACAACGCCCTGCGAGATCGTGACAAGTTCCGCCGCCCCCCGCATTGCAAAGCGCTCCAGCCCTCGCAGTACCCGCACCACAAGCCCGGAATCGGTTGCCTGGCCGGCGGCGTCCGACCAGATATCGGCGGCGTCGTACACATAGGGGATCCGGCGCAGCGCACACACCACGCGCACCACGGCACCCGTGGTGGGGGGCGGTTCGACAAACACGGCGGCGGGTCGACGTGCGAACAACAGCCGGAACGCAAGCGGAATATCGAAGCTCATGTACTGCACGTAGCCGCGCACGTACCCGTTTGCGTCTCGCAGCACTGGGAATGTCTTGACGCGTTCGCCGCGCGCGGCTTCGCCCTGCCCGGGCAGTGGCTTCGCGGTGAGTACCTCGACCTCGTGGCCGGCCGCGGTCAGTGCGTCAGAGACGGACCCGAGGAAAAACGACGCCGCTGAGGGTTCGGGCCGGTAGATGCGGGTGGCGATGACAACGCGCATGGCTATGCGTCCAGGAAGTGCGACATCAGGACGTCGCGGGAGAACCGGCCGTCGTGCAGTCGGCGCACATACTCCGGGCCCTGCGCTGCGATCTCCCGGTAATGATCGCGCCGCGCAACGATGTCGCGCAGCACATCCTCCGCCGTGTCGATTGTGGTCTCTGGGATCGGGAGGGGCATCCCCGCGTGCCGCTCGACCTCAGCGCGGACCTGCTCGCTGACGTGAGCGAGCACGACCCGGCCAGACGCCATCGTCTCGCACGCTCCGACGCCGTAGTCACCGATGCGGAACTGGTCGAGCACCACGTCGGCACCGGCGAATACCGCGGGCATTTCGGCGTGCGGAATCTTGTCAATCTCGACATACTCGATGAGGCCCTCTTCGTGCATGCGCCGGGCGATCGGGGCGATGTCCGCGGTGCCCTTCACATGCTGGTTCGTGGGGGCGTGCACCACGCGGATCCGGTCCCGCTGCAGGGGCGGCTCAGGGGCGACCCAGCGCTCTGGCTCAATGATCACTCCAAGATAGTGGGCCCGCGGCAAATCGAGGAGCAGGCCAGCGGTGGAGACAAACGTCGGCACCCCGAGATCCTCAATCAGTCTGAGATTCTCGGAGACGGCGTGCTCCACGAGTTCCGGGGCGACCCACTCATCCGAGTGGAACATTGACCACGGTTCGGTCGTGACGTGGCGGGAGGGCAAGCGGACGTCGGTGCCGTGGCCCACGACCGCGACCTTCAGACCCGCGTCTTGGAACTCAGCGACCTGACGGCGCACGTCCCCGGAGTAGCGGCCGCCGAGGATGGGGAAACACGCCTCGATGAGCACGTGTGTGTATTGTTCCGATAGCGTCCGCAGCATCGCCTTCTGCCAGGCGCGTGAGTGCTCCGAAGTGCGCCACGGCACGGTGTAGTCGGCCGGATACCGGAGCAGATTGTTCTCGTCATGGACGAAGTTCCGGGCTGAAACGAGCCCTGAAGACTCTGCGGCGCGCGCCCACTGGTGTCCCTGCCCCGCGTAGTTCACTGGGCCAACGAAGAGTCGGATTGGCTTGCTCGTATCAGGCAGCGGAGGTGCCGGCGGGGTGATGCCGCGGACACGGTCGATCCCCGACGCGATTGCGTCCTGGGCAAACTTGGGGACGAGATGCCACGCGCGTTCAGCTGCGGGATGCATGGTGGGGGTCCTCTCCAGGGGATGTGATCCAGGCGGCGCGAAGCGCGGCCGCGGAAGCGCGGCCATCGTGCAGTGTGCGCACGAAGTCCCGGCTCAGTTCACTGCGGGTTGACAGGGCGGGATCGTTTGCGAGTTCCCGCAGCACCGTCTCAATGGTGCCTGGGTCCGCCTCCACAATAGGGAGCTCCTGTCCACTGCGGTCGCGCACCGCGGAGCGCACCTGCTCGGATATCTGCCCGACGACCACACAGCCGGCGGCCATCGCCTCGCACGCGGCGACTCCATAGGAGCCCAACCGGAACTGGTCGAGCAGCACATCCGCGCGCGCGAACACCTCGGGCATGTGCGCCGAGGGGACGCCCTGCACAAGCTCGAGGGTGATGACTCCGTCGTCGATGAGGCGCTCAAGCGCCGGCATGATTAACGGGGTCCCTTTGAGTACCGGGTTCGACGGGGCGTGCGCCACGCGGAGCGGAGCACCCGCGGGGCGCGGAATACGGGGGGCGCTCGCCCAGCGCACGGGATCCACGACCACAGGGCACCACGTGGCGTTCGGGAGATCGGTAAGGAGATCCGGCGTGGAAACGAACTGCGGGCGTCCGCTCGCCTCGACGACCGCGATATTCCGGGCCGCGAGCTGCTCGGCGCGCGGCAGATACACGGCCTCGTCCCGATAGTACGACCACGGGCTCGACGCGGCATGACGCGAGGGGAGGCGAGCGTCGGTGCCGTGGGCGAGGTAGGCGACATTCACGCCGTGGTCCTGCAACGCCTGGGCTTGGGCTGCGACTGAGCGGCCCATGAGCCGCCCGAACGGGGGCTCCTCGGCCTCGATGAGGACGTGGGTGGCACCTGCCGCAGCGGCGAACTGTCGCCGCTGCCAGTCGGGGTCATTATGGTACGTGCCGACCGGGACCACGAGGTCCGCATCGAAGGAAAAACCGCCGGGCACCTCGATGGCCATATTCCGGGCTGAGACTTCGGGGTCCGCCGCTTCAAGCGCGCGAGCCCAAGCGGTGCCCTGACCCGAATAATTCACGGGGGCAATGAGGACGCGGGTGGGAGCGCTTCCGAACTCCGTCGCCGGGATCGTGCCGCGCGGGGCGGGTGCACCGAGGCGTCGCGCGGCGATCCGGCCCAGCGGGCTCATTGGGGCATCAGCGAGGCGGTCGATCCCGCGATTGATCCACGCGGGCAGGCGATTGCGGTTCACAGGGCGCGAGTTCCCGCGTGGTTCGGTGCTGCCATGCGAGCAATCCTAGCGTGGGCCCTCGAATGGCCCCGGTGCGAGCGGTGGGGCGCCTCCCGTAGCATGGGGCACATTGTGTTCTCTTGTCAGACCCACTGCCGGCGCACGCTGGCCGCGACCCGAACGGCAGACCAGCATGACCTCTTCCGCCACTGAAACGTACGACTACTCGCTGAAGTCCTACTCGGACACGCTGCGCGCCTACCGCGAGGCCGGGTACGCGGTCACCGGGTTCCAGCAGTACCTCGCCGAGCCGCAGGCGCAGCACCTGGTGCTGCGTCACGATATCGACAACACAATCGAGCAGGCAATGCGGGTGGCGCGCGTCGACGCCGAGGCGGGCTGCACCTCGACCTTTTTCCTCCGGGTGCACGCCCGCGGCTACAACCTGATGAGCCTGCAGTCGCTGCAGTTCATCCAGGAGATGGAGGGGCTCGGGCACGAGGTCCAGCTGCACCTGGAGGGGGGACTGTCGGACTGGCTTGGCGGCGACAACTGGGAGTGGGCCGAGCGCCAGCGCGCGGTATTCGAGGCCGCCGTGGGCCGGCCCCTCGGCGGATTCAGCTCGCACGAGCCCGCGCGCATGGGCGGCATGGAGTTCGCGAACGCGCTGCAGGAGAAGTGGAGCGACACCGTCGCATACCACGCCTATGAGGAGCGCTTCATGATGCCGCACATGAAATACCTGAGCGATTCGAGCGGCCGCTGGCGCGAGGGCCACTTCGGCATGTGGGTCGGCAAGGAGCCCCTGATGCAGGTGCTGACGCACCCGTTCTGGTGGTTCGAGAAGGTCCCAGCCGAGAACTACTAGTCACGGTCTTCCGTGGGTTCGGGGCCGGCGAGTCCGCGCCTCGCGCCGGCGTCATCGCCCTCGTTCAGACCTGGGCTGTCGTTCTCGCGGGGCCTCGGTCGTTCGTTCGGTTCGGTTCGTAGGAGATTCTCGGGCCGCGTGCCGGATCCGCGCCGCAATCTCCTGCACAGTCACGAATCTCTGACGCGCTGGTGAACGGGGGTGGTGAACGCGTGCCCGCGCACCCGCGTAGGCGCTCGATTCCTGCCACACACCCCAGAGCCTTACGGCGGAAAACTTTCTTAGAAGGGTCTGATGCAGGAACAGGTGACAGTTCTAGTCAGGCCGCGAGGGCCAGTTCTT
>NZ_FUID01000106.1 GCF_900163635.1 Leucobacter sp. 7(1) | reverse complement strand
TCTCCTTTCTCCTTTCTCCTTTCTCCTTTCTCCTTTCTCCTTTCTCCTTTCTCCTCTCTCCTCTCTCCTCCCGACCCAGGGCCGCCGAGAACGCAATCCTGCACCTTCAGGGGCCGGGAACTGCGCGAAAGCGGCTTCTCGCGGGAGGGGTGCGGGGGCGCAGGGGCGCAGGGGAGCAGGGGAGCGGTCGCGCTTGGCTCGGGCAGTAGGGTGAGGGTATGAGCGACGCGACCCGTGGTCAGATCCCGATTCGCCCGATGCGGCCCTCTCCGCGCACGCCCGCGCGGCCCATGGACTTCACTGGGCTCGAGTTTCTCCGGGGCCTTGGTATCACCTTCCTCGCCTTCAACGTGCTCTTGCCGATCACGATCCTGGTCGTTGAAACGATCAGTCAACTTGTTAACGGGCTCCCGCTGTTCTCGGGGGCGCAGATGCTGTTCCTGGTGCCGTTTTACGCGGCCCCGATTTCTGCCCTGGCAAGCCTCACCTACGCGGGGGCGCTCGCCTTCGGATTGGGCAAGCTGCTCCGCAGTGAGCGGCGGCGGCGCAGCCATCGCCTCGCGTTCATCGGCCTGGGCCTGGTTGTCGGCTATGTCACCTCACTTCTGGTGCAGGTGTTCACCTATGGTTCGCCGACCTCCGATCTTGCGGGAGTTGTCCTGAACTCGACGCACCTGTTCTACGCGCTTCCCACGGCCCTTGCTGTCTGGATCGGCTGGGAAGTAACAAGCGCGCGTGCGCTGCGTGCCGACGCGGCGGCCGCACAGACTGAGGCAAGGACCGAGGCGACGGCCAACGGTACCGTATAGGTTGGCAGTGTGAGCACGACGACGAAGCCTCGGATCGCCCTGTGGGATAACGCCCGATTCGTGCTCATCGTGCTGGTCGTGATTGGCCACCTGATCTCGACTATTCGCACCGACTCGGCGCTCGGCTTCGGCCTCTACGCCTACATCTACCTGTTCCACATGCCCGGTATGATCCTGCTCTCGGGAATGTTCTCGCGTGCCGATACCTCCCCGAAAGCCGTTCGCTCCACGATTCAGCTCCTGGTCACTTGGGGCGTCTGGGAACTGATCTGGGCCGCGATTCGCGGGGTCGTTGAGGGGCGCACCCCCGGGGCATCGTTCTTGGTCTCTCCAGCCTGGACACTGTGGTTCCTCGTGTCACTCGCGACGATGCGGATCCTGCTTCCGTACTTGGCTCGGCTGCGGCACCCGCTTATTGTTTCCATCGTGCTGGCGCTCCTCGCTGGCGTCATTCCTGCGATCGGTACCGAGTTCTCCGCATCGCGCACGCTCGCCTTCCTGCCGTTTTTCATGCTCGGTTGGCTGGCCCGGGAGCGCGGCTGGCTGACCGGGGAATGGTTCACCGCGCCCGCACGGGCGGCCCGGGGAGCGGCCTGGGGGGTTCTGAGCCTTGTTGCCCTGGCCTTCCTGCTGATCCCGCAGCTCCGGAGCGTGTGGCGGATCGATCGCTGGCTGACCTGGCGGGACGACTATTTCTGGCTGTTCACGAACGCGCCGATCGGCACGTGGCAGCCCGAGTCCTGGGCCGGCGTGGTGGGCGGCGGAATACTTGTCACCGCTGTGCTGCTCGCCCTGGGTGTAGCACTGACGCTGGCCCTCCTCATCGTGGTGCCGCGGGGGCAGAGCCTGATGACGGTCTGGGGCACACGCACACTCTTCGTGTACCTGATTCACGGACCGGTCGTGTGGGTGCTGCGCGAGACCGGGGCGATCGAGTGGTTTGGTGGCTTTGGCGAGCTTGGGGTGCTCGCGCTCGTGCTCGCCGGGGGTGCGCTGACGGTGCTGCTCTCGACGCGCTGGGTCTCCTGGGCGTTCCGCCCCATCGTGGAGCCCCGCACCGATTGGGTGTTCGCCCGGGAATCCCGCGACGCTCGGCCCTGATCCCGGGGTCACCCTGAGACGTCGCCTGCCCGCTGCCGCCCCATCCCCACCGAGCCTATTTATCCACAGCGAGCCAGACTTGGCGGAACTTGGCTCGGGCTGGAGAAAATGCGTCGGGTTGGGCGGGGCTTCCTGCGGGCGCCCCCGCGAGGCCCCTACGCCTCCGGCTCGGCGACGAGCAGCTGGTGCTTCGCGAGCTCCCGGTAGAGCGGGGTGCTCTCGACGAGTTCCGCGTGGGTGCCCTCGCCGATCACCCGGCCGGCCTCGAGCACCACGATCTTGTCCGAATCGACAACGGTGGAGAGGCGGTGCGCGATCACGACGAGGGTGCGGCCGGTCGCGACCGAGTCGAGTGCTTCGCGCATGAGTCGCTCGTTCACGCCGTCCAGGCTCGCCGTCGATTCGTCGAGCAGAAGTACGGGCGGCGCGGTGAGCAGGGCGCGAGCGATCGCGAGCCGCTGCTTTTCCCCGCCGGAGAGCATGACCCCGCTCTCGCCCACCTGCAGGTCGAGGGCTGCGGCGAGCCGCGCGGGTGTGAGATCCGGCGCGGTGTGCGGGTTCGCGGAGGTGGTGGCACCGCCCTCGGCGCGGCCCAGCAGCCCGCCAAGGTTGACCGCGCGCAGCACCCGGGCGCACGCCTCATCGGTAGCGTGCGGGGCACCCAGCCGCAGGTTGTCGCGGAGCGTTCCGGCAAGCACTGGAGCATCCTGCTCGACGTAGCCCAGCTGGGAGCGGAGTTCGTTCCTGTCGAGCGCGCGGAGGTCTGCACCGAACAGTGAGACGGTGCCCTGCTCGGGGTCATAGAACCGCTCGATCAGCCCGAGGATGGTGGACTTGCCCGCGCCCGAGGGGCCGACAAGGGCGACACGCGTGCCCCGCTCGACGGTGAAGTCGACGCCATGCAGCACGGGCGTCTCGACGATCTCCGCGGGCGGAACGTCCCGAGCGGCCCCGCGTCCGGTGCGCACCAGTGCGCGCACGTCGGCCCGCTCAGGTGCGGCCGAGCGGTAGGTGAAGTGCACGTCGGAGAACGCGATCGCCGGGGCGGTGGGCGAGCTGACAGCCGACAGCGGCACGATTTGGCCGAGGGGGGAGCGCTTCGCATCGTCCGCGGTTTCGGTGGAAAGCGCGGTGATTTCCTGGATCCGGCCGAGCGCACCGAGCGCCTGGTTTACTGCGGAGATCGCGCCAAAAGCCTGGCCCAGCGGGGTGATCATGAGGAACAGGAACACGATGAACATGACAAGCTGCGCGATCGTGATCGCACCGGTCGCCACGCGGAACCCGCCGAGCCCCAGCACGATGAGGAAGGAAAGCTGCATCGCGAGGAACGAGATCGGAACGATCAGAGCTGAGATCCGCGCGACTTTGAGCCCGAGTCGGTACGCGGAGGTCGCGTCGGCCTCGGTGGCGAGCTGCTCGCGCTCGGCGGCTCCGGCGGCGCGGATAGTCCGGATCGAAGACACGGAGCGGTCAACCTGCGCGGCGAGATCCCCCACCTTTTCCTGGGCCTGCGCAACGGCCGGCCGGATCTTGCCCGACACAAGCACCACCACGACAAGCGCAACGAGGATCACGCCGAAGGTGATCCCGAACAGCAGTGGATCGATCACGAGCATACCGATGAGTGCGCCCACGAAGACAAGAAGCCCGCTGAGCGCCTCGACGAGCCCCTGCGTGAGAACGGCGCGGAGCAGCGTCGTGTCGCTGCCAATGCGAGAGACCAGGTCGCCGGTGCGACGCTGATCGAACTGGGAGATCGGGAGGTGCAGGATCTTGGCGATCAGCTGCTTCCGGCTGGTGAGCACGACGCCCTCGCCCATGCGCTGCAGTACGTAGTGCTGGAAGCCGCTGAGCACAGCGTCAACCACCACGATCGCGGAGAGCAGCACCAGCAGGCTTGTGAGTGCCTGCCCCGATTCGACCCGGGTGATGAGCTGTCCAAGGATGGGCGGCTGCACGAGCGAGGTGATCGCGCCGATGACCCCGAGTACGAGCGCGACCACGAGCAGACGGCGCTGCTCGAACAGGTACGGGATGAGCTCCTTCAGCGATGCGCGGGGGCCGCGCGGGCCGTCCTTGTCGCCGGAGGTGCCGCGGCCTCGGCCGCGTTTCGGGCGTTCCTCGGCGGGCGCGGCGGAGTGCTCAGACATAGGATCAACTCTAGCCCTCCACCCCTGACAGCACGCTGCCGCGGGGGCCCAATCGCCCCGCTCAGATTTCGAGTGGGATGACCAGGTCACCGCGGCAGCGCGACCGCCGAACGCGGACTACCGTTCGGTGCCGGGAACGAGTCGTAGCGTCGGCCCGGCCTCGCGGATCCGGCGTGCGGTGACGGCGAGGTGCAACGCGGCTTCGGAGGCTTCCTGCCCCTTCGACTCGGGTGCACCGGGCCGGCCGGAGCGATCCAGCGCCTGCTGTTCGGTGTCCACGGTGAGCACGCCAAAGCCCACGGGGAGGCCCGTATCCAACTGGACTCGTGTGAGTCCGTCGGTGACGGCGTTGCACACGTAATCGAAGTGCGGGGTGCCGCCACGGATAATGACGCCCAGGCACACGGCCGCGTCGAAGCCGCCGCCGCCCGCACTCACCGGGGTCAGCGCCACCTGCGCGGCCAGCGGCAGCTCGAACGCGCCAGCGACGCGGAACAGTGTGTGTTCTGCGCCGGATCCCGACAGGGTTTCCTGGGCGCCGCTCACGAGGGAAGACATGATCTCCTCGTGCCAGCTTCCTGCGATGATCGCGACGCGCAGTCCGGTCGCGTCGACGGAAAGGTTCGGGGCTCCTGCTCCGCTCATGGGGGCTCCTTCAGTGTGAGATCGTGTGGGGGATTGGAGATCTGCGGTGTTAGCCGACCGAGTCGGGCAGCTCGTGCCCCATCCGATCGCGCTTCGCGTTCAGGTAGCCGATGTTCTGCTCGGTGACGCCCACGAGCAGCGGGACACGCTCAACAACTGTGAGTCCCTGGCCCTCGAGCTGCGTGACCTTGTCCGGGTTGTTCGTGAGCAGGCGCACCCGATCGATGCCCAGGTCGGCAAGGATTTCCGCGGCGGCGGTGTAGTCGCGATCGTCCGCGGGCAGGCCAAGCTGCAGGTTGGCGTCGAGCGTGTCAAGGCCCTCCTCCTGGAGCTGGTACGCGCGGAGCTTGTTCGCGAGGCCGATCCCGCGCCCCTCCTGACCGCGGAGGTATACGACGACGCCGCCGCGCTCGTTGATGAGGTCTAGTGCGGTGTCCAACTGCGGGCCGCACTCGCACTTCAGCGAGCCGAAGGCTTCGCCGGTGATGCACTCGGAGTGCACGCGGACGAGGGCCTCGCCCGAGGGCAGGGCACCGTCCGGGCCGGCGGCGACGAGCGCGATGTGGTCGACCCCGGCGCGGCGGTCCCGGTACGCGAGCGCGCGGAACTCGCCGTGCTCGGTGGGGAGCAGCGTGTTGGCGCGCAGGCTGACCCGGCGGTTCACGGTCTCTCCGGCCGGTGCCCCCTCAGGATCGTGTTCGTTCAGGTACGCGATGAGACGCTCGATCGTAGTGACGAGCACGCCCTCGCGCGCCCCGAGCTCGATGAGGCCGGGGAGGCGCATCATCTCCCCGTCCTCGGCCACGATCTCGGCGATGCCAGCGACCGGGCGGAGGCCCGCGAGACGCATGAGCTCGACCGCGGCTTCAGTGTGGCCGTCGCGGGCGCGCACGCCGCCGTCGACCGCGCGCAGCGGCAAGATATGGCCGGGGCGGCGCACATCTGTGGGAACGGCGTCGGCTTTGGCCAGCGCCTTCAGCGTGGTCATGCGGTCACTTGCGCTGATGCCGGTCGTGATGCCCTCGGCTGCATCGACAGTCACGGTGTACGCCGTGGAGCGGACATCTTCGTTGCGCGAGACCATCATCGGGAGATCGAGCTGGTTCGCGATCTCATTGGTCATCGGGGCGCAGATAAGGCCTGACGACCAGTGCACGGTCCAGGCGATCCATTCCTGGCTCGCGAGTTCCGCGGAGATGATGACATCGCCCTCGTTTTCACGATCCTCGTTGTCGGCGACGATGACGGGCAGGCCCGCCTTGATCGCCGCGATTGCCTCTTCGATGGAGGCAATACCGGGGGTGCGGGGCGCTGCTGGAGTAGCTTCGAGGCTCATGCGTGTGATCCTTCGGTGGGCGTGGTGGCAATGTCAGAAGCGGAGGTGGTGCCGGGGGCTGCGGGGACAACGCCGAGGCGCAGCATACGGGCAACATGGCGGGCCAGGATGTCGGTCTCGACGTTGACGCGATCGCCGGGTTCGAGAGCACCGAGGGTTGTCGCGGCGAGCGTCTCGGGGATCAGTGATACCTCGAACCAGGCGTTCGCCTCGTCCGGGTCAGAGATCGCGGAGACCGTGAGCGAGACGCCGGAGAGCGTCACCGACCCCTTATCGACAAGCAGCGGCGCGAGATCTGGCGTCAACTCAAAGCGGAGCACCCGCCAGGCGTCCGCGGGCGTGATCGAGCGCAGTGTGGCGGTGCCGTCGACGTGTCCCTGGACGATGTGGCCACCGAGGCGCGTGTCGACGCGGACCGCACGCTCAAGGTTCACCGCGCTGCCCGCGGCGAGCTCGCCAAGGGTCGACATGCGAATCGACTGCGCCATGACGTCGGCTGTGAAGGTGCCGCGGCCGTCCGCGGTGCTGCCCTGCTCGATCACGGTGAGGCAGACGCCGGACACCGAGATGGATGCGCCGTGGGTCGCGTCGCTCGTGACGAGCGGCCCCGCAATCGTGAGACGAAGTGAATCGTCAACGGGGTCGATGTTGACGATCTCCCCGATTTCCTCAATGAGTCCCGTGAACATCAGTTTCCTTTCTGGGCCGGAACGACCGTGGCCTTGATCAGTAGATCAGCTCCGAGTTGTGCGGTGTGCGTGACGCGGAGACGTGAGATGTCGGCGATCGACGGGATTCCGAGATCGCCGAGGGCGAGCCGGGGCCCGCCGAGGAGCGCCGGGGCGATGTAGACGAGCACCTCGTCGACGAGCCCGGCGGCCAGAAACGCGCTCGCAACAGTTGGGCCGCCCTCCACGAAAAGGTGACGCACGCCGTGTGCGTGTAGTGTCGCGAGGTCGGCGGCGAGATCATCGCCGGCGATCCGGAGCGGCAGCTTCAGGTCGTGTGCCGCGAGCGCTGGGTGGTGCAGGATCCGTGCGTCGGCGGGGATCGCCCGGTGCCCCATGACCACGGGGACGGGCTGCTCGGCCGCGGGAACCAGAAGTCCACCGGTTTCGGCGCGGGCGGTGAGTGCCGGATCGTCCGCGAGCAGTGTGCCAGTGCCGACGAGGATCGCGTCGGCCTCGGCCCGGCGGCGGTGCACGTCACCCCGCGCGTCCGCACCGGTGATCCACTGGCTTGAACCATCGGCGGCAGCGGCGCGCCCGTCGAGGGTCTGCGCCCACTTCACGGTGACCCGGGGGCGGGGAGCCGCGGCGGAGCGTGGTGCGCCGGATCCAGCGGCCGCCTCTCGCCGTGCCAACCATCCCGTGAGGAGCGCGCGGGCCGGACCCGCGAGGAACCCGCCCTGGACGTCGACGCCCGCCCGGCGTAGCGTGTCGGCACCGCCCGAGGACGCCTGGCCAGGATCCGCGAGAGCGTATGCGACCGCGCCGATGCCGCGTTCGGCAAGTGCGACAGCGCAGGGGCCCGTGCGGCCGGTGTGGTTGCAGGGCTCTAGCGTCACGACGGCCGTCACCTCGCTGAGGCGGCTCTGCCACTCGGCCGGTACGCGGCTTAGCGCGTCGATCTCGGCGTGTGGCGTGCCTGCGCCGCGGTGCCAGCCCTCCGACAGGATCCGACCCTCGGGGTCGAGGAGCACGCATCCCACACGGGGATTGTCATCGAACTCGGGGCCGCGCGCCGCAAGGGTCACTGCGCGTTCCATCGCCGATTCGATGAGCGTCTGCTCGAGCATCCCGTCCGCCTGTTTCTGCGTACCGGGTGCGCGCAGGGTCGCGGGGGTGCCGCGATCGCGCGTTCCTCTCATCCGGACTAGCACGGCCTGAGCCGTGCATCACCGTCGGTACCGGAATTTCACCGGATCGGCCCTGCGGAAGCAGGGTTCGCGGACTGTCACCGCCGGTTCGGATTCTCACCGACCCCGGAACACGGGACCATGCTACCGCGCCCCGACCCGCTGGGCTACCCCAGCGAACGGGTTCCGCCGCTGGCGGAACCCGGAATACTTACGTCACTACGAGAACAGCTCCGCGAAAAGCCGGCCGTTCGCGATGACGTTCATCGTCAGGACGATGATCAGGGCGTTAAAGAAGAACGCGAGCGTTGTGTGCCACACGATCGTCCACCGCATGTGCGAGTTCACGACCTTCACGTCCGAGACCGCAAACGTCGTGGCGTTCGTGAACGCGAGGTACACGAAGTCGACGAGGCGAGGTTCGGCGGTCCCCGGAAACTCGAGTGGCGGCGTCCCGGCACGGTGATAGCGGGAGAAATAGATCCGCGCGTAGCCCCAGTTGAACATCGCCCAAGCGAGGAGCATGGCCCAGACCGCGGTGAACTCGCCGGCCGGATCGTGGAGGTCCTGGCCGATACTCGTGATCAGGTCCGTCGCGACGCTGAGGCCGATGATGCTCGACCCGAACGTGGTGATCGTCGAGAGCATGCGGGTCAGCGGATGGCCCACCAGGACGCGGGTGGCCGCCGGATCCGGTTCGTTGATGCGCACCAGAATATTCAGTGACAGCACCGTCGACAGCAGGTAGATCGAGGCGATCCCACACCAGAACAGCATCGGTATGAGGTCGAAGGCCTCGTCGGTGCCCCACACGATGTCCCATCCGACCCAGATCAGCAGGAGCTGCATGATGAGGCCGAGCACTTCGCCGGTCACGCTGAGGATTGCGCCAAAGGTGCCGAGCGGAACGTTTCGAGGTGCCGGGTGGTGCGGCGTGGGCGTGGTCATGCGTCTTTCCCAGCGGTGGCGGCAGAGGCGACGAGGTCGCGAAGTGAAGCGTCGGGGAGATACGCGCGGGTGAGCGCGATGCCGATGCGAGGGAGGTCGCCCTCGTCCCGGAACAGCAGATACAGGGATTCGGATCGGGGGTTGAACTTCTGCTTGAAGCGGTGCAGCGACTTGAACCCGTACAGCGGCTCAATGAGCCCGCCCAACTGCTCCAGAACCTGGTCGACCGGCCCGGCGGCGGCGTCCTCGGGACGTACGAGTGGTGCCCCGGAGAGCGACAAGATCTCATACCCCTGCTCCGAGAAGTGCTGCGCAGAAGAGGCGATGAGATACTCCATGACGGGCCCGAACCCACCGTCGCGGCGGCGCATGAGATCGAGCGTCCAGCCGATCACCCGGGGTTCGCCGGTGACGGGGTCCGCGGGCCCGTGCACGGGAAGCCAGGAGGTTACCCCATGGAGACTGCCTTCGGCGTCGACCGCGACCCCGACCCACACCTCGGGGTCGAGCGCCTCGTCGACGGTGCCGAGCGTGAACCGCATCTCGGGAAGTCCTTTGTCGCCGGTCCACTGCTCCGAAATGGCGCGCACCTGAGCAAGCACACTCCAGGGCTCGTCCGCGAGCCGTACCATGCGAAACTCGATGCCCTCGCGGCTCGCGCGGTTGATCGCGGTGCGCACCGCACCCCACGGCTTCCCCGTGAACGCGAGGCCGGGGAGATCCACGATTGTGTCCTCGGCGACGATGACCGAGCGCCACCCTTCGGGAACCGCCGCCGCACTTGTGGCACTCGCGGAGAACGCGCAGGGGATCAGGCCCGCGCGCTGGGACAGCCCGGCAAACTCCTGGAAGGCTGCACGGTGCTCACCCGGGGCGACGATGGGGTCGCCCAGCATAATTGCCACTCCCGCGTGGGCCTGGAACGTGATTGCGCCGGATCCCGCTGAGACGTGTTGGTTGCCGCGCCACGTTGTCATCCAGGAGATCGTGCCGCCACCGAATGTGCGCAGCCGGGCCGTCGCCTGTGCGGTGGTGAGGGGCTCGGCAGCGAGCACGCGGCGCGCGCGGCGCAGTGGGACGCGGAAGGCGCCGCGACCGGCGATCAGAATCACGAGCAACGCTGCCCAGAGCGCCGCAGGGGCGATGAGCGCACCGAGAATTTCGGCGGGGGAGGCGATCAGGCGGAATTCGACGAGGAGGGGCACAAGCGCGAAGCCGAACGCCGCGGTGAGGAGGTTAAACGCTCCCAGGGCGAGCGCGCAGATCCAGGCCACGCGGATCCCCTGTCGCACCCCGTTGGCGATGAGCGCGATGACAACGACGTCAACGAGGACATCGAGGCCCGAGGCGACAGGCTCGTTCTGTCCGAGCGGGCCGTTGTAAGGCACCACCAGGTCGATGACCTGGACCACGCCAACGGCGATGAGTCCCGCGAATGCGAGGAGCCGCCACTCACGCTCGCTGGGGCGGCCCGCCGGGTGGCGGAAGGCGGGAATCCAACCGCTCGCGAAGAGCGCCGCGACCATGGCGACTGCGTGTTCGAGGTCGTGGAGCTGCCCGAGGTAGAGCACCGAAATACCGACCCACAGGACCACGGCGAGGCGGGCGCGCAGCCGCCAGGGCGCGCGAAGCGTGGCGATCGCGAAGACGAGCGCGGCGAGCGCCCCGCACGAGGGCCCCACGTCCCGCGCCTCCGAAAGTGCGACCGCCCAGTGCCAACCACTCGGGGAAACGAGCATGAGGATTCCGGCCGCCCCGAGCACGCCCACGAGGTGTCCGGCGATGAACAGGCCGGCCGTGCGCAGCGCGCCGAAGCGCCACTCGGCCCACCCGAGGCCGCCAACGACGAGCGGCAGCAGCGTGAGATAGACGAGTGGGTGGTCCACGAAGAACGGTGACGTGACGAGAGTCCACCAACGCCCCTCGGCGAATGCGGGCAGGCCCGTCGCTACCTGGGAGTACCACGGCTGATCGCTCGCCGCGCGCCAAAGCGATCCGCTCAGAATGCCGACCGCGAGCAGCGCCGCGAGAAAGCTCAGGGTGAACGGGAGTCGCCGCAGCACGGTGACCGGGCCTGGCCGGGCCGGACCCTGCTGGGAAGGGGCCGGGGCAGCGTGCGGGGCGACGTCGTCGGTCATGGACACAGTCTAGAGTTTCTCGGCCCGATCTGGGGTTCGAGAAGCGCGCTGTCGCCCTCCGCGTGTCTCCCTGCCCTCCGCGTGGCTTCCCGCGCTCCGCGTGTCTCCCTGCCCGCCGCCTGGCTTCCCACCCGCCGCCTGGCTTCCCGCGCTGCGCCGGGTTTGCCGCCCTCCGATCCAATAGTGTTCCCCGATCCCGAGGCTCCGGGCTCACCAAAATCACGGAGATTCTTCGGCGAGGTACCGTTTGGGGCTAGAAAAGTCCTTGATGTTCGTGGATCTCCTTGCGGTTCGTGACTGCGGGGAGGGGCGGAGCGAGCAGAAAAGCGGCAGACGCAGAACGGCTCGCCCCGCGTGGGGGCGAGCCGTTCTCAGGAGTGCGGCAGCGCGGAACTAGCGGCGCAGCAGGCCCATGCGCTCGTACACGAGGTCCATCGTCTGGTTCGCGACGGCGTTCGCGCGATCCGCGGCCCCGGCGAGCAGGCGATCGAGCTCCGCGGGATCCGCCAGCAGCTCCTCCGTGCGCTCGCGCACCGGGGTGAGTGCGCCGTCGACAACTTCCACGAGCCCCTTCTTGAGGTCACCGTAGCCGCGGCCCGCGTACTCGTCCACAATCGAGTCGATGCTGCGACCGCTGAGCACCGAGTACACGGTAAGCAGGTTCGAGACGCCGGGCTTCGCCTGCCGGTCGAAGCGGATGCTCGCCTCGTCGTCGGTGATCGCGCGCATGATCTTCTTCTTGGTCACGTTCATGGAGTCGAGGACCTTCACGAGGCCGGCCTCGGTCTCCGCGGACTTCGACATCTTTGATGTCGGATCCTGCAGGTCGTAAATCTTCGCGGTGCCCTGCTGGATCTGCGCCTCCGGCACCACAAAGGTGTCACCGAAGCGAGAGTTGAAGCGCGTTGCGAGGTCGCGTGTCAGCTCGACGTGCTGACGCTGATCCTCGCCCACGGGCACGGACGCGGCCTGGTACAACAGAATGTCGGCAGCCATGAGCACCGGGTAAGTGAACAGGCCAACGGAGGTGGTGTCAGATCCGAAGCGCTGTGACTTGTCCTTGAACTGGGTCATCCGGCTGGCCTCGCCGAATCCGGTCAGCGTATTGAGGACCCAGGCGAGCTCCGCGTGGGCGGAGACGTGCGACTGCACGAACAGCGTGGATTTCGCCGGGTCGATGCCCGCTGCGATGTACTGCGCCGCGGTGGTGCGGGTGCGCTCGGCGAGTTCTTTCGGGTCCTGCGGCACGGTGATCGCGTGGAGGTTGACCACGCAGAAGAACGCGTCGAAGTCTTCCTGCATCTGCGTCCACTGGCTGAGGGCCCCGATGTAGTTTCCGAGGTGCAACGAATCGCTTGAAGGCTGCATGCCGGAGAACAGGACGGGCTTGGGTGATGCGTTCATGAGTGTGTCCAGAAAGTGTGAGGGGTGACGGATGCGGGGTCAGTCGGCGATGCGGTAGTCGACGACGACGGGAGCGTGGTCGGACCATCGCTCGGCGTAGGACGCGGCGCGATCAATCGTGTAGTGGGTGACGCGCTCTGCGAGCTGCGGGGTGACAGCGTGGTAGTCGATGCGCCAACCCGTGTCGTTGTCGAAGGCCTGGCCGCGGTTGGACCACCAGGAATAGGGGCCGTCGACCTCGCCGGCCCAGCGGCGGCCCACGTCCGCCCAGCCGAGGCCGGTGCCCTCGGTGCCGTCTACGCCGGTGATGGCTGCGTCGCGCTCGCCGAAGAAGCGGTCGAAGTAGGAACGCTCGCGAGGCAGGAACCCTGCACGCTTCACGTTGCCCTTCCAGTTCTTGATGTCCAGTTCGCGGTGGCCCACATTGAAGTCGCCAACGATGGCGACGAGATCGCGCTCGTCCGCGAGCTCGCGCATGCGCACGCCCATCGCGTCGAGGAACGCCCACTTTGCGTCCTGGCGCGGAGTGTCGACCTCGCCGGAATGGGTGTAGTTGGAGACCACGGTAATCGGGGTGCCAGCGATCTCGAAGTCCGCCTCGATCCAACGGCCCGAGGACTGGATCTGATCCTGGGCATCGGCGGCACCGAGGCCCACGCGATGTGCCACAGGGGCCACGCGGCTCGCAATTGCGACGCCAGCCCGTCCCTTGATCTCGCAGGGATCGTGCACGAAGTGCCACCCCTGGCTGCCGAGGAACTCCTCCAGGTGTTCGTCCTGGGCGCGCACCTCTTGGAGCGCGAGCACGTCAACGTCACGGGCGGCGAGCCACTCGCCCATCCCCTTGCGGTAGGCGGCACGAATGCCATTGACGTTAACGGACGCGACGCGCAGGGTTTCGACCATGCCCTCTAGTCTATGCGGGGCCACCGACACTGCGGGTGCGCGAACCCCTAGAACACCATCGGGCGGTCGTACTCGTCTTCAAAGGTGTCGGTGAGTAGTGACGGATCGATGTCGCACACGACGGGAACGTGGTCGCTGGGGGAGTCGCCCTTGCGCTCGTCACGATGAATGGAGGCGCCGGTCACGGCGTCAGCGAATGCGGGAGAACCCATAATGAAGTCGATCCGCATCCCCTCGTCCTTCGGGAAGCGGCCCGCCTTGTAGTCCCAGAAGGTATACCCCTCGGGGGCGATCGGGCGAACAACGTCCTGCACGAGTGGCTCGAATGCGGCGAACGCGGCGCGCTCCTCGGGGGAGACGTGCGTGGACGCACCCAGTCGGAAGCTCGGGTCACCCATGTCGCTGTCGAGCGGGGCGATGTTCCAGTCGCCCATCAGAGCGAGCGGGAGGTCGGGGTCTTCGTCCAACCAGGCGGTGGTGCTTGTGCGGAGTGCCTCGAGCCAGGCCAACTTATATTCGAGGTGCGGATCGCCCAGTGCGCGGCCGTTGGGGACGTACAAGCTCCAGAGGCGTAGGTCGCCGACAGTCACGCCCAGCGCGCGGGCTTCGAGGGGAAGGCCGTTGGGGCCGGTGCCCTGGACGGCTTCTTGCCCCTTGATGGGGGCCCCAAACCCGGGCATTCCGTCGAATCCGTGAGCGACATCGGTCATCTCGTGACGGCTCGCGAACGCGACGCCGTTCCACTGATTGAGGCCGTTAATCTTAAGCTCGTACCCAGCTTGTTCAAAGGCTTCGACTGGAAACTGATCAGGTCGACACTTGATCTCTTGCATGGCGAGGACATCGATGTCTTCGCGAACGAGCCAGTCGACGACGCGACCGAATCGCGTGCGGATCGAATTGACGTTCCATGTGGCGATGCGCATGGTTTCAGCCTATCGGCTGAGACTTTCCCCCGAGTATGAGGCAAGATTTGGGTGGGGGGACGTTGTGCTCGATGATTGTTATGAACACAGTCCAAAGTTTTACTGGGGGTAAATCGTGCAGGCAGACTTGGGTTCTCCCGACCTCGGCCCACCGGAGCTGGCGGCCCGCTTTGCGCGCCAGCAGGCAAGCATTGCTGCAGCGGTGCCGGATCGGCTCGAGCGCATCGTCGTGGATCTCGCGGCACCCGGAGCGATTGTGCTGCTCGTGGGCGAAGGGGGTACCGGACGCCTCGCTCTGGCGCGTGAGGCCGCGAGCCTGGTCGCCACCCACCAGGGCGAGAGCACCGTCATTGAACTTCCGCAGCCCCCTCACGAGACCAGTGGTGTCGCTTCCGTCTTCGCCGAGGTTGCCGATGCCGGCGGTGGGGACGCGGGCGACACCGCCGCCGTCGCCGCACGTATTCTCGCCGGAATGGTGGCGAGCGCCGCCTCTGGTGAGGTGATGCTCGTAGCCCCGAGCATCGACGGGTATAGCCCGCGGGATACGCGGGTGCTGGAGCTGCTCTTCCGCGATGCGCGGGTGCGGGCGGTCGCCACCGCCCGGCAACTGACAACGGGCGTCGAGCAGTTGAGTAGCGGCCCCGGACGCAGCCGGATCTCGGTGGCACCCCTCGATCTTGCGCAAGCCGACGCGTACCTGAGCGAGTTGCTCGGGGTAGACCGGATCGAAGCCGAAACACTGCGACGCTGGGTCGACGCCGCCGGAGGAAACAGCTACGCACTCACGGTGCTCGCACTTTCCAGTGAGAGCGCCGGGACGCTCCGGCGCAGTCGCGGTGCCGCGTGGTCAACGGCGGTTTCCGATGAGGTGCCGAGCGGATACGCCCGCGTCCTCATGGGAACGAGTACCCCGGCCGAGCTTGAGGTGCTCGAGCTTGTTGCCCTTGCCGAGCCTGTGACGGAGACCGCGTTATTGCGCAGTATGGACGCCGCGTGCGTCTCGGTATTGTTCGAGCGTGGCCTCCTCATGTCGAAGCCGAGCTCCGAGGGGAGTTCCCTCGTGGCGGGGCACCCGTTGCTCGCTTCCTTGCTGCGGGCGGGGATGTCGCCAGTCCGACGGATCCAGCTCAACGATCAGATCTTTCGACTGCTCTCCGAGGATCTCGGCGCGGTCGACCCTGTGTACGCACCAGACCGACTCATGCGACTTGTCGTCTTCGGTCTCGAGGGTGGACACGTCCTCCCGTTTCCCTGGTTGTGGGCCGCGTTCGAACAGACCGTGCGCGGCGGCGACCCCCGGCTGGTGCTAAACCTCGCCCTCGCCGTGACCGCCCATGCGGGAGCCGATGCGGGGCAAGCTGCGACCGCGGCACTCCGCGCGTATCGGATCTCGCGGCTTCTGGGAGATGCAGGGACGCTCCGGCCCTTGCTCGGAATGATGCGTGCGCTACTCGCGGACCCGACACGATGCGATGCGCTGACTCCGATGCTCCGCATTCGGCTCCAGAGCACGCTCATCGAACAAGAGATCTGGGACGACGGGGACTGTGACGTTGCGCTCGCCGCAATCGCGAACCTGGAAGCGCAGGCGGCGGCGGAGGACGGGCCAGTTCAGGAAGCGGTGCGCAGCGCGCGCGTCCAAATTCTTGCGTACGCCGGACGGCTCCGTGACGCCGGTCTCGCGGCACCCGGACCGGATGTCTCCTCCGACCTCAAGACCGAGTGGGTTCGCTCGCCGGCGCGGGCGATCCACACCTTGATCCTCGACCAGCAGGGCGCGTTTGAGCGCGCTCTCGCGAGCGCAGAAAATACCCGGCAGCTGAGTCGACTCGGGCCGCGGGCGCGACCCGACTTTGTCGACATGCACAGTTTCGGGTGGCTCATGGGGTTCTGGGTGAGCGGAAGTGCTGAGTCGGCACGCCAGGTGCTCGACGAACTCACTACCGAGGTTCACACGGACACGCACGCTGAAGCGCGGTATACCGGACTCGTCGAGGCTGGTGCGGTGCTGATTAGCGTGCAGGAAGGGCGCTGGGCCGATGCGGCGCAGACCGCCGAGCTATTGCTTGAACGCTTGGATCGGCACGACAGCTATGGTGTCGCGCCCTTGGTTCAGGCCGCGCTCGCCCACGCGCTCGCCGTGTTGGGTGAGCGGGACTCCGCGCTGCGGGCACTCCATAGCGCTGCGGCACCCACTCGTGGGATGGGGCAGGTGCTCGCGGGCACGCGCCGCCTTCTGGCGCTGCGTGCGCGGCAGTGGCTGCGGCTCCCCGACACAGTTGCCGAAGCACAGCGCGTCCTGACGTGGGCTGGGGAAGAGGAGCTTCCGCTGATCGAGCTGCTGGCGCTGCACGTGCTGGCGACGGAGGCCAGGGCCGCCAGTCCCGAGTTCGTCGAGCGCGCGCGACGGGCAGCGGCCGAGGTTGATCCGCCGCTCTCGGGTGCCTTCTTGGCCCATATTGAACGCATTGCGCAGGGCCCCGGGGCCGCTGCCACACACTCGGATGAGCCCGAGGTGCGTATGCTCGCCGGCCTGGGGGTCTGGCTTCCACTCCCGCCCGCCGCTGACCTCACCGCTCGGGAACGCGAGATCGCGCTGCTCGCGGCTCTCGGGCACAGCAGTAAGTTCATTGCGGAGCGGTTGCACATTTCGGCCCGCACTGTGGAAACCCACCTCTCGAACATTTTCGCGAAAACAGGCGTCGAGAACCGAGACGAGCTGGGACGCTGGGCGGCGCGGGATCGTGCCCCACACCTCGGCGTGGATGCTCCCTGATCGCCTGTGCGTCCCAGGGCCGCCGTCCCTGGGTTCCAAGCCTGCGTACAGTAGGCTCCGGTAAATTAGGACGCTATCGTCGGACACCCGCCCGGTGGCGTCCCCGAGGAACTGGAATCTGAATGGCCAAGAACACCGCAGGCGATGCCGCGCGTCCCGCCTTTGTGCGTCACGGAAAGCTGCGTCGCTCCAACGCGTGGGGGAACGCGCTCCGCGTGCTGCTCACCGCGATGATTGTGGTCGCGCTGTCCGGAGTGGCCACGGTCGCGTACGCCGTCTGGGGGCTCGTGCAGAACCTCAACACTGTGGAACTCGGTAACGAAGCGTCCGGAGTGGATGCGGGGTCGCAGTCGATCGACGGTGCGCTGACGATCCTGCTCGTTGGATCGGACT
The DNA here is from genome assembly GCF_900163635.1 of Leucobacter sp. 7(1). GTDB lineage: Bacteria > Actinomycetota > Actinomycetes > Actinomycetales > Microbacteriaceae > Leucobacter. The sequence continues at coordinate 19,405 of NZ_FUID01000106.1, read as the reverse complement.
CCCGCCAAGGGCAGTCCTGGGACGACGGCGAGGAAGGCGAACTCAACGACGTCAACCTGCTGCTCCATGTCTCCGCAGACCACCAGAACGCCACCGTGGTGAGTCTGCCGCGCGACCTGATGGTTCCGTTCCCCAGTTGCCCTGGCTTTGATGGGGAACCCAACTACTTCCCCGCGATGAGTGAGCAGCAGCTCAACAGCGCCATGATGTACGGCGGGCTGCCGTGCGTAGCGCAGACGGTCTCCGAACTCACGGGGATGGATATCCCGAACGCGGGCCTCATTACCTTTGACGGTGTCGTGGGAGTGTCCAATGCGATCGGCGGGGTCGATGTCTGCCTGACACAGGCGATCGTTGACGAAAAAGCGGACCTGGACCTTCCCGCCGGCATGAACACGCTCGTCGGATGGGACGCACTGCAGTTCCTCCGCACCCGCCACGGCGTTGGCAACGGCGGCGATACGAGCCGCATCAGTAATCAGCAGGTGTTTATGTCCGCGCTCGTACGCAAGCTCAAGGACGCCGAAACGCTCTCCGACCCGGTCAAGGTGTACGGCCTGGCAAAGGCGGGCGTGGAGAACATGACACTCTCGAGCAACATGGCGAGCGTGCAGTTCATGCAGGCCGTCGCGGGTACGGTGAAGGACATTGATCTCGACCGGATCAACTTCGTGCAGTACCCCACGTTCGATCACCCGTACGAGTCAGGCCGCTTGACCCCCGACCGTGCGAGCGCCGAGTTGCTCTTTGACATGATCAAGAGTGGTCAGCCGTTCTCCGTGACCGGCGTCGGCGAGGGCGTCGCCGTTGACGGCGTCGATCCGAACGCGCCGGTGACCGAGACACCGGTCGACCCGGCGGCCCCCGTGGAGGGTGCGGAACCCGAGATCGATCCGAACACGGGAGAGCCGGTTGTGCCGGTCGATCCGACAACTGCCCCACCCGCAGAGGATTCCGGGCCCGCAAAACTTCCCGACAACATCACCGGCCTCAGCGCAGACACGGAAGCGTGCTCTGCGGGGCGGACGGTGTTTTAGGCCCTGATTTTGCCGGTGTGGGCGGGCCGATTTCCTGCTCGCCCCTTTCGTCCGGTAGAATCATTGCTGGTGCTCACGTATGGAGACGTGCCGGAGCGGCCGAACGGACTTCACTGCTAATGAAGGGTCGGGGTTAAACTCGACCGGGGGTTCAAATCCCCCCGTCTCCGCCAGATGAACACCATGAAAACCCCCGATCAGCTCACGCTGGCCGGGGGTTTTTGCTGTGTCGGGGCCGGTTTGTCCTGACGAGCGTGCGGCGGCAAGTCCCTCCTCGGGGCGTTCCGGCGTGGCACTTCACAAGAGGGGTTAGAGTCACTGCATGAGCTCAAGTGGACGTGTCATTGGCGGTACCTACCTAGACGCCAGCGTTACCGTTTCGAAGTTCGGGAGCGATCTCCTAGTGCAGGTTGGTTTCAAGGGCCGGAAGATCACTAGTGACACCGTTCTCTCCTGGCAGGAGGTTCCTTCGGCCACAGGGGCTGGGGGTCTTGCCTCGATGGGCAAGGCAGCCGCCGGGGTGGTGCTTCCGGGGCGGATCGGAAAAGCTGCTTCGGCTGCGATTGGTGCCGCCTTGGAGTCCAGGAAGCCCGATCGAACAGTGCGCATCGATTGGTTGGACGGCAAACAGTCACTGGTTAAGCTGCCCGACGCCCTCTTTACGCATCTGGGGCTCGCGGTCGCGAGCCGCCGTGTTGAGCCTTCTCCTGTGGGCGCCGACGCTGCCCAGCCCCAAGGGGCCGATGAGGAGGGCGCGCTGCCGACAGTAGCTGACAAGGCATTCGACCTGGTTGCGGATCTCGTGCGAGATAGGGTTCCCGCGCGGAAAAGCAGAGCGGAGCTGGTCGCGGTTGACGGGACCGCGCCAACCGAGTTCGCGGAGCAATTGCGGCAGCTTGCGTCACTGAAGGAAGCAGGAATCCTGTCCGAAGACGAGTTTTCTGCGAAGAAGGCTGAACTGCTTTCTCGGCTGTGACCGCGACTTGCTGGGAATACATAACGACCGTTTGCTAAATGCAGGTCGGAGCGGGTAAATTGTTCTTCGCGACCGGGCTGGATGGGCCTCAACCCCCTGAAATATTCCCGTGCTGGACGCACGTTGCGGAGGGTCGCCCTTCCCCACCCCCTTGAGGGGGCGGCTCTCCGCCTTTTATCCCTGTTACTGGGTGCCCGCGGTCAGGCTCTGCGCCTCCTCAGCGAAGGCGAGCTGCGTGAAGCCGGCAAAAACACGTCGAAGGCTTCCACTGCCTGCGCCCCATTCTCGGAGACGAGGTGGCCGTACTGGATGCCGACGAGAAAGTCGGCCATGATGCGGGCGAGCAGCGGAGTGCGCTCCGGAGCGACCCCCTGATTTTGTAGCCAGCAGCCGAACTCCGACTTCCATGCGAGGTACATTGCGCTGACGTGCGCACCCACGTCAGGATCGACTCCTTCGAGGGCGGCACCCTCGAACTGCAACCGGACCGCGGCCACCCCGTCCGCGGCAACCACTGAGAGGCACACCGCGCCAAGGGTCTCCGCCATTGCTGCACGCGAGAGATGCGCAAACTCCACCCCACCGATCAGGCGGGTTTTTGTCTGCACCGCCTGTTCGAGAACCGCGTCGATGAGGCCCTGGCGGGTGCCAAAATGATAGACGAGGGTGTACGGCGTGACTTCCAGTGCTGCGGCGACTGTGCGGAAGGTGAGCTTCGCGATGGGCAGCGTCGTGGTGAGCGCGAGGATCTGCTCGATGAGCTCTCCACGCCTGGCGGGGTTCTGCGGCCGTCCCACGGTTCCCTCCTGCGAGCGGGTGCTGGGTAATGCTCTGACTGTATCGGTTTTTGAGGCGCGGCTCCCGCACCGACGCAATCGTCCAGAAGCGGGAATATTGGGATCACGTATGCGTAGCGTTTTTGGTGACAGTGTGTAACGCTAGCTGCGGAATCACTTATTCGAAGGGGGAGTACCGCATGGCCGCTCGATTTGAGATCTACACGGACAAAGCTGGCGAGAGCCGGTTCCGTTTGAAAGCCGCCAACGGCGAGGTCATCGCGGTGTCGGAAGGATATTCGTCGCGCTCCGCGGCGAAGAACGGTATCGCCTCGGTGCAGAAGAACGCACCCGTCGCTGAGATCGTCGAGCTCGACTAGATCATCCCTGTGCCGGGCTCGCGGGCCCGGCACACTCAGGGTGCCGGATGCGGTGCCCACCCGAGAAGCTCTCGGTTCTGTGCCTCGGCGCGCCACGCGCGCGCGATCCTGCGCCGCGAGAGCTGTGGACACAGTGCGAGTACCGCCGCGCAGACGACCACCCCCGGCCACTCGGCCGCGGTGAAGGACACGGCGAGCACGAGCGCGGCAACACCGAGGTACCACACGCTGCGATAGAGCCGCGTCCCTCCGACACTGTGCCAGCGATGCGCGTAGGCAACGGCGAGCGGCGCGAGCCGCGCATCGGAGACCGCGCGGCCCTGTGCGACGGCGTTGAGAATCTCGTCTTGATCGGCGGGGGAGAGACAACGGAGCTGCTCGTCGGGGAGCGCGCTCGGCGATTCGGCCATGGGGACACCTCCTGCGTGTGTGGACATCCCCGTGCCCCGTCCTCCTAGTCTGAAAGCTCCGTGGTGGCCTGTCAACGGCGTCAGTAAAGTGGACGGCGTTCCGCACAGCTTGCGCTCCGGGCGCATGCCGCCTAGGCTTCAGCCCGTAGCGCTTCGTTCGGCGAGGCTCCTGCGCGAACACAGTCCGCTCATCCCACGACGTCGAGAGACGCCCAGGCTGAGGACAGGTCTTCCCGGATTAAGGGTCGACCCCAAGCGGATTCCCCAGAGGATACGTCGCACAGTGCCAAAGCTCTGACGTGGAGGTGTGACGCACGGGACACTCGGTTCCGGCCTGCTCGTGTTGGCGAGCGCTGCCGACGTTGAGGAGGTGCACCGTGAGTGACGGCCATAGTCGATCTGAGAACCCGCGCGGCGCTTTCGCCTCCGACCAGCAGCCCACACGCTGACACTTCCTGGGTTGGACGGCTCCGCCTCGCGGTAGAGCGAGGTTTTCCTCGCTGCACGTGATGAATCGACGCCCCCACGCCGCCAACGGGCGGTGCTGCGGTGCGCGTCTGTGCGCCAAGGAGCCACCATGAACACCACACCCATCGACATCACCCGGCGGGGTATGCAGCCGACAGGTTCGGCCGATACCAGGCTGCTGGAGCAGGCCACTGTCGCCAGCGCAGACGGTGCGCTCGCACTTGTCAATTCCGAGCGCCGCGGCCTGACGCGCGAGGACGCGCAGGCTCGGCTCGCCAAGTGGGGCCCGAACGTTGTGCGCCATACGCGCCCGTCCGCCCCCATCGTGCAGTACCTGCGGACGCTGATGAACCCCTTCATTCTGATCCTGATCGGCCTGGTCGCGGTCATGTTCGTGACGGATGTGCTGCTCGCCGACCCCGAGGAGGGGGCCGACTGGATCGGCGTCATCACGATCAGCACGATGGTGCTCGTGAGCTCGATCATGCGGTTCTGGCAGGAGTTTCGGTCCAGCCTAGCCGCCGAGCGCTTGGCGGCGTTCGTCCGCACGACCTCGGCAGTGACCCGACGGGTCGACGGGGCCCCCGTCACCGGCGAGCTCCCGCTTGAAGAGATCGTGCCTGGCGACATCGTCGAGCTCGCCGCCGGCGACATGCTGCCGGCTGACGTTCGTGTGCTGCGCAGCACGGATCTGCAGGTGAACCAGGCCCTGCTGACGGGCGAGTCGATGCCGGTCGAGAAGAAGGCGACCCCGGGCCCGAGCTCGCGTGAGCCGCTCGAAGCGGAAAACCTCGGATTCATGGGCACCTCTGTAGTGTCGGGATCCGGCACCGTCCTCGTGTTGCAGACTGGGGACCGGACAGCGTTCGGAAATCTCGCCGCCGCCATTCAGGGGGCGCGGCCCGAGACCGCGTTCGATACTGGAATCTCCAAGGTCACCTGGACGCTGATCCGATTCATGGCCGTGATCGTGCCCGCCGTGTTCATCATCAACGGCATCACGAAGGACTGGGGCAGTGCATTCATGTTCGCGGTGGTGACCGCGGTTGGGCTGACGCCGGAGATGCTGCCGCTCGTGGTGACGGCGAATCTCGCGAAGGGCGCGCAACTGATGTCGCGGCAGCGGGTGATCGTGAAGCGGCTGGCCGCGATCCAAGATTTGGGCGCCATGGACGTTCTCGCCACGGACAAGACCGGCACGCTCACTGAGGATCGGATCGTACTGGAGCGACACCTGAACACCTCGGGGCACTCCAGCGATCGCACCCTGGGCTGGGCCACCGTCAACTCGCACTTCCAAACGGGACTCCGAAACCTGCTGGACGAGGCCGTGCTGACGACCGCCGGAGATGACTTGGACCGAGCGATCACCCGGTACGAACTGATCGACGAGATGCCGTTCGACTTTGCGCGTCGGCGCATGTCCGTGGTTGTTGCCGAGGGTGATACGCACGTGATCGTGACCAAGGGTGCGATTGAAGAGATTCTTACTGTCGCCGAGTGGGAGATTGTGGGCGAGGATCGGCGCGCGCTCACGGACCTGCGCCGCCGTGAAATTGAGGGCATCGTGGCCGAGCAGAATTCGCTCGGGATGCGAGTGCTCGGGGTCGCGATCCGGGAGATCGCGGGTCCACTGGCCGAATTCCCGCCCGCGGCGGGAGAAGCCCGGGACGCGCGCGACATTGAGTACACGGTGGCTGACGAGCAGGCGATGACGATCGTCGGTATTCTTTCGTTCCTGGATCCGGCCAAGGCCTCGGCGAAGCCGGCGCTACGCAGTCTCGCCGCCCACGGTATCGATGTGAAGGTGATCACGGGGGACAACGCACTTGTCGCTGCCACAGTGTGCCGTGAAGTCGGGATTGACGTCGGCCAGGTGGTGTTGGGCGAAGAAACCGACAGCCTTTCGCTGAGCAAGCTCGCCGATCTTGCGTCCCACACGAGCGTCTTCGCGAAGGCGAACCCGACGCAGAAAGCACGCATCATCGAAGCGATGCGCGAGGGCGGGCGCACGGTGGGGTACTTGGGCGACGGCATCAACGACGCCCCAGCGCTCCGCACTGCAGACGTGGGAATTTCGGTGGACACCGCGGTAGATATTGCACGAGAATCCGCGGACATCATCCTGCTGGAGAAGGATCTCACAGTGCTTGAACGCGGGGTGATGGAGGGTCGCCGCACCTTCGTGAACACGATGAAGTACATCAAGATGACGGCGTCCTCAAACTTCGGAAACGTGTTCTCGGTGCTCGTGGCCAGCGCGCTCCTGCCGTTCCTCCCCATGATCCCGATCGTGGTGCTCGTGCAGAATCTCTCCTACGACCTGTCGATGCTGACCTTGCCGTGGGACTGCGTTGACCCCGAACAGATCCGCAAGCCCCGGCGGTGGGAGTCGAAGACACTTGTGCGATTTATGCTTCGGATCGGGCCGCTGTCGTCGATCTTTGACATTACGACGTTCGCGTTGATGTGGTTCGTGTTCGCTGCGAACTCGGTCGACCAGGCGGCGTACTTCCAGTCCGGCTGGTTCATCGAGTCGATCATCTCGCAGACCCTGATCGTGCACCTACTCCGCACCGGCCGGATCCCGTTTGTGCAGTCGCGAGCGAGCGCTCCGCTCCTCATTGCCACGTCGATTGTCTGCCTGTTCGGCCTGGTACTGCCCTTCACCGGATTCGGGGCCGCGCTCGGCCTGGTGCCGCTGCCGGTGACCTATTTCCCTTGGTTGGTCGGGACGCTTCTGACCTATTGCGTCCTTGTGCACATCGCGAAGCGGCTCTATATTCGCCGCTTTGGAGAGTGGATCTAGCCGCTCCGACCCCGCGATTGCGGTGGGCCGGGGCGACATGCCCCGGCCCACCGCAGTTCCACCCGACTTGCCCGTACTTCTGAACGAAACGAGGCTCCCCATGGAGACACTTGACCTTGCCCTGCGAATCTTTTCCGGCCTCGCGCTCGGCGCCGCGATCGGCTTTGAACGCCAAATCCGGTCCCGCACCGCGGGCCTACGCACGAACGCGCTTGTGAGTCTCGGAGCGGCGCTCTTCGTGATCATGGGGGCCTTCAGCTTCGAGGGTCCGGGCGCGGACCCCACACGCGTGGCCGCCCAGGTTGTCTCGGGCATCGGGTTCCTCGGTGCCGGGGTGATCATGCGCCAGGGGGTGTCAGTCTCTGGACTGAATACCGCGGCGACCCTCTGGGCGTCCGCGGCGGTGGGAGCGCTCGCCGGCGGTTGGATGATCCTTGTCGCTGTCGGCGGCACGGCGGCGGTCATGCTGTCGAACCTCCTCCTCCGGCCGCTCGGGCGGCTGCTGGATCGACGCGGGCACAGTGTGACGCGCGAGCCCGCGATGACGGAGTACGTGTTTGTGGTGCGGTCCATCTCCGAAGCAGAGGTGACCATCCGCTCCCGCGTTGTTGCCGCGCTGCAGCGACCGGAGTTTACGGTCCACTCGCTTGAAGCGAATGATCTCGCAACCGGCGAGGTGGAGCTCACCGCGCGCCTGACGGCGTTGGAGCGCAGTGACGCGGCCTTCGAAGCGGCGATCGCGGACGTTGTTCCGGTGCCCGAGGTGACCTCGGTCCGGTGGCGTGCGCGGGAATTCGAGGGCGAAGACTAGCCAGGGGACTTGCCGGTTCTGGCTACGCTGCGCTCGCCGCGGAGCGGAGCGGTTCTCGCCCCCACGCGGCGTGCCTGCGTCGCAGATCAGTGATGCCAACGGTGCTCGGCCCGGCCCCGTGCACCGCACGGAAGGCGCGCGAGAACGCGGGGAGATGCGCGTAGCCGAGGGTGCGGGAGATTTCGGAGGAGGACTCGCCCGCGCCGAGCCGGTTCCGGGCCCGCGTCATCCGTGACCGGCGCAGCCAAGCAGGGAACGAATCACCGGCGCGCTCCAGCACGATCCGGCGCAGTTCACGCTCGGAGACCCCCAGCTGTGCAGCCAGGTCAGTTCCGGAGCTTGTCGAGTCGCGGGCGACGAGGCTCGAGAGGGCGGCCAAAATGGCGTCCTCGTCGTTCACGGGGGACTGCTGGGAGCCAGTGAGTACGGCCCGAAAACCGCGCGCCGGATCCACGAGGTGAGTCCCTACGCGGGTGTAGGCCGCGAGCATCGACTCAACGGCGCGAAGCGCGGCCGTACACCCCCAGCGCCCCAGCTGGGCCGGCTGGAGCGGGGCACCGATTGCGCCGCTCTCACCCGAGCGGAACCCGAGTGGGAGCAACAGCGAACCCGGGGGGATCAGGATGTCATTCGGGACGCCCGCGGGGAGGATTACGGCCTCGCCTGGCTGCAGGGTGACCGCACGGGTGCCCGTGGTGATCTGCACCGGGCCGTCGGCCGCCCAGACGGCGATATGGGCCCCGTTGACGCGGGACCACGTGCGGTGTGTTCGGCGCTCCCAGGAACCCGGAACACGGAGCTCCGCGGTGCCGTCCGTGGGGGTGTGGACCGCGCGGCGCCACTGGCCGGGGGTGAGCCCGGCCACCTCTGCGAAGCCGCGGGTGAACCCGGCGACGCTGCGGTAGCCGACCCGGTGCGCCACCCACTCGATGCTGCGCCCGCGCGCGATGAGGTCCGCCGCCGCGCTGATCCTCGCTCGCCGCACCCATGCGCTGAGGGTAAGGCCGGTCTCGGCGGCGAAGCGTCGCTGCACGGTGCGCACGCTCCAGCCCGCGACCGCGGCGTCGATCGCGTCGGCGACGTTCAGATCCGGGTCGTCCGTGAGGAGCTCTGCGAGGTCGTGTAGATCGTCGGACTGTGGGGCGGGCGGGGCCGTGAGCCGGGTGGCGCCCACAGTGCGCACCTCGATGGCGGCTTCTTGGGCCCCCGCAAGATGGCCGAGCGAGCAGGAGAACTCGTGGAGCAGGCCTGGGATCTGGGCGGGGGTCACGCGCACGCGAGTGGGTCCCGATGGCCCTCCGGGAAGCGCTGGGGTGGGCAACAGTACCGCGCCCGGACTCGGAGCGACCTCGACGACTCCGCCCGCGGGCACCCAGAGGCCTTCGCCGCTCTCGACGCGATGTGTCATGCCAGACACCCGAATCTCCACGGTCCCTCGCAGCGCGGTGTACAGCGACGGTTCGGCAAGTCGCGCGGGAGGCGCCGGTGGCTTGGGGCCTGGTAACACGGTGTCGCTCGCAATCAACATATGTAGGTAAGGGTCTACTAACTTCAATGGTATCGCGTGGCGCTTCGCCCGCGCATCTCGATCGACACTGCCCGGAGGTGGCCGCGTGGCCAAACGACTCATCCCCCTGATTGCCCTGGCCGCCGCCGCGGCCCTGCTGACCGGCTGTAGCGGAGGGGCTGCGGCACCCGCCGATTCTGCGGCGGGCGACGCCGCGACCGCGGGGGCTGGGTTCCCGCGCACAATCGAGCATGAACTGGGCGAGACTGAAATTCCGGCAGAGCCGCTCCGCATCGTGTCGACCTCCCCGTCGATCACGGGCAGCTTGTTGGCAATCGATGCTCCGCTCGCGGCGACCGCCGCGGCGATGGTGTCTCCGATGACCGACGAGCAGGGCTTCTTCACCCAGTGGGCGGACGTGGCGTCGGATCGCGGGATCGAGGTCGCGTACGGGAATCTGACCGTCGATCTTGATGCGATCGACGCGTTCGAGCCGGACCTCATTATCGGATCCGCAAACGGCGGGGATGCGACGAGTGACGCCTACGAGCAGCTTTCCGAGATCGCTCCCACTGTGCTGCTCGACTACAGCAGCATCACGTGGCAGGAGCTCACGACCGAACTCGGCGAGATCACGGGTCTCGAAGAGGAAGCCACCGAGCGCATCGCCGAGTATGACAACTGGGTAGCCGAACAGGCGAGCAAGATTTCGGTGCCGGAACAGCCGACCACGGCACTCGTCTACATGGGGCCCGAGGGGTCGTGGGCGTTCACGGAGGACAGCCCGCAGGCTGAGCTCCTCAGCTCGCTCGGCTTCACGTACGAGCCGGTGGCCGAGGAATTCCGGGCGGACGGTCAAGGGGGCCGGGGCGTGGACATCCTCACGAGCGAAAACGCGGCGACGGGTCTCGCCGGTGCCCAGACGATCTTCACCGTTGCGATGAACGGCGGCGACCCCGTCGCGGAATTCACGGCTGATCCGTTGCTCGCGAACCAGCCCGCCGTCGCGGGGGATCGGGTCTACACGCTCGGGACCCAGTCCTTCCGCCTGGATTACTACAGCGCGAAGCAGACTGTCGAGCTGCTCGTCAACGCGTTCGGAAAGTAGTCGCGAGTGCTCCGCTCCGCTCCCCCGACGGCCCCCGGTATGACTGTTATACGCGCTCGCGGCGCGGGACAGGTCCGACACGTCGCGTCTGCGCGGCGCACCGCGGTGCTGATCGGGGGATCCGGAGCGGTGCTTGTTGTCACTGCCGTGTTGGGCCTGGGGCTCGGCTCACTCCGGATCGATCCGGCGACGGTTATCGCTGCGCTGACGGCTTACGACCCTACAAACGACGCCCACCTCGTCGTTGTGCAGTCTCGCCTGCCACGGATCCTGCTCGGCCTCGTTGTTGGGGCCGCGCTCGGGCTCGCGGGAACCCTGATGCAGTCGGTCACCAGGAACCCGCTCGCAGACCCCGGCATTCTTGGTGTGAACGCCGGTGCCGCACTGTTCGTGGTAATCGCGATCGCCTATTTCGGCGTGAGTAGCGTCGGGAACTACATCTGGTTCGCGTTCGCCGGTGCTGCCGCCGCCGCAGTGCTCGTGTATTTTCTGGGCACCGCGCGCGGTGGGGCCGCTGCGCCCGTACGCATCGCGCTGGCGGGAACGGCCGTATCGATCGTGATCGGTGCGCTCTCTCAGATGGTCCTCCTCAGCAATGATGCGGCGTTCAACGCCTTCCGCTTCTGGTCGATCGGCTCGTTGCAGGGCCGAGGCTTCGAGGTGATCCTGACGGTGCTCCCGTTCCTTGCGGTGGGGACGCTGCTGGGCCTCGCTCTGATCGGCCCGCTGAACGCGATCGCGCTGGGCGACGCGGTGGCAACCGGGCTCGGCACGCGCGTTGCCGGAGCGCGGCTGGGTGCCGCGCTCGCCGTGGTGCTGCTTTCCGGCGCGGCAACCGCGGCGGCGGGTCCCATCGGGTTCATCGGGCTCGGGGCGGCCCACATCGCTCGCAGGTTCACTGGGAATGAGCATCGCCGGCTGCTGCCCGCGTCGCTGGTGCTCGGGGCGACAATCCTCGTGGTCGCGGACACGCTGGGCCGTGCCCTCGTGGCTCCGGCTGAGCTACAAACCGGGGTCGCAGCAGCGCTCTTCGGTGGCCCGCTGTTCGTCGCGCTCGTGCGCTCGCGCCGGGTGGCTGCGCTGTGACCGCCGTACCGGGGGGCGCAGGAACTCCGTTGCGCGTGGCAGGACCAGGGCCCTCGGGAACCGTGATCCGGGTGGGGCCCTACTCGATCCGGGTCCGGTCGCGGGCGCTTGTCGTGGGCGGAATCGGTGCGCTGGTGCTTGTCGCAATCATCGTTGCGTCACTCATGATTGGAGCGCGGGATCCCGGCTTTGGCGGGCTCGCCGCGGTTCTGAGCGGGGAAGCGAGCCCGTCGGCGACCCGTTCGGTGCTGGGGCGACGCCTTCCGAGGGCGCTCACCGCGGCGCTTGTCGGCGGGCTGCTCGGCATGAGCGGTGCCGTGTTTCAGTCCCTGTCCCGGAACCCGCTCGGTTCTCCCGACATCATCGGCTTCACCGCTGGTGCGGCCACCGCGGCCGTGTTCCAGATCGTTGTGCTCGGGGGTGGGATGCTGGCGACGGCGGCTGCCGCCGTGATCGGCGGGATTCTCACGGCTCTCGCGGTGTATTGGCTCGCGCGGCGCGACGGGGTCAGCGGTGGCATACGGCTTGTCCTCGTGGGGATCGGGGTCGGGGCTATCGTGTCTGCGCTGTCCGCGCTGCTGATCGCCCGCGCCGATCTCGACGATGCGATGCTCGCGCAGCTGTGGAGCGCGGGATCACTCACCGGCCGAGGCTGGATCCACGTGGTCACGTTGCTCCTGGTCGCAGCTGTGACCGTGCCGGTGCTCTGCGGACTTGCTCGCCCGCTGGCGCTGATGGAAATGGGTGACGACAGTGCCCAGGGCGTGGGGGTGCGTGTTGAGCGGGTGCGCTTCCTTGTCATGCTTGTCGCCGTGGCCATCGCGGCCGCGGCGACAGCTGCCGCCGGGCCGATCGCGTTTATCGCGTTTGCCGCCGGGCAAATCTCTCGTCGGCTCGCCCCGGTCCCCGGGGTACTGGTGGGGCTCTCCGCCGTTGTTGGCGCAGTGCTGCTCACGGCCGCCGATCTCCTTGCCCAACACCTGGATGTGGGTGTTCGTACCCCAGTCGGGCTCGTTACCAGCGTGCTCGGCGGGATCTACCTGCTGTGGCTGCTCGCCCGCCGTATCTGAATGGACTGCTGTGACCACTGACACACCGACACCGGCTCCCGCGGCTCGCCTCGCGGCGCCACGAAGTTTGCGCGCTGAACACCTGAGCGTGCGTTACGGGGAGAGGCCCGTCCTGACGGATCTCAGCCTCGAGATCCCGACCGGTGGCTTCACCGTCATCATCGGCCCCAACGGCTGCGGGAAGTCCACACTGCTGCGCTCCCTCGCCCGCTTGCTCCGCCCGCGATCCGGCACGGTCACACTCGACGGGCACGATCTTGCGGGGTTCCGCACGAAGGCCGCAGCGCGTCAGATTGGCACGCTCGCGCAGGCCGCTACGGTGCCGGCGGCAGTGACCGTTGCCGATCTCGTGGCGCGAGGCCGCAACCCGCATCAGAGTCTGCTGCGGCAGTGGAACGTTGCGGACGAGCGCGCCGTCGCCGGGGCGCTCGCCGAAGTGGGAATGACCGAGCATGCGGACCGCCTCATTGAGGAACTCAGCGGAGGTCAACGGCAGCGGGCCTGGATCGCGATGACCCTCGCGCAGGAAACGCCGATCCTGCTGCTCGACGAACCCACAACCTACCTCGACATTGCGCATCAGATCGATGTTTTGGACCTGTGTGCAACGCTGCACGAGGGCGGCCGCACGCTTGTCGCGGTCCTGCATGACCTGAATCTCGCCGCTCGCTATGCCACTCACATCGTGGCGATGCGTGACGGTGCGATTGTCGCCCAGGGCACGCCGGAGCAGGTAGTCACCGCGGCGCTGCTCCGCGACGTCTTCGAGCTCGAGGCTCGAGTCCTGCCAGATCCAGAAACCGGGAGCCCCCTCATCATCCCTCGCGATCGTCGCGCCGGCACCCGTGGCCCGAAGCCATCCGATTCCCCGACCACATACCCGTCACAACCCATTGCGGCTCACCAGCCCGCCTGACCAAGAGGAGACATTATGACCGCCAACACCCCACTGCACCGCTCCGCTGCCATTCGATCCGAGGACCATAACCGTGGCCTGCAACTCGACACCGCAACGGTGCGAGCTATCCGCGAGATCACGCCGCACCTCGTTCGTGTCACCCTCGCGGTGCCGGGCCTCGGCGAGGAACCCCTGTGGGAGCGACCGAACGTAGCGATCCGCTTCTACCTCGACGAGCGATTCGGATCTACCTCTCGGATCTACACGGTTCGCTCCGCGGACACTGCGGCGCGCACTGTCGATGTCGACGTTGTGCGGCACGGAGCTGAGAGCCCGATGATGCAGTGGCTCCGCACGCTCGCCCTTGGCGACACCGTTGAGTTCGGAGGTCCGCGGCCACACTTTACGATCCCGGAGACTCAGGGACGCGAGGCGGTGCTGTTCGCCGACGCGACCTCGCTGCCCGCACTCGTCGCGATCCTCGCCCAGGCAGACCCGAGCCTCACCGGGCGCGGGTGGGTTGCCACCGACGATGAGGTTGCTTTCGGGGAACTGCCAGAACTCCCCGGTGTGACCCTGACCCGCCTCGCCCCGGGAGCTGGCTTTGGGGCGCAACTCGCGACGGTCACCGACCCTGGCGCCGTGGTCGTCTGGGGTGCAGGTGAGCGCGACGAGATGCGACAGGTGCGCTCCTTCTTCCGCACTGAGGCGGGCCTGTCGAAGGACGACGTTGCAGTGTTTGGGTATTGGAAGCGCGGTACCACGAACACGGAGATCGATGCGCAGCGCCTCATCGCTTATGAAGCGGCGCTTGCCGAGGGTGGCACTGTCACCGAACTCGACGACCTCGCGCTCGCGATCTGAACGGGATGCTAGCTCACCGAGGCCCGCGGGTTCTCGGCAAATGTGAGTGATGACGCGGGGGCGCTCCTTCCCAACGACAAGGCGATGGGATCGGGCGCTCCATCGCTCCGACCCCGAGCGCCCGCCTGGAGCAGGGGCTCATCTGGGATGGCTGGTGCCGGGAGGCCGATCCCGGGAGCATCGATCCGACTGAGCTCCGCATTCCTCGCGCCACTCAGCGCTGAAGGGGCGGCGAAAGCGGAGTGCACCTGGAGGAAGAACCCGACAATAAGGGCCGTCCCTGCGAGCCCGAGCACCAGGGCGGGGGCACGCCCGAAGCGGGTGCGTCCCCGCACAGAATTCGCAGAGTCGTGGTGCCGGCCCCCCGCGCTCGCGGGTGTGTCACGCCGCTCGGGCAAGAATCTCAATCCGAGCATGCGGCGCGCTCGCGTCACCTGGCGGTAGGCGAGGTGCTCAAGCACAGGCAGTGTGGCTGCCGCGGTGAGGATCGGGGCCGATAGGGCCAGTTGTTGGGTCAGCGCGAGAACCGGGACCGCGGCCAATGCTGTTGAGATCGCGGCGAATCGACGCCAGCTCTGCTTGCATTTTGCGCACCCACAGACGTGAGGCATGCCCTGTTCCTGCGGGTCGTGCTCCCCGAAGTCAAACTTGACCGTGCGGGGGATTGCGGGGGCGTTGATCCGACACGCAGCATCTCCGGTCGAGAGGTAGTCGACGAGCAAGGAACGGCGGAGTGCAACTTTCGCTCGCGCGAGAAGGTTCGATATCGCGGGTGCGGGACGGTTCAGATCGTCGACGAGCTCGCCGGGCTTCCGCCCGTTGACGGTGACCTCGAGAAGTACTTCGCGATGCTCATCCGAAAGCGTTCCCATCGCACGGCGCACGGCCTGTCGTTCGACCTGAATATCGATCTGCGCGTACTCCGGAGGAACGTAGCGCACCTGTTTCTCGGGCGCCTCGGTGATGCTTTCCCAGTGCGCCCGCGGCGACCTCAGATACGAGTTGCTGGCGTTGCGCATGATCACCGAAACGTAAGCGCGCACGTTGGAGGTCGGCCCGTCCCCGCGTCGCCAGAGTGCCAGGAGTTGGGCGATTGCGCTCTGCACGAGGTCTTCGGCATCGGCTTCCCGCGACGCGATCGCGCGCGCAGAGCGTTTCCAATACGGCAGGTGAGTGGTGATCAGGGTGTGCGAAGCACCCAGGTCCCCCGCTCGGGCGCGTGCGGTGAGCTCCAGTTCTTGCTGTGATTCCACAAAGGTGTCCTATTTGAATCCGGGGAAGTGCAGGATGCGTGTAGGAGCGGGGCGGGAGGTGGTGGGAGAACGAACACCGCAGCGTCAAGCCGCAGACAGCGCGGGTGCGTCTTCTGAGACGGGCAGCAGTCAGGT
Source organism: Leucobacter sp. 7(1) (assembly GCF_900163635.1). Taxonomy (GTDB): domain Bacteria; phylum Actinomycetota; class Actinomycetes; order Actinomycetales; family Microbacteriaceae; genus Leucobacter. Next base: position 3,817 of record NZ_FUID01000106.1, on the reverse strand, counting down.
CGGCACTGAGGAGGCGCTGGCGATGACCACCACTCAGAGGACGCATGACAGACGGGAGTCTGTCGCACGAGGGCCCGCGAACGCGAATCCCGGGCGTGTTGCAGTCGGCGCTGATGGTGCCGGCGACAGATTTTGTGTGGCCGCACGTCTTGAACCTGTAGCCCCATGCGCGCATTTGACGTGACCCGTGCAAACTCCGCCGCTCTCAAGCGGGTGCATGAGTTGCGCAGGTGTGTGCGGGTTGCGGCCACGAATTTGTTGGATGCGGCCTGCCCGATATCGGGAGGAGTTCTGCTCTAGCCGAAGTCGTGGTGAGGCCATTGCAACACTGACCAAAGGAAATGTGCATGAATTCACAACCGCAAGACCGTGGATCACAACGATCCAAGGGGAAAAAGTCGGCATTCACTGTCGCGCTGACCACTGGTGCCGTACTCGCGACGTGTCTGAGCTCGGTCGCGCCGGCAGCAGCGGTTGTTCCTGACCCCGTCCCTGAAACTGATGTCGGCTCATTTAGCGGGGCGGCGCGGAACTACGGCGTCTATGCTGGCCTCGGCGTGATCAGTAACGTCATCAACATCCGCGCAAACATTGGCGAGAACGTTGCGGTCGTCAATTCTGAGGGCTTGAGCGACTATTACGGAACGGGGCCCGGGGAATACGCGGTGCCGGGTGCCGTGTCGAGCGATCCGAACGCCCGGGCCTATGCGCGGACTGCGCCGATCGGAATCGGTGCGATCGGTGCTCCTATTGCGCTGACCTCAGCAGAGGCCTTTTCGACAACGATCCGGCCAGTTGACGAGGCCGTAAACGACTGGGGGAAGATCGAGATCCCCATCGTTGGCACGCTGGACGTGTTCACGGGCGCCGCCCGGACCGACTGGACCTCGGAAACCCTCGCCGCTGGCGGGGTGCTCGCGGCCGGTGAACAGACGATTGGTTCGCTGAAGTTGCTGACCGGTCTCGGTGACACTCTCAACGGGTTCGTTCCGGGGCTCGACCAAATATTTCCGCTGGCACAGGGGAACCTGGGGCTGAACACGAACAAGATCGAGTTGGTGCCGGCACCGACAGCGGAGTGCTCCACTGCAATGGCTGTCGAAACGACCGCGACGTGGGACTTCGCAGATATCCGGTTGCTTGGCGACAATCTCGCGATTTCGTGGGGGAGCAACGCCGAGAAATCTGCGGAGATCACTGCCCGTGCGACGGGGCAACCTGACGGTGCTCGGGTGATCGTGACGGACCTCCCCGATATGGGAATCAAGATTGGCTCGGCGCACCTCACCATCAAGCCCAATCTGAAGATTGAGCTGAGCCAGATCCTGCCTGAATGGATGATGTATGTAGTGGATGGCGAGCTCACCTACGGTGGCGCAACCGGGATCCACGAGGAATCCGACGGCTCGCGAGCATCCGGTGCGCTGAACGGGCTCACCGCGGCGCTGCAGATCGTATCGATCCCGACGATCCTCCCGAGTGGGTTGGCGAGTGCGGAGCTCGGCTTCGAGCGCGCAGACGTCGAGGCCTCTATGAGCCCTGGCGGCTTCGGATGCGAGGTTCCCGATGCAGGGAATGGGAACGCCTCGGCGTCGGCTTCTGCCTCTGCGCAGGGCGACAACGACAATAACGCTGCGGCTCAGGCCGCTGCGGAGAAGGCCGGAAATGCGGACGCGACGTCGGCGGCAAGCGCTGCCGCGGACGTCACGGCTGCCGCTGCGGCGCAGTCCGCGGCAAACGCTGATGCGTCGCAGGACGCTTCAGAAACTGCCACCTCGGACGCGAATGCGTCTGCAGTAGCCGCAGCTCAAGCTGCGGCGCGCGCCGATGCCTCGACCGCGGCGAATGCTGCGGCCTCGGCTGCGGCCGACGCGAATTCGGGTGCGGCGGCCCAGTCGGCTGCGAACTCCGATGCGTCGTCGAACGCCGGTGTGGGTGCGAACGCGAACGCTGCGGCGTCCGCGTCGGCAACCGCGCAGGGTGACAACGACAACAACGCTGCGGCACAGGCCGCTGCCGAGAAAGCAGCGAACGCGGATGCGAGCTCCACGGCATCTGCTGCGGCCGACGTGACCGCTGCCGCTGCGGCTCAGGCTGCGGCGAAGGCCGATGCGTCGCAGGACGCGTCGACGACCGCCACAACCGATGCGAACGCATCGGCTATTGGGGCCGCCCAGGCAGCCGCGAACGCTGACGCTTCGACGACGGCGAACGCTGCGGCTTCGGCTGCGGCGGACGCGAACTCGGGTGCTGCGGCCCAGTCGGCTGCGAACTCCGATGCGTCCTCGAACGCCGGTGCTGGCGCAAACGCGAATGCTGCGGCCTCGGCTGCAGCGACTGCACAGGCGGATAACAACAGCAACGCCGCGGCTCAGGCCGCAGCACAGAAGGCTGCAAACGCGGACGCCACCTCGGCCGCGAGTGCTGCCGCTGATGTCACCGCCGCTGCGGCAGCACAGGCTGCGGCTCAGGCAAACGCCTCGCAGGACGCGTCGGCAACGTCGACGAGCAACGCGAACGCTTCGGCTGCCGGTGCGGCGCAGGCTGCCGCAAACGCCGATGCATCGTCCGCCGCGAACGCGGCGGCGTCTGCAGCGGCGGACGCGGCCGCTTCGGCTGCGGCTCAAACCGCGGCAAACGCGGATGCGTCCGGGAGCGCCGGGACGGGTGCGAACGCGAGCACGAATGCTGGGGCGTCTGCCGGTTCCGCTGCGAACACAAGTGGGAACGCGAATGCTGCAGCGTCGGCTGCGGCGACGGCTCAGGCCGATAACAACAGCAACGCTGCGGCTCAGGCTGCGGCGGAGAAGGCCGCGAACGCGGATGCGACGTCGGCGGCTTCGGCTGCTGGGGACGTGACCGCTGCGGCTGCTGCGCAGTCGGCTGCGAACGCTGATGCGTCGAAGGATGCTTCGGCGTCATCGACGACTGACGCGAATGCGACGGCTGCTGCTGCGGCTCAGGCTGCGGCGAATGCTGACGCTTCCTCGGCTGCAAACGCGGCGACGTCCGCTGCGGCGGATGCGACCGCTGCTGCTGCGGCTCAGTCCGCGGCAAACGCCGATGCGTCGGGGTCTGCGGGTTCCGGCTCGAACACCAACGCAAATGCTGCAGCCTCGGCCGCGGCAACGGCCCAGGCCGATAACAACAGCAACGCTGCGGCTCAGGCCGCTGCGGAGAAGGCCGCGAATGCGGATGCGACGTCGGCGGCTTCGGCTGCTGCGGACGTGACCGCTGCGGCTGCTGCGCAGTCCGCGGCGAACGCTGACGCGTCAAAGGATGCTTCGGCATCATCGACGTCTGACGCGAATGCGTCTGCGGTTGGTGCGGCTCAGGGCGCGGCGAATGCTGATGCGTCCTCGAACGCTGGTGCTGGTGCTGGTGCTGGTTCGAACGCGAATGCTGCAGCGTCGGCTGCGGCAACGGCTCAGGCCGATAACAACAGCAACGCTGCGGCTCAGGCTGCTGCGGAAAAGGCCGCGAACGCGGATGCGACGTCGGCGGCTTCGGCTGCTGCGGATGTGACCGCTGCGGCTGCTGCGCAGTCCGCGGCGAACGCTGATGCGTCGAAGGATGCTTCGGCATCGTCGACGTCTGACGCGAATGCGTCGGCTGTCGGTGCGGCGCAGGCTGCGGCAAACGCTGATGCGTCCTCGAACGCTGGTGCTGGTTCGAACGCCGGTGCAGGTTCGAACGCCAGTGCGGGCTCGAACGCGAATGCTGCGGCCTCGGCTGCGGCTACCGCGCAGGCTGATAACAACAGCAACGCGGCGGCTCAGGCTGCTGCGGAGAAGGCCGCGAACGCGGATGCGACCTC